>UQDV01000025.1 GCA_900539945.1 uncultured Faecalibacterium sp.
TGTTATGCCCTTCTAGGGCTTACTCAAGCCACCGGCTCAGCCGGTGGTTTTGACTTTGTGGTTACTGCTGTGCAAAAATTTTGACTTCGTCCTTGTCCATGAAGGCGGCACCGGCAAACCCGGCGGCCTCCAACTGGCCCAGCTGCTTGCCCAGCTTCTTGGCCTGCTGCAGCACGGTGACGTTGTAGGTGTCACGCAGGGCGGCGGCCTTGCTCAGCACGGCGGAGAAGTCGGCGTCCTTGCCGTACAGCAGGGCGATCTTCTGCTTGGCACCGGGGATCTGATACCCCTGTTCCAGCAGGATGCCGCACACGCGCTCGAAACCGATGGAGAAGCCCACGGCAGGCACCTGGGTGCCCAGGAACTTGCCCACCATGTTGTCGTAGCGGCCGCCGCCGGCCACGGCACCGCTGAACTGCGGGCAGGTGATCTCGAACACCATGCCGGTGTAGTAGCCCTGACCGCGCACCAGGCTGGGGCAGTAGGCCACCTGATAGCGGCCGGCAGCCAGCGCATTGGCGGTGGCCAGAACGTACTTCAGGTCATCGGCGATGGCGGGGTCGGCGCAGCGGGCAGCCACGGCGTCCAGCGTCACCTCACCGGCGGCGATGAAATCGGCCAGTGCGTTGATGGCGGCTTCCGGCAGCTGCTTTTCGGTCAGCTCGGCCTTCACGCCGTCAGCACCGATCTTGTCCATCTTGTCAAAGGTGATGCAGACGGAATCCAGCGTATCGGCGGCAAAGCCCATGCTCTCCAGCATGCCGCGCAGGATGCGGCGGTCGTTGATGTTCACCGTGAAGCCGGTGAAGCCGATGTTCAGCAAAGCGCGGGTGGTCACGTCGATCAGCTCCACCTCGGCGTTGGGGGAGCTGTCACCCAGAATGTCAATATCGCACTGCACGAACTCGCGCAGACGGCCCTTCTGGGGGCGCTCGGCACGGAACACGCGGTCGGTCTGGATCACCTTGAAGGGGCTGGGCAGCTTGTCCTTGTTGGCGGCATAGTAGCGGCTCAGGGGCAGGGTGAGGTCGTAGCGCAGGCCCATGTCGGAGAGCTGCTTGGGGTCGCCGGTGTTCAGGGCGGCGGTGAGCTTGTCGCCGCGCTTGAGCACCTTGAAGATCAGGTTCAGGTTGTCGCCGCCGTCGGACTTGTCCAGATTTTCCATGTCCTCCAGCATAGGGGTGGAGATGCGCTCAAAGCCGGACGCACGGTAGGTCTCCAGAATCTTGCCCTGGATGTAGTCGCGCAGGGTCTGCTCGGCGGGCAGCAGGTCGCGCATGCCCTTCAATGCCTGTGTTTTCATGGTTGCAATACCTCTCTATATGTCAATTGAATTGTTTCCAGTACATCATATTATAAAGGAAACTGCCGGATTGTCAATCCGAATGGGCACACTATCGCAAATTGCACGGATTTTGAGGTGAAACGATGAAACAGCAGTTTGCAGCAAAACACCCGTGGACGATCCTTGCCGCCGGGGCCGCCATTCAGGTGCTCACGGGGCTTCCGGCGGCGTGGGGCGTGTTCCAGCAGCCGGTCATGGAGGAATACGGCCTGTCGGAGCAGGGGGCGGGGTATGCGTTTGGCATCCTCATCGCGGCCTTCGGTGTGGGGTGCGTGCTGGGCGGCTTCCTGCAGGACAGGCACGGCCCCCGCTGCGCGGGCCTGTGGGGCACCGCCCTGCTCTGCGGCGGCTTTTTTGGCGGGCCTGCTGCCGCCAGGCAGCGCAGAGGCGTTCTTTCTGGCGTTCAGCATCCCGGCGGGGCTGGGCACGGCGTTTTTGTATCCGTCCATCCAGTCCTGCGCCCAGAAGTGGTACGCCGACCGCAAGGGGCTGGCCACCGGCGTCATCGGCGGGGCGGTGGGCCTGAGCGGTGCCTTCCTCACCGTATTCGTGCGCACGGCAGTGCGGGGATTTTGGGTCGTGCAGGGCATCCGGGGGGCCTTCTGGGCACTGGGTGCGGTCACCCTGCCGGTATGCCTTGTGGGCAGTCTGCTTTTGCAGGACCCGCCGCAGACCGGGCAGACCCAAAAACCGCAGGAGAACGGCAAAAACACCATTGACCTTGCCCCGCAGCAGATGCTGCGCACAAAGCAGTACTGGCTGTGCGCCGGAGCGGTGTGCTTTTCTACCCCCGCAGTGCTGCTGTTCAGCCCCATTATTTTAAAGCTGGGCATGGAGCGCGGGTTGGAGGAGCAGGCGGCGCTATGGAGCGTGGTACTGGGCAGCGTGGGCAGTGCGGCAGGCCGCCTGCTGATGCCCCTGCTCAGTGACCGAATCGGCCGCCGCCCCACCGACATGCTGCTGTTTGCGGTGTCTGCCGGGCTGTCGGCGGGGTTTGCCTTTGCACAGGGCTGGGGCGTGGTGGCCTGCTATGCGGGCCTCACCTTCTGCTACTCGGCGTTGGCGGCGGTTCTGCCGGCCCTTTCCACCGACCTGTTCGGCTTCCCTCATGCGGGGGTCAACTATGGCTTTCTGGCGCTGGGGCAGAGCGTGGGCAGCCTTGCCTTTCCGTTTGCAGCCAATTTCTTCGGGCTGGAAGCCGGTCGGCACTGGATGGCCGTGGCAGCCGCCGGGGCCGGCTTTGCCTGCATCCGGGCCTTGCGGCCGGTGGAACCGTCTGCCGGGCGCGGACAGCGGGGCGTGGACAGGAACTGCTGACAGAATTGACAGAAAAATGACAAATGCCCGGCAGAAAGCGGACGAATTGACGGTTAGATGAAAATAACCAAAAGAGAATTGCGGATTTTTGGCGGAAATGTCTTGCAAAATGCGCGCGCATTCTCTATAATAAAATCATGCGTGGTAGTGCTGTGCAGCCGAAAGAGAGCGGCCTGCGCAGCCGATGCAAAACGGGAGGGCGAGCGGTGCCGGCAGGGCGCAGCCGTGTTCCCGCCAAGCGACATTTGTCAAAAGGAGAGTATGATTATGACCTATTCGCAGCAAGTACAGAATATGTGCCCGATCACCAAAGGTCCTAAGCATGGTCCGGCTCCCATCCCCGAAGAGGGCGCATGGGTCAAGGCCTACGAGATCAAGGACATCAGCGGCTACACCCACGGTGTGGGCTGGTGTGCACCTCAGCAGGGCACCTGCAAGCTGTCTCTGAACATCAAGAACGGCGTCATCGAAGAGGCTCTGGTGGAGACCATCGGCTGCTCCGGCATGACCCACTCTGCTGCTATGGCAGGCGAGATCCTGCCCGGCAAGACCATTCTGGAAGCTCTGAACACCGACCTGGTGTGCGACGCCATCAACGTGGCTATGCGTGAGCTGTTCCTGCAGATCGTCTACGGCCGCAGCCAGACCGCTTTCTCTGAGGATGGTCTGCCCATCGGCGCAGGTCTGGATGACCTGGGCAAGGGCCTGCGCTCCATGACCGGCACCATCTTCTCCACCAAGGAAAAGGGCGTCCGTTACCTGGAGCTGACCGAGGGCTACATCAACAAGCTGGCTCTGGATGCCAACGATGAGGTCATCGGCTATCAGTTCGTCAAGCTGGGCAAGATGATGGAGGACATCCGTCACGGCAAGACCCCCAACGAGGCTTACGAGAAGAACGTGGGTACTTACGGCCGCTTCAGCAAGGAGCAGGGCGCTGTCAAGTACATCGACCCGCGTGAGGAATAAGAGAGGAGGAACAACTCATGGCAACTTTTGAATCTATGGATCGCCGCATGCCGAAGATCGAGGCATGCCTGAAGGCCAACGGCCTGGAGTCTCTGGACGCTTGCAACGAGATGCTCCTCGCCAAGGGCATCGACTGCGACAAGATCGTCCGCGGTGTGCAGCCCATCTGCTTTGATAACGCTGTCTGGGCTTACACCCTGGGCACCGCCATCGCTGTGAAGCGCGGTCTGACCGACGCAGCCGAGTGCGCTGCCGCCATCGGTGAGGGCCTGGAGGCTTTCACCATCCCCGGTTCTGTCGCTGAGCAGCGTCAGGTCGGTCTGGGCCACGGCAACCTGGGCGCTCGTCTGCTGAGCGAGGACACCACCTGCTTCGCTTTCCTGGCAGGCCACGAGTCCTTTGCTGCTGCTGAGGGTGCCATCGGCATCGCCCGCACCGCAAACAAGGTCCGCAAGACCCCCCTGCGCGTCATCCTGAACGGCCTGGGCAAGGACGCAGCTTACATCATTTCCCGTATCAACGGCTTCACCTATGTGCAGACCGAGTACGACATCCCCACCCAGACCCTGAAGGTCGTCAAGGAGATCCCCTTCTCCGAGGGTGAGCGCGCAGCCGTCAAGTGCTACGGCGCTAACGATGTCATGGAGGGCGTTGCCATTATGAAGAAGGAGGACGTCCAGTGCTCCATCACCGGCAACTCCACCAACCCCGTCCGCTTCCAGCACCTGGTTGCAGGCACCTATAAGAAGTGGGCCATCGAGAACGGCAAGAAGTACTTCTCCGTTGCTTCCGGCGGCGGCACGGGCCGTACCCTGCACCCCGATAACGTGGCAGCAGGCCCCGCAAGCTACGGCCTGACCGACTCTCTGGGCCGTGTGCACGGTGATGCTCAGTTCGCTGGCTCTTCCTCCGTGCCCGCTCACGTTGAGATGATGGGTCTGATCGGCATGGGCAACAACCCCATGGTCGGCGCTACCGTTGCATGCGCTGTTGCTGCAGCTCAGGCTAACGCCTAATTATTCCCTAGTTCGGCAGAGGGGGAGCTGCGTTCCGAATGCGCAGCTTCCCCTTTTTATGCTGATAGATGTTCGCATGGACAAACCATGAAGCAAACCCCAAGAAGAAGGAAGGAAGATCCAATCATGAGAAAACGCATTGCTGCGTTTGCACTGGCATCCGTCATGGCCCTGAGCCTGTTCGGCTGCGGCGCAAAGAACAACTCCGCCTCCTCTGCTGCAGGTGTCTCCGGTGACTTTACCGGCACCGCAAAGGGCATGGGCGGCGACGTGACCGTCACCCTGACCCTGACGGACAGCAAGATCACCGGCTGCACCGCTGAGGGTGCCGACGAGACCCAGGGCATTGGTACCCTGGCTCTGGAGCAGCTGCCCGGCCAGATCGCTGAGACCGGCAGCATCGCTGTGGACGGCGTCTCCGGTGCTACCATCACCTCCGACGCCATCAAGGAGGCTGCTGCCGCCGCTCTGACCGCTGCCGGCCTGAACGCCGATGACTACAAGACCGCTGTCGAGGCCGACACCACCAAGGCAGAGGACTCCACCATTGACGCAGATGTTGCCATCGTGGGCGCAGGCGGCGCAGGCATGACTGCTGCCATCACCGCTGCTGCTGAGGGCAAGAGCGTTGTCATCCTGGAGAGCCAGCCCATGGTGGGCGGCAACTCCGTCCGTGCCACCGGCGGCATGAACGCTGGCGACACCGTGTACCAGGACGAGAACGAGTTCGGCGAGTCCGCAGGCGTGGAAAAGACCCTGAAGACTGCTGCTGAAAAGTACGCCGACAACGCTACCATCACCGCTCTGGCTAAGACTGTTTCTGAGCAGTGGGCTGCTTATCAGGCTGACCCCAAGGGCTACTTTGACAGCGTGGAGCTGATGGAGCTGGACACCATGATCGGCGGCAAGGGTCTGAATAACCCTGAGCTGGTGGAGACTCTGTGCTCCAACAGTGCCGACGCCATCGACTGGCTGGACGAGCACGGCATCACCCTGCACAATGTTGCCAGCTTTGGCGGTGCCTCCGTCAAGCGCATCCATCGCCCCGTGGACGGCGACGGCAAGACCGTTTCCGTTGGCTCTTACATGATCCCTCTGCTGCAGGAAAACTGCGACAAGGCTGGTGTGCAGACTCTGCTGAACACCACCGCTACCGAGATCCTGACCGACGCCAACGGCGCTGCCGTGGGCGTGAAGGCTACCGGTGCTTCCGGTGAGACCGTCACCGTCAATGCCAAGGCCGTTGTGCTGGCCACTGGCGGTTTCGGCGCAAACCTGGACATGGTCACCGAGTACAAGCCGGAGCTGAAGGGCTTCATGACCACCAACGCTGCTGGCGCTCAGGGCCAGGGCATTGAGATGGCAACCGCCATCGGTGCCGACACCGTGGATATGGATCAGATCCAGATCCACCCCACCGTGGAAGCCAACACCGCTGCCCTGATCACCGAGGGCCTGCGCGGCGACGGTGCCGTGCTGATCAACGCCGAGGGCAAGCGCTTCATCGACGAAGTGGGCACCCGTGACGTGGTCTCCGCAGCCGAGATCGCACAGACCGGCAGCTACAGCTGGCTGGTGGTGGATCAGGCTATGGTCGATGCTTCCAGCGTCATCCAGGGCTACATCAAGAAGGGCTACACCGTGACCGGTGAGACCTACGAGGAACTGGGCAAGGCCATGGGCGTCGATGAGGCTGCCTTTGCCGAGACCATGAACACCTGGAACGGCTATGTTGAGGCCAAGAACGACCCCGACTTCGGCCGCACCAGCTTCGCCAACCCCCTGAACACCGCTCCGTACTACGCCATCAAGGTCACCGCTGGTGTGCATCACACCATGGGCGGCCTGAAGATCAACACCAACACCGAGGTGCTGAAGGCTGACGGTTCCGTCATCCCCGGCCTGTTCGCTGCTGGTGAGGTCACCGGCGGTGTGCACGGTGCAAACCGTCTGGGCGGCAACGCTGTGGCCGACTTCGTGGTCTTTGGCCGCATTGCAGGTGCTGCTGCCAGCAAGTACGCTGCATGAGTGTGACGGAAAAATCTGACGCAGCTTCCGGCAAAAAACGCTGGAAGCCGTGGCAGAAGAACCTGATCTTTGCTCTGGTGGTGCTGGCCGTGGCAGCGGCGCTGTACTTCGGTTGGCGCGCGGCCCGCGGCAGCAAGGGCACGGGTCTGGAAGCAGTCGTTGACTTTGGCAGCGGCGCATCTGAGACCCTCTCGCTGGACGAAGATCATGATTACCTGTATGATGTGGGCGACTATGTGGTCCACCTGCAGGTAAAAGATGGCGCGATCGCGTTTTTGGACAGCCAGTGCCCCGATCATATCTGTGAGCAATTCGGCTGGCTGGACAAGGACGGTGCCTGGGCGGCTTGTGTGCCGGCAGGCGTGTATGTGGTGGTGCAGGAAGCTGCTTCCTGACCGCTGTACCGACGAGCTGAAAATGAGAAAAGGGCAGTGTGCCGGGGCTCCGGTGCACTGCCTTTTCTGCGTGTCCGCGGGAAAAATTAGGTGGGATTTCCAAAAATAATTCCAACTTTTTAGCTGATTTGCCACTTGACAGCGGCGCATATTCTTGCTATTTTAAAGCTGGGAGAATATGGCGGCACCGGATCGGTGCCCCCGCCGAAAGGAGAATGCTTTATGAAGATGCGCAGAATCGCGGGTCTGTTGCTCACTGCCGCCTGTGCAGTGTCGCTGCTTTGCCCGGCCGCATGGGCTGTGAATGCCAGCAGCGTGGATAAGAGCGGCGGCAATGTCCGTCTGAGCTATCGTTTGCAGATGCCTGCCGTGGAGGATTCCGCCAAGATCGGCGAAGATGTGAAGGCGCAGGTCAAGACCACGGCCCGCCGCACCAGCAATAGCGTGGTGGAGATCGACATGAACAGCCGTGCGGATGCTGAAAGCCAGCTGGGCATGAAGTTTGTGTCCAGCAGCACCTTTGATGCCCTTCCGCAGGGCGGCGGGACGGACAATGTGGTGGTTTCGTTCAAGCCGTCCCAGAAGATCACCAATACCATGTACAACCAGTACCGCACGGACGGTGTCGTGTCGCTGACCTTTGCGGCAAGCACCCGCTGGGATGGCAGCGATGAAGCTGCGGTGGAGGAGTCGGTCACCGCGCCGGGTGCCTCGTATGCCAAGGCAGATTACACCGCAGCCAACGGTCAGGTCTACCAGATCTACAGCGTGAAGGATGCTGCAGGCAATGTAACGGCCCAGTACACCGTGTTCCAGCACGGTGCCACCACCTATCTGCTGTGTGCCCAGAGCACCGGTGCCATGCCGCAGAACTACCTGAACGCCTTGCTGGACACCCTGAATTATCCGGCATAAAATTTGCTTGAATCAAAACAAGGCCCCGTGTGCTGATGCACACGGGGCCTTGTCTGTTGATTTGAGTCTTACTTCAGTGTTCCGTCCAGCACTTGGTTGTAGTACCAGGGCTTCGGGGCGCGGAAGGTCTTGCCGCTGAGGAAGGCAAAATCCGGCTGGGTGAAGCGGGGCATGGTCAGCTCATAAGCGCACAGGGCCTGATACTTGAGCTTCAGCTCCCGGTTGGCGCTGTTGTTGCCATACTTGCTGTCGCCCAGGATGGGGCAGCCGATACTGGCCATGTGGGCACGGATCTGGTGAGTGCGGCCGGTGATCAGCTTTACTTTGAGCAGGGCCAGACGACCGGAGACGGCAATGGTCTCGTACTGGGTCTCCACTTCCTTGGCACCGGGCTGCTTGTCCTCCACGATCTTCACGATGCCGCGGTCGGCGTCCTTGAGCAGGTAGCCGCCCAGGGTGGCGTCCGGCGGCACAGGGCGGCCGAAGGTGACGCAGAGGTAGGTCTTTTGCACGTCACGGTTCTTGATGGCGGCCAGAAACAGCTCCTCGGCCTCCGGGGTCTTGGCGATGATCACCAAGCCGCTGGTTCCGGTGTCCAGCCGGTGGCACAGGGCCGGGGTGTACAGGTCGTTCTCCTTGTACTCCCCCTGCTGGTTCAGATAGAGCAGGGCGCGGTTCAGCAGGGTGTCATCATCCGGGCCGTCCACGGAAAGGCCGGCGGGCTTGTTCACGATGAGGATCTGCGGGCAGTCGAACACCACCTGCGCCGGGCCGCGGGCGTTCTTCCACGCCGGGCCCTCCACCCGCTTGTCGGCGTCCAGAACTTCGTCCAGAATGAACAGCTTGATCTCGTCACCGGCCATCACGCGGGTGGAAAGCGGCTGCTTTTTGCCGTTGAGCTTGATCTTGTTTTCACGCAGGGCCTTGTTCAGGCGGCCCGGGTTCAGGGCCGGGTACTGCTGCATCAGATAGTTGTCCAGCCGGGTGGGGGCCAGACATTTTACTTTTAAAATTTTCACGGAAAAGTTCCTCTCTGTCTTGCAATAAGAAGGTTCTCTGGTTCGTTTTTATTGTAGCGGAACGGAAACGTTCCGTCAAGCAAGAGAAAGAAGGTTTTCGTATGAGATGGAACCATAAAATAGTGACACTTACTGTGCTTTTGGCTATTGGAATAACAATGGTGGGCTGTGGGGCGTCCAGTTCCACGGCTGGAAGCACAGCGGCTTCCACGGCAAGCACGACATCTTCGGAGGCGCAAAAAACGGAAGTACACCCAATGCAAGGTGTTTTACTGAGTGACCCACTTTCGGATGGCACTTATCACATCAGCTTTGAAAGCGATAAAGTATGGGTCGGTGAACGCAAGAATACCATCAACAATGCTGTTGTATACGACTATGACCGGTACACAGCCGCAGATATTGAAGCATTGAGCGAAGGAGATACCATTATAACACATCTAAACGGGACAGAGGAAATTACAGCCCTAACAGTGGAAAGCGTTGAGAGAGAAAACAACTATGTGACCATCAACGGTGGAATAGAAGAAGGTGGTATTGACTTATGCAAAGAGGATGACCACTACCGGACTCTGACATGGGATGATTATCCCGCTTATTATGAAGTTGGAGTGGTTAAGCAACTTGTTATGGCAGACGATATCGAACTATCGGACGGTGCAGCAGACTTTGAAGCCGACCCAGTGATCGTAAAGGGAGATCGGACGGTTTGTGATGCAATGAGCAATGAAGAAGATGCTTATGGGTGGAATGCAGGAAACACGACCGTGACCATCCAAAACGGCGAGATAACCCGTGCAGACCGCATCTGGGTGCCGTAAATTTTGCTCAAAACCGTTGACAAACGTTTTGCGTATGCTATAATTTAGCTGTACGCAAGGGGGCTGAGTGCCCGTCTTGTGTGATGTGAAATTATGACAGATGGCAATGATGGGGTCAGAAATGCACACACCACCGTCCAGAGAGAGCGCCCACGGCTGTAAGGTGCTCCGGTCGGGATCATTTCGCGCCACCCCGGAGCTTCCGGCGAATGCAAACCGGACGCTGCGCAGCGTTAACGCGCCGAAAGCGGCAGGGGACAATTTATCCTTTGCAATTTGGGTGGTACCACGGAGTTTTGAGCAGCACAGCCTTCGTCCCTTGATTGGGATGGAGGCTGTTTTGTTTTTTGCGCCTGTCTGCCCCTCTGCCATAACATCATAAAAATCTGACGTGCAAACGCCAAGGACAATTGAGGAGAGAAAACTTATGCAATGGACCGGTTTGAATGAACTGCGCGAAAAGTACCTGAGCTTTTTTGAAAGTAAGGGCCATCTGCGTCTGGACAGCTTCCCGCTGGTGCCGAAGAACGACCCCAGCCTGCTGCTGATCAACAGCGGCATGGCTCCCATGAAGAAGTGGTTCCTGGCACAGGAAGAGCCGCCCCGTCATCGTGTGACCACCTGCCAGAAGTGCATCCGTACCCCGGATATCGAGCGCGTGGGTATCACGGCCCGCCACGGCACCTTCTTTGAGATGCTGGGCAACTTCTCCTTCCAGGATTACTTCAAGGAAGAGGTCATCCCCTGGGCATGGGAGTTCCTGACCAGCGACGAGTGGATGGCCATCCCCAAGGACCGCCTGCACATCTCGGTGTATGAGCAGGACGACGAGGCCTACGACATCTGGACCAAGAAGGTGGGCATCGCCCCGGACCACATGGTGCGTCTGGGCAAGGAAGACAACTTCTGGGAGCACGGCTCCGGCCCCTGCGGCCCCTGCTCCGAGATCTACTTTGACCGCGGCCCGGAGTACGGCTGCGGCAAGCCGACCTGCGGCGTGGGCTGCGACTGCGACCGCTATATGGAGATCTGGAACCTCGTGTTCAGCCAGTTCGACGCGGACGGCAAGGGCCACTACGAGCGTCTGGCACGCCCCAACATTGATACCGGTATGGGCCTGGAGCGTCTGGCCTGCGTGATGCAGAACGTGGGCAATCTGTTCGAGGTGGATACCGTGCAGAGCGTGCTGCACCATGTGGAGCGCATTGCAGGCAAGACCTACAAGCAGGACCCCAAGACCGATATCTCCATCCGCGTCATCACCGACCACATCCGCAGCTGCACCTTCATGGTGTCCGACGGCATCCTGCCCTCCAACGAGGGCCGCGGCTATGTGCTGCGCCGTCTGCTGCGCCGTGCCGCCCGTCATGGCCGGATGCTGGGCATCGACCACCCCTTCCTGGTGGATCTGGTGGAGACCGTTATCCAGTCCAGCGAGAGTGCATACCCCGAGCTGCGCGAGCATGATGCTTATATCAAGAAGGTCATCGGCACCGAAGAGGCAAACTTTGCCCGTACCATCGACGCCGGCATGAACATCCTGAACAACATGATCGACGGCCTGGAGAAGGCACATCAGCACCTGCTGAGCGGTCTGGATGTGTTCAAGCTGAACGATACCTTCGGCTTCCCGCTGGACCTGACCAAGGAGATCGCCGCCGAGCAGGGTCTGGAGATCGACGAGGACGGCTTCCACGCTGAGATGAAGAAGCAGAAGGAGCGCGCCCGCGCCGAGCGCCTGAAGAAGAACATTTCCGGCTGGAGCGAGGATCTGTTCGGCGGCCTGACCGCCGAGCCCACCGTGTTCACCGGCTACGATACCCTGAACGACAACAGCGTAGTGGTTGCCCTGAGCGACGAGGAGACCCTGACCGACGCCATTGCTACCGACGAGCAGGCCAAGGAAGGCGTGCTGGTGGTGCTGGACAAGACCCCGTTCTACGCCGAGATGGGCGGCCAGGCCGCTGACCACGGCGTGTTGACCAGTGCCGACTGCAGCCTGCGCGTGCTGGACGTGAAAAAGACCCCCAAGGGCTACTACGTCCACACCTGTGTGCTGGAAAGCGGCATCGTGAAGGTGGGTGACCACCTGACCGCAAAGGTCGATAAGGAATACCGCATGGCCATTGCCCGCAACCACACCGCCACCCACCTGCTGCAGGCTGCCCTGCGCGAGGTGCTGGGCGACCATGTGCATCAGGCAGGCTCCTATCAGGATGCCTCCATCACTCACTTCGACTTCACCCACTTCAGTGCCGTGACCCCTGAAGAGCTGGCCCGTGTGCAGAAGATCGTCAACGACAAGATTTTTGACTCCATGAACGTCACCGTCCAGGAGATGCCTGTGGAGGAGGCCAAGAAGCTGGGTGCGATGGCCCTGTTTGGCGAGAAGTACGGCAAGGTCGTGCGCGTCGTTGATATCGAGGGCTGGTCCACCGAGTTCTGCGGCGGTACCCATGTCAAGAACACTGCTCAGATCGGCGGCTTCAAGATCGTCAGCGAGAGCTCTGTGGCCGCCGGCATCCGCCGCATTGAGGCTGTCACCGGCCGCAACCTGCTGGTCCGCGCAAATCTGCAGGAGGCTATGCTGCACAACGTGGCCAATACCCTGAAGGCTAACAATGTCACCGCACTGCCTGTCCGCGCCGAGGCTGTCATGGCTGAGAACAAGGCCATGAGCAAGGAGCTGGAAGAGCTCAAGGCAAAGATCGCCGCCTCCAAGGTGGACAGCCTGTTCAACAACGCTGAGGATGCCGACGGCGTGAAGATCGCCTCTGCATACTTTACCGGTACCACTGGCGACACCCTCCGTGGGATGTGCGACAGCATCCGTGACAAGGCCGTGAACCCTGTGGTGGCTGTGCTGGTAGGCAAGGCCGAGGATAAGATCACCATGGCTGTCACCGTCAACAAGCTGGCACAGGAAAAGGGCCTGAAGGCTGGCGTGCTGGTCAAGGAGCTGGCTGCCATTGCCGGCGGCAAGGGCGGCGGCAAGCCGGACTTTGCAATGGCTGGCCTGAAGGACGAGACCAAGATCGACGAGGCACTGGCTGCTGTGGGTGCCATCGTCAAGAAGGCATTGGGCGAATAAATAAGGCAAAGATCAGGAAGGAGTGTTTCCCATGGAAGATTGTCTGTTCTGCATGATCGCGGAGGGCAAGATCCCCTCCAAAAAGCTGTACGAGGATGAGCAGGTGGTGGCGTTTTACGACATCAACCCGCAGGCCAAGGTGCATTTCCTCGTCATTCCCAAAAAGCACATCACCTCGGCCGCTGCGCTGACCGAGGAGGACGGTGCTCTGCTGGGCCATATTTTTGCCGTCATCGCAAAGCTGGCTAAGGAGCAGGGGCTGGAAAATGGCTACCGCGTCATTTCCAATGTGGGCGAGGATGCCGGCCAGACCGTCAAGCATCTGCACTTCCATGTTCTGGGCGGCGAAAAGCTGCCCGTCTGATGCCGATTATGAAAGGGAGAATTTGATTATGGCTGACACTTATACCCTGCATGTTGCAGGCCTGACCCGTGAACTGACCATCTGCAAGGTGAACGACCACATGGACATTGCGGCCTTTATCATGCTGGGCGACGCCGAGCTGACCGTGGCCGCTGCCGCCGAGCTGCTCAAAAAGTGCCCGGAGTTTGACATCCTGCTCACCGCTGAGGCCAAGGGCATCCCGCTGGCCCACGAGATGAGCCGTCAGAGCGGCAAGCCTTACGTTTGTGCACGCAAGGGCGTCAAGCTGTATATGCCGGACCCCGTTGTGGTGGAAGATCAGTCCATTACCACCGCCGGCAAGCAGAAGCTGGTCATTGACCGCAAGGAGCTGGATAAGATGAACGGCAAGCGCGTGCTGGTGGTGGACGACGTGATCTCCACCGGTGGCTCCCTGAAGGCACTGGACGATCTGGCAGAACAGACCCAGTGCACCATCGTGGGCCAGGCTGCTGTTCTGGCCGAGGGTGACGCAGCAGAGCGCAAGGATATCATCTTCCTGGAGCCGCTGCCCCTGTTCTTCCACTAAGCCGCCATGCGACGCCCGCTCTGCGTATTCTGCGCCGGAATGCTGGGTGTTGCGTTAATATGCGCTTTTTTGCCGCAAACGGAACTTTTTGTGCCGTTTGCGGCATTTTTTGTAGCCGTCTGCCTGCTGTTGTGCATCCCGGACCGCACCCGCAAAGCATCGCTCTGCCTGCTGCTGGGTGCGGCGGCCGGGCTGGCTGCCGCGAGACATACCAATGCCCGTTTGGAACAAACGCTGGAAAAATACGCCGGGCAGACGGTAGCATTGACGGCAGAAGTGGAATCGGTGTCGGCATCCTATTATCCGGGTATCGTGGATGCGGTGCTGCGGGTGGAACGGGTCAACGGCCGGGCGGCAGAGTTCCGGGTGGAATGCGATACCCTGCCGGTCTGTGAAGCCGGGGAGCGGGTGGAGGGGCGCTTTGCACTGGAAGCGCCGGAGCCTGCCGACCGTACAACCCTCTTTGCCGACGGCGTTGTACTGTGGGCAAGGGAGCCGCAGGCTTTTGCCCGGCTGGGCAAAAGCAGCAGCTTCCGGGCGCGCACCGGCCGCCTGCAAAAGCGGCTCAGTACCAGCCTGCGCGGTGAGATGAACGAGGATGCCGGCGGGGTTCTGGCCGCCATGACGGTGGGTGACCGGAACCATCTTTCCTCCGCCCTGCGCAGCGCCTACCGGGGCGCGGGACTCTCCCATGTGCTGGTGGTCAGCGGGATGCACGTCTCCATTCTGTGCGGGGACGTGTTCGGGTCGGTGTTCGGCCGACGCAGGCGGGAACGCAGTTATCGCAGCCGCCGGGTCAAGGCGCTGTTTACGGCCTTCCTGGCGCTGCTGCTGGCAGGGGTCACCGGTTTTACGCCTTCTGTCTGCCGGGCGGCTGTAGCGGTATGGGTCAGCGCACTGGGTGTGTGGGTCTATGGCGCATCGGACGCCCTCACCTCACTGGCGGCGGCGGGCATCCTGATGACCGCCCGCAACAGCTATGCCGTGTGTGATATCGGCTTTGAGCTGTCGTTTGCCGCTGTGTTGGGTACACTGGCCGGTGCGGAGCTTTCCCGTCACCTGCATGCACTCTTTGCAGCGCACGCGACCCGGAAGAAAAAGCCCTCTGTATTGCAGCGCATCCTGCGACATGTCCGCAGCAGCCTGACCGAGACGGTGTGCATCGGGGTCTGTGCTTCGGCAGCTGCCTTTCCGGTTCTGGTGCTGCGGGGCCTCAGCGTCAGCATTTATGCAGTGCTGTCCGGCGTAGCAGTGCTTTGGATGGTCAAACCCATGATGCTTCTGAGCCTTGGCACCGCTTTTGCGGGGCTGGTCCCGGCAGCCAGGCCGTTATATACGATGATTGGCAAAGCGGCGGAATTTCTGACCGGTCTGCTGAATCGCTGGGCCGTGTGGGTCAGCGCCAAGCCTGGCGCGGGGCTGTATTTTGACACAAACTATGCAGCCCTTGTCTGTCTGCTGCTGATGGCTCTGTGCGGGCTGGCACATCTCTGGAAGGTGCGTCTGCGGGTGGCTGTGCCGGGCCTTCTGCTGACGGCAGCCCTTGCCATTGGCGCAGGCAATGCCCTGTGCCGGGATGTGGTGCACATCGACCTTGTGGGCAGTGCCAACAGCCCGGCGGTGGTGGTCAGCCAGAATCACACAGCCGTGGTGCTGTTCCGGGGTGGGGCATCCACTCAGCGGGCGTTGGAAAACCAGCTGGCCCGCCGGGGCGTGACCACGGTGGAACTGCTGGCAGATCTGCGTCTGGACCCGGAAAATGCCTGCACGCTGCCTGCCCGGACGATGTGCCGAGTGGCAGTGCAGCCGGTGGGAAGCGCCGTCACCCGGCAGACGCAGACCGCAGCAGTGGAGACCCTGCGTACCCGGTTCGGCTGCCTTGTGCGGCTGACCATCGGGGAGCAGCAGTTCGTGACCGTGAGCGGAACGGTGACGCTGGCCGAACCGGTCCGGGCGCAGTGGCTGCTGGCGTCTCCGGCAAAACCGGAGGCCGTGCAGTGGGAACAGCTGCTGAGCCGGAGTGATCATTACCAATGGATGCAGGGCGGGGAAGCGGTATATGCTTCCCTCAGCCTGCGCCCTTCCGGCGGCTGGCGGGCAGAGTGATGCTTTGCAATCCGGCCGGAATGTGGTACACTATATGGGTATTATAACAATTCATCCGAAAGGGGGCCGCGGGTTTGGCGACCGAGGCAAAACTCCGGCAGCTGGCCGACAAAGGCTGCCCGGTGTACTATTTTTATTCCACAGAGCGGTATCTGGTGCGGCAGGCGGTGAATGCGGCTGTCCGCATCCTCTCGGCAGACAGTGACGAGGACGCAACCGTGCTGGACGGTGCGGCTCCGGAAATCGAAGGACTGATCATGGCGGCGGGCACCATCTCTTTTTTTGGCACCCGCCGCGTGGTGGTGCTGCCGGAGGTGGACCCGGGCGCATACGGCGCAAAGGATCTGGATGAGCTGTGCAGTACGCTGGCCAGTCTGGAAAATGCGGTGGTGGTGCTGGGCAGTGTGTTCCCATTGGAGCGCAGCAAGCTCAAGGCCGGGAAATCGGCCCAGAAAATCATTGCCCAGTGCAAGGCCATCGGCTACGTTGAAGAGCTGGCCAAACCCCGTCCCTTTGAGCTCAAGGCCATGATGATCGACCGGGCAAAGGCACAGGGAACCTCACTGCCGGACGGCGCGGCTGCTGCGTTGCTGGAACGCTGCGGCGAGGATCCATTTTTGCTGGAAAACGAGGTGGACAAGCTCTGTGCGCTGTCCGGCTACCAGACCGTGACCGCTGCCATGGTGGCCGATATGGGCACTGTGAGCCTGGAAGCCGATGTGTTTGAGATGATCCGCATGATCACCGCCAAAAACGCCACCGGTGCCTGCAAGAAATTGCAGACCCTTCTGCGCCTGCAGCAGGAGCCCATTGCCATCACGGCGGCCATGATCGGCAGCTATGTGGATCTGTACCGGGTCAAGCTGGGCGCGGCCCGCAAAAAGAACTACAGTACGGTGTTCAAGGACTTTGGCTACAAGGGCAGCGATTACCGGCTCAAGCGCTCGGCCGAAACGGCGTCGCACTATACGCTGGGGCAGATCGAAGCCTGCCTGCAGGTGCTGCTGGAGCTGGACCAGAGCCTGAAGAGCCAGCCGGTGGAAGAGCAGATCTTGTTGGAAACGGCGCTGTGCCGGCTGGCCATGGCAGGGAGTGGACGATGATGCAGAATGAAATGATCCATACCGGCCGGGTGCTGATCGTGGAGGGCAAATACGATGCCGCCCGCCTTGCGCACCTGACCGATGCCATGATCCTGCTGACGGATGGATTTGGCATTTACAAAGACAAAAAGCGCCAGCAGCTGTTCAAAGCGCTGGCGCAGAAAAACGGGCTGATCCTGCTGACGGATTCGGATGCGGCGGGCTTCCGCATCCGGAACTACATCACGAATCTGGTGGGCGAAAAGAATGTGGTGCAGGCCTATGTGCCCGCCATTCATGGCAAGGAAAAGCGCAAGGAGCAGCCCGGCAAGGAAGGTTTGCTGGGGGTGGAAGGTGTGGAGGATGCCATCGTTCTGCAGGCTCTGCGGGATGCCCTCGGGGCTGAGGCAGGCGCAGCGCCTGCCCGCCCGGAAGGTCGGCAGATCACCTACACGGACCTGTACGAATGGGGGCTCTCCGGCAAGCCGGGCAGCGCAGAGCGCAAGGCAAAGCTACTGAACGCACTGGGCCTGCCGCCGCGCCTTTCCAAAAGGGAGCTGGTCGAGGCGCTGAACCGGCTGTACACCTTTGAGCAGCTGGACGAGATCCAGGCAAGCGCGCTGACCGAATAAGGATTCCGAGACCGGCACAGGAGAAATGTTTCACTCCTGCGCCGGTTTTTTGTCCCAATGCTGGCGCAGCTGGCACAGCGCGTGGCTTTCCAGACGGGACACATAGCTGCGGCTGATGCCCAGCAGCCCGGCGGTCTCCAGCTGGGTCAGGGGCGGCTGCCCGGCCAGCCCGTACCGCAGCAGCAGGATCTGCCGCTCCCGCGCGGGCAGCATTTCCAGCAGCTGCCGCACCCGGAGCAGGTCTGCCTTCTTCTCACAGCATTCCTCCATGCAAAAGCTGTCCTGTATCACGTCCGCTAAGGTCAGCGCCGAGTCCCCGTCTGCCTCCAAGGTTTCCTGTAAGGAGACGGTCTGCCCGCTCTTGCGCTCCCGCCGGAACTGCATCCGGATCTCGTTTTCGATGCACCGGCTGGCATAGGTGGAGAACCGCGCCCGGCGGGTGGAGTCGAAGGTGTCCACTGCTTTCACCAGCCCGATGGTGCCGATGGAGACCAGGTCCTCCTGGTCGCCGGGGAGGGCGTAGTATTTTTTGACGATGTGTGCGACCAGACGCAGATTGTGCCGGATGAGCTTTTCGCGTGCAGCGGCATCCCCGGCGCGCAGGGCGCTGAAGGCGGCAGCCTCCTCCCGGGCTGTGAGCGGACGCGGAAAACAGCCGCTTTCCAGATGGAGCGCCAGAAACAGAAATTTTGTGGCGAAAAATTGCAGCAAGGTCAGCAGCACACGATATCCCTCCCGGTACATAGTTGTTAGATGGTATGAGCAAGGGCGCGGATAGATGCCGGAGGGCGCGGCAGGAGAGCGTTTGCAAGGCACAGGCAGAAGCTATCGTGAAATTTAAGCCGATCTATGATTGATGCCGAGACCGCCCGAACGAAAAATGTTCGGGCATTTCTCATATATTCTAAAGTTGCGGTAGAAGTGTACACAAGTTTTATGGTATAATTTGAATACGAAAACTGAGCGATAAATCGGAAGTTGTGGAGGAAACAAACGTGGAAGATAATAAATCAACGAATGTCAAGAAAACGGTAAAATCAGGAATAACTTTTGGAAGTGCATTAGCTATGGTTATTAGTTATACAACGTGGAAGTCTGTCGGTTGGGCGATTTTTCATGGATTACTTAGCTGGGTATATGTCATATATTTCCTTTTGCGTTACTAAATTCCTGTTAGGCGAACTGATAAAATCCCTTTAGGAGCTAAAACGCGCACTTCTATATTCTCTATCGAGAGTAGTGCGTCCTGCGGAGCTTCATTCCCAGTCAGCAGGAGAAAACTGCCCGACCGAGAATGCTTCGTCACTTTGCTCCGTCAAGGGAGCTACACTCCCTTACGACGCTAAAGCGGCTATCCCTTGTGGACTTGCCGTCCGAAAACGATTTTAACAAACCGTTCGCCGCCGGCAAGTTTGAAAAAGGACAGTTATGCACTGGAAAACATATCTGCAACTTGAAGTTGACAAAGTGCATTTCCCGAAAGATAGATAATGACACCTTGCTTTGGTAGAATTATGCTATCAAAACCAAAGGAGGTATCACCTATGAATTTAGGAGAAAAAATTTACAAACTCAGAAAAGAAAAAGGTCTGTCTCAAGAAGCTCTTGCAGAGTTTGTGGGAACAACCCGACAAGCAATCAGCAAATGGGAGAATAATCAAGGATATCCAGAAACAGAAAAACTGCTGTTGCTTTCAAATGTCTTTGAGGTATCCATTGACTTTCTGCTGAAAGATGAAAAAACGGAAAGTAGTGCAGATGAAAAAGGCTATTATGTAAGCAGAGAAATGGCTGTTGGCTATATCGCCAACGAGAAAAAGACTTGCAAATATTTTGGTGCTGGATTCGCCTTGTTTGCTTTAGCTGGAATACCCTACACCGTGTTTCAGACAACGACTGCATGGAAAGTGTTGGGTATGTCCATTTGCATACTTGCAGGAATTATTGCTCTTGTGGTTTCAATGTTCATTTCAAAAGATGAATACACAATTTTGAAAAAAGAGAGTTTGCTTTTTGATTATGAATTTCTAAAGGTACTAACTGACGAATATCGTTCCATGAAGAAAAAGAACATGGTTGTTGCTATCCCTTGCACAGTTCTGTTCATCATAGGTCTTTTGACACTCGCTATTACCGTTCGAGGAATAATTCCATGGACACACTATCATTCGCTTGTCTTTTTAGGATTGTCAGTCGGATTATTCGGCTTTGTATATTCTGCTGGAACTATGGAGGCGTATGAGATTTTAGTCCATAACGAGAAATATTCAAATAGCTTCTGGTTTAAGGTTAAGCGAAAAGCAAAATTAAAAATCGACAAATGGTAACACACAATAACTAAATATCAAAAAACTGACCGTTGACTTGATATGCTACCCCTACCATGGCAAACGGTGATTATGACTACTTCGGCAAAGGTGATGCGGGCTATGCCCAGTACATGACGGCGTTCAACCGCAACTTCGGCGGCTCGTCCGGCGGCGGTGGTGGTGGCGGAAACCACAACAACAATGGCGGTGGCGGCGGGGACGGCAGCGGGTGCGGCTGCCTGATCGCTATTGCAGTGGTCGTGGTGCTGATCCTGATCGTCTTGGGTGGCTGAATCAATCCCTGCAGGTGAAACACAGGTTTTCCCTGTGGGGATTTTTTGAATCCGCTTGTAGAAAGCAACGGTCTATGGTAGGATGAAACCAAAGATACACAGGAGGGCTTATACATGGTTTTACTGGTTGTGGATACACAGAAAGGTATCGTGGATGAACGCCTGTATGCGTTTGAAAAGTTTGTCAGCAACATCAGGAAACTAATCCGGACTGCCCGCGAACAGGGAATCGAGGTCGTCTATGTCCAGCATGACGATGGGCCCGGTACAGGCTTTTCCATCGGGGACGATGAATTTGAGGTCTATTCCGGGTTTGCACCGCTGCTGACTGAAAAACGGTTCGCCAAAACCGTATGCAGTGCGTTCAAAAAAGAAAGCGGTCTGCTGGAATATCTGACAGAAAAGGGCGAAAAAGATGTGATGGTCTGCGGCATCATGACCGACTTCTGCATCAATGCAACGGTGGAGGCGGGCTTTGAGCATGGTCTGCACATGATCGTTCCTGCCTATGCAAATTCCACGCAGGACAACGAGTATATGACAGGGGAGCAGAGCTACCACTATTACAATGAATTCCTCTGGCCGGACCGCTATGCCGATTGTGTGCCCATGGACAAGGCACTGGAGCTGCTCAAAAAGTGAGGTGTTTACAATGATTTCTGAAAAAGTAAAAAATCAGATTCAAGTGGTGCAGGGTGATATTACCAACCTGGACTGTGACGGCATCGTGAATGCGGCCAATCGCAGTCTGCTGGGTGGCGGCGGTGTGGATGGTGCCATCCACCGGGCAGCAGGGCCGGAACTGTTGGCGGAGTGCCGCACGCTGCACGGCTGCCGCACCGGAGAAGCAAAAATCACCAAGGGCTACCGGTTGAAAGCAAAGTATATCATTCATACAGTGGGGCCGATTTATTCCGGCACAGCAGAGGATGCTGCGCGGCTGGCGGACTGCTACCGCAATTCGCTGGACCTTGCCAAAGAGTATGAACTCCACAGCATTGCCTTCCCGGCAATTTCGACCGGCGTGTATGGCTACCCGCTGGAAGATGCCACGGAGATTGCGGTCAAAACAGTGGCGCAGTGGCTGGAAGCACATGCGGATTACGTAATGCAGGTGATTTTCTGCTGCTTCGATGCCCGGACGGAGCGGGTGTATCAGGCAAGGCTGTAACCGGAAGAGGTGTGAGAGATGGGCTTTTTCAAAAAGCTGTTTACAGGGATCGGGTTTGCGGCAGGTTTTCTGTTCTTCGGATGCTTGTCAGTGATTGTGTATGCGTCCCGCGGGCGGCATAAGCCCCGTCATCGGCGCAGCAGCTTTTGGAATACGCTGGAACGCTATCTGATTTTTTCGTGGATCTGTGATGGTGTGCGCAGCAGCCGGAAACGAGCGGAAAAGTCCTATTATCAGCGCACAGGCAGCGATTTCTGGCAGACGCAGACACGGGTTCGACCGGAAAATGTTAAAAATGCTGTTCCTGCGGTGAAAACACCAAGGCCGGAAGCGAAAAACACGAGCACAGGTGCAACGCGGTCGGTAAAACCAAAGAGAACGGAGCGCCCTTCTGCGGCACAGAAAGCATCGGCAGCACAAAGCAGCGTCCAAAATGTGTCGGTGCCGACTGTACTAGGGCAAAACGTTTCAGAGGCTGACGCAAAAAAGCACGGCGAACGGTCAAAGCCTAAGCCAGAGCCCAAGCAGGAGCATACTGCACAACAGCCAGAAGCCAAAGAAGTACATCAAAAGTCTGCACAGCAATTGGAAGCAGAGCGGCAGCAGAAACTGGAAAATCTGCGTGCTGCAATGCAAAAACAGATTTGCACGATTCATGCAGATGTGGAACTTCCGGCCAACGGTCAGAATGACAGCGAGGCAGTGGAGCAGAAATTGCACCTTCTGCTCTACAAGGCGGCATTGCCGGAGAACGTCCTGAATCGGGCACTGGACGAGCTTCGGACGGAGCGCAGACGGCAAAAGGCAGAGTATCAGGGGGCACCGTTTGCGGATGTGTTTCTGGTGAACCTGATTTTATCCGATGAGGACAGTGAACGGGCCTGCATCGTGGATGTGGGGGATACTGGCATGAGCTATGTCATTCCGTGGGGCAGCATCCCGAAAGACCTGCAGGAACCGCTGCACCGCTATGTATCGGAAGCGGAAGGAAAGCTCTGCGGCTACTGCAAGGAAGAACTCTGCAACAGTGAAAGCGGCAGGATGGTCGTGGAACTGTATCTTGGTAAACAGGATGGGCATGGCTCCCGAATCCTGTACTGAAAATGGAGTAAAGATTGAAATACAGAGAAATCGCAGACGGCATTTTTGTTGACCGTCCCAACCGCTTTATTGCCCATGTAGAAGTGAATGGAGCAGTGGAAACCGTCCATGTCAAGAACACCGGGCGGTGCAAAGAGCTATTGCTGCCCGGCACGGCGGTTCGGCTGGAAGTGTCGGATAACCCGAAACGCAAAACAAAATACGACCTTGTGGCGGTACACAAGCAGGGCCTTGGCTGGGTCAATATGGACAGTCAGGCACCTAACAAGGTAGTAGGAGAGTGGCTTGCAAAACAGGGCTACGACTATATCAGGCCGGAATTCACCTATGGGAAGTCCCGCATCGACTTTTATATGGAAAAGGGCGAGCAAAAGTATCTGATGGAAGTCAAAGGCTGCACACTGGAAGTGGACGGTATCGGCTATTTCCCGGATGCACCCACCGAGCGCGGTGTGAAGCACCTGCACGAGCTGGCACAGGCACAACGGAAGGGATATCAATGCGCTGTGGCCTTTGTGATTCAGATGGAAGGCATCACCGAGGTGCGGCCAAATGTCAGCACACAGCCGGAGTTTGGCACGGCACTGGCCGAAGCAAAGGCTGCAGGTGTGCAAGTGATGTTTTTGCTCTGCCATGTAGGGCGGGATAGCTTGGAAATCGTGGAGCAGAGGGAAGGCTGAAAAATTTTTCAGAAAACCTCTTGACCCTGACGCAGCGTCATAGCGTATACTGTGGCTGTCGCAAGGGAGGACAGCAAGATGATGACAGTGAACGAAGTGAGCAAGCGGACCGGAGTGAGCATCCGGACCCTGCAATATTACGATAAAATCGGTCTGCTGCGCGCGGCGGGCCGTACCGAAGCAGGCTATCGGCTGTATGACGATGCCGCGCTGGAACGTTTGCAGCAGATCTTATTGTTCCGGGAACTGGAATTTCCGCTGAAGGACATCCAGAAAATCGTGGAGAATCCTGCTTTTGACCGGCAGAAAGCACTGGAACAGCAGATCACACTTCTGACATTGAAAAAGCAGCATCTTGAAGATCTGATCGGCCTTGCGCAGAAAATTCGATCCACAGGAGGAATGGTTATGGACTTTACCGCATTTGATACGCAGAAGATCAAAAAGTATACCGAGCAGGCCAAAAATGAATGGGGCGAAACGCCGGAATACAAAGAGTTTGAGGAAAAAACTGCCCATAAGACCGAGAAAGAAGTCAAGGACATGAGCAGTCAGCTGATGGACATCGTGGCGGCATTCGGCGGGATGCAAAGCAAAGACCCGGCGGACTCTGAAGTGCAGGCACAGGTGAAGAAGCTGCAGGAGTTTATCACAGAGCACTACTATAACTGTTCCAAGGTGATCCTGAATCAGCTGGGGCAGATGTATGGGGCAGGCGGAGCATTTACGGAAAACATCAATGCTGTCGGTGGTGCCGGTGCCGCAGAATTTGCGCAGAAAGCCATTGAGATTTATTGCAAGTGAGCCCGAAAACGCTTTGCGTGATTCAGTCACAGAAATCATAAATAGGAAATGTTATCATATAGATACAAGAAACACACCGATAACATTCCAATGGAGGATTTCGATATGAAGGCAAAGTTTTACATCTGCAATCACTGTGGCAACCTCGTCACTACCATCCATAACGCAGGCGTTCCGCTGGTCTGCTGCGGGGAGAAGATGAAAGAGCTGGTTCCCAATACGGTGGAAGCCAGCGGCGAGAAGCATCTGCCGGTGGCAGAGCTTTCCGGCAGTCGTCTCACGGTCACGGTGGGCGCGGTGGAGCACCCCATGGCGGATGTTCACTATATTCAGTGGATTTTTGTGGAGACTGAGAACGGCGGGCAGATCCGCTATCTGAATCCGGGGCGGGCTCCCAACGCGGTGTTTGAACTGGGAAGTGAAAAGCCGGTGGCTGTTTACGCATACTGCAATCTGCATGGGCTCTGGATGACGAAACTCTGATATAATCAATGCAAACGGGGAGTGATTTGATGTCACTCCCCGTTTTTTGATGAGAACTTTATGCGGTTCTTTTGGTTCGGAACTGTGTATAAATGGGATGGATAAAATGAGCGGTTTTGCTGCAAAAACAGTATGTTTTAGTGCTTTACAGTAATGAAAACACTTGCTATAATATCGCCATGGCGCAGGTTTCAGTTGCGCAAGAGGGAAAATTGCCTGAAATGCATGAAAGGCTGATAATACTCCGTGAGCTGCTCACAAGAGCAGCTCCATTGAGTCGCGGTCATTGTGCATTTTCAAGCTGAAAACAGGCCGGGACTCGGAAAAGGAGTCTCGGCCTGTTTGTGTTTTCGGCGCAAAGGAAAGGATTGAACAATGCGATTTGATGCAAAAGAATTCGGCGGACGTATCCGCGATTTGCGGAAAAAGCAAGGAATTACGCAGGAACAGCTGAGTATAATGCTGAACGTTAGCGCGAACCATCTTGCAAAAGTTGAAACGGGAAGCCGCTGCAGCTCGATTGAGTTGCTGCAGGATCTTTCGTCCTGCCTGAATGTCAGAACGGACTATCTGCTGAACGGAGATGCACCGCATAACAACCATCTGAGGGAAAGATTGACGTTTCTTGCACAGGAATTAGAAAAGATTACGGCGGACCTCCCGGTATGGGGATAGGAAAAGCAAAATCCTCTTTTTCAATGCTCAAAAGCGTGGTAGAATAGGTAAAAGATTCAGTATCTGAAAAAACGGAGCGCGCAACAATGAAGATTCTGGTCAGCGCCTGCCTGCTGGGCGAAAACTGCAAATACAGCGGCGGAAACAATTACAGTCAGGCGGTCTGCGATTTTGCGCGGGGGCATCAGGTGGTTCTGGTCTGCCCGGAGGTTTTGGGCGGCCTGCCCACACCGCGGTGCCCGGCGGAAATCGTGCAGGGCGTTGTCACGAACAAAGAGGGCATCAATGTGGACCAGGAGTTCCGGGCAGGTGCAGCGAAAGCCCTTGCCATTGCAAAAGAAAATGGGGTGGAGCTTGCCATCCTGCAATCCCGCAGTCCCAGCTGCGGCGTGAAGGAAATCTACGACGGAACGTTTTCCGGGACAAAGATTCCCGGACAGGGTGTTTTTGCCAAGATGCTGATAGACGAAGGCATCCGTGTTCTGGATGCCGGGGAATTGCCTAAAATTATCTTGAAAAATGAGGACGGAAAATGTCAATCAGACTGATTTGCAGCGATATTGACGGTACGCTGCTGCAATACGGCAAAAAGGAACTGGAAGACGAGATCTTTGAGCAGATACGGGAGCTGCATCGGCGCGGCATTCTGTTTTGCCCGGCATCTGGTCGGCAGTATACCAGCCTGCGCAAGCTCTTTGCACCGGTGGCGGACTGCTGTGTGTTTCTCTGCGAAAACGGCGGCGTGATCTATAAGGACGAACAGTGCATCGCCAAGAATCCGATGCCGCGTGCATTGGCCGAAGAAATCGCCAACGACCTGTGGACCCGCAGCGACGGGCAGGGCGAAGTGATGCTTTCCGGCCAGAATACTGCATACCTGATGGAGCGGGGTCTGGGAATGCTCAAGCATATTCAGTTCATCGGGAACAATTATCAAATCATCCATGACCCTTCCGAGGTGCCGGGGGAGATCACAAAAGTATCGGTGTATCTGCACGAAGGCGCAGAATCTTACACGGAACGGTTTGTCCCACGATGGAAAGAGGCGAACTGCGCTGTGGCAGGGCCGTACTGGATCGACACCACCTTTGCCAACAAGGGCATTGGTGTGAGCAGCATCTGCAAAACTCTGGACATCGACCTTGCCGATGTGATGGCTTTTGGCGACAATTATAACGATGTGTCGATGCTGGACATTGTGGGTGTGCCCTACATTATGGATGGTGCCGCCGCACCGCTGCGGGAAAAGTACCCGAACCATACACCCCGCCCAGAGGATGTGCTGCGGGAGTTCTTGAAGCAAGCGTAAATTTGGAACGCGCACGTTCCAAATTTGAAATGATACGATACAAGTTGCACGGCTCTGCTGGAGGAACTGCGCTGACAGGAGAATTTTATGACAGAGCGTTATTGTGAAGGTGAACGGTTTGCTGACCTGTCGTTCACCGAGGAGGCTTTTGAGGATTGCGACTTTACCGACTGCGTGTTTGTGGATTGCTTCTTTACCAAATGCGAACTGGATCATACCACGCTGAATGAGTGCAAATTCGTGCGGTGTGAGATCACAGGTCTGCGCAGCACTCATTCTTCGGTGCAGTCGCTGGATTTTGAGGACTGCCGCCTGAATGAAATCGAGTGGGCACCGCTGATGTCCAATGGTGCCTTCCCAGACCCCATTCACACGCTGAAAGAGTGCAGTCTGAAATATAACACCTTCACCGAAATGAACTTCAACCGCTTCAACTTTTCAGACGGAAACGAGATCGTCGGCTCTATGTTTGCCAAATGCGAGATGCAGCTGGCGAATTTCAAGGGCGTGGAACTTCACGAAACGGAATTCTACCAGTGTGACCTGCGCAAGGCGGATTTCCGGGATGCCGCCGGTTATAGGGTGGACATTCTGGGCAGCCGCCTGAAGGATGCGAAATTTTCCCTGCCGGAAGCGGTGAATCTGCTGGCAGATTTGAAGATCAAGCTGTCGTAAGAAAGAGGAAAAATGCGTCAACTCATCATTGCCCGAAAAGACCTGCAGATGTCTCCCGGTAAGCTGGCGGCGCAGTGCTGCCACGCTTCGCTGGCATTCCTCACCGACCCCATCGGCATGGGACAGGGCGTGGAACCCATCGAGAAAGACGGAGAAATTACCGGCTATCGGGCAGAAATCATGTTGGAGAAAGCAACCTATGAAGAATGGTTCGATGGTTCGTTTACCAAGACCGTATGTGGGGCCAAGAATCGAAATCAACTGCTGAAAGCAAAAACAATTGCCGAGGAATTGGGCCTTGTGGAAAACCGTGATTTTTTCCTCATCCGGGATGCCTGCCACACCGAGCTGGAGCCGGAAGAATTTGATGAAAACGGAGAAGGCATGACCCTGACCTGCATCGGCTTCCGCCCGCTGCCGGATGAAATTGCACACCAGATCAGCCATAAGTTCCATTTGTATTGATTCCTGGAACTCCTTTATTTTATAAGCATTTTCCGCAATCGCTGCAGCCGTTGCAGATCAGTTTGCTGCCACAGGTCTCGCAGTTTGTACGGAAATGCGGCACATAGAGATCTTCCTGCGGGATGGGGTAGCCCCAGTCGTCCACGAGGTCAAAATGAATGGGCCTGCCCTGAAAATTCATGCCGGATTTATAAGCCATCCGGCTTTGCAGCTGCTTGTTTGGCAGGTGGTAGCGCCTGCCGTCCTTGATGAACACGGTGCCGGTCTCGATAAAGCAGAAGGTCACGTTGGCATCCACGCATTCCTGCCGGAGAGACTTGACCCAATCGAAATTGCAGGGGCGGGCACCATCGTAGTTTTCGCCGCCGCAGATGACCTGCTCGATCTGCCCGGCGGAAAGGTACTGCCGGATGCTTACTGGCCCGATGAAGGGCGCGCACATGATGCCCTTGTGCTTGAAGGGCAGGTCAAACAGAATGGGAATGCGTTCATCGGTGCGGCGCTGATTTTCACAGGTGACGTTGAAAAAGATGTTGTCCCAACCGCTGCCCCAGTCCGGCGGCAGGCACTCCCGTACCCGCTGCGGCCGTTTGGTGAGCAGAAAAAACACCACATCGCTGCGCTGGCGCATGATGTCCCACGCCTCAGCCCGCCACGGGTCGGCTGCTTCCAAGAAGAAATCCGAGGTCATGCAGACCCGGATCTGCTCACCACTCTGGATTTTGTAGTGTCCGGTGCGGTCTTTCTGGAGCGGATAGGAAAAGCCGCTTTTCGTTTTGTAGATCTCGGCTCCGTTCTGGTCCCGCATCCGGTCGAGAAAATACATGTAGCAGTTCTGGCAGCCCTCGCTGCACTTGACGCAGCCGTGCCATGGATTCCAGATGTCGTGCAGGAAGCTCACCTTCTTTCGGTACCTATTATTATAATAGCTGCGCGGACAGGAAACAAGAGCACCCCTTGCACCGCCCCGCCGGATGTGATAGGATGAAGAAAACCATGTGAGGGAGGAACTACCATGCCGTTTCTGATGATCCGCAACGACATCACCAAAGTGGCGGCGGATGCCATTGTCAACCCGGCCAACCGGAACCTTTTGCAGGGCAGCGGCACCAGCCGTGCCATCTATCAGGCGGCAGGGGAGCAGGAGCTGACCGCCGCCTGCGAAGCCATCGGCCGTTGCGATTTGGGCAGAGCCGTGTGTACTCCGGCATTCGGGCTGTCGGCAAAGTACGTTTTCCATGCAGTCTGCCCGGCGTGGCACGGCGGCGGGTTCGGCGAAGCAGAACAATTAGCCGGTGCATACCACTCCGCACTGAAATTAGCCGCAGAGTACCACTGCGAGAGCGTGGCCTTTCCGCTGCTGTCCAGCGGAAACTATGGCTACCCCAAAGAACAGGCCTTCCGCATTGCGGTGGACACCATCACACAGTACGTCATGGAGCACGACCTGACCGTGTATCTGGTGCTTTACGACCGGGACTCGCTGGCGGTGAGCCGGAAGCTGTTCGCCTCGGTGGAGGAGTACATTGACGACCACTATGTAGCACAGAACGATGAAAGCTACGGATTTGGCCGTCGGCGCAGGGAATTGTCAGAGCGGCGGAGGCTTCTGGAAGAAGATGCCGCCGTGCCGATGCTAGGTGCAGTTCCGGCACCCGCCGCGGCACCCAGGACAGCCCGCAGTCTGGAAAGCCTGATGGACAACCTTGGCGAGAGCTTCACCACCCGGCTGCTGCGGCTCATTGATGAGCGTGGGCTGAAGGACTCCACCGTGTACAAGCAGTCCAACATCTCCCGGCAGCATTTCTCCAAAATTCAGTGCAATCGCGACTACAACCCCAAAAAGAAAACGGTGCTGGCCTTTGCGGTGGGGCTGCACCTGTCCGAAAATGAAACCATCGACCTGCTCAAGAGTGCGGGCTATGCCTTTTCGGATGGCTCCAAGCAGGACTGGATCGTGCGGTATTGCCTGGAACACAAAATCTATAACATCAATCAGGTCAATACGCTGCTGTTTGAATACGATCAGGAACAGCTGGGTGCGTAATTTGTCGCCTGCCCGTTGACCTTTTGCCCTCCGGTTTGTGGTATCCTTTTGCCAACGAAAGCGATACACCACAAAACGGAGGGCATTGTTGTGAAGAAAAATCTTACCGAGCTTGTTTTCATTCTGGACCGCAGCGGTTCCATGGGTGGGCTGGAACCGGACACCATCGGCGGATTCAACGCCATGCTGACCCGGCAGAAGGAGCAGGAGGGCGAGGCCAACGTGACCACGATCCTGTTCGACCATGAGGTGCAGCTGCTGCACGACCGTTTCCCACTGAAGGCTGTTGCGCCGCTGACCGAAAAGGACTATTACGTCCGGGGCTGTACGGCGCTACTGGACGCCATTGGCTACGGCGTGGAGAAGATGGTGAATATCCAGCGCCATCTGCCGGAGAGCGAGTGCGCCGAAAAGGTCATCTTTGTCATCACCACGGACGGCTTGGAAAACGCCAGCAAGCGGTTTGGCTATGAGAAGATCCGCCGGATGATCGAGCAGGAAAAAGAGCAATACGGCTGGGAGTTCCTGTTCCTCGGTGCCAACATGGACGCCGTGAAGGAAGCTGCCCGCTTCGGCATCTCGTCCGACCGGGCTGTGCGGTTTGAGAATGACGCACAGGGCGTGGCGGTCAACTACCACGTTGTTAGCGAGACAGTCTCCCGGATGCGGGAAGCACCCTGCTGCGCGTCCATCGGTGCGGAGTGGAAAGAGCAGATCGAAGCTGATTTCCAGAAGCGGCATCATAGGTAAAGGAGGAAACAGCCATGTTAGGAGCAATCTTGGGTGACATCGTGGGCAGTCCCTATGAATTTGACCACAACAATTACAAGCACAAGGATTTTCCGCTGCTGAGCGAGAAATCGCACTTCACCGATGATACCGTTATGACCCTTGCGGTGGCATTGGGGTTGATTGCAGGGCAGGGAGATGCACAGAAAACCTTTGCCGAGGTGCAGCACGAAATGCGGAACTGGGGCAGGAGATACCCCCACGCCGGTTACGGTGGGATGTTCAGCCGATGGCTGCGTGCGGAGCATCCGCAGCCCTACGGCAGCTTTGGCAACGGCTCCGCCATGCAGGTGGCGGCGGCAGGCTGGCTGTTCGACACGCTGGACAAAACATTGGAAATGGCAAAAGTGACCGCTGAAGTCACCCACAACCACCCGGAGGGCATCAAAGGCGCACAGGCCACGGCGGCAGCGATTTTTCTGGCACGCACCGGCCACAGCAAGCAGGAGATCCGGCAGTATGTGGAACAGATCTTCGGCTACGATTTGAGCCGTACCTGCGATGAAATTCGGCCGACCTATCATCATGTGGAGACCTGTCAGCAGACTGTGCCGGAAGCTATCATTGCTTTTCTGGAAAGCGTCAGTTTTGAGGATGCACTTCGCAATGCAGTTTCTCTGGGCGGCGACAGCGACACCCTTGCCTGCATCACCGGCGGCATTGCCGAAGCTTTTTACGGGATGCCGCAGGAACTGCGGGACGAGACTTTGAAACGTCTGCCGGAGGATATCCGGGAAGCATATGAGCTGTTTCGGTGGAACATCGGCCAGAGATAAGACATTCGGAGAACCAAGGAGCAGATACAACACACTCGTGATGTGAAGTATCTGCTCCTTGGTTTTTAATAAGACTCGATGGAGGGTGTCTTGCATCGGCCTGAAAAATCCGATATACTGAACCCAGAGAGTATATCGGATTTTTTGGGAAAAGGGGAGAACGGTATGGAACATCTTTATGAAAAGGCACTGGAAAGTGCGGAATATATCAAGACGCACACGAAAAAGCGCCCGAAGATCGCGGTGGTGCTGGGCTCCGGCCTTGGCAAGCTGACCGCGGACTTTACGGACACGGAAGAACTGTCCTACAAGGATATCCCCAACTTCCCGGTATCCACGGTGGCAGGACACAAAGGCGCATTGTTGGCTGGCAAGCTGGGGGACACGGAAATCTACGCCATGGAAGGCCGCTTCCATTTCTATGAGGGCTACTCCATGAAGGAAGTCTGCTACCCGTTCTATGTGTTCAAGCTGTTGGGCGTGGAAAAGGTGGTGTTGACCAACGCCTGCGGCGGCATCAACCGGGAGTTTGCGCCGGGCACCCTGATGCTCATTACCGACTTCATCAACATGATGGGCACGAACCCCCTCATTGGCCCCAACGATGAGCGCTTCGGCCCCCGCTTCCCGGACATGACCGAACCTTACAGTCTGGAACTGCGGAACCTTGCCAAGCAGACTGCCGATGAACTGGGCATTGCCTACAAGGAGGGTGTTTACATGGGCTTTATGGGCCCTTGCTATGAAACGGCGGCTGAAATTCGCGCCTTTGCGGGGATGGGAGCCGATGCCGTGGGCATGAGCACCGTGCCGGAAACCATGGTCTGCAACTACATGGGCATGAAGGTACTGGCCGTCAGCTGCATCACTAACATGGCCACCGGCATCCAGACAGTCAAGCATAGCCACGCCCGCGTGCTGGAGATCGCAAATCAGGCAGGCGATACCCTGTGCCGATGGCTGGGTGCGGTGATTCAGAGAATGGAGTAAAAAAGATATACCATGAAAATCCTTTCGTTTGGTTCCCTCAACTACGATTATACCTATGAGGTCGAGCACTTTCTCGCGCCCAAAGAGACTCTTGCAGCCAAGTCCATGCAGCGGGGCTTTGGAGGGAAAGGCGCAAACCAGTCTATCGCCTTTGCACGAGCTGGATTGTCAGTATACCATGCGGGTCGTGTCGGCGCAGATGGACAACCATTTGTGGATTACCTGAAACAAAATGGTATTCATACAGATTATCTGATAAAGGACGATGCTGCTGCCACCGGTCACGCCATCATTGAGGTATGCCGCGGCGAAAACTGTATCCTGATCTACGGCGGTGCCAATCAGGAGATCACCACAGAGCAGATCGACCACACGCTGAAAGCCTTTTCGCCAGGCGACTGGCTGGTGCTGCAAAATGAGATCTCCAATCTGCCGTACCTGATGCAGGCCGCACAGAAAAAGGGGCTTTCCATTTTCTTCAATGCCGCACCCTACGATGTCGGCATCTTGACCTACCCGATGGAACGGGTGGATGTGCTCTGTGTCAACGAGGTGGAAGCCTGCGCCCTTGCCGGAACCGAGACCTTTGAAGCGGACGCTGTTTTGACCCTGCTGCACGAAAAATACCCGCAGACCCGTCTGCTTCTGACAGCCGGGAGTGCGGGCAGCTACTATCTGGATGCAGAGCGGCGGCTGTTTGTCCCCTGCGAAAAGGTGCAGGCCGTGGATACTACAGCTGCCGGGGACACTTACAGCGGCTATTTTCTGGCGGGCCTTTGCAGCGGCAGTTCAGTAGAGGACGCCATGCGGCTTGCTACCAAAGCAGCCGGAATTGCCGTGCAGCGCAAAGGTGCAGCGGCATCCATCCCGGAAATCAAAGAGTTGAAATGAATGATACAGAAGGCCATGTGGATATTCTGGTCTGCATGGCGGGCACCTGCGGCACGGGTTTTGGCACAGCAAGTTATCTGCGCAGCCGCAACCCGAATCTGCAAGTGGTTCTGGTGCAGCCCCATCCGGACTCCCGCCTGACCCCGGAGCACCCGGATGCGCAGATCATAGATGGCGTTTTGCCGGCGTATGATGTGCCGGAAAGCGCACTTTCCGACTATCTGCGGCCAGACTGGAGCGATGCGTGCATCAATGTCCGCACCGAGGAAGCCTACGAAACGGCCCATGAGGTGCTGCGGCTGGAAGGACTGTTTCTGGGCACATCGGCAGCAGCGGCTTTGCACGCAGCGGTGCAGGTGGGCCGCAGACCAGAGAATCAGGGAAAGAACATCGTGGTCATCGTCCTGGACAACGGCATGAAATATCTGTCTACGCCGATGTACCGGCAGAAATGATAAAAACACGATGATACGACTGAATTTTGAAAAGATTGCATAGGATTTTATAAAAGTATTATTCTTTCATGAATTTTAGCACTCATCTATTGACACTGCTAATGAACGGTGCTATAACAGTGGCGTGCTCAGGAGGAAGGGCAAAAGAGAGAGCCGCAAGGCTCCCCGGAAAGCCCTTCTGAATGGACGCTTCAGATTTTTTGCCCCGACCCGAACGCCGGGATTGGAGGAATGATTTATGCTTATGCCGACTGTTTTCCATGAAAACCTGTTCGATGATTTCTTCGATCCGTTCTGGAATGACGCTGCACTGGAACGTGCTATGAACCGTGAGGCTCGTGGCGCCTTTGGTAAGCGTGGTGCAAACATGATGAAGACCGATGTCAAACAGACGGACAATGGCTACGAAGTAGCTGTTGACCTGCCGGGCTGCAAGAAGGAAGACGTTCAGATGGATCTGAACGACGGCTACCTGACCATTCAGGCAGTGCGCAGCCACAGCAATGACGAAAAGGATAAGAAGGGCCGCTATCTGCGGCGCGAATCCTTCTCCGGCACCTGCGCGCGCAGTTTCTACGTGGGCGATGTGAAGAAGGAAGACATCCACGCAAAGTTCGAGGATGGCGTCCTGCACGTCGAACTGCCTGCTCCTCAGCAGACGAAGGCTTTGCCTGAGAACCCGAACCTGATCGAGATCGAGTAAAACGCCGGTCGTGTGCGCCAAGGCACAACGTACATAAGATGCCCCCGGAGAGCCGCAACAAGCTCTCCGGGGGCATTTTTGTTTTTCACTATCTTTTCCGCAGGGGAAAACCATGGTATACTGAGAACAGCAACTCGGAATTTATGGAGGTACTTCACTATGGAATACAAACGCTTTGGCGGTAAGCTCCTTGTCCGCATCGACAAAGATGAGGAGATCGGTGAAACAAATTTGATTTTAGGGGGACAAAGATGAGTGATGTAAAAGGAAAGACCGGCGCAGTCCTGAGGGAGACGGCAGTCCTGACCGGGGCGGTGGCGATCATTGCGGCGGGGGGTTTTTTTTTTCTGGTGCCGAGCCATACATCCGTCAGCAGCATTTCCGGCCTTGGCATCGTGCTGTCCAATTTTGTGCCGCTGCCCTTGTCGGTCATTACGATGATCCTGAACGTCGTGCTTCTCATCATCGGGTTCTTTACCTGCGGCAGAGAATTTGGCGCAAAGACCGTATACACCAGTGTGCTGCTGCCGGTGTTTCTGGGGCTGTTTGAAAAGCTGTTCCCGGAGTTCAGCTCGATGACCGGCAGTCAGGAGCTGGACGTGCTGTGCTATATTCTGGTGGTCAGCATCGGGCTGAGTATTTTGTTCAACCGCAATGCATCCTCCGGCGGGCTGGATATCGTGGCAAAGATCATGAACAAGTACCTGCACATGGAATTGGGAAAAGCCATGTCTCTGTCGGGAATGTGTGTGGCGCTTTCCGCGGCCCTGGTCTACGATAAAAAGACCGTGGTGCTGAGTATCCTCGGTACTTACTTCAACGGCATCGTGCTGGACCATTTCATCTTTGATAACAGCATCAAACGCCGCGTCTGCATCATCACCGAAAAAGAGGAGGCGCTGCGTCAGTTCATCCTCTATGACCTGCACAGCGGTGCGACCATGTACGAGGCCATCGGTGCATACAATCTGGAAAAGCACAACGAGATCATTACCATCGTGGACAAGAACGAATATCAGAAGCTGATGAACTTTATCAACCGGGAAGACCCCAAGGCTTTTGTTACCATTTACAATGTGTCCAGCATGCAGTATCAGCCCAAGATCTGATCGGCGGAGAGCTGCGTGGTATACTCAAGCCCGGAAAGATCAAAGCGCATGGAGGGAATAAGCATGCTGACCTATACCTATGTTTCAAAGGGGACGTTTGCCCTGATGGAAAAACCAAAGCCGGTGCTGCAGCACGAGCGGGACGCCATTGTAAAGGTGACCCTTGCCAGTATCTGCTCCAGCGATCTGCACATCAAGCACGGCAGCGTGCCCCGGGCGGTGCCCGGCATCACGGTAGGCCATGAGATGGTGGGCATCGTGGAAGAAGTGGGCAGTGCAGTGACCAATGTGAAACCCGGCGACCGGGTGACGGTGAACGTGGAGACCTTCTGCGGAGAGTGCTTTTTCTGCAAAAAAGGCTTCGTGAACAACTGCACCGATCAAAACGGCGGCTGGGCGCTGGGCTGCCGCATCGACGGCGGGCAGGCAGAGTATGTCCGGGTGCCCTTTGCGGATCAGGGACTGAACAAGATCCCGGACGGCGTTACCGATCGGCAGGCGCTGCTGGTGGGCGATGTGCTGGCCACCGGCTTTTGGGCGGCACGCATCTCGGAAATCACCCCCGAGGATACCGTGCTGATCCTCGGTGCAGGGCCTACCGGCATCTGCACCCTGCTGTGCGTCATGCTGCACAGCCCCAAGCGCATCATCGTCTGTGAAAAGGACGCAAGCCGCCTGCAGTTCATCCGTCGGCACTACCCGCAGGTGCTCACCGTGCAGCCGGAGGACTGCGCCGCCTTTGTGCGTGCCCACAGCGACCACGACGGGGCCGATGTGGTGCTGGAGGTGGCAGGGGCAGACTCCACCTTCCGGCTGGCATGGGAGTGTGCACGGCCCAACGCCGTTGTGACGGTGGTGGCGCTGTACGATAAGGCACAGACCCTGCCGCTGCCGGAAATGTACGGCAAAAACCTCACCTTTAAGACCGGCGGCGTGGACGGCTGCGATTGTGAAGAAACGCTGCGTCTCATCGCAGAAGGCAAGATCGATACCGAACCGCTCATCACCCACACCTACCCCCTGCGCCGGATCGCAGAGGGCTACGAGCTGTTTGAAAAGAAACGGGACGGCGTGATCAAGGTGGCAGTGGAGTGCTGACGGTCTGCGCCAAGGTACAACGCACATAAGGTGGCCCCGGAGAGCTGTAACAAGCCCTCCGGGGCCATTTTTGTTTCCCGACATCTTTTCCGCAGCGGCAGGGCGTGGTAGAATAAGGGCAGAACCAATCCACAGGTGAGAAAATCGAACTTCAGAGAGAGGAGATGTTTCTATGCAGTCCGATGAACTGAAACGCCGGATCTCGGCAGGCAGAGGAGATGCTCTGGCCGATCTGGTTTTGAAAAATGCCAGAATCATCAATGTGTTTACCGATGAGATCGACACCGCTGATATTGCCATCAGCGGAAATTCAATCGTGGGCGTGGGCACGTATCATGGCCGGAAAGAAGTTGATCTGCACGGCAAATATGTCTGCCCGGGCCTGATCGATGGGCATATCCACATCGAAAGCTCCATGCTCTGTGGTCCGGCTTTCGAGCAGGCAGTGCTGCCCCACGGTACCACTGCGGTGGTCACAGACCCACACGAGATCTCGAACGTTGCGGGGCTGGAAGGCTTGGATTTTATGCTGGAAACGACAAAAAATCTGACCCTTTCGGTTTATTTCATGCTGCCCTCCTGTGTTCCGGCCACGGATCTGGATGAATCCGGTGCGGTGCTGAACGCAGAACAGCTCCGGCCTTACTACGGCAGTCCCCGCGTGCTGGGGCTTGCGGAGCTGATGAACGCCTATGGGACGGTGCGCTGTGACCCGAAGATCCTGCAGAAGATCCGCGACTGCACCGAAGCGGGAAAGATCGTGGATGGCCATGCACCGCTCTTGAGCGATAAGGACCTGAATGCTTATATTGCGGCAGGCGTTCAGTCCGATCACGAGTGCTCCAACATCGAGGAAGCCATGGAAAAACTCCGGCGCGGACAATACATCATGATCCGGGAAGGAACGGCTGCCAAAAATATGGAGGCCCTGATGCCGCTGTTCCGGGAGCCCTATTGCAGCCGCTGTATGCTGGTGACGGATGATAAGCACCCCGGTGACCTGCTGGACAGCGGCCACATCGATTCCAACATCCGTAAAGCAATCCGGTTGGGGGCAGACCCGGCGGTGGCCGTCAAAATGGCGACGCTGGTCCCGGCACAGTATTTTGGATTCAAGCAGCGCGGTGCCGTAGCACCGGGGTACCGGGCAGATCTGGTTGTGGTTTCTGATCTGGAATCCTTTACGGTCGAACAGGTTTACAAGAATGGCACGCTGGTGGCCGAGCACGGAAAAACGCTGAAACCCGCACCGCTTGACATCGACCGTGTGAGATTTTCCCACGTTATGGATTCCTTTGATCTGGATGAGATCACACTGCAGGATCTGGAACTTCGGGAAAGCGGGGAGCAGGAGCGTGTCATCTGCCTGAACCGGGGCGAATTGCTTACAGAGGAAAAAATCATCCCGTTCCAACGGCATCCGGGCAAAGCTCCCGGTGTGGACCCGGAACACAACATCGTAAAACTGGCCGTTTTTGAGCGGCATCATCACTCCGGCCATGTGGGCATTGGCTTTTTAGGAAACTTCAGCCTGAAATGCGGAGCCGTTGCATCGAGCATCGCACATGATTCCCATAACCTGATCGTGGCAGGGGACAACGATACCGATATGATGCTGGCCGGCAACACTGTGCGGAAAAACAAAGGCGGACTTGCGTTTGTGGCAGATGGACAGGTCGTGGCAGAACTTGCGCTTCCGGTGGCCGGATTGATGAGCACCGAAAGCGCAGAGAGCGTTGCGGCGAAAATGCAGGCGCTGAACGATGCCCTCAAGGCACATGGTGTAGCGGAAGACATCGGCATTTTTATGACCCTCGCCTTCGTCAGCCTTCCGGTCATTCCCAAACTCAGACTGAATACATACGGCATCATCGATGTAGCGCAGCAGAAAGTCGTTCCGGCTGCTTTTTAATAGGCGATAACAAAAATACTGCCGGAGATCGACCTGAATGGTCCGTCTCCATGCCATTTGCAAAAATATATCCTATGCTGGTGGCAAAGGCAGTCCGCAAGGGGCGGACGCAGGCAGAAGTAGATGAAATTATTGGGTGGCTGACGGGTTACAGCGCCCCACAAATTGAGGCTGCGGTGCAGAATGGAACGCTGTATGGAGATTTCTTTCGAGATGCTCCGCAGCTCAATCCGGACCGGGTGCTCATAAAGGGCAGCATCTGCGGCGTAAAGCTGGAGAGCATCGAAGAGCCGCTGATGAAGGAGATCCGCTATTTGGACAAGCTGGTGGATGAGCTGACTAAGGGCAAAGCGATGGAGAAGATCAAGCGGACAAACAAATGAGGAAAAGCAGCCTATTATACACCGACAGAGAATGTGGTATAATCCTTGAAAAAACACTGTATGGAAAGGACAAACACGATGAACGCTCTGGATATTATGAAACGCCCTGCCGCCTACGTCAGCGGCTATGAAAACACCCCCACGGAGGAACAGAACCGTGCAAAGCAACTGTGCTGGGAGTACAACCGCACCGCTCCTAACGAACAGGAAAAGCGGCGCAGTATCCTGCAGACCCTGCTGGGCACCTGCTCTCCCATGACCGGCATTGAGCCAGATTTCCACTGTGACTATGGCTTCAATATCCATACCCACGGCTTGGTGGTCATCAATTATAACTGCGTCATTCTGGATACCTCTCCGGTAAACATCGGAGCAGGTGCCTTTATTGCCCCCGGCGTATGCCTTGCCTGCTCCGGTCATGCCATCGACCCGGAGCAGCGCAGCCACGGCATTGGCACCTCGGCACCCATTACGCTGGAGGAAAACGTCTGGATCGGCGCAAATTCCACCGTCTGCGGCGGCGTTACCATCGGGGCAGGCTCGGTTATCGGGGCGGGAAGCGTCGTCACGCATGACATTCCCGCCGGCGTCATCGCTGCGGGGGTGCCCTGCAAGGTGATCCGCCCCATTACCGAAAAAGATAAGTTCAAGCCGGAG
>UQDV01000026.1 GCA_900539945.1 uncultured Faecalibacterium sp.
TAGCAGCGCGGCTCGCGGAATCCACCCGCGCCCACCAAGAAACAGCACCTAGAAACGTAAGTTTCCGGGTGCTTTTCGTTTGCTCGAACCCACTGTTCCACGACGGCAAGATGACCGACTACATCCCCTCCGACGCCGACCTGCAGAAGGGCTTTGACGGCATCCCCCACTTTCCCGGCAACGAATAAACCGCATTCTTCCGGCCCCGCTGTGTGCTCCACGGCGGGGCCTTTTTCTGGGTGCATCACACCCCGGAAACAGCAGAAGCCCTCCGGCTTCAGGACCGGAGGGCTTTTGCGTTTGTTTTGGAAAAAAGGAAGAATGAACAAAGAGACAAAGATTCTGATGCAGCTCGTGCAGACGGGTAATTACTCGCCGCGGACTGCTGCGAAACCGGCTTCCAGATCGGCAATGATGTCGTCGATGTGCTCGGTGCCGATGGACAGACGGATGGTGTTCTGGTAGATCTGCTGCTCGGCCAACTCCTCATCGTTCAGCTGGCTGTGGGTGGTGGAAGCCGGGTGGATGACCAGGCTCTTCACGTCAGCGACGTTGGCTAGCAGAGAGAACACCTTCAGGTTATCAATAAACTTGAAGGCCTCTTCACGGCCGCCCTTGATGTTGAAGGTGAAGATGGAAGCACCGCCGTTGGGGAAGTACTTCTCGTACAGGGCGTGGTCCGGGTGATCCGGCAGAGAGGGGTGGTTGACCTTTTCCACCTGCGGATGGTTGGCCAGGAACTCCACGACCTTCTTGGTGTTCTCCACATGGCGCTCGATGCGCAGGCTCAGGGTCTCGGTGCCCTGCAGCAGCAGGAAGGCGTTGAACGGAGAAATGGTTGCGCCGGTATCACGCAGCAGGATGGCGCGGATGTAGGTGACAAAGGCAGCGGGGCCGGCTGCGTCGGCGAAGGAAACGCCATGGTAGCTGGGGTTGGGGTCAGCAATGTTGCCGTACTTGCCGCTGGCCTTCCAGTCGAACTTGCCGCTGTCCACGATGATGCCGCCCAGGGTGGTGCCGTGGCCGCCGATGAACTTGGTGGCGGAGTGCACCACGATGTCAGCGCCGTGCTCGATGGGGCGGATCAGGTACGGGGTGCCGAAGGTGTTGTCGATGACCAGCGGCAGGCCGTGCTTGTGCGCAATGGCGGCAATGGCGTCGATGTCGGGGATATCGCTGTTGGGGTTGCCCAGGGTCTCCAGATAGACAGCCTTGGTGTTGGGCTGGATGGCATTCTCCACCTCGGCCAGGTCATGGGCGTTGACGAAGGTGGTGGAAACGCCGAACTGGGTCAGGGTGTGCTCCAGCAGGTTGTAGCTGCCGCCGTAGATGGTCTTTTGTGCCACGATGTGGTCACCGGCCTGTGCCAGTGCCTCGATGGTGTAGGTGATGGCAGCAGCGCCGGAAGCGGTAGCCAGAGCAGCCACGCCGCCTTCCAGAGCGGCAATGCGCTTCTCGAACACATCCTGAGTGGAGTTGGTCAGACGGCCGTAGATGTTGCCGGCGTCTGCCAGACCGAAGCGGTCCGCAGCGTGCTGGCTGTTGCGGAACACATAAGAAGTGGTCTGGTAAATGGGCACTGCGCGGGAATCGGTCGCGGGATCGGCCTGCTCCTGGCCAACGTGCAGCTGAAGGGTCTCAAATTTATAGTTAGACATTGTAGTATACCTCTATCATTAAACTTCTAGTATAATTTCCTGATACAAAAACACCCGATACGCACTCAAGTTCCAGCGTACCGGGCAGATCATTTCCGTTTGCTTTTGTTCAACGCTCCATCGGCGTACACATTCGTGCACAGGAGGGCATCGTACAGGTCACGGTGAATTCTTCTGCCCGTTCCCCACACATTCGCCCACAGCGGAAGTTTGCATGCAGCAGCTCGTCCCAGATCAGTTTCATCTTCGTGCCCTCCTTTCCGTCTTTTTCCCACTCCTCTACAAACCCGGGAATCTTCATTTCAATTCCCTACAAGGTTTGTGGATTTGTTGTTCGCATTATATCCCGTAATACCCAGTTTGTCAATAGGTTAATTCCATTTTTTTCAATTTTTCATTTTGTGCATGATAAACGGCCGCTGCGCGGTGCCGGGCCTTGTGCATTCCGGTCAAGCGTATTACTTTGCTTGATTTCCCGGCCCGTCCGACGGCGTACACCGGCACAAATTCATGCTCTGGTCACAAAACGGCAAAATCTGCACCTTATAATAAAACCGGAATGTCCCTTGTCAAACCGGCCAAAATCGTTTATGATACAGTGACACAGTCATTCGGGCCACCGCCCGGAAAGGAGCACACCATGCATACCGTTTTTCGTTTTCTCCGGCAGCTGCTGCTCACGGTGCTGCTGCTTGCCCTGCTGACCCTTGTGGCAGCGGGCGGGTACTTTGCCGTCACAGGCCACAAACTCTATGAGAGCGCCATCCAGGTCACCCCCATTGATACCCTGTACAGCAGCATTTCGTCCCGCGAAGGGTTCGTTCCCTATGCCCAGCTGCCCCAGACCTACATCAACGCCGTGATCTCGGCGGAGGATTCCCGCTTCACCCACCACAAGGGTGTGGACCCGGTGTCCATTGCCCGGGCACTGGTGACCGACCTGCGCACCGGCAGCTTTGCCGAGGGCGGCAGCACCATCACCCAGCAGCTGGCCAAGAACACTCTGTTCACTCAGGAAAAGCATCTGGCCCGCAAGGCGGCGGAGATGTTCGCCGCCCTCGCCATTGAGAAGCAGTACAACAAGGAACAGATCTTTGAAATGTACGTCAACACCATCTATTTCGGCAGCGGGCACTACGGCATCGGCGAAGCCGCGCAGGGCTACTTTGGCAAAACGCCGCTGCAGCTCACCGACGCCGAAGCCGTGATGCTGGCGGGCCTGCCCAATGCTCCATCGGCCTACTCGCCCAACAGCAGCCCAGACCTGGCCGTCAAGCGGATGCAGGTGGTGCTCAACCGGATGGTCGGGTGCAAAAAGCTGACCCGGGAGCAGGCCGACGCCCTTGCCGCTGAGGCGGTCACCTTGCAGTTTTTGCCGGCCTCCTGACACAGACCCGAACATGCTGCTGCACAACATTGGTGCAGCAGCATGTTTCCTGTTATTCCGGGACGCAAAAAGCACCGCGCAACGGGAAGTGGACCCGTTGCGCGGTGCTTTTTTACGGTATTTGGTTTGGAAAAGGAGGAATCATGTTGTCCCGGAGAAGGGATTTGCGGCGTTCCCTTCCGGTGATTCTATCTTACCAGAGAATTTCGGCAAAAGTGTTGTGCATCCGTGAATCTTTTATGAACCCTGACGTTTCTTATTCCGGTGCCTTCATGCTCTCCACCATGCTGATCTTCTTCACATGGCGGCGCATGACAAAGCAGACGACCAGGGTAAAGATCATGGTCAGTGCCACGCTCAGCAGATAGCTGTGGGGCGCAATGGTGCGGATGAACATCAGCTGGTCCATTTCCACCGTGCGGATGATGAACTGATGCAGGGGGATGCCCAGCAGCAGGCCCACGCAAGAGCCCATGAGAGCCAGCAGGTCGATCTCCCGGAAGATGTAGCGGTACACTTCCTTATCAAAGAAGCCCAGCACCTTGATGGTGGCCAGCTCCTTTTTGCGCTCTGCCAGGTTCACGCTGATCAGGTTATACAGCACCACTGCCGCCAGGGCTGCAGCACACACGATGATCAGCACCACCACCGAGTTCAGGCTCACGATGAGGTTGTCGAACATGGAGGTGGCATCCTCCGTAAAGGAGGCTCCGGTCACATAGTTGCAGGCCAGCAGGGTCTCCCGCATGGTGTTGCGGTCGGCGGCACTGTCGCAGCGGGTCTGGGCGTACACCGTGTTCCAGGGGATGTCCTGGGTGCCCAGCAGGGTCTGCAGCTGGGCATTGGACACATACAGCCGGGTGAACATATAGTTCTCCGTCACGCCGGTCAGGGTCATCTCCACCCGTTCTCCGTCAGGGTTCTCCACCCAGATGGAGTCTCCCGGCTCCACCCCCAGGTTCAGGGCGGTCTTTTCTGTCAGCACCACGCTGTCCTTTTCAAAGGGGATGGCCTTGTGGCCCTGCCGGGTGCGGAAGGTCACATAGCGGCTCAGCTGGCTGTCGGTCTGGGCACCCACCACGCTGACGCCGGCACTTTCTCCGTCGGCATTGTAGATGGTCACAGACTTGCTGTACACCGCCGCCCAGTTCTCCACCTGGCCCCCCTCCAGGGCATCGGTCAGGCCCTTTTCCACCGTAAAGGCGGCAGGGTCACTGAGGGTGACGGTCAGGTCGTTGTGGGACAGCTCTGTGGACTGTTTGGTGACGATGGGCAGCAGGGAGTCCTGGAGGCCGAAGCCGATGAGCAGCAGGGCCGTACAGCCTGCCACACCCAGCACCGTCATAAAGAACCGCTTCTTATACCGGAACAGGTTCCGGGCGGTGGTCTTTTGGGAGAAGCTCATACGCTTCCACAGCGGGGTGATGTACTCCAGGAAGATGCGCTTGCCTGCCACGGGAGCCCGGGGCAGCAGCAGTGCTGCACTTTTTTCCTTCAGGCTGGAGCGGCAGGCACTCCAGGTAGCCAGGCCGATGACGGCGGCACTGATGGCCATGCTGGCGGCTGCCATGCCCGGGTAGAACCGCAGGGTGAAGGTGGGCAGGCTGAAGATCAGCTGATAGGCGTACCAGATAATGCTGGGGAACACCAAAAAGCCCACCACCATACCGGCCATGCTGCCCAGCACGCTGGCAGTAAGGGCATAGAACAGGTACTTGCCTGCAATGCTGGCGTTGGAGTAGCCCAGGGCCTTCAGGGTGCCCATCTGGAGGCGGTTCTCGTCCACCATACGGGTCATGGTGGTGGTAGCCACCAGGGCCGCCACCAGGAAGAAGAACACCGGGAACACCCGGGCAATGGCAGCCATCCGGTCGGCATACTGCTCAAAGGTCACAAAGCTCAGGGTGCTGTTGCGGTCCAGCACATACCACTCGCCCTTTTTGATCTTGCTCACCTGCTCCTCAGCGTCGGTGAGCTGCTGCTGGCCCTCGTCCAGCTTTTGCTGGGCATCGGCCTTTTGGGTCTCGTACTGGGCACGGGAGTCTGCCAGCTGCTGCACCCCGGCCTGATACTCCTGCCACCCGGCGTCCAACTGGGCCCGGGCCGCCTCAAACTGGCTGTAGGCAGTGGCGGTGCCGGTGGTAAGCTGCAGCTGGCCTTCCAGCAGCTGCACCTTCAGCCGCCGCAGAGCGGCCTTGGCCTCCACCACCAGCTGGTCGTTGTCCAGGTCGGGGGAGGAGATGAGCCCCTGGGCGTACATCTGCTTTTTGCCCTCATCCAGCTGGGCCTGGTAGCCCTGGAGCTGGCCGTTGATGTTGTCGTAGGCGGCCTGGGCCTTGGCCAGGGCATCCCGCAGCTCGATGTATTCCTCGTCGGCAGGCTCTGCATCGTCCAGTGCTTTCTGGGCGTTGTCCAGGGCGGTCTGGGCGTAGGTCAGCAGAGGGTCGGCCACCTTTTTCAGGTTCACCAGCAGCTGGATCTGCTGCAATTGTTCCTCAAATTCCAGCACCTGTTCCTCGCCGTCCACCAGCTGGTCGGCACCGTTCTGCATGGTGTCGGGCAGGTTCTTTTTCTGCTGGGCCAGCTCTGCCTCTCCGGCGTCCAGCTGGGCCTTGGCGTCATCCAGCTGCTTCTGGGCATCGTCCAGCTGCTGTTCCGCCTCGGCAAATTTCTGCTCGGCCTCGGCCTTCTGGTCGTCGTAGGTCTGACGGGCCTCGTCCAGCTTCTGGTTGGCGGTGTCGATAAGCTGTTCCCGGCGCTGCACACACTGGGCGTCGCTGATCTGCTCCAGCCGATCCGCCACCTGGTCCACAGCGTCCTGGTACTCCTGGGAATAATTATCGTACCGGTCGGCATTTTCTGCCTTGATATAACAGGCAGTGTAGTAATCTGCCGTCAATTCCCCGTCCAGCACATAGGCGATGTAGTTCAGCTGACCGTTGCCCACGGTGCTGCTCTCTTTGTCGGTGGAGATGTGCTGAGGGTCCTGCACCAGCCCCACCACCGTATATTCCTTGTGTTTTGTCCCCTCCGTATCTTCCGGAAGAGTCAGCACGGTGCCCTCCGCGATCTCGGCCTGGTAGCCCATTACATGGACCACGCACTCGTCGGCGGCCTGGGGCATCCGGCCGGAGCGCAGCACCAGACGGTTCATGTTGGCGTCGGTGTCCGCTGCCGGGTCCTGCTGCAGGGCCTGCAGCTGCACCACGATGCGCTCTTCCTGGCCCTGCCAGTTGGCCTCCAGGTCCAGGGTCTTTACCGGCATCACAGCCTCCACCCCGGGGGTGGCGGCAATGGCGTCGATGTCCTGGTCTGAAAGGCCCAGGGTGGACAGCACCCGGAGGTCAAACACATTTTGCTGCACATAATATTTTTGGGCTGCGCTCCGCATACTGGGGGCAATGCTCATGAGGCCTGTCAGCATCATGACCCCCAGGGCCACGATGCCAAACAGCGAGACCATGCGGCTGGCGTTGCCCTTCATCTCCCGAAGGATATTTTTGCGATAACTTTTTTGCACTGCACTCACCACTCAATTTCTTCCACTGGCACCGGGTGCTCGTTGACCTTGTTGGACACGATCTGCCCACTGCGTACCTGAATGACACGGTCGGCCATGGCGGTCAGGGCCGTGTTATGGGTGATCACGATGACGGTGCGTCCGGTCTTGCGGCAGGTCTCCTGCAAAAGCCCCAGCACCTGTTTGCCGGTCTTGTAATCCAGGGCACCGGTGGGCTCGTCGCACAGCAGGAGCTTGGGGTTTTTGGCCAGGGCCCGGGCAATGGACACCCGCTGCTGCTCGCCGCCGGACAGCTGCGCCGGGAAGTTGTTCAGCCGCTCCCCCAGGCCCACACTGGTCAGGGTCTGGGCCGGGTCCAGAGGGTCCCGGCAGATCTCGCTGGCCAGCTCCACGTTTTCCAACGCCGTCAGGTTCTGCACCAGGTTGTAGAACTGGAACACAAAGCCCACGTCGTACCGGCGGTAGGTGGTAAGAGCCTTTTCCGAAAAGCGGCTCACGTCCCGGCCGTCCAGCCAGACATGGCCCTCATCGCAGCTGTCCATGCCGCCCAGGATGTTCAGCAGGGTGGTCTTGCCGGCACCGGAAGGGCCTACGATGATGCAGAACTCCCCCTTGTCCACATAAAAGTTCATGTGGTCGGCGGCGGCGATCTTCACACTTCCGGTCTGGTAATATTTGCAGACGTCCTGAAACTCCACAAAATGATCCATGGCGTTTTCTCCTTTGCAACCATGTAATTTTATCCACTTTAACTATAGCACAACCCGGCAAAGGTTGCACCCTCTGCCGGGCAAATTTTCAAAAACTTAACAGAAAAACTCCCACTGCAGCGGTAGCAGTGGGAGCTTTTGGATGCTTATGGAATCCAGGAGACTGGGGCTCAGCGGCCGATCAGCAGATCCCGGCGGCCCCGGCCATTGACGCTGAGGCGGACGGTGCTGCCGCACTGGTGCAGTTTGACCTTGGCGTCGGCATCATAGCCCTCCGTCAGCAGGCTCAGGTTCAGGGTAGTGGAGGTCTTTTCGGTCTTGAACACCAGGGTGTTGACGCCGTTGTTCATCATGGTGGTCAGGTCCTCCATGGTGCAGCGGAAGGTCGCCACGCTGGCAGGCACATCCAGGGTCAGCACCGTGCCGTTCTGCCGGGCAGTGTACAGCACCTGGCGGCCAAACAGGCCCTTGACGCTGTAGTTCAGCTTCAGGGCGTCGCTCTCAGCACCGTCGGCACCAATGAGCATGATGTTGCCCTGGATGGCAGGGCCTTCCGGGGCACCGTAGCCGCCGTAGGTGGGGTCCTTTTCGCCAACGGCCACATCGCCGTCGGCACTGATGAGCATGATGTTGCCCTGGATGGCAGGGCCTGCCGGGGCACCGTAGCCGCCGTAGGTGGGGTCCTTTTCACCAATGGCCACGTCGGCAGCAAATGCGCCTACACTGAGCATGGCAACGGCACAGGTGGCCACCGCAGCGGCAGCCAGGGTACGGGCAACTTTATGATTCAGCAGTTTCATAAGAAAATCCTCCTGTATTGCAGCCGGGGTCCGGCTGTGTTTTTCATGTTCTATCAACCATGGTTTTTTCTGCGGGGCTCTGAACCAGAACCGCCGCATCTGTCTTGTAAACGAATGCGGCGGCTGGATTATTGCAGGGAATGCAAAAAATTATTCAGTTTTTTCTTCTCCGTTCAAAATGGCCATAAACTCCTCCCCGGTGATGGTCTCCTTTTCGTAGAGGAACTTGGCCAGCTGGTCCAGCTTGTCCCGGTTCTCGGTAAGGATCTGCAGAGCCTTGGCGTGCTGGGCCTTTACCAGCTCCACCACCTTCTGGTCGATCTCCCGCTGGGTCTGGGCAGAGCAGGCCAGGGAGGTGTCCCCTCCCAGGTACTGGTTGTTCACCGTTTCCAGGGCCACCATGTCAAAGTCCTGGCTCATGCCGTACCGGGTGATCATAGCCCGGGCCAGCTTGGTGGCCTGCTCGATGTCGTTGGAGGCTCCGGTGGTAACAGAGTGGAACACCAGCTCCTCGGCGGCACGGCCTCCGGTAAAGGTGGCGATCTTGTTTTCCAGCTCCGTCTGGTTCATCAAGTAGTGGTTGCCCTCGTCCACCTGCATGGTGTAGCCCAGGGCACCGGAGGTCCGGGGGATGATGGTGATCTTCTGCACCGGAGCCGAGTGGGACTGCTTGGCTGCCACCAGGGCGTGGCCGATCTCGTGGTAGGCCACGATGCACTTTTCCTGATCCGTCAGGATGGAGTTCTTTTTCTGGTAGCCTGCAATGACCACCTCGATGCTCTCCTCCAGGTCTGCCTGGGTCACGCTCTTGCGCCCGGCCCGTACCGCCCGCAGAGCGGCCTCGTTGACGATGTTGGCCAGCTCGGCACCGGAGGCACCGGAGGCCATGCGGGCCACAGTGTTAAAATCCACCCCCGGGGCGATCTTTATCTTTTTGGCGTGGACCTTCAGGATCTCTTCGCGGCCCTTCAGGTCCGGCAGCTCCACCGGCACCCGGCGGTCAAAGCGGCCGGGACGGGTCAGAGCCGGGTCCAGGGAATCCGGGCGGTTGGTGGCTGCCAGGATGATGACCCCAGTGTTGCCCTCAAAGCCGTCCATCTCCGTCAGCAGCTGGTTCAGGGTCTGCTCCCGCTCATCGTTGCCCCCCAGATTGCCGCTGTTGCGCTTCTGGCCAATGGCGTCGATCTCGTCGATAAACACGATGCAGGGGGCCTTTTCCTTGGCCTGCTTGAACAGGTCCCGGACCTTGGAGGCACCCATGCCCACAAACATCTCCACAAACTCGGAGCCGGAGATGGAAAAGAAAGGCACGTTGGACTCACCTGCCACGGCCTTGGCCAGCATGGTCTTGCCGGTGCCCGGAGGGCCCACCAGCAGGATGCCCTTGGGCATGGAGGCACCGATCTCCTCGTACTGCTTGGGGTCATGGAGGTAGTTGACGATCTCCTGCAGGTTCTCCTTGGCCTCGTCCTCTCCGGCCACATCTGCAAAGCGGATGCCATGGGTGGACTGCACATAGACCTTGGCGTTGGATTTGCCCACGCCGCCAAACATCATGGCACCGGGGCCGCCGCCTGCCTTTTCCATGAGCTTTTTGTTCATCTGGTTGCCGATGAAGCTGAACAGCAGGATGGGCAGGGCGAACCAGATCAAAAAGCTCAGCACCGGGGAGCCCTGCTCCACGATCTCGCTGGAGAACTGGGCCCCGGCGTCGTAAAGACGCTGGGTCAGGCCCGGGTCATTCATCAGGCCGGTCTTGTAGATCTGCTTTTCTTCTTTATCGGTGAACACGATCTGGTTGGACTGGATGTCCACCTTGCCGATGTTCTGCTGCTGGGTCATGTTCATAAAGGTGCCGTAGTCCACCTCTTTGACCTGACGTTCGGTGAGCCAGGGCACAAAAACAAGGTTGAGCACCAGCAGCACCAACAGCACGATGGCGTAGTAAATGGCCAAGGGCTTTTTGGAAGGCTTGACTTCCTTCATAAGCGTCTCCTCCTTTGTATCTTCTTGGGGTCGCTGTACGCAGTATAGCACAGCAAAATCCGACTTGACAGCGGTTTGAGGGCTTGTTTCCAAAAACTTAGCAGTTTCTTAACAAAGGTCTCCGCTTGACAAAGGAACAGGGGCCGACTATACTATAAATAGAAAGGGTGCTGTCCGCAATGGTCAGCTTCCCGTCCCGCATTTGTCAAAAGATTGACCGCTTAGTTTGGGAGACTGGGGCGGTCAATCTTTTTTGTTATCATCGTTTTTCTTCTGGTAAATTTTCTCCATGACCTCAACGGTCAAACGGATCACTTCCACGATCAGACTCAGCAGGCTGAGAATGAAAGTGAGCAGTGCAAAAACCTCTACCAGGTTCATCCGACATCCCTCCCTTCGCCTTCAAGGCTCCGGGAAGTTTCCTTCAAAAAAGTTCTTTTCCCGGAACCTCTGCTTCATTCCATGTAGAACGAATCAGCGATGCGGGACAGAAAGCGTGACCACCGTCTATGCAGACAGCACCCTTGCCGCTCAAATAGCGGCATTTTTATTCTAGCATATTTCCTGCATCATTACAATAAAAAGGTCTTTCTCCCAAATTCCGGCAAATTCTGCCCACGGATTTGTGAATTTGTTTCATCCTGCCGATGAGCCAATCTTCTTGACAGGTTCTGGAAAGCATGCTAAACTTATCTCACTTTGAAAAAAGCACAAATGCGTTGACGGGGATAAAACGATTTTCTTCTGCGTGCAGAGAGCCGCCGGGTGGTGCAAGGCGGGTGCAGAGGGTCTCGGTTACTGGCCCCTGAGCGGCAGAGCTGAACGATGTAGTAGGTTCTGACGGACGCCCACCGTTACAAGGGCAGCGATTCGCCGCAAAAAGCCGATCGTGCAAAGTGGCTGCATCCACAAAAGGTGCAGCAAAGAGAGTGGTACCACGGGTGCCCTGTGATAAAACTTACAGGCTCTCGTCTCTCAAGGTTTTCGCCTTGAAAGACGGGAGCCTTTTCTTGTACAAAAAGTGTAAGAAGCATCAGGAGGACAAAACGATGATGGACGCCACCAAATACGCACCGGGGTACTACCCGGTCCCTGCCGGCTATGACAGCTGGGTCAAGAAGGATCACATTGAAAAGGCTCCCGCCTGGTGCAGTGTGGACCTGCGGGACGGCAACCAGGCGCTGATCGTGCCCATGAGCCTTGCAGAAAAGCTGGAGTTCTTCCAGATGCTGGTGAAGATCGGCTTCAAGGAGATCGAGGTGGGCTTCCCTGCTGCCAGCGAGACCGAGTACGAGTTCCTGCGCACCCTGATCGAAAAGAACATGATCCCGGAGGATGTCACCGTGCAGGTGCTGACCCAGTGCCGCGATCACATCATCCGCCGCACCTTCGAGGCCGTCAAGGGTGCGCCCCGTGCGGTGATCCACTTTTACAACTCCACCTCGGTGGCCCAGCGTGAGCAGGTGTTCCACAAGAGCAAGGAAGAGATCAAGAAGATCGCCACCGACGGTGCCAAGCTGGTCAAGCAGCTCAGCGAGGAGTACGAGGGCAACTTCTTGTTTGAGTACAGCCCGGAGAGCTTCACCGGCACCGAAGTGGACTACGCCGTGGATGTGTGCAACGCCGTGCTGGACATTATGCAGCCCACCCCGGACCGCCCGATGATCATCAACCTGCCGGTCACCGTGGAAATGAGCATGCCCCATGTGTATGCCAACCAGATCGAGTACTGCGACAAGCACCTGAAGTACCGTGACAGCGTCATCATCTCCACCCACCCCCACAACGACCGCGGCACCGGCGTAGCCTGCGCCGAGCTGGCCGTGCTGGCCGGTGCTCAGCGCGTGGAGTGCTGTCTGTTCGGCAACGGTGAGCGCACCGGCAACGTAGACGCCGTGACTCTGGCCATGAACCTGTACAGCCACGGAGTGGACCCCAAGCTGGACTTTTCGGATATGCCCGGCATCTGTGCCACCTACGAGCGTGTGACCCGGATGCCCATCTACCAGCGCAGCCCCTACGCCGGGCAGCTGGTGTTCGCCGCCTTCTCCGGCAGCCACCAGGACGCCATTGCCAAGGGCATGGCCTACCGCAAGGAGCACGGCGAGCACCGCTGGACCTGCCCCTATATCCCGGTGGACCCCCACGACATCGGCCGCACCTATGACGCCGACGTCATCCGCATCAACAGCCAGAGCGGTAAGGGCGGCATCGGCTTTGTGCTGGAACAGAACTACGGCTACAACCTGCCCCCCAAGATGCGCGAAGCTCTGGGTTACAAGGTCAAGAGCGTGTCCGACCACAGCCACAAGGAGCTGAGTGCCGGAGAGGTGCTGCACATCTTTGAGGACACCTTCCTCAACCGCCGCAAGCCCCTCAATGTCATCGAGGCACACTTTGCTCAGGTCAACGGCATCACCGCCACGGTCACGCTGGACCTGAACGGCCAGCGCAAGGTGGTCACCTCGGTGGGCAACGGCCGTCTGGACGCCGTGGCAAACGCCATCCAGAGCGCTACCGGCATGGAGTTCCATCTGGAGAACTACTCCGAGCACAGCCTGGACGAGGGCTCCACCTCCCGTGCCGCCTCCTATGTGGGCCTGACCTGGGGCGACGGCACCGTCACCTGGGGTGCCGGTACTGACACGGATATCATCGTGGCCGGTGTCAAGGCACTGGTCAGTGCCATCAACAATAAGTAAAAAGGCTTTTTTAAAAGGAGAGTACCACCATGGGAATGACCCTGACGCAGAAGATCCTTGCCGCACATGCCGGGCTTGCCGAGGTCAAGGCAGGCCAGCTCATCAACGCAAAGCTGGACATCGTGCTGGGCAACGACATCACCACCCCCGTCGCCATCAACGAGTTTGAGCGCGCCGGTTTTGACAGCGTGTTCGACAAAGAGCACATCGCCATCGTGCTGGACCACTTTGTGCCCAACAAGGACATCAAGAGTGCCACCCAGTCCAAGCAGTGCCGGGAGTTTGCCAACCAATATGACATCCTGAACTTTTACGATGTGGGCCAGATGGGCATCGAGCACGCCCTGCTGCCGGAAAAAGGCATCGTCACTGCCGGAGACTGCGTCATCGGTGCCGACAGCCACACCTGCACCTACGGTGCACTGGGGGCCTTCTCCACCGGCGTCGGCTCCACCGATATGGCCGCTGGCATGGCCACCGGCATGGCCTGGTTCAAGGTGCCCTCTGCCATCAAGTTTGTGCTCAAGGGCAAGTTCAGCCCCCGCGTGTCCGGCAAGGACCTGATCCTGCACATCATCGGCATGATCGGTGTGGACGGTGCCCTGTACAAGAGCATGGAGTTCACCGGCCCCGGCGTTGCCTCCCTGACCATGGACGACCGCCTGTGCATCTGCAACATGGCCATCGAGGCCGGTGCCAAGAACGGCATCTTCCCGGTGGACGAGGTGACCAAAGCCTACCTCAATGGCCGCAGCCAGCGTGAGCCGGTGTATTACGAAGCCGACCCGGATGCCGAATACGAAAAGACCATTGAGATCGACCTGTCCGCTCTGGAGCCCACCGTCAGCTACCCGCACCTGCCGGAGAACACCCACCTTGCCAGCGAGGGCAAGGAGATCAAAATTGACCAGGTGGTCATCGGCAGCTGCACCAACGGCCGCCTGGAGGACATGGAAGCTGCTTACAATGTGCTCAAGGGCAAGCACATCGCCAAGGGCGTGCGCGGCATCATCATCCCCGCCACCATGGCCGTGTACAAGGAGTGCATCCTGCGCGGCTGGACCACCGCCTTCATTGATGCAGGCTGCATCGTGTCCACTCCCACCTGCGGCCCCTGCCTGGGCGGCTACATGGGCATTCTGGCCGAGGGCGAGCGCTGCGTTTCCACCACCAACCGCAACTTTGTGGGCCGCATGGGCCATGTGAAGAGCGAGGTCTACCTGGCTTCTCCCGCCACCGCCGCCGCCAGCGCCCTCACCGGCTATATCACCGACCCCCGCACGGTCTGATCGGAAAGGAGAACAACAATGAACGCAAAAGGTTCTGTTTTCAAATACCCGGATAATGTGGACACCGATGTCATCATCCCGGCCCGCCACCTGAACACCCAGGACGCCAAGGAGCTGGCCAGCCACTGCATGGAGGACATCGACAAGGATTTCGTCAAGAATGTGAAGGACGGCGACATCATGGTGGGCGGCTGGAACTTCGGCTGCGGCTCCTCCCGTGAGCACGCCCCCCTGTGCATCAAGACCGCCGGCATCTCGGTGGTCATTGCCAAGAGCTTTGCCCGCATCTTCTACCGCAACAGCATCAACATCGGCCTGCCCATCATGGAGTGCCCGGAGGCTGTGGACGCCATCAGCGCAGGCGACACCGTGAGCGTGGACTTTGACACCGGCGTCATCACCGACCATACCACAGGCCAGACCTTCCAGGCCCAGCCTTTTCCGCCCTTTATCCAGGAGATCATTTCTGCCGGCGGCCTGATGAAGTCGATCAAGGCAAAGAAGTAAGGAGAAACCAATGGAAAAAAACATTGCCGTCATCTGGGGCGACTGCTCCAGCCCGGAGATCGTCAAGCAGACCATCCGCGTGCTTGACAAGGTGGCCGAAAAATACGGCCACACCTTCCATTACACCGACGCCGCCATGGGCGGTGAAGCCATCGACAAATACGGCGACCCCCTGCCCCAGCACGAGCTGGACAAGTGCCTGGCCGCCGACAGCGTGCTGCTGGGTGCCGTGGGCGGCCCCAAATGGGAGGGCCTGCCCGGGGAACAGCGCCCGGAAAAGGGCCTGCTGCGTCTGCGCGCCGGCATGGGCCTGTACTCCAACAACCGCCCGGCCAAGATCTGGCCCCAGCTGGCCCCGGCCAGCCCCCTGAAGCCGGAGATCGTGGCGCAGGGCATCGACTTCATCATCGTGCGTGAGCTCATCGGCGGCGTGTACTTCGGCAATCACGAGACCCACACGCTGGAAAACGGCGAGAAGCAGGCCATCGACTCCATGCCCTACTCCGAGCACGAGATCGAGCGCATCGGCCGCATCGGCTTTGAGACCGCCCAGAAGCGCCGCAAGAAGCTGTGCTGCGTGGACAAGGCAAACGTGCTGGACACCAGCCGCCTGTGGCGCAGTGTGATGCACCGCCTGCAGGCCGAGTACCCCGACGTGGAATACAGCGAGATGTTCGTGGACAACTGCGCCATGCAGATCGTGAAGAATCCTGCCCAGTTCGACGTCATCGTCACCGAGAACATGTTCGGCGACATCCTGTCCGACGAGGCTTCCATGATCACCGGTTCCATCGGCATGATCCCGTCCTCCAGCCTGGGCGACGGCACCCGCGGCCTCTACGAGCCCATCCACGGCTCCGCCCCCGACATTGCAGGCAAGGACATCGTCAACCCCACCGCCTGCATCCTGTCGGCTGCCATGATGCTGCGCTACTCCTTCGGCATGACCGAGGAGGCCGATGCCATCGAGAATGCCGTGAACAAGGTGCTGGACAAGGGCCTGCGCACCGCCGACAACATGAGCGAGGGCTGCACCTGCCTGGGCTGCACCGCCATGGGCGACGCCATTCTGGCCGAGATCTGAAAAGAGTCAAAAGAGCTGTGCGCTTCCACGCACAGCTCTTGACAAGGCTCTGAAAAATCACTATACTACAAACAGAAGGGGCGCTGACTGCAAGTGTCAGCTTTCCATTCCGCATCTGTCAAAAAGATTGACCGCTAGTTTGGTAGACTGGGGCGGTCAATCTTTTTTGTTATCATCGTTTTTCCTCACAAATTACAACATAAAAGGAGCGGCTCCGCGGGGAGCCGCTCCCTTTGTGTTATGTGTGCAATCAAATTTACTTGGTGCCGTAGATACGGTCGCCGGCATCGCCCAGACCGGGAACGATGTAGCCGTTCTCGTTCAGGTGGTCGTCCTGTGCACCGAGGTAGATGTCCACATCGGGGTGTGCCTCGTGCAGGGCCTTGATGCCTTCCGGAGCAGCGATCAAACCGATGAACTTGATGCGCTTTGCACCGTGCTTCTTGATCTGGGTGATGGCGTCAATGGCGCTGCCGCCGGTTGCCAGCATCGGGTCCAGGACCAGAACGTCGCGCTCTGCAATGTCCTTGGGCAGCTTGCAGAAGTACTCCACGGGCTGCAGGGTCTCCTCGTCGCGGTACAGGCCGATGAAGCCGACCTTTGCGGCGGGCAGCAGGGTCAGCATGCCGTCCAGCATGCCCATGCCGGCGCGCAGGATGGGCACCAGAGCCAGCTTACGGCCTGCCAGGACCTTGGTCTTTGCCATGGTGATGGGAGTTTCGATCTCCACTTCCTCCAGAGGCAGGTCACGGGTGGCTTCGTAGCACAGCAGAGTCGCGATCTCGCCAACAAGGTCACGGAACTCCTTGGTGCCGGTCTGTTTGTTGCGCAGGATGCTGATCTTGTGCTGCAACAGCGGATGCTCAACGATCATCGGGGTCATAAAAACACGCTCCTTATTTTCAATAGATCCATTTCTATCGGATACGACGTTATGCTTTTGCGGCAGCCTCGGCGGCAAGGCGCTCGGCGCGCTCCCGCTCGGCCTGGCTCAGGCGGTGGTAATCCGGCAGCAGAGCCTCCGGCAGAACTGCCTGTCCGGCTTCGGCCATCTGCTTGGCCACCAGTGCCACGGCAGCGGCCCGGCCGCCCCGCAGGGCCGGGGGCGTTTCGAGCACCCCCGGCACACTGCCGTATTTATTATAGCACAGAGATGCGCCATCACCAACAAAAAACAGGGGTTTTTTGCAATTTTCTACAAATTGGGCAAGGTCTGCCACGGCGCGGGCATCGTCCTCCAGCAGGCGCTGGTGGGTGGCCAGATCAAACGCAGCGCTGTACACCTGCGCGCGGCGGGCATCCAGTGCACAGAGCACCGTGCCCTCGCCGGTGTGGGCTGCCGCCAGTGCTTCCAGCGTGGAAACCGGCGCGCACAGCGTCTCCCGGGGGAAGGCCAGGCCTTTGACAGCGGCCAGACCGATGCGCAGGCCGGTAAAGCTGCCGGGGCCGGCGTTCACGCCATATAGGTCGATGTCGGCGCAGGTCATGCCGCAGGTTTTCAGGCAGGTATCGATCATCGGCATCAGCGTCTCGCTGTGGGTCATGCCCGCGTCCAGATAGACCTCGTACAGCAGGCGGTCATCCTGCAGCAGGGCCACGCCCGCCGTCTTTCCGGCGGTGTCCACGGCCAGAATGTTCATACCTCTACCCCCTCGATGGTGATCTTGCGGGTATTCTCATCCACCCGCTCAATGTTCACATGGATCGGCTGTTCCAGTGCCAGCAGGTCGGCAAAATTCTCGCTCCACTCTGCCGCCACGATGGCCCCCTGATCCAGATAGTCATAGAACCCGGCCGCGCACAGATCGTTCTCGGTGGAAATGCGGTACAGGTCAAAGTGGGCCAGCGGCCGCGGCCCGCGGTAATAGTTCACGATGGCAAAGGTGGGGCTGCTCACCGGGTCGGTGCAGCCCAGGCCCTCGGCCAGACCCTCGGTAAAGGCCGTTTTGCCTGCGCCCAGCCCCCCGGTAAAGGCAATGAGTGCCCCGGGCTGCAGCACAGTCGCCATGCGCTTGCCCAGCGCCAGCGTCTCGGCGCGGGAATGGGTGATGTATTCTGCCATGGAGTTTCCCTCCCAATCATCAAAAAAGGATGGCAGTGCTCTGCCATCCCTTAGTATAGTATACTTTTTGCAAAAGCGCAATGCCAGCTTTGCTCAGGCAGCCTGCTGCGTGCTGTCGGCCGCAGCCTGCACGGCCCGCAGCCGGGCATCCTGATTGCCGCTCAATACCGGGAAAGACGCCACCGCGTGGGGCCGCCGCCCGCCCTGATTGTTGTACCAGATGATATCATCCGCACCGTACAGGTTCAGGCCGAAGTCCACGGCTTCGCGCACCGTATCTCCCGCCAGCAGGCGGTTCACAGTCGCCCACAGCATGCTGCGGGAGTACACCGTGTACACATTGTTCACATAGCCCACCACACAGGCCGCACCGCCGGACAGCAGCGCATCCGCCATGGAAGTGTCCAGATGCCCGCTCTTGCCGTAGAACTCACAGGTCTCCGACAGAATGATCGTGTCCTTCAGCGCACCGCTGCGATAAGCCGCCCGGAAGAACCCCGCCGTGACGGCATAGGCCCCGTTCACCTTTATGATGCGGTGGTTCAGCAGGTCCATGCCGTAGCGCAGATCGTTCCAGAAGGTGGATTTCTCGGTCAGCAGCAGCACAGGCGCGGTGGCCGTGCGCTTCCACAGCCAGCCGTACTCGTAAGTATAATAGGCACCGTGAGTGCTCAGTACGCACAGGTCGTAGTTGTTCATGCGGCGCAGATCGGCCACAGTCACCGTCGTGTCCAGTTTAGTGTCCAGCCCCACCGAGGTCCAGTAGCTCTGCATATAGGCGTAGTTGGGGTAGCGGCTGCTGTTGACCGTGTCGTCAAAGGCATAGTACAGCATCGCGGTGCCATAGGTGCCGTTCTGCGCGGTCTGCTGTGCTGCCTCTGCCAGCTGCAGGTCGGCAGCGGTATTTTCCTCATCCGGGTCCTCCAGCAGGATGCCGCCCAGCGCGCCGCAGCTGTAGGAGAAGCTCACCATGCCGTTTTCCTCGTCGGCATAAATGGAGCCCTTTGCCACCAGCCCCTGCTGCACCAGGTCGTCCAGCTGTTCCAGCGCCGCTGCCTTGCGGTCCGCCGCCGACATGGCGGCGTAGTCCGCACTGTCGGTCAGGGCGGTAACGGCGGCGTCTGCCTGCTGCATCTCGGTCGCTTCCGAAGCGGTCAGGCTCTGCACCGGTGCGGCAGTATCCGCGTCCGGCTCTGCAGCCCATGCGGCCGGCACTGCCAATACCAGCAGCACCACGGCGCACACCGCGCAGAGCAGGCGGCGGGGCATCGTTTGTTGTTTCATCATTTTCCCATCCTTCAGGAGCTGCACACATCCTCCGTGCGCCCCGTTCCCGGCACAAGTGCTGCCTCCTCGTCCGCCGCTTCGGGCGCGGCCGGCACAGGTGGCAAACCCCACTTCTGCCAACTTCATTGTAGAAGCTCCCCCGCCCTTTGTCAAGCGTCCGCACCCGATTTTGCAAAGCTGTCACACCCTGTTTCTTGCAATGGCCGGGCAGAGTGTGTATAATAAGGATAAACTGGGGTCATATTGCTCGGTGCTGTGTGAGTTCCGGTGTCATCTGCTGATCAGAAAGGATGTGCTTCATTGGAAAGCATTCGACAATATTGGAAACGGACTGACAAGGTCTACCTGCTGCTGTGCATCTTCAGCAGCACCATGGCGGTGCTGGCACTGGCGTCCTGGGCCGCCAAACAGGGCAACGGGTTTGCCACCGACGCGGTCACCGGCCAGATCACCGGCATCGGCGACTACCGCCGTGCGCTGGTGCAGGCCGGTGCGGCCGGCATCGGTCTGGTCATTGCTCTGCTGCTGTCCTGCATCGACTACCGCAGCCTTGTCAAGGTGTGGCCGGTGCATGTGGTGCTGACCTGGGGCCTGGTTCTGCCCACCCTGTTCATCCGCAACGTTTCGGTCGGCCCGCTCACCATCGGCTACAACGCCGGTGATACCGACAACTACTCCTGGTACAAGCTGGGCGGCTTTACCTTCCAGCCCACAGAGCTGGCCAAGATCAGCTTCATCCTCACCTTTGCCATGCATCTGAACAACGTCCGCAGCCGCATCAATGAGCCAAAGGAACTGGCCAAGCTGCTGCTGCACCTGCTGGTGCCCATTGCCATCATCCATGTGCAGGGCGACGACGGCACCGCCATCATCTACGGCATCATTGGCTGCAGCATGATGTTTGCGGCAGGCCTGAGCTGGAAGTATATTCTGGGTGCCGCAGCAGCAGCCGGTGCAGCGGTAGCGGCGGCCTTCGCCTTTTTCAGCGACAAGATCGGCAAGGGCTACCAGTGGTACCGCATCCTGGCCGTTATTGACCCGGAGAACACCACCGGCTGGGCCCCCAGCGAAGCGGTGTGGAAGAACATCATCTACCAGCAGCAGCGCGGAGAGATCGCCATCGGCTCCGGCGGCATCTTCGGCAACGGGCTGTTCGGCGGCCGGTACTACAGTGTACCAAATGCCCACAACGACTTTATCCTGAGCTGGATCGGCAATTCTGCCGGTTTTGTGGGCTGCTGCGTGGTGCTGGGCGTGCTGTTCGCGCTGGTGGTCAAGACCTTTGCCACCGGTGCCCGCAGCGAAGATCTGCTGGGCAGCTACATCTGCGCCGGCATCGGCGGAGCCCTGATGGCCCAGATCGCGGTGAACGTGGGCATGAACCTGCGCCTGCTGCCGGTCATCGGCGTCACGCTGCCCTTCTACTCCGCCGGCGGCAGTTCGGTGCTGATGCTGTACATCTGCGTCGGACTGGTGCTCTCGGTCTACAGTCACAACACCAAAAGCCTGTTCGGCTGACCGGTTCCCGGTCCTTCACGGACGAAGCATTCTGCTTCGTCCGTTTTTTTGTTGCGGTACGATTCCTTTCGGCGTCATTAGCAACAAAAACGCAACATTTTTAGTGACATTTTTGTTGCAAAATCGTCTGTTTTGTGCTAAAATGAAGGCAAAAACAGAGTGCACTTCTGTTGCGGTATATCAAATGATTGTTGCACTTTGTCCGTCTTGATTTTTCGCACACATTCAGGAGGGGATTCGTATGGCAACTCTGCGGGTTCATGATTCAACGGAATATTGGAAGAAAACAGATCTGATGGTAAAACCGGCCTCCTACCCCATGGCGGTCGGGTATGACGTTCCCAGCGTCGACACGATCCGTCGGCCTCTGACGCTGGATCTTTCCGAAGTCTCCCACGAGGATCGGGTCTACTGGGCGGTGCGCCGGGCACAGGATATTCTTTTGTCCTCGCTGGCGCTGGTGGCGCTTTCGCCTCTGCTGCTGATCACCTATGCGGCCATCTGGATCGACAGCCCCGGTGCCAGCCCCATTTTCACCCAGCAGCGGGTAGGACGCAACGGCAAGCTGTTCAAGATGTACAAGTTCCGCACCATGTGCCCGGACGCAGAACAGAAGCTCAAGGACCTGATGGAGCACAATGAGAAGGACGGCCCTGTGTTCAAGATGAAGAACGACCCCCGCATCACCCGGGTGGGCAAGTTCCTGCGCAAGACCAGCATCGACGAGCTGCCCCAGCTCTTCAACGTGCTGAAGGGCGAAATGAGCATCGTCGGCCCGCGCCCGGCACTGCCCCATGAGGTCACACAGTATACCGCCTATGAGTGGCAGCGGCTGTATGTGACCCCCGGCCTGAGCTGCTACTGGCAGATCGCACCCCATCGCGACCAGCTGAGCTTTGAAGAGTGGATGGACCTGGACATCAAGTACGTCCACGAGCGCAGCTTCCAGGTGGACTGGAAGATCATCTTCCGCACCTTCCGCTCCATGCTGTTTGGTCATGGCGAATAACATCGTATCGCAAAAAATCCCCGTTGTGCAGTTCACAGCTGCACAGCGGGGATTTTGTTGTTTGTGGGGGATGATAAACCCCTTCCGTCATCGCTGATGCAATGCCGCCTCCCTCTCAGAGGGAGGCTTTGGCGTTGCAATAAGACGGAAAAGGCTCTTCCTCCGGGGAGCTGGCAAACCCGCAAGGGTTTGACTGAGGGCGTTTTTACTTCAGCACGGCGCCCAGGTTTGCACTGGTGACCATGCGGGCATAGCGGCTCAGCCAGCCGGTCTTGATGTTGGGTTCCGGAGCCACATACTTTGCCTTGCGCTCGGCCAGCACCTCGTCGGACACCTCCAGCGTGATCTTGGCGTTGGGAATATCAATTTTGATGATATCGCCCTCTTCGATCAGGCCGATGGGGCCGCCGGAAGCAGCTTCCGGGCTGACGTGGCCGATGGCAGCACCACGGCTTGCACCGGAGAAGCGGCCGTCGGTGATCAGGGCCACGGTCTTGTCCAGCTTCATACCGGCCAGAGCGGAAGTGGGGTTCAGCATCTCACGCATGCCGGGGCCGCCCTTGGGGCCTTCGTAGCGGATGACCACCACATCGCCCGGGACGATCTGACCGGCGTAGATGGCCGCAATGGCGGTCTCCTCGCTGTTGAATACACGGGCCGGGCCGGAGTGCTGCTGCATCTCCGGTGCCACGGCACTGCGCTTGACCACGCAGCCGTCCGGTGCGATGTTGCCCCACAGGATCTGCAGACCGCCGGTCTGGGAGTAGGGGTTGTCGATGGGACGGATGGCCTTTTCGTTCAGGATATGGGCACCCTTGATGTTCTCGCCCAGGGTCTTGCCGGTGACGGTGGGCACATCCAGATCCAGCAGGCCCTTCTTGGCCAGCTCGGCCTGCACGGCGGGGATGCCGCCTGCGGCGTACAGATCCGGCATGTGGGTGGGACCGGCCGGGGCCAGATGGCACAGGTTGGGGGTCTTGGCGCTGATCTCATTGAACAGCTTCAGGTCGATGGGCACACCGGCCTCGTAAGCGATGGCCAGCAGGTGCAGCACGGTGTTGGTGGAGCAGCCCAGCGCCATGTCGCAGGTCAGTGCGTTGCGGATGGAGCGCTCGTTGATGATCTGGCGGGCGGTGATGCCCTTCTTCACCATGTCCATGATGGCCATACCGGCGTGCTTGGCCAGCTGCAGGCGCTTGGAGTACACAGCGGGAATGGTGCCGTTGCCGGGCAGTGCGATGCCGATGGCCTCGCACAGGCAGTTCATGCTGTTGGCGGTGTACATGCCGGAGCAGCTGCCGCAGCTGGGGCAGCAGTTGCAGGTGCAGTCCTCCAGCTGATCTTCGGTGATCATACCGGCCTTGTAAGCACCCACGGCCTCAAACATCTTGGACAGACTGACTTCCTCGCCGCCGTAGGTACCGGCCAGCATCGGGCCGCCGGAGCACACCACTGCAGGCACATCCATGCGGACGGCAGCCATGACCATGCCGGGCACGATCTTGTCGCAGTTGGGCACCAGCACCAGGCCGTCCAGCTGATGGGCCATGAGCATGGTCTCCACGCTGTCGCAGATCAGCTCACGGGAAGCCAGGGAATACTTCATGCCCACATGGCCCATGGCAATGCCGTCGCACACGCCGATGGCCGGGATCAGGATGGGGGTACCGCCCGCCATCTCGATACCGGCCTTGACGGCATCGGCGATCTTATCCAGATTCATGTGGCCGGGCACGATCTCACTGTGGGCGCTCACCACGCCGATGAGCGGACGCTCCAGCTCTTCCGGGGTGTAACCCAGTGCATAAAACAGGCTGCGGTTCGGCGCACGCTCCGAACCCTTGGTCACGTTGTCACTTCTCATGGTATTGTCCTCTTTTCTGATAAAACCCTCTCCGTCACGGCTGCGCCGTGCCACCTTTCCCGAAGGGGAGAGGTTTTTGCGGAGGAACTATAAGGTTTCCGTTTTCAACAAAAGCTCCCCCTTTCGGGGGAGCTGGCCGCCGAAGGGCGGCCTGAGAGGGTTTTCCTCTTACTTTTTCAGCCAGCTCATCATGCTGCGCAGCTCTGCGCCGACCTTCTCGATGGGCAGCTCGGCTTCCATGCGGCGCTTTGCCAGGAAGTGGACCTTGCGGCCGCCGTTGGGGTTCATCTCGGTCAGGAACTCGGAAGCGAAGGTGCCGTCCTGGATCTCGGTCAGGACCTTCTTCATCTCCTTGCGGGTCTCGGCGGTGATCAGGCGCTTGCCGGTGCGGTAATCGCCGTACTCTGCGGTGTTGGAGATGGAGTAACGCATCTTGGAGAAGCCGCCCTCGTTGATCAGGTCCACGATCAGCTTCATCTCGTGGCAGGTCTCAAAGTAAGCCATCTCGGGCTCATAACCAGCCTCCACCAGGGTGTCGAAACCAGCGTGGATCAGCTCGGAAACGCCGCCGCACAGCACGGCCTGCTCGCCAAACAGGTCGGTCTCGGTCTCCTCCTTGAAGGTGGTCTGCAGGATGCCTGCACGGCCTGCGCCGATGCCGGAAGCGTAGGCCAGAGCGATGTCCTTGGCCTTACCGGTGTAGTCCTGCTCCACGCAGATCAGAGAGGGGCAGCCCTCGCCCTCGGTGTACAGGCGGCGCACGATGTGGCCGGGGCCCTTGGGAGCGATCATGATAACGTCCACGTTCTTGGGAGCGGTGATGGTCTTGAAGTGGATGTTGAAGCCGTGTGCAAAGGCCAGAGCCTTGCCCTCGGTCATATAAGGAGCAACCTGCTTGTTGTAGATGTCGGCGCACAGCTCATCGGGAACCAGCATCATGACCACATCGCCGGCCTTGGCAGCCTCTTCCACTTCCATGACCTTGAAGTTGTCGTGGGTGGCAGCGAACTCGGAAGCCTTTGCCCAGTGAGCAGAACCCTTGCGCAGGCCGACGACGACGTTGACGCCGCTCTCGGCCAGGTTCTCGGAGTGTGCATGACCCTGGCTGCCAAAGCCGATGACCGCGACGGTCTTGCCGTCCAGCACGCCGAGGTTGCAGTCGGAATCGTAATATTTCTTGATAGCCATAGTAGTTGTTCTCCTTTTTATTCTTCTGTTGTGGCTAATAATAAACGATCTTTATTTTTTCGCTCACCGGGGAGCGGAAAAAACATTCAGGTGCGTTCCGGGCAATGGGTGCCCGGCAGAGGGAGCTGGGCCGCGCGCACTTCCTGCGGCGGCTTCTGCATATGCTGGTGCATTCCGCCGCGTTCCAGCGCCGTGACGCCGGTGCGGCACTGTTCCAGGATCTCGTAGTCCTCAAACATCTTCAGGAAGGCGTCGATCTTGTCCGGCTTGCCGATCAGTTCAAACACCATGCTGTCCGGCGACAGGTCAATGATCTTGGCCTTGTAAATGTTGGCGATCTCCCGCAGCTCGGCGCGGTTGTGCACGTCGGACGCCACCTTGAGCAGCAGCAGTTCCCGCTGGAGGGTCTTGTCCTTGTCCAGCACGAACACCTGCCGGGTCACTTCCAGACGCTCAGTCTGGAGGATGAGCTGCTTCAGGGCCCGGTCGTCACTGGTGATGGTCAGGGTGATGCGGCTGACGGCCGGGTCGTTGGTGGCCGAAACGGTCAGGGTGTCGATGTTGAAGCCGCGGCGGCAGAACAGGTTGGACACCCGGGCCAGAACGCCGCTCTGGTTGTCCACCAGCAGGCTGATGACCCTGCGCTGACTGGATTCCATATTGCTGTGTCCTCCTTATTCCATGATGATATCGTTGATGTCACCGCCGCCGGGGATCATGGGCAGGACCTTTTCGTCCTTGTCGATGATGCACTCGATCCAGGTGGGGCCTTTGCGCTGGAGCGCCTCGGCAAATGCCTGCTGGAACTCCGGCAGGTTGGTGCAGCGGTAGCCCTTCAGGCCAAAGCCCTCGGCCAGCTTGACGAAGTCGGTGTGACGGTGGGGATCGGTCTGGCTGTAGCGCTTGCCGTAGAAGGTGGTCTGCCACTGGCGCACCATACCCAGCACGGAATTGTTGAAGATGACCGTGATGATGGGCAGGTCGTAGCTGACGGCGGTGCAGGCCTCGTTCAGGTTCATATGGAAGGAACCGTCACCGGTGAACATGACCACACGCTGGTCCCGGCCAAGGGCCATCTGGGCACCGATTGCGGCACCGTAGCCAAAGCCCATGGTGCCCAGGCCGCCGCTGGTGATGAAACCGCGGCTCTTGGCGTGGCGCAGGTACTGGGCTGCCCACATCTGGTGCTGGCCCACATCGGTGACGTATACGGCCTCCGGGCCGCACTGGTTGCACACCTCACCGATGACCTGATGGGGCATCAGGCGGGTGGGGTCGGACACCGGGTGGTAATCCTGTGCCTGCCACTCGTGGATCATCTTCATCCAGTCGGGGTGCTTTGCCTCTTTGATCTGCGGCAGCATGGCCTGCAGCACATAGGCGGCATCGCCCACGATGGACAGGTCCACTTCCACATTCTTGCCCAGCTCGCTGGGGTCGATGTCGATCTGGATGATGGTGGCATTCTTGGCAAAGGTCTTGGGTTTCAGCGCCACACGGTCCGAGAAGCGGGTACCCACCGCGATCAGCACGTCACAGTCGGCCACGGCCCGGTTGGAGGTGTAACAGCCGTGCATGCCCAGCATGCCGATGTTCATGGGGTCGCCGTAAGGCACCACACCGGCCGCCATCAGGGTGTAGGTGGCCGGGATCTCGGCCTTGTGCAGCAGATCCCGCAGCGGCTGGCAGGAAGCTGCGCTGCGCACGCCGCCGCCAAAGTACACCAGCGGGCGCTGTGCCGCGTTGATCAGGTCGGCTGCCCAGCGCACCTGCTCCGCATCAAAGGTGGTGACGGTGCGGATGGGCTCCGGCTGCTTGTTTTCAAACTCGCACACGGCAGCGGTCACATCCTTGGGGATGTCCACCAGCACCGGGCCCTTGCGGCCGCTCTGTGCAATGCGGAAAGCTGCGCGCATGGTGTCAGCCAGATCCTCGACCCGGCGCACCGTGAAGTTGTGCTTGGTGATGGGCATCGTGATGCCCTCAATGTAGGCTTCCTGGAAGCTGTCCTTGCCGATGCCGGGGGTGGCCACGTTGCCGGTAAAAGCCACCATGGGCACCGAGTCCATGTAGGCCGTGGCAATGCCGGTGACCAGATTGGTGGCACCCGGGCCGCTGGTAGCCAGCACCACGCCGGTGCGGCCGGTGGCACGGGCGTAACCGTCGGCTGCGTGGGCAGCGCCCTGCTCGTGTGCCGTGAGCACATGGGTGATGCGGTCGGCATTCTTATACAGCTCATCGTAAAGATTCAGCACTGCACCGCCGGGATAACCAAAAATGGTATCCACGCCCTGCTCACAAAGAACCTCCACAAAAATCTGAGAACCGTTCAACTGCATGGTGAGTTACTCCTGTTTCCTAAACCTTTTTCATTTACGCTCTGCAGGGGGCGGGGGTAAAAGAAAAGGCCCTTGTCCCCTGTTCATTCCAAGAGACAAAGACCTTGTGATCATCAAGCTCTCTGCGGTACCACTCTCGTTGGTGCGCTGTGCACCCTCTCATGGGCTTCCAACAAAGCCCTGCCTCATAACGGCGGCTGCCGGCGCTGCTTACAAGGGTCTGACACCCGTTGGGCAGGCTGCTCCGGGAGGATTTCTCCCACGAAACACTGACTGCCTTGCACCAAACGGCAGCTCTCTGAACAGGGGGGATCGTGTGGTACTTTTTCCCATCCACGCATTTGTTGATGTAAATTATACTATAAACCGGGCTGATGTCAATCGACAATTTGTAACTTGAGTCACATAAAAAGTGAAGAAAATTGAACACGTCTGCGTGTACTCTTGCAACCCTACCCAAACCGCTGTATACTTCTATTGCCTGTGTGTCACCGTGACACGCTCTTTTTTGCACAACAAAAGAGAAACGAAAAACAGGGCAGAGGGATGGGACTATGAAACTGAAAGAATGGAACGCCCGGCTCCACGGGCTGGTGATCTTCCGCACCCTGCTGGAGGACCCGGTGCTGGCTAAACTGCTGGACCTGACCGACCGCATGGAGGCCGGGGGCCGGGGCATGGGTCCGGTGTGTGACGCCGTGGCCCAGTTTGAAGCAGCACTGTTTGAGCGCACCACAGATTGGAGCCAGTACCTGAGCACCGCTGTGCTGGAGGCCGAGACGGTCTGTGTGCGGCAGGCTGCCGCCGGGGCTCTGGCTCCGGTGCTGCAGGCAGCACTGGACAACGAGCTGGCCTTCCTGCAGCAGCTGTGCAGCCTGACGCTGGATGCCCTGCTGGACGCGGCAGAGGTCCCGGCCGAAGAGCTGGCCTTCCTGCCCCGGTGGGAGACGGCCGACCTTGACCTGCCCGCCGCCTATGCCCAGCGCATGAGCGAGGTGGGCAAGAAGGGCTACGGCATGTTTGCCAAGCACCATGTATTTACAGTAGAAAACGGCAAGCTGGTGCCGGTGAAGTACCCCGACCCCCAGCGTCTTTCCGAGCTGCCGGGCTACGAAAAGGAGCGGGAAAAGGTGATCGCCAACACCCGTGCCCTGCTGGCCGGGATGCCCGCCAACAATGTGCTGCTGTACGGCGACGCCGGCACCGGCAAGTCCAGCTCGGTCAAGGCCATCGCCAATGAGTTTGCCCCGGAGGGCCTGCGGCTGGTGGAAGTGAAAAAGAACCAGCTGTACCAGATCCCCGACCTGATGGACAAGCTGGCCGCCAACCCCCTCAAGTTTATCCTGTTCATCGACGACCTGAGCTTTACCGCCAACGACGACAACTTTGCCGCCCTCAAGGCCATTCTGGAGGGCAGCGTGGGCAGCCGTGCCCGCAACATCGCGGTGTACGCCACCTCCAACCGCCGCCACCTCATCAAGGAGACCCTGACCGACCGCACCGGCGACGACATCCACGAAGCCGACACCCGGCAGGAGCTCATGAGCCTTTCGGCCCGGTTCGGCCTGACCGTGACCTTCCAGCGGCCGGAAAAAGCCCGGTTCGAGACCATCCTGGAGGAGCTGGCCCGGCAGCACCATATCCAGATGCCCATGGACCAGCTGCTGGTCAAGGCCGAGGCCTTTGCCATCCGCGCCGGCGGCCGCAGCCCCCGCGTGGCCAAGCAGTTCATCGAGCAGTGTGAGGCCGGTGTGCAGAAGTAACACTTCTGCCCGGCACGCAGCAAAGCACCCGCAGACGTTTTCCGCGTTTCCAGCGCCGGAAAACGCCCTTGCGGGTGCCTTTTTTCTGCCGCAGTTTCCCGCAAAAAAGTCGCATGAACGCCGCAATTAGTTTGTCGTTATTTTAACGACAAACTCCCGTCAAAAGTTTCACAAAAGCGCCGTGAATTCGTGAAAATTTTGACTTTCCAAGAATCTTTGTCTATTTTTTATTTATCGGCAAAAAGGCTTGATTTCCGGCAAACAGCGGACTATAATATGGCCAAAATCAGCCCGGGGGCGCAGCTCCTCCGGGCACATTCTGGAGGATAACTATGGGCTTTTTAACGGGTAAGACCGCACTCATCACCGGTGCAGGGCGCGCAGTCCTGCAGGATGGCAGCTGCGGTTCCATTGGATACGGCATTGCTACGGCCTACGCAAAAGAGGGTGCAAACCTTGTGATCACCGGCCGCAATGTGAAAAAGCTGGAAGAGGCCAAGCAGGAGCTGGAGAGCAAGTACGGCATCAAGGTGCTGCCGGTGCAGGCCGATGTGTGCGCCGGCGGCGACAACGAAGCCACCGTGCAGCGCGTGGTGAAGCAGGCCGTTGACGCCTTTGGCGGCATTCAGGTGCTGATCAACAACGCACAGGCCTCGGCTTCCGGCGTCTCGCTGGCCGAGCACACCACCGAGCAGTTCGACCTGGCCCTGTATTCGGGCCTGTACGCAGCCTTCTATTATATGAAGGCCTGCTACCCTTACCTGAAAGAGTCCCACGGCAGCGTGATCAACTTTGCCTCCGGTGCCGGCCTGTTCGGCAACTACGGCCAGTGCGCCTACGCTGCCGCCAAGGAGGGCATCCGCGGCCTGTCCCGCGTGGCCGCCACCGAGTGGGGCCCGGATGACATCAACGTCAACGTTGTCTGCCCGCTGGCCTGGACCGCCAAGCTGGAGCAGTTCCAGCAGGCTTACCCGGAGGCCTTCAAGGCCAACGTCAAAATGCCGCCCATGGGCCACTACGGCAACGCCGAACTGGAGATCGGCCGCGTGTGCGTCCAGCTGGCCATGCCAGACTTCAAGTTCATGTCCGGCGAGACCCTCACGCTGGAGGGCGGCATGGGTCAGCGCCCGTAACTTTGCGTTTTTCTTCCTTCTTCTCAATAGACAAAAGAGGCTGTGCCGGTGGGCACAGCCTCTTTTGTTTATCTGTTGCTTTTGGGATCAGCCCCGCACCGCGATGCACTCGATCTCGAGCTTTGCACCCTTGGGGATGGCTGCCACCTGCACGCAGCTGCGGGCCGGGAACGGCTCTGCAAAGGCCTTGGCATACTCTGCGTTCACAGCCGCAAAGTCGTTGATGTCGGCCAGAAAGATCACGGTCTTGACCACATTGGCCATGGTCAGGCCGGCCTCGGCCAGAATAGCCTTGAGGTTTGCCAGGCTCTGTGCGGCCTGCTCTTCCACGGTATCGGCCATCTTGCCGGTGGCGGGGTCTACCGGGATCTGACCGGACACGAATACCATATTGCCCAGGTCCACTGCCTGGCTGTAGGGGCCGATGGCGGCAGGTGCGTTGGGGGTAGATACGACTTTCATCGTGGTTCTCCTTTGTTTGTAGATTCATGATTTGAAACAGCCGTTGTTTCAAGCGGGCTATCTGCAATTGATATTATAGCAAAAACTCAATGATACTTCCAATGGGATCCGGTATACTCTTTTGCTGCGGTCAGTGCATCCGGATGCTCAAACAGCAACACATACTGCGCATAGCCTGCATCCGGCGCAGAACCGTCCGTGTAAAATTTATTTCTGTCCCGAACCGGAGGTCTGGCACGGGCAGTACGGTAAAGCGTTGCTCTGTTCGTGCCCGTGCCACCCAGATCACCGATCTCAAACGTCAGGCAGCCATCCACAACGGTCAGTTTTCCATTCAACGGCGAGCCGATCTCCGCAAGGCGGGTCACAAAAGAGTTCTGTACACGGTAAAGCTTTCCCGAATAGTCGGACATCAAAACGTGCGCTCCGCCAAACTGCCCATAATATTTTGCGTCCGGTCTCTGCTGATATTCCCACATGAAATGCTCATACAGGCAACTTTCCCGGTATACATCACCGGGACCCCCCAGTTGTTCCGTTTTCCCTTTGAAGCGCCGTTGTTCCTGTGCTTCTTCCCAGCCCAGAAGAGCACGTTCCAGATAAATCGTCTGTGTCCCCAGCACGGTTTCAAGCTGTTTCGGTTTTGTCTGATACAGTTCAGCCAGCTGTGGCAGAAACTTCTCCTGAAAGGTCTGGAGTTGCAAAGAACTGAACGGGTTCTGTTCCCGAATCGCAGTTAGAAGCCCCTGCGTTTGAGTATCTGCACCGGTAAAGTCATGGTTTTTCAGCAAATACTGACAAAGCGTCTGTATGTTACCGACATCATCTGTAATGTCGATCCCGATGATTGAAATTTTTTCTGCAGCATCCCTGCCGCTGTTCCAGTCGGCAATCCATGAATACAGCTCATAGTCCTCTTTGGAGAGCGTGCACCGATCAAGCCAATCCGAAAAGGAAAGTCTCCCCTGCACGGTTTCATTTTCAAGAAATGCCGTGGCATATCCACTTTCCTCTACAAGAACACGAACCCCCTTTTCTTTTACAAGGTATTGGAACAGAGCATTGCGGAATTGCTGATATTCTGTGCAGCGATGGGTTTCTCCAAAGAGATAGACCTGCGCATTCTCATAGCGGAGCATTTTAGAAATGCCCGCACCCGTGGAGAGATCGATCACCTGAGAGTTTCCCGGATAAAACGCAAAAATAAGTGCCAAAAGAACAGCCAGCAAAACCACACCGGCGAGAACCCGTTTTTGCATGCTGCATCCTCCCCGTGAAAAAAACATCGTTCAAACTCTGCCAATACGTTTTATTTTTCTTTATAGTTTTTCCAATACCGGCCTGGCTGCTCCTCACTGGCCGTGACCTGAGACGGATGCTCGAACAGCAACGCATACTGTGCGATTTTTTCATCCGGGGTGTCGGGAGCTTCGGCATAGAACTTTCCGCTTTCGGAAACCGGGTTCTTGGCAAGGGCGGTATTGTATAAAATAACGCGATTTGCATCAGCCTCACCCAACTCCCCGATCTCATGGGTGATTGCACCGTCGATCACGGTCAGCCTGCCATCAAGAAAGCTGTTTTTCCCAGCCATCCGGGACACAAAGCTATTGTTGATTCGGGACGATCCTTCTTTTTGTACATAGTTTTCCATCTGAACGTGTGCTGCGCCGAACGAACCAAAATACTTTGCGGTCGGGTTTTCCTCATAGACCCTCCGGAGGTTCGCATACAGGGCATCCTCCCGATACGCCACGGCGGGGCCATCCAGCTGGAGATCCGGCTGATAGTCGTTCAGCTTGTAGCACTCCTGTCCCTGCTGCCAACCCTGAAGCACGCGTTCCAGATGGATCGTCTGATCTCCCAGCGCCAGTTCAAGCTGTTCCGGGTTTGTCTGGTACAGTTCGATCAGCTGCGGCAACAAACTGTTCTCAAAGCGCTGCTGAAACTGGCATTTCTGGGTGCTGATCAAAAGCATCTGCGTCTTTGTATCTGCCGCAGAAAAATCACAGTCTCTCAGCAAATACCGGCAGAAGGCATAGACTACCCCAATCGAATCGGTGATATCGATACCGACAATGGAGATCTTATCCCTATCCGGTCTGTTCTGATTGAATTCTGATATCCACCGGAACAGCTCGTAGTCCTCTTTGGATACGACAAACTGATCGTATCCGTATTCGTCGGCAAAGGACAACCGGTTCTGCACTGTTTCGTTTTCGAGAAAGCCGCTTGCATAGCCGTGCTCCATCAAAAGAACACGCACGCCCTTTTTCTCTACAAGGTACTTGAACAGTGCATTGCGGAACTGCTGATATTCCACCTTGCGATGGACCTCGCCAAGCATATAGACCTGAGCATTCTCATAGCGGAGCATTTTAGAAATGCCCGCACCGGTGGAGAGGTCGATCTCCTGAGAGCTTCTCGGATAAAGTTCAAAGACAAGGGCACAAAGGATGACGAGCGACAATGCAAAAGCGAGAAATTTCCTGCGCAAAATAACCCCTCCCGTAAAAAGAGAATCCACAAAACGTCGTGTCATTATTTTTACGCAGGGGGATTGGATTGTCCACATTCCGGGAATGAACACGGGTTTTCTTGTCATGAAACCGGCAATTGCAGTTTTCACGCCACAGACTGCAAGTTCAGCGCAGCCATATTATCAGCAGCCCTCTGCTGAAATTGCATTGACTTGAAGGGAGCACTGCGTTATTATGAGTAACAAAACCGGTCCGTTCGACCTTAGAGGAGGCTGCCGATTGAATTTACTGATTTGTGATGATGAGCCCGCTGTCGCGGAGCAGGTTTCTGCATTACTCCGAGACCATTGCGAAAAAAGCGGCATCTCTGCGCACTTTTATCCTTTCAGCGATCCCGGCGCGATCAAAGACCTTTCTTCCTATGATCTTGCATTCCTGGACATCGACATGGGCGATTCCAGCGGCATTGACCTCGCACGGACTCTTCGCAGGGAAAACCCCGGAGTCGTGATCATCTTTCTCACAAACTTTATCCAATACGCTCCAGAAGGGTTTGAGGTACAGGCATTCCGGTATCTTTTGAAACGTGATATGAACGAAAAGCTGATCCCTTATTTTGAAGATGCGATCCGGGAGGTCGTCCGAAAGAAGAGGGTCCTCACCATTTCGGTCCATTCCGAACCGATCGACATTCCTGTAAATCACATCCTCTATCTGGAGGCCAATCTGCGGGTCATCATCGTGCACCTGATCCATGACGAGCGAACGGAGTATCATTTCTACGGCAATCTGTCCGATCTGTCAAAAAAGTTGGAGGACCTCGGTTTCCTGCGCGTTCAACGCTCATTTTTGGTAAACATGGAGTACATCGTGCAGCTGCAATACGAAAAGGTGAGCCTGACTGGCGGGATCGTTTTACCTTCAAGCGCTAAGAATCACAAGGAACTGAAGCAGCACTATCTGCTGTGGCGGGGGAAAAACCGATGGGCGATTTCTTGAGTTTTCTTTATACCGTGGTCGATTCCCTTTCGCTGATCCTCTTTTTGGATGCATTTGCTGAACGACGCTGGAGTGACCGGAAATTCACCATCGGCGTCGGCTGCTTCGTTGCGCTGAACTTCTGGATCCTGAAAGTTCCGCTGATCTTCTTTCACCGCAATCAGGCCATAAAAATCGGGATGATCCTTTTATCCTATACCTTCAGCGCACGGGTGTTGTACGCCAAAATTTCCAGTAAACTGCTTTTGCTTCTTGTCGGTGTAGAGTATCTGATCACTTATTCCCTGTCTTTTGGGCTGGGTATGCTCGGAGCCTTTATCTGCGGGATGGACGGTGAATCGTTCCGGTCGAGTTTTCCGCTCATGATCGTCTACGGGATCATCAACTATTCCACAGAATTGTTCCTGGCCTATCTATTCCGAAAGATCATGAAGCAAAAAGCATTTCCGGGAGCGCGGAACCGACTGAATGAATCGCAATTGGGGTTTTACTTTTTGTTCCCATGCACATCCTTTTTCATGCTGGGGATCCTGCTGTATATCACAACCGGGAAACCGGTAGGCGAAGGTGTAATTGCCTTTACATGTGGCTTGATCCTTGCGGCGAATGCTGCTCTCCTGTACCTCTTGGATCGGATGGAACGAGCCATTGAAACCAAGGAAAATCTTTTGGCACTGGGGCAGCAGCTCCAGCTCCAGGCCAAAAATATGGAAGCGGCGAGCAGACTTTATGCAGAACAGCGTCACAAGGTCCACGATTTCAGAGCACATCTCAACACAGTTCAAAGCCTTTTGCTGAACCAGGAATACAAAGCTGCCGAGCAATATTTGCGTTCCGTAACCACCATGCAGACCGACCGGCTGTTTCTGGTCAACTCGCACCACGCGATCCTCGACGCGCTCTTCAATACCAAAGCGACCGAAGCGATCAAAAAAGGGATCAGCATCGACTTTGAGGTGAACGATCTTTCCGCATTGCCATTGGATGTATCGGATATGGTCGTGCTGTTCGCAAACCTGCTGGACAATGCAACGGAAGCCTGTGAAAAACTCGAGAGCGAAAAGACGATTCATGTTTCCGCCGTACTGAGACAGAGCTTCTTTTTTTCCGTCCGGAACACATCCGCTCCGGTAAAGATCCATGACGGGAACATCCGAACGACAAAATCCAATCCCGCTCTCCACGGTTTTGGTCTCTCCAACATCAAACTCATTCTGAACAAATACGCAGCAGACTTTATTATGGACTATGCCGATGGATGGTTTCAGTTTACCGGGGAAATCGAGCTGTAACCGTTCAAACTTCCCATGAAAAAATGGCCCGCGTTTTCACGCAGGCCATTTTTTATCGGATTACACACGCTCACTCACGAGCTGGAAGCCCTCTTTGGTCAGTTCGGCACGGATCTGTTCGATCTGGGCCGCGTCGCGGGTCTCCAGCGTCAACTTGAGGAAGCAGCTGGAAATGGGCATGTTGGGGTCGGAGCCGTCGTGCAGCACCGACACCACGTTGCTGCCGCAGCGGGAGACGATCTCAGCCACACGCTGGAGCTGGCCGGGCTTGTCCTCCAGAGCAATGGTCAGGTTGGCCTTGCGGCCGCTCATGACCAGGCCGCGGGTGATCACGCGGCTGAGGATGTTCACGTCGATGTTGCCGCCGGAGATGACACACACCACCTTCTTGCCCTCAATGGGCAGCTTGTGGAACAGGGCCGCAGCCACGGGCACCGCACCGGCACCCTCGGCCACCAGCTTCTGGTTTTCCATCAGGGAGAGGATGGCGGCGGCGGTCTCGTCCTCGCTCACCGTCACGACGTCGTCCACATACTGCTCGCAGAGCTGGTAGGTCAGCTCGCCGGGAGTCTTGACCTGAATGCCATCGGCAAAGGTGGAAACAGCCTTCAGGGTCTGGTACTTGTGCTCGTGCAGGCTGCGGTACATACTGGGGGCGCCCTCGGCCTGTACGCCGTACACCTTCACTTCCGGGCGCAGGCTCTTGATGGCAAAGGCCACGCCGGAGATCAGGCCGCCGCCGCCCACCGGCACGATGACCGCATCCAGATCCGGCAGCTGATCCAAAATCTCCAGACCGATGGTGCCCTGGCCTGCAATGACCTGCTCGTCATCATAGGGGTGGATGAAGGTCATGCCGGTCTCTTCCTGCAGCTCCACGGCCTTGTCGTGGGCGTCATCGTAGGTGCCGGGCACAAGGCAGACCTCTGCACCCAGGTTCTTGGTATTTTCCACCTTCATGATGGGCGCACCGTCCGGCATGCAGACGATGCTCTTGATGCCGCGGCGGGTGGCGGCCAGCGCCACACCCTGCGCATGGTTGCCGGCCGAGCAGGCAATGACGCCCTTGGCGCTTTCTTCGGGCGAAAGCTGGCTGATCTTATAGTAAGCACCGCGCACCTTGAAGCTGCCGGTGGCCTGCAGGTTCTCGGTTTTCAGGTAGAGATGGCAGTCCTTGGACAGCTTGGGGGCCTCGATGAGGTCGGTCTTGCGGGCAACGTCCTTGAGCACAAAGGCGGCGTGGTAGATTTTATCCAGAGTCAACATGACGATTCCTTTCCTTTTCGTTTCCGTGATGTCATCCAGTATATGTTACCAAAATTGTTTTGTCAAATGAATTTCGTTCACGATAGAAGCACCTAAAAAGAGAACTGCCGCAGACGTTTCGTCCACAGCAGTTCTCTGCCTTATTTTTTATGCGGTTATGTTGTTGGCATCAACGGCCGCGTCCGCCGCCGCCGCCATGGAAGCTGCC
>UQDV01000027.1 GCA_900539945.1 uncultured Faecalibacterium sp.
CCACCAAAAAAGTTCAACGTATGAAAGTGCGTTGAACTTTTTGTTTTGCACAATTTTCCGGCGAACACAGCGGGTGGATGAGAACAGCTGCGGCGCTGTCGCCAAAGACAGCGCAAAAACAGCCCTGCGGGCTGTTTTTAGCAGCGCGGCTCGCGTAATCCACCCGCGCCAACCAAAAAATAGCACCTAGAAACGTAAGTTTCCGGGTGCTTTTCGTTTGCTCGAACCCACTTTGCAACCCACTTTAAAATAAAATGGTGATTATCATGAATATTTCCGAGGAAAAACGTACACAAATCTGTGCAGCACTTGCCAAGGCGCAGCAGGACATCAAGCGCATACAGGCTGCCGGTGCTATGGATAACTCTCCGGAAGTGGAGCGTATTTGCCGTGCGCTGCAGGACGTGGTGCAGGAACTCCGCATTCTGATCGACCAATAAATGCAAAAACAGCCCCATGGAACCGGACGGAACCACGGGGCTGTTGTCGTGCTGTGCGGCCTTGCGGCCTGCCGCCGGTGGGGACGTAGGTGTTGGACAGCTGGGTGCGGGCGCTGTCAACCCGTCCGCCGGTGGCCTGCGCGAACTCGGCAAGGCTCTGGCGGGCGGCTTTCAGGCGGACGGCGGCATCGGTGGTGTCCGCCCCGGCTGCCGTCTCGGCGAGATACCGTTTCTTCCACCTGTGCACATTGCGCTCTCTGGCACGCTGCATCTGGTTGATATCGTACCGGGTGTATTGTTTGCCGTTGTACTCGATGTTCCGGGCGTTCAGCTCTTCCAGCTGGTCCCGCGTCCATGCGGGCGGGTCGCCCAGCTCCGTGAACACGGCGAAAAAGGTGTGGCGGTAGTTCCAGCCGCACAGCCCGGCACCCCAAAATCCGGATGCATGATCCTGTCGAAAATTTGTACAGATAATTCTGGAAAAATTCAAAAAAGGCGTTGACAAGGTACGACCTTGCTGGTATAATAATACACGTCGTCAGGAACACGACGCCTCAACACCAGCTTATGGGGGATTAGCTCAGCTGGGAGAGCGCTTGCATGGCATGCAAGAGGTCAGCGGTTCGATCCCGCTATTCTCCACCAAAAAAGCACTGTACTTCGTTGGAAGTACGGTGCTTTTCTTTTTGCTGAAGTTGGTTTTTGGGGGCTGCATTGCTTCGCCTGCACCGTTTTTAGGCTTTTGCAGGCGGTTCCTATACAACCCCCAACTTTTGACTTTACACCGTTTTCAAAAAGGAATGTTTGCAGGCCGATTTTTCAGCAGGCTGCTGCATCATCCCCTTCAATGTACGGCGTAAGGTCGAAGTTGAAGGGAATGTTGAGCTGATAACCCCTCTTCTTTGCGGATCTTTCGGATCCGTTCTCCAACAAGGGATGCTAGTTCGGCTGGTTCAGATTCAGGCTGATCTTTCACTTTTTTCACAGAGAACACCTCATTTGCGGGCAATCATCAGATGCCACGGAACGTAAAGGTGAACTCCACGGGCTTGGTCACATCAGGAATATACTCCGGGTGGACATTGGCACCCCAGCTGTCATCGCCGCCAACGCCCATCTGCTCACCCATAGCACGAATGACCGTGTAATGGACCGGGGGCAGCTCGTAGGGGTGCTTGGCACTCTCCATTTCATGGGGAGTGTAGGGCAGCGCAGAGAAGAACATGGGCTTTGCGGCATCTGCGGTAAACAGCAGTCCACGGCCCTTGCGGTCCACTACTTTTGCCCAGCGCACAGCGGTCTTTGCTCCGCACTCCTGCGGTACAAGGTACTGTGCCATGTTGTCTGCAACCTTGTTCTGGTAAATGCCCAGCTTTGCACCATGCTGGCGATCCCAGTAGGTCTCCGCAGGGCCGTTTCCGTACCACTCCACCGTGTCGTAATCGGCGTCGATCTTGAACAGCACACCGAATCCGTCTTTTCAAAGCCGGGGATGGCACTGGTGTAGTTCTTTGCATAGGCGAATTTCCAGATGCCGTCCAGCTTCATCGCCAAAGAAGAGGAGCCTGTCCGATATTCTTCGCGGGAAGCGTAAGTACGGAAACTTGCATGAGCATTCAGCACGTTGTCCTTGAAAAAGGTGGGGTCTTTTACTTTTGCAAAATCAAATGCAGTCATTGTGCTTTCTCCCATCTTGCTTGTTTTGTGTGGGCGCGACCAATCTGCTGCGCACTTCAGACTGGAATTCTCATTACGCAAGTTGCCCGAATCTCTTGCGTTTCATCTGAAAATATTATAGAATCCAAATAACATCAGAGAGCCAACGGCTCCAAAGGAGAAGCTATGAGTTACGCAATCGTATTCAGCAGTAAAACAGGCAACACGGAATTACTGGCAGACACATTGCACAGCTGCCTGCCGCAGGCGGATTGCTGTTATTTTGGCAACCCGAACCCTGCCGCCATGGAAGCGGACATCCTTTATGTGGGCTTCTGGACGGATAAGGGAAAAGCGGATGAAAGCACGTCGGACTTTTTGAAGCAGCTGCGGGAAAAGCAGGTGTTTTTGTTCGGTACCGCTGGTTTTGGCGGCAGCGAAGAATATTTTAACAAGATCCTGAAAACCGTGCAAAAAGATCTGCACAGCAGCAACACGGTGATCGGCAGCTTCATGTGTCAGGGGAAGATGCCGATGTCGGTACGCCAGCGATATGAGAACATGAAAAAGCAGCCGCTTCATCTGCCCAATCTGGACGCAATGATCGAGAATTTCGACAAAGCCCTTTCTCACCCGGATGCGGATGATCTGGAGCGGCTGAAACAGGCAGTAAGATAACAAAAACCGGTGGCTTTCCGCAATGGAGAAAGTCACCGGTTTTCTGTTTCAGCTTATCGGAGCAGCCAGCCGTAATCCTGTCTGCAATCTACCGTTCGGTATAAACCGGTACGTTCATCGTGACCCTGTCATAAGCCCGGAGTTCCCCTGCGAACAAAACATTCCGATATAAAAAGGACGCTGCCGCCTCTGGGCGAGAGGCTGCAGCGTCCTTTTGGTATCAGAGGGCGAATCGTCTGTCAGACCGAACGGCTCCCAATGAATTGGATGCTTTTAGCTTGCATTTTCCTGTTCTTCAAGAATGCGCCAGCCGTCCATCAGGTCTGAATTTTCCAGAATAAAGGTGTGGGCAGTATCCTGTCCCCACGAGTTGTCGTATTTCAGCATCAGATAATCGCTCAACTCGGTTCGATTTTTGAACTTCAATAAGCGATACGGCTCCTGAAAAGCGACCTTTTCGACGAAATATACCGCATCCGATGTGGGAAGCATAACGCCGACATGACCGATCATAAGAGAATTGTCCGTTTCGGAGAACTGATCATGCAGGACCACGGAGACGAGACGAATCTTATCATCTTCTACGAAGGAGAGGCCGCGTTTCTTCCATTCCTGCTGAATCGTTTTCAAATGGGTAGGAATATCGGTCGTATTGGTGGTTTTGACCGGGGCGAACAGCGCATCAAACTTTTGCCGTTCATCGCCGCAAAGGGATTCTGGGTCAGAATCCAGTGTTTCATAGTCCATAAACAGGGTGTCCTCGGCTGAGGCAAGGTCTGCCTTGCCTGTGACGGTGATAAAATCACCGAACAGCCCACAAGCGGTGATCCGACAGTTCCAGCCGGGGAAGGTATCGTATTTTTCTGTCCATGCGTCCTGCATGGAGTAAGGATCGTATTTCAGATCCAAAGGCTTGGCGTTTTCAAAACCTGTGGTGAGCCATGCCGGGTCTACAGCATTGTTGAACTTCTGCACATGATCAAAGAAGGTCCGTATCCGCAGGTCGGATACGCCGGCATTCTGCAAAAGATTGGAAAGAAGAGCCTGTGTATCCGAATCTGCCAAATTGGAGTATTCGATTTGCTGAAGGACAGGCTGAGAAGTTTTTTGAGTGCAGCCCCCTGCCAGAAATGCACCGCAAAAAAGTGCAGCGGTGCAGACAAGAAAAGTTCGACGTTTCAAAAATGGTCACCTCGCTGTGTTTTTCGGAAAGCTGTAGTCTCCACCATAGGCGAAGAAAGCAATGCAATTGGACTCATAACGAATGGTATCACAGATAAACAAAGAAAATCAATGACTTCTGTCGTATTTGACCATATAACGCCAAATGATACCCATTCACACACGATTTTCTGGGGGTGTGTTTCGATACCGTTCGGGAGAGCGCTTGCATGGCATGCAAGAGGTCACCGGTTCGATTCCGGTATTCTCCACAAAAAAAGCATTGTACTTCGTTGGAAGTACGATGCTTTTCTTTTTGCATCTGCGGACGCTGACAATGCAGTCCGTCTGGCCTTATCGACGCTCAAAGCCGAGATAGCGGGTGCCCTGGAACATCAGCTTTCCAATGTCGCCCTCCACAAGCATTCCGTAGTCCGAACCATCTACTTCGAGTTCCATGCGGTCGCCGCTCTCTACCTGAAAGGTTACATAATAGGTCGTGAACGTATGCATCATCGTATTGTCCGTATGGTGGCGAGAAACTTCCGTGCGCTTTGCCACCACCGTTGCCGGAACGGTCAGCCGCGGCGAATGGTTGTTTTTGTTCCATGTGCTGATATTTCCGATGATGGTGTATAGGATCATGCCCAAAACCACAAGGAACAGGATGGGAAACAGAATACTGAACAGCATATCAAATCCAGCGTAAAACATCTTACTCCTCTAGGATCTCATTCAAAAGCTCTTTGACGTCCTCCAGAAAGGATTCCTCGCCGAGCGTGTTCACCTTGAAGAACACCGCCTGACTGCCTCCTGCGGTGATGGCGGACAGCCGGATGGGGCTGTCACCGTTCTGGAACATGGTCAGCGTCAGACTCAGGCGATTGCCGCCCATCATGCTGTATCGCTCAAACACGCGGACACTGCACCGTGCTTCGCCCTCCTTGAAATCGCTGCCCGCTTCCAAGTCGGCAGACCAGCTGCTGTCCGGAATCTCCTGTTCCAATTTGCGGAGAAGCGTGTTGAATTTCTGATTGCGGATGGTCTTTTCAAAAATCGCCATAGAGGGCCCTCCATTCTGCCAACGAAATTCGGTCTGTTTGCCTTAAATACGGACAGGCGGCAATAAAAATTGCAGAAAAACACCCGAAAAGTAAAATTTTCCGGAGCCGCGCACGAAAAAAGGACTGCTGCACAATTTTCAGTGCAGCAGTCCTTTTGCGTATCGGGAAAAACAGGTGCTCAGCCCTCGGAGGCAAAGAACTCCTTGGTCAGCTTGACCACGGTGCCGGAGAGCAGCAGCAATGCGATGAGGTTGGGGATGCTCATCAGGCCGTTGAAGGTGTCGGCGATGCTCCACAGCAGGCCCAGGTCCACGGTCGCGCCCAGAATGGACACGAAGGAGTACACCACAAAGAAGGGCTTTGCCACCTTATCGCTGTGGCAGAGGAACACCAGGAAGCGGGAGCCGTACAGACCCCAGCCGATGATGGTGGAGAAGGCAAAGCAGCAAAGCGCCACGGCGGTAAAGATGGAAGCCCAGCCGCCGTAGGTGGTGGTAAAGCCGGAGATGGTCAGCTCTGCACCGGCTGCGGTGCCATAGTTCACGGGGGTGCCGCTGCACAGGATGACCATGGCGGTCAGGGTGCAGATGATGATGGTGTCGGCAAACACCTCAAAGATGCCGAACATGCCCTGCTTCACCGGCTTTTTGGTGTCGGCGCAGGCATGGGCGATGGAGCCGGTGCCAAGGCCGGCCTCATTGGAAAAGATGCCGCGGGAGACGCCCTTCTGCATGCTGATGAACAGGCTGCCGATGGTGCCGCCGGTGAAGGCAGCGGGGTTGAAGGCACCGGCCACGATGGACTCCAGCACATAGGGCAGGCGGGGCAGGTTGAGCCCTACTACGCCCACAGCCAGCACGATGTAGAACAGCGCCATGAAGGGCACCAGCTTTTCACTCACGCTGCCGATGCGCTTGATGCCGCCCAGCAGCACCATGGCCACCAGCATGGCCACGATGATGCCCGCGATGAGGTTCAGCGTGCTCAGGAAACCGCTGCCCACCACACCGTATTCCAGCAGGGCGGTGTCCACGGCGGCCACGATGGTGTTGACCTGGGTGGCATTGCCGGTGCCGAACACGGTCAGCACGCCGAACAGCGAGTACAGAAATGCCAGGAACTGCCAGCGCTTGCCCAGACCGTTCTTGATGTAATACATGGGGCCGCCCACCCACTCGCCGGTCTCACTGCGCTCACGGAAATGCACGGCCAGGGTCACCTCGGCAAACTTGGTGCACATGCCCAGCAGCGCGGAGCACCACATCCAGAACACGGCACCCGGGCCGCCGATGGCAATGGCGCCTGCCACACCGGCGATGTTGCCGGTGCCCACGGTGCCGGCCAGTGCGGTGCACACCGCCTGGAAGGGGGTCATGGCACCGTCCGAGGCGTCCTTTTTGCGGAACATGCGTCCGATGGTGGTTTTGATGGTGTACGGGAATTTGCGGATCTGCAAAAAGCCGGTGCGCACGCTCAGAAGCAAACCCACACCAATGATGCACACCATGGCGGGCACGCCCCAGATAAAATTGTTGACCGCCGTATTGACGGCCGTGATCGTCTCGATCATAATTCGTCCCACATCCTCTGTAAAGTCTTGCGTTCTGACACATTTTGTCAGCGCAATATAAAAACTATTCTACCGTATTTCTGTGCAGCTGTCAATTGAAATCCCTGCATTTATGCGCCCCGCAGGGCGACGGGAATGCAACAAAAAAGCAGGCCGCCGGGGTCGGGCAGCCTGTTGCAAAAGGGGCCGGAAAGGTTCAGTGCCGGGCCGCCGCGCGGTGGTACACCGGGTAGGCCACCAGTGCGGTGAGCACCTCGGTGATCCAGAAGGCGTGCCACACACCGTCCGGGCCAAGGCGGCCGCACAGCACTGCGGCCAGCGGCATGATGAACACCACATAGCGGCAAAGCGAGATCACCAGCGACGGCACGCCCTTGCCAAGGCCCTCCAGTGCGCCGGACGAGGTGGTGGACACTGCCGACACCACAAAGCCGATGCAGATGATGCGCAGGGCCTTGGCACCGGCGGCGATGGTATCGGGGTTGGAGGTGAACAGCCCGATGAGCTGCCCGGAGGCCAGCAGGCAGATGACCGTGCCCAGCGCCATGATGGCGATGCTCATGAACAGGGTGAGCTCGTACAGCTTCTTCACGCGGGCGTGCTCCCTGGCACCGTAGTTGTAGCCGATGAGCGGGCGCATGCCCTGCACGATGCCGTTGGCGGGCAGGTACAAAAAGGTCTGCAGCTTGTAGTAAATGCCCAGAATGACCACATAGCTCTGGGAGAACCCGGCAAGCAGGCTGTTGAGGAAGGTGACCAGCAGGGAGGGCAGAGCCAGGTTCAGGATGGCCGGCACGCCGATGGCGTACAGCTTGCCGTCCAGTGCAACGTCCGGGTGCAGGCCGCTGCGGTTCAGCCGCACCGGCAGTTCGGTGCGCAGGTAGACGAACAGGTACACGCACAGGCTCAGCAGCTGGCCGATGCCGGTGGCCAGCGCTGCACCGGCAATGCCCATGGCGGGCACCGGGCCCAGGCCGAAGATCAGGACGGGGTCCAGCAGGATGTTGCACGCGCAGCCGAACACCAGCGCCACCATGGTCACCTTCATGCGGCCCACAGCCTGGAACATCTTTTCAAAGGCCAGCGCGGCCATATTGATGGTGGCAAACAGGAACACGATGGTGGAGTAGGTGATGCCGGAGGCCACAAGGCTCTCGTCGGTGGTGAACCGGCGCAAAAAGCCCGGCATGATGGCAATGCTCACCACCGTGATGACCACGCCGTGCAGCAGGCTGAGCACCATGCCGTGGGTGGCGGCGATCTCGGCCTTTTTGCGGTCGCCCGCACCCAGGTACAGGGCGACCATGGCGTTGATGCCGATACCAAAGCCGATGGCGATGGCGTTGGCAAAATTCTGGATGGGGAACACCAGCGAAAGGGCGGTCATGGCGTCCTCGCTGATCTGCGCCACAAACAGGCTGTCCACGATGTTGTACAGGGAGTTGACCAGCATGGAGATCACGTTGGGCAGCGCCATGGACAACAGCAGCGGCAGCACGGGGCGTTCTTTCATAAAGGTATCGTTCATTGATTTCTCGCTCCTGACAGATCGAAAATGGAAAAGGCCGCAAAAAAGCCACACAATGGCTTTTTTGAAGTCATTGTGTGGCGAAAAGTAGCATAGTGCTGTAAAAATCCACACGGTTTTTATTGACTGAAGGATACCACATCCCCGGGGCATTGTCAAGGAGACAGGGCGAAAAAGTATGACTTTTATAGGCTTGACCATTTTTTGTGCAGGGGTTACAATAAAATTGTAGCTTTTATAAAAAGGAGAAACCCGCATGAAATGGATGATCGCGTCCGACCTGCACGGGTCGTATTTCTATGCCAGCCAGATGCAGCAGGCGTTTGAACGGGAACAGGCCGACCGGCTGCTGCTGTTGGGAGACCTGCTCTACCACGGCCCCCGCAACGACCTGCCGGAGGGCTATGCGCCCAAGCAGGTCATGCCCCTGCTCAACGGTATGAAGGACCGCTTGCTCTGCGTGCGCGGCAACTGTGACGCCGAGGTGGACCAGATGGTGCTGGAATTCCCGGTGCTGGCAGACTATGCTGTGCTGCCGGTGGGCAGACGGCTGGTGTACGCCACCCACGGCCATGTCTACAACACCAAGACCCCGCCGCCGCTGGCCCCCGGCGACATTCTGCTGCACGGGCACACCCACATCCCGGCGTGGGAGCCCTTCGGGCGGGGCAGCCTCTACCTGAACCCCGGCTCGGTGAGCCTGCCGAAGGAGGGCAGCGCCCACAGCTACATGACGTTGGAAAACGGCTGCTTCCGGTGGAAAACCATGGACGGCCGGACCTACCACGAACTGACCCTGAGCGAAACCTGAACAACACAGCGCCCGCCTGCTTCCGGAGTGGTTCCGGTGCAGGCGGGCGCTGTGCTTATCCAAAAAAGAAGAAAGAAGAAGAGAGCAGAGTGGGGTTACTCGGCAGCGTAGGCGGAAGCGTTGCTGCCGGCGATGCGGCCGAACACCACGAAGTCGCACACGGCATTGCCGCCGATGCGGTTGCCGCCGTGCACACCGCCGGTGGTCTCACCGGCTGCATACAGGCCGGGGATGATGCTGCCGTCGGTGTCCAGCACCTGTGCGTCGGTGTTGATCTTCAGGCCGCCCATGGTGTGGTGGATGCCCGGTGCGATCTTGATGGCGTAGTAGGGAGCGGTGGACAGGTCGCCGTCCATGCCGTTGCTGCGGCCGAACTCGGCGTCCTCACCGGCTGCCACAGAGGCGTTCCAGGTGTTCATGGTCTCCACAAAGTTGGCGGCAGCGTCGCCGGTCAGGCCCATCTCCTTGGCCAGACCCTCATAGCTGTCGGAAGAGACGGTCAGGCCGTTGCTGATGTACTTCTGGCAGGACTTCAGGTCGTCCACGATGCGCTGGTCAAAGATGATGTAGGCGTAAGCACCCGGCTGCTCCAGCTCGGCGTTGGAAACCGCGTCACGGGTGGACATGTCGTTGCAGAAGCGCTTGCCCTCGGCGTTGACCAGGATGCCGCCCATGCTGCGCACGCTCTCGGACACCAGCATGCCGGTCTCCTGATACACGGTGGGGTGCAGCTGGATCTGGTCCATGTCCACGGTGTCGGCACCAATGGCCTCAGCCATCAGGATGCCGTCGCCGGTGGCACCGGCGTGGTTGGTGGTCACGGCGTTGGCCAGGGCCGGGTTGAAGCTGGCCATCAGCTCAAAGTTGGCACCAAAGCCGCCGGCGGCAATGATCACGCTCTTGGCGTTGATGGTGTAGTCGTGCTCGGTGCTCTCGGCCTTGATGCCGCAGGCAGCGCCGTCGTTGGTCAGGATCTCGGTAGCCTTGGTGTTCAGCAGGATCTGCACGCCCAGTTTTTCGGCCTGAGCGTTCAGCTTTTCCACCAGATAGCTGCCCACGGCGCTGCCGTCCTCGGGCTCATGCAGATACTTGTGGGTGGTGCCGCCGGTGGCTGCCACCTTGGGCAGCGGGGCACCGATGGAGGTCAGCCAGTCGATGGCGTCGGAGCTCTGCTCGGCCATCACGGTCACCAGGCTGCGGTCATTGATGCCGTGGCCGCCGTTGATGGTGTCCTCAATGAACTCCTGCACCCCGCTGTCGGTGATGCCCAGGTCGGCCTGATACTGGGTGTCGGCTGCGTTCATGCCGCCGGTGGCCTTCAGGCTGTTGCCGCCCACGATGGGCATCTTTTCCACCACGATGACCTTGGCACCGTTCTCGGCGGCCTGTGCGGCAGCGGTCAGACCGGCACCGCCGGCCCCCACCACCACGACGTCACAGTCCAGCGTCTCGGCGGTCTTTTCCACGGTGGTGTCCGCAGCCTTGGCCACGGCAAAGGCGGAAGCATCCAGTCCGGCGTTCTCCAGAGCGGCCTTCACAGCCTCCTTGAGGGCGTCGCTGGTCACGGTGGCACCGGCAATGCCGTCCACGTTGTAGCTGTTGGCAGCCACCATGGCATCCGGCAGCTGTTCGCAGGCCACAGAGCCGATGCCCTGGGTCTCGTTCTGCTCGGTGACAACGATGGAATAAATGGTGTCGGCGTCGGCGGTCACTTCCACGACGACATCGCCTTCAATGCCTTTGGCCGAACCGGTGCCGGTGACTTTCCCGGCGGCGGAACTGGCGGTCTGGCTGCTGGAAGCGCCGCAGGACGCCAGCGACAGCAGCATGGCACCGGCCAGCACAGCGGTGCTGATACGGTGCAGGATCCCGTTTTTCTTCATGGTTTTCCTCCTCAGAGATCTTCGTGTTGGGTGGGGCGGTCGATTTGTGATGGATTTCACGAGCGAGATTATAACACAACTTTCACAATTCCTGAAATTCATTTTTCTCATAAAAAGAATAGCCTGCGTGCATGGTTTGTGGTACACTGGAACCGGCAAATACACGCAGCAGGGAGGAATCTGCATGGACTTCAAAGATCTGGAATATTTTGCGGCCATTGCCCGGTGCGGCAACATCACCCGCGCGGCCCAGCAGCTCTACGTCAGCCAGCCTACCCTTTCCAAGTTTTTGCAAAAACTGGAAGGGGACACCGGCCTTGTGCTGTTCCAGCGGGCGGGGCGGCGTCTGGAGCTGACCTATGCGGGCCAGCGGTATCTGGCCCACGCCGAGCGGCTGCTCAGCCAGAAGAGGGAGATGGACGCGGAGCTGACCGATCTGCTCCGGGCAGACACCGGTGTGCTGCATGTGGGCATGCCGCCGTTCCGGTGCAGTTTTTCGCTGCCGGAGGTGCTTCCGGTGTTCCGCGCGCAGTTCCCGCAGGTGCAGTTCCGCATTGAGGAAGCACCCAGCGCCGAGCTGGACCGCAAACTGCTGGAAGGTGAGATCGACCTGGCCTTTTATATGAGCTTTGCCCGGCATCCCGGCCTGAGCTACCGGGTGCTGCGCCGGGACCGGATGTACGCCGTGTTCGGCAAGGGACACCCGCTGGAGCAGGCTGCCGCCCGGGAGGGCAGCTTTGCCTGGGAGTGGCTGGAGGGGCAGACCCTGCTGCTGCAGAACCAGACCCAGCGGCAGGGCCAGTATATTTTGCAGGAGCTGCGGAGCCGCCGCCTGCATACGGCCGAAATTCTGGAAAGCAGCAACATCCGGGCAGCCGCGGCGCTGGCCGCCAACGGGTACGGCATCGGCTTCCTGAGCGGCGAGCTGCTGGAACACCTGAACAACGCGGTGCCGTTCAACGCGTTTCCGCTCCGGTACTGCACCCTCCCGCTGGAGTCGGTGGCAGCCTGGCGGGCCGGGAACTATCTGCCCCGGTACGCGTTGGCGTTCATCGAGCGGATGGAACAGCTGGAAAACCAGAAATACAACAATAGCACAACAAAAGCGCACTGACACCGGCGGAAAACAAACAAAATAAACCGGCCCTTCTCCTTTGGCAGCACAGCGCTGCCGGGGAGAGGGGCCGGTGTTTTTGTAGGTGGAAAGAGGCTCACAGCTCCACTTTTTCCTGCGCGCGGTACTGCAGGGCCTCCAGCAGGGAGTCCTCGTCCAACAGGCTCTTGCCGGCCAGGTCGGCCACCGTGCGGGCCACCCGCAAAATGCGGTCGTGGGCGCGGGCCGAAAGCCCCAGTGCATCGTAGGAGGCGCGGAGCAGCCGTTCCGCACCGGGGGTCATGCGGCAGATGCGCCGCACCTGCCCGGCGTTGAGCTGGGCGTTGCAGTGTACCCCCTCGTAGCCGGGGGCCGCATAGCGTTTTGCCTGGATGGCCCGCGCCGCCAGCACCTGTTTGCGCAGGTCGGCACTGCTCTCGGCGGGGGCGGCGGTGTGCAGCTCGTCAAAGGCGATGGGGTCCATCTCCACGCACAGGTCGATGCGGTCCAGCAGCGGGCCGGACACCCGGCTGCGGTACTGCCGCACCGCGCTGGGCGAGCAGGTGCACTGCCGGGTGGGGTGGCCGTAGTAGCCGCATTTGCAGGGGTTCATGGCGGCCACCAGCTGGAAATGGCTGGGGTAGGTGGCGCTGCCTGCGGCCCGGCTCACGGTGATCTGGCCGTCCTCCAGCGGCTGGCGCAGCACCTCCAGGCTCTCGCGGGAGAACTCCGGCAGTTCGTCCAGAAACAGCACGCCGCAGTTGGCCAGACTGCACTCGCCGGGGCGGAACTGCGCGCCGCCGCCCGCCAGCGAGACGGCACTGGCCGAGTGGTGCGGGCTGCGGAAGGGACGCGCCGTGATCAGGCCCCGGCCCTGGGGCAGCTGCCCGGCGATGGAATAGATCTTGGTGGTCTCCACGGCTTCCTCCCGGGTGAGAGGCGGCAGGATGCCCGGCAGGCGCTTGGCCAGCATGGATTTGCCGGTACCCGGGGCACCCATCAGCAGCACGTTGTGGCCCCCGGCCGCAGCGATGACCATGGCCCGGCGGGCCAGTGCCTGCCCCATCACGTCGGCAAAATCCGGCACCTGTGCCCAGGCCTCGGCGGGGTCAAAGGGAACGGCTGCCGCAGCGGTCAGCGGCCGGATGCCGCGCAGGGCGTCCACCACCTCCCGGGCGGTGTGGGCCGGGTAGACGGCCATGCTGTCGGCACAGGCCTCGGCAGCCTCGGCGGCGTTTTCGGCGGGCACATACAGGGCACGGATGCCGTTTTCGGCGGCGGCCAGTGCCATGGGCAGCACGCCGGATACCGGGCGCAGGGTGCCGTCCAGCGCCAGTTCACCCAGAAAGGCGGCGTCCTCCGGCACATCCTCCAGCTGGCCGCTGGCCGTGAGCACGGCCAGCAGCAGGGGCAAATCGTACACCGGGCCGGTCTTGCGCACATCGGCGGGGGCCAGGTTGACCGTGATGCGCCGGTCCGGGAACTTGAAGCCCAGGTTCTTGATGGCGGCACGCACGCGGTCCGCACTTTCCCGCACGGCGGAATCCGGCAGGCCTACGATGGAAAAGGCGGGCAGCCCGCCCGAAACGTCGGCCTCCACGGCCACGGCAAAGCCGCGCAGGCCGTTCAGGCCAAAGCTCTTTGTTACCGAATACATGGGTGCACCTCGCTTGCATTTTCTGCGCGAAAACGGTCGAAAATTGGGTGGAAAAATTTGGGAGGAACCGTCAGCCTTCGACAGCATCTCCCGGTCGATTTCATTATAGTAAAGGGCAGGAAAGATGTCAATGCAGCGGAAAGGAGAGCGACAAACGATGACAGGCAAGGAATACTGCCGGTACATCCGTACTTATTCAGAGCTGGAGGGGCTGCAGCGGGCCCACACGGTGGTGTACTGCGCCCAGACCGTGCCCGGGGGCGTGCTGGCCCAGCTGCGGTGGGAGCAGGCGGGCCGGGTACAGTGCAGTACGGTGCTGGCCCCGCAGGGCAGTTTTGCCCGGATGATGCAGCTTTTGCGCTATCTGTGCGAGAACAGCATCGGCCCGGAACAGTGGCTGGAGGTGCTGGAGGACGTGCACCAGCCCTACCGGCTGCTGCCGGAAGCACAGCAGCCCGCCGACATCCACCCGGAGAGCGGCTGTTTTTGTGGCATTTGCTGATTTTGTACCGGTAAGATTGTGGCAGAATATGCAATTGACATGATGGACACAAGCGTTTATAGTATAATTAGGTTTGAATAAACTGTCTCCTTTTTTGGAAAAAAATAACAAAGGTAAGGTGTGCAACATGTATCTGGATGAATATAAGCGCTGGCTGGCAGCGGAGCTGGACGATGCGGATCTGAAGCCCGAACTGGCAAAGATCGAGGGCAACGACGACGAGATCAAGGATCGCTTTGCTGTGGCTCTGAAGTTTGGCACCGCAGGCCTGCGCGGCGTCCTGGGCGCGGGTACCAACCGCATGAACATCTACGTTGTGCGTCAGGCTACCCAGGGCCTGGCCAACTGGGTCAAGACCCAGGGCGGCAGCCAGACCGTCGCCATCAGCTACGACAGCCGCCTCAAGAGCGACGTCTTTGCCAAGACGGCTGCCGGTGTTCTGGCAGCCAATGGCATCAAGGTGCGCATCTATGATGCCCTGATGCCGGTGCCGGCCCTGAGCTTTGCTACCCGCTACTATCAGTGCAATGCAGGCATCATGGTCACCGCCTCCCACAACCCGGCCAAGTACAACGGCTACAAGGCCTACGGCCCGGACGGCTGTCAGATGACCGATGACGCCGCCGCCATCGTGTACGACGAAATCCAGAAGACCGACGTGCTCACCGGTGCCAAGTACATCTCCTTTGCCGAGGGCGTGGAAAACGGCCTGATCCGTTTTGTGGGCGATGACTGCAAGAAGGCCCTGTACGACGCCATCGAGGCCCGTCAGGTGCGCCCCGGCCTGTGCAAGACCGCCGGCCTGAAGCTGGTGTACAGCCCCCTGAACGGTTCCGGTCTGGTTCCGGTCACCCATGTGCTGAACGACATGGGCATCACCGATATCACCATCGTGCCCGAGCAGGAGTACCCCAACGGCTACTTCACCACCTGCTCCTACCCCAACCCTGAGATCTTCGACGCCCTGAAGCTGGGCCTGGATCTGGCCACCAAGACCGGTGCCGACCTGATGCTGGCCACCGACCCCGACGCCGACCGCGTGGGCATCGCCATGAAGTGCCCGGATGGCAGCTATGAGCTGGTGTCCGGCAACGAGATGGGCACTCTGCTGCTGGATTACATCTGCGCAGGCCGCATCGAGAAGGGCACCATGCCCAAGAACCCCGTGGCCGTCAAGTCCATCGTGTCCACCCCGCTGGCCGATGCCATTGCCGCCCACTACGGCGTGGAGATGCGCAGCGTGCTGACCGGCTTCAAGTGGATCGGCGACCAGATCGCCAATCTGGAAGCTGCCGGTGAAGTGGACCGCTTCATCTTCGGCTTCGAGGAAAGCTACGGCTATCTGGCAGGCCCCTATGTCCGCGATAAGGATGCCGTCATCGGCTCCATGCTGATCTGCGAGATGGCTGCTTACTACCGCAGCATCGGTTCCTCCATCAAGCAGCGTCTGGAAGAGATCTACAAGGAGTACGGCCGCTACCTGAACAAGGTGGACAGCTTCGAGTTCCCCGGCCTGACCGGCATGGAGAAGATGGCGTCCATCATGCAGAAGCTGCGCGACAACCCGCCCACCGAGCTGGCCGGCCACAAGGTGGTCAAGGTCACCGACTACAAGAAGCCCGAGGAGACCGGCCTGCCGGCTGCCAACGTGCTGATCTACGCACTGGAGAACGGTGCGACTGTGGTGGTCCGTCCCTCCGGCACCGAGCCGAAGATCAAGACCTACTTCACCACCCTGGGCAAGGATCTGGCCGAGGCCCAGGCCCAGAAGGATGCCCTGGCTGCTGCCATTGAGCCCATCCTGGCATAAACCGCACTGAAATAAGGTCCCAAAGCCCTTTTGCACCCGCCTGCCCGGCGGTGCAAAAGGGCTTTTTTGCTGGGCGGAACCGGTTGCAGTTTGCGGGCCGATACGCTATAATAAAAGATGACTTATTATAGCCAGCCGCAGCCGGAAACACCGGCGCGGCGGCAGCAGGGGCAGGTGTGCAGATTGCAAAAAACGATTTCGGCCGTGCTGGTGGCGGCAGGTTCTTCCACCCGGATGGGGTTCGACAAGCTCAGCTTTGACCTGGGCGGCGAAACGGTGCTGCACCGCAGCATCCGCGCTTTTGAGCAGTGCCCGCAGATCGGCGAGATCGTGCTGGTGGCGGGCAAAAACCGTGCTTTCGTGGAGCAGCAGGCCGTCGGCTGCACCAAGCCGGTGCAGATCGTGGCCGGTGGTGCCACCCGCGCCGAGAGCGCCAAGAATGGCGTGCTGGCAGCCCACGGGGAGCTGGTGGCTGTGCACGACGCAGCCCGGCCCTTTGTGAGCCCGGCCGTCATCGCGGCGGTGCTGGAAGCCGCTGCCCGCTGCGGAGCTGCCGCCCCGGCAGTGCCGGTCAAGGACACCATCAAGCAGGCCGTGCCCGGCGACGGCAAAACGGTGCCGGAAGCCTGCCTTGTGCGCAGCACCCCGGACCGCAGTACCCTGTATGCGGTGCAGACGCCCCAGTGCTTTGACCGGGCGCAGTATCTGGCCGCCCTGCAGGAGCTGGACGCCGAAAAAGCCCGGCTGGTCACCGATGACTGCAGCCTGTTCGAGCTCACTGGCCGCTCGGTGCAGCTCACCCAGGGTGACTACGCCAACCTGAAGATCACCACGCGGGAGGACCTGCCCCGCCCGGTACAGAAAGAGGAAACGAGAATGCGCATTGGACATGGTTATGACGTGCACCGCCTGGTGGAAGGCCGCAAGCTGATCCTGGGCGGCGTGGAGATCCCCTTTGAAAAGGGCCTGCTGGGCCACTCGGACGCCGATGTGCTGGCCCACGCGGTGATGGACGCCGTGCTGGGTGCGGCGGCGCTGGGGGATATCGGCCAGCATTTCCCGGACAATGACCCCGCCTATGCCGGGGCCGACAGCCTGGAGCTGGCCCGCCATGTGGCCCGCATCCTGTCGGAGCACGGTTACCGGGTGGAAAACATCGACGCCACCATCCTCTGTCAGCGGCCCAAGCTGGCACCGCACATCCCGGCCATGCGGGCCAATCTGGCGGCGGCTTTCGGCCTGCCGGTGGACGCTGTGAGCGTCAAGGCTACCACGGAAGAGCATCTGGGCTTTACCGGCGAGGGACTGGGCATTGCCGCCCACGCCGTCGCCCTGATCGAAACACGGTAACAGGAGTGTGCGTCCATGACACTGAATGCGATCATTGCCAATTTTCAGACCTTCAAGCTCGTTGACCTGCTGGATATCATCATCATTGCGTTCCTGATCTACCAGCTGCTGGGCATCGTCAACCGTACCCGCGCCGGGCAGCTGTTCAAGGGCGCGCTGCTGGTCATGGCGGTTTATCTGGTGGCCGAAACGCTGAACATGCGCACGGTCACCTGGCTGCTCAACTCGCTGCTGCAGGTGGGCCTGCTTACCCTGGTGGTGCTGTTCCAGCCGGAGATCCGCCGTGCTCTGGAGCGCATGGGCCAGACCGACCAGTGGGCCGCAAAGCTGTTCAACGTGAAAGGCCGCTACAACGACCCCAGCCTGAAAGGGGCCTGGCGCAGCGCCATCATTGCCATCTGCGACGCGGCAGAGCGCTTTTCGGAGACCAAGACCGGTGCGCTTATCGTGCTGGAACGCCACACCAACCTGTCTGAGATCGTGCGCACCGGCACCCCGGTGAACAGCGCGGTGAATCTGGAAGTGCTGGGCACCATCTTCTACGAGGGCACCCCCCTGCACGACGGTGCCGCCATCATCGAGAACGGCCGCATCAAGGCCGCAGGCTGCGTGCTGCCGCTTTCCAATAATCTGGATCTGGGCAAGGACATGGGTACCCGCCACCGCGCCTGCCTGGGCATTGCCGAAAACTCGGACGCCATCGCCATCGTGGTCAGCGAGGAGACGGGCATCATCTCCATGGCAAAAAATGGCGTGCTGATCCGTCATTTTGACCGCCAGACCCTGTACACCCGCCTGATCGACGAGATGATCCCCAAGGAGCCTGTGGTGGAAAAGAGCACGGCCGACACCTGGAAGGACCGCGCAAAGAGCCTGATGAAGTGGGTCAGCCAGAAAGGGGAGGACGAGCAGCAATGAACAGTAAACCGAACAAGTCGAACGGCACAAAGCCTGCGGTGGGCAGCCACAGCCGGAGCATTCTGGACGACCGCCGCATCCGGCTGGCACTGTCCATTCTGGGTGCCATTGTGGCCTGGATGATCGTGACCATCATCGTGCAGCCCGGCACCACCAACACCATCTACAATGTGCCGGTGGACTATACCTACGATTCCTCCGTTTATACCTCCCGTGGACTGAGCATCGTCAGCGCCGAGGACAAGACGGTGAACCTGAAGATCTCCGGCGACGGCTACACCATCGGCAGCTTGACGGCCTCCGATTTTGTGGTCTACCCGGACTGGTCCAGCGTGCGGGACAGCGGCCAAAAGACCCTGCGCCTGCTGGTGCGGGGGGCCAACGGCATGCTCAATGGCGTCACCGTGACCATCGACGGCTCCGACAACATGGTGGACGTGATGTTCGATGTGGTGGAGGAAAAGACCCTTCCCGTCACCGTGACCACCAATTACCTGACCATCTCGGACGGGTATATCCTCTACAGCACCGAGGTGTCCAAGGACATGGTCACTCTGTCCGGCCCCAGCAGTGAGCTGGACAAGGTGACCACCTGCACCGCCGAGGTGACCTACTCCGGCGAGCTGGACAGCTCGGTCACCCTGGCAACGCCGCTGCGGTTCTACACCTCCGGCGGCACGGAAGTGAACTTTGAGTACACCGAGCTGGAAGAGAGCAGCGTGGACGTGACCTTGCAGGTGTACAAGATGGCCACTCTGCCGGTGAACGTGAGCTTCATCAACGCGCCCCGCGACTTTGACGAGTCGGTGCTGGTGTATGAGCTCAGCCGCAAGCAGCTCAAGGTGGCCGGCCCGGCGGAAAAGATCGACGCGTTGTCCACCTTGTCCATCGGCACCATCGACCTGTCCACCTTCACCCTGAACAAGGTCTATGAGCTGCCCATTGAGCTGCCCAGCGACATCTACCTGCTGGACAACATTTCCACCATCACCCTCAGCTTTGACTGCTCCGGTCTGGAGACCAAGACCATGAACCTGCCTTCCAGCTGTGTGCAGGTGGTGAATCTGCCGTCCACCTATCAGCTCACGGTGGAGACCGAACGGCTGATGAACGTGACCCTCTGCGGCCCGAAGGCTGCATTGGAGACCCTGACCCCGGAACAGGTGGTCGTGGAGATCGACGCGGAGGACTTCTCGGTGGCCACCGGCCAGCAGAACATCGCCTGCCGCCTGTATGTGCCCTCCAACGGCAGGATCTTTGCACTGGGCAGCTATGTGCTGCAGTGCCGCATTGAAAGCAACTGATAAAAAGGAACACACTGTACTATGATTCTCGTTCGCAACATCCGTCTGCCGCTCTCCGCCGGGGAACCGCAGGCATTTGAAAAGGCCCTGCGGGAGGCACGCATCCCTCGCGCAAAGGTGCAGCATCTGGGCGTGGCAAAGCTGTCGGTGGACGCCCGCCGCGGCCAGCCCAAGCTGGTGTACACCGTGGCTGTCACCCTGAAAAACGAAGCCGAAGAACCCGCCTTCGCCGGGGCATCGGCCAACGTGTCCCTGCACAGCAGGACCGACTTCCGGGTGCAACGGGGCACGCAGAAGCTGCCCCACCGCCCGGTGGTGTGCGGCCTGGGGCCTGCCGGTCTGTTTGCGGCGCTGCTGCTGGCCCGGCAGGGTTACCGGCCCATCGTGCTGGAGCGCGGCCCGGCGCTGGACGAGCGGGTGCAGGCGGTGGAACACTTTTCCGCCACCGGCGAGCTGGACCCCAACGCGAACATCCAGTTCGGTGAGGGCGGCGCAGGCACCTTCTCGGACGGCAAGCTGACCACCCGCATCGGTGACGAGCTGTGCGGCCTTGTCACGGAAGTGTTTTTGCAGCACGGTGCCCCGGCGGAGATCGCCTGGAAGCAGAAGCCCCATGTGGGCACCGACCTGCTGCGGGGGGTCATCACCTCCATCCGCAAAGAGATCGAATCCCTGGGCGGTGAGGTGCATTTCAACACGGCCCTCACCGGTCTGGAACAGAAAAACGGACACATTACCGGAATTTTCACAACGGATGGTTCCTTTGCCTGCGAAGCACTGGTGTTTGCGGTGGGCCACTCGGCCCGCGATACCTTTGCCATGCTCATGGACAGCGGCCTTGTGCTGGAGTGCAAGCCCTTCAGCGTGGGCTTCCGCGCAGAGCATCTGCAGAGCGAGATCGAAAAGAGCCTGTATCACGAGGCGGCAGGCCACCCGGCCCTGCCCCGCGGCGAATACCAGCTGTCCCAGCATGTGGGGGAGCGGTGCGTGTATACCTTCTGCATGTGCCCCGGCGGGCAGGTGGTGGCCTCGGCCAGTGAGGAAGGCCGTGTGGTGACCAACGGCATGAGCTACCATGCCCGCAGCGGCAAAAATGCAAACGCCGCCGTGGTGGTGAGCGTGAACGGCACCGACTTTGCAAACGACCCCCGGCAGGCCATCGCGTTCCAGCGGGAGCTGGAAGCAAAGGCCTACGCGGCAGGCCGTGCGGCCGGGCCTTACGCCGCCCCGGCTGAGAACATCCGGAGCTTTCTGGAAGGGCAGGGGCAGCTGCACATCGGCAGCGTGGAACCGACCTACGACCGCGGCGTGACCGCAGCCGACCTGGGCAGTCTGCTGCCTGCGGAGCTGGCCGACACCCTGCGGGCCGGTCTGCGTGCCTATGAGCACAAGATCGCGGGCTACACCGCACCGGATGCCATCCTCACCGGCCTGGAGACCCGCACCAGCAGCCCGGTGCGGCTGAAGCGGGAAGAGAACTTCGAGTGCACCCAGCTGGCAGGGCTTTACCCCTGCGGCGAGGGCGCGGGATATGCGGGCGGCATCATGAGCGCCGCCGTGGATGGCCTGCGGGTGGCCCGCGCCATCATCAGCCGGTATGCACCGGCAGAAGGGTGAGAAGATTTTGATGAACGATCGTGAAAACGACAACCGGATCAAGGACGAAGGCCGTCAGGTGCAGCAGGAACTGGAGGACCAGCTGCGCGCCTTTGGCGACACCATGACCGACGCCTTTGCCCATGGCTTTGAGGGCCGGGGCATGGAGATCGGCGACCGGGCCTGGGATGTGGGAAAAGCAGCCGTCCATGCGGCCAACTTCGGCATCTCGGAAGCGGGAAAAGCCCTCCGGAACAGCCGGAACGAATACTACAAAGCCCAGCAGGAGGCACAGAAAACCGGGCCCCGGAACGCGGGCGGGATGCCCCAGTGGGCCAGACAGATCTTTGGCCTGAAAGGGGAGCAGACCCCCGTAGACCTGCTGCGTGCAGACGGCAAAAAGCGCCAGAACGGCGGTGCAGCCCTGCTGGCCGTGGGCATCACCTTCATGGTGATCTTTGGGCTGGGGATGCTGGGCTGTCTCATCGGGCTGGGCACTATTTCGCCGACTGCTTTGGGCGACGTTGTGGTGTCGACTGCTGAGGACGGCGGCATCCTGATGACGGGCACGGGCTACGTTATGAACACCGCCTACAACGTGCTGGGCATCGTCAGCGGCGTGTTGGGCCTTGCCACGGCGGGCTTTGGCTGGATGACGGCCTGTGGTTCCGCCTGGGTGAAAGCTGGAAAGCAGCTGGGGCAGTTCGCCGATCTTGCGGATACCACCGACTACCACCAGGGCCTTTCGGTTCGGATGCTGGCCGACCTCGTCCACCAGAACCGGAAAAAAATGCTGAAGAAGCTGCAAAAGTACATCCGCAAAGGCTGGCTGAACGGCTGGCTGGATGAAAAAACGGAAACACTCTATCTGACGGCGGAGGATTACCGCGCCGCCCAGGAAACGGCGGCTGCACCCCAGGCACAGCCGCAGCCGGAACCGGCTCCGGAGCAGCGCGAGGAAACGCCTCTCAATCTGGAAACGGCCCGCCGCTTTGCCGCTGTGCTGGAACAGGAAAAGCAGCTCATGCAGGACGCGCAGGGCGTGGAGGAGCTGGCCCACATGCAGAAGACCACCGAGGCCATCTGCGACTGGCTGGAAGCCCACCCTGAAAGCCTGCCGAAAGCACGGCGGTTCGCGGAATACTATATCCCCACCACCCTCAAGCTGCTGCACACCTACAACGATGTGCAGGGCCAGAAAGGCGATAATGCCGAGAGCATCCGCCGGGACATTGCAGGCATCCTGCACACGCTGAACCAGGCCTTTGACAACCTCTACGACAATCTGCTGAGCGATGTGGCGCTGGATGTCTCCAGCGAGATCGCGGCATTGCAGGGAATGCTGGCCAACGACGGCCTGACCGGGAGGGATTTCCAATGACCTACCGTGCCTGGGACCTGAAAACGCTGGACCGCGCTGCCGTCCGGGAGCTGACCCATGCCATCGCGGAGCAGCGTACCGAAGAACTGGAATACAGCGCCATGGACGAGGAGCCCTGGAGCGAACAGAAATATGCCGCCACGCTGGCCGCCCAGCAGAAGGAGACGGCCTTGCTGGCCGGCATCCTGGCGGCCCGCGGCATCACCGACCCGGCCGACGCGCTCACCCTGCTGGCCGGGGAAGAGGAGCTGAGCGACCCCGCCCTGCTCACCGATATGGAAAAAGCCTGCCAGCGCATCTGGCAGGCCATCGACAATGGCGAGACCATCGTGGTGTTCGGCGACTACGACGTGGACGGCGTGACTGCCACGGCATTGCTGTATCAGCACCTCAAGGGCATGGGCGCCGCCGTCAAGTGCATGCTGCCCAGCCGCGAGGGCGATGGCTACGGCCTGTCGCGCAACGCCATCCAGTCCATCCACGACAAGGGCTATCGGCTCATCGTGACGGTGGACAACGGCATCTCCGCTGTAGCCGAGGCCGACTTTGCCGCAGAGCTGGGCATCGACCTTATCATCACCGACCACCATCTGCCGCCCGAGACCCTGCCCAAGGCTGTGGCCGTGGTGGACCCCCGCCGGGAGGACGATACCAGCCCCTTCAAAGGGCTGTGCGGCGCAGGCGTAGCCTTTAAGCTGTGCGCCGCGCTGGACGACTGCACCCCGGAGGAAATGCTGGATTACTGCGGCGACCTGGCCGCTGTGGGCACCGTGGCGGACGTGATGCCCCTGACCGGAGAGAACCGCACCCTGGTCAAGGCCGGCCTGCGGCAGCTGCAGCAGACCGACCGCCCCGGCATGGAAGCCTTGCTGGAAGAAGTGGGCCTTGCCGGAAAACCCGTCACAGCGGAGAATATCAGCTACGCCATTGCGCCCCGCATCAACGCGGCCGGCCGCATGGACAGCGCGGTGACGGCCCTGCAGCTGGTGCTGTGTGAGGACCCGGACCGCGCCGAGGAGCTGGCCCATAAACTCAACGAGATCAACGCAAAACGGCAGGAGACCGAGCTGCAGATCTTCAAGGCCGCCGAGGAATTGCTGGAGCAGCAGCCGGAGCGGCTGGAGGATCGTGTGATCCTGCTGTGGGGCCGGGACTGGCACCCCGGCGTCATCGGCATCGTGGCGTCCCGGCTGGTGGAGCGCACCGGCCGCCCGGTCATCGTAGTCACGGTGGACGAGCACGGCGAGTGCAAGGGCAGCGGCCGCAGCGTGCAGGGTTTCAACCTGCACGCCTGCATCGGGGCCTGCGCCGACCTGCTCATCCGCTACGGAGGCCACGCCATGGCGGCGGGCCTCTCGGTGCGGGAAGAAAATCTGGAAGCCCTGCGCCGCCGCCTGAACGAGTGGGCGGCAAGGGAGTGCCCCGTGCTGCAGATCCCGCCGCTGACCTGCGATCTGTCCATCCATCTGGACCGGGTCACGGTGGACGCCGTGCGCCGTCTGGATCAGCTGGCCCCCTTCGGGGCTGAGAACCCCACCCCGGTGTTCCTGCTGCAGAATGCCGTGCTGGACGGGGTATACCCGGTGTCGGACGGCAAACACAGCCGCCTGCGTCTGCGGCAGGGCAATGCCAGCCTGTACGCCGTGTGGTTCGGCATGCGGCCGGAGCAGCTGCCCTATGCCACGGGCGACGTGGTAGACACTGCCCTGAATCTTTCGGTCTACGATGCGCCCCGTGGCGCGCAGCTTTCGGGCCGTATCATCGACCTGCACCCGGCGGGTCTTGGCAGTGCCATGCCGCAGCAGGCAGCGCTGGTGCAGGCACTGCGCCGCGGCACCCCGCTGACAACCGAACAGAAAAATCTCATCACCCCGGCCCGCAGCGATATCATCGCGGTATACCGGGAGCTGCAGGCCCGCCGCTGGCACGCGGAAGATCTGCAGCCCCTGTGCGCGAAGCTGGGAGAAGAAAATACCGGCAAAACGCTGGTGGCGGTCACGGCACTGGAACAGGTGGGGCTGATCGCTGCTGCAGAAAAGGGCGGAGCCAAAGTGTGGGAGCTGGTGCCCACGGCCGGCAAGAAGAACCTTGCCGACGCCCCGATCCTGAAATGTTTGGAGGGAATGTAAATGCCTGAGGGAAAGAAACTGCCTGCCCCCGCCCCGGTGCGGGAGGAGGACTCGTATTCGGCCAAGACCCACCTGCACCAGCCGGTGCAGGAGACGGCCACCGTGGCCGCTACAGCACAGCCGGCAGATGCCCCGGAGGGTACTCTGCCCTCGGAGGTGCGCCCGGAGATCGTGACCTGGGACAAGCTCTGTGAGGCCATCAAGGCCAGCGGCAGGGCCTACGATACGGACATGATCGAAAAGGCCTATAACCTTGCCAACGACGCCCACAAGGGCGTGTGCCGCCGCAGCGGCGAACCCTATATCTGCCACCCGCTGGCCGTGGCCCGTCTGGTGCTGGATCTGGGCATGGACTCCGAGAGCATCGCCGCCGCTCTGCTGCACGATGTGGTGGAGGACACCCCCACCACCCTGGACGACCTGACCGCACAGTTCGGCTCCGAGGTGGCCCAGATGGTGGACGGCGTCACCAAGCTGACTAAGATCCAGTTCTCCAACATCGAGGAGCTGCAGGCCGAGAACCTGCGTAAGATGCTGCTGGCCATGAGCCGTGACGTGCGCGTGATGATCATCAAGCTGTGCGACCGGCTGCACAATATGCGCACCGGTGACGCCTGGCCGGAGCAGAAGCGCCGCGACAAGGCCCGCGAGACCATGGAGGTGTATGCCCCCATCGCCAACCGGCTGGGCATCCTGAACGTGAAGGAAGAGCTGGAGGACCGCAGCCTGCATTACCTCGACCCCGTGGGCTACGAGGACATCAGCAAGATGCTGAGCGAGCGGGCCGGGGAGGAGTTTCTGGCCAAGGTGTCCGGCGTCATCGAGCGCCGCCTGATCGAGAGCGGCATCGAGGGTGCCACCATCAAGCGCCGGGTCAAGAGCATCTACGGCATCTACCGCAAGACCATCATGCAGAACAAGTCCTTTGATGAGATCTATGATATTTACGCCGTTCGTGTGATTCTGGACAGTCTGGCCGAGTGCTACAGCACTCTGGGCCTCATCCACGATATGTACCACCCGCTGCCCAACCGTTTCAAGGACTATATCTCCACCCCCAAGCCCAACGGCTACCAGAGCCTGCACACCACGGTCATCGGCCACGAGGGCATCCCCTTCGAGGTGCAGATCCGCACCCGTGCCATGGACGAGCAGGCCGAGTACGGCGTTGCCGCACACTGGAAGTACAAGGAGGGCCTGGGCGGCCACGACAAGCTGGACGAGCGTCTGGCCTGGGTGAGCCAGCTGCTGGAAAACCAGCGCGTCAGCGAGGATTCCGGCAACCTGCTCCATGACCTCAAGAGCGACCTGCTGCCGGAGGAAGTGTTTGCCTTCACCCCCAAGGGCGATGTGATCAACCTGCCCACCGGTGCCACCTGCATCGACTTTGCCTACGCCATCCATTCGGCGGTGGGCAACCGCATGGTGGGCTGCAAGGTGAACAACCGCATGGTGCCCATCGACCACATCGTGTCCACCGGCGAGATCATCGAGGTCATCCTCGGCCCGGCGGACAAGGGCCCCAGCCGCGACTGGCTCAAGATCGTGCGCACCAGCGAGGCCAAGAGCAAGATCCGCAACTGGTTCAAGAAGATGCGCCGGGAGGAGAACATCCAGCAGGGCCGCGATGCGCTGGCCCGTGAACTGCGGCGCGAGATGATCATCATTCCGGACGACCAGCTGGACGAGTTCATCAACAGCTGCTGCCGCCGCCTGCGCCAGAACAACGCCGAGGAGCTGTATGCCGCCATCGGGTATGGCGGCATGACCATTGCCAACTGCCTGCCCAAACTCAAGGAGGAGTGGACCAAGCTGAAGGCCACAGAGGAGCGGTCTGAGGAGGACCTGCCCAAGGTGGACCTGAGCAAGGTGCACGCCACCGACGGTGTGGTGGTGGAGGGCTTCGACAACACCCCCATCAAGTTTGCCAAGTGCTGCAGCCCCCTGCCCGGGGACCCCATCGTGGGCTTCATCACCCGCGGCTTTGGTGTGTCCATCCACAAGCAGAGCTGTGCCAACGCCATTTCCAGCATGAAGGACCCCACCAACGCGCCCCGCTGGGTCAAGGCCTACTGGGCCGACAGCGTCAAAGACAGCTACAAGGCAGGGCTGGAGATCATTGCCCTGAACCGCAACGAGCTGCTGCAGGATGTGCTGGCCGCCCTGGCGGACATCCGGGTGCCCATCTACGCCCTGAACGCCCGTCAGGTGGAAAACAACTGCGCCGTGGTCAGCCTGACCATCGGCATCAACAATACCGAGCACCTGAACCGCGTGGTGGCGCGGCTTTCCAAGGTGAAGGATGTGCTCAAGGTGACAAGGAGTTAACGCGATGCGAGCAGTCATTCAGGCCGTTTCGTCGGCCAGTGTACGGGTAAACGGCGGCGAGCCCCGGGCCATCGGGCCGGGGCTGATGATCCTGCTGGGGGTGAAGGACACCGACAGCCTGGACATCGTGCCCAAACTGGCGGATAAGTGCGCGGGCCTGCGCATTTTCCCGGACGCGGAGGGCAAACTGAACCTCAGCGCGCGGGACCTTGGGTATTCGGCGCTGGTGGTGAGCCAGTTCACCCTTTACGGCGACACGAAAAAAGGCTACCGCCCCAGCTTTATCAAGGCCGCAAAACCGCCCCTCTCGGTGGACGCCTACGAGCTGTTTTTGGCCGAGATGAACAAACAGGGCCTCAAAGACGTGCAGCACGGCGAGTTCGGGGCCGACATGCAGGTGTCGCTGGTGAACGAGGGCCCCTGTACCATCATCATCGACACCGACGAGTGGAAAAAGAAGGAGTGATCCCATGCAGGCATTTCACATCCCGGCACCCCCGCCGTACTACACCAATACCTTTTTGCTGATCTCGGACGTCGGCCATGCGGTCATCATTGACCCGGCGGCGGACGTGCAGAACTACGAGCAGATTTTGCAGGAGCACAACGCCGTGCTCACCACTCTGCTGTGCACCCACGGCCACTTTGACCATGTGGGCAGCGCCGAGGCCCTGCGCCGGAAGTACCACGCCGTGCTCTACTGCGAAGCGGACGATCTGGCCGGGGATAAGATGTACCCGCTTTCCGAGGCCGACCACGGCTATGCGGAAGGCCAGACCGTGACAGTGGATGAGCTGCAGTTTACGGTATGGCATACGCCGGGCCACACCCCCGGCAGCGTGGTGCTGCTGTGCGGAGAGTATCTCTTCTGCGGTGACACCCTGTTTGCGGGCAGCATCGGCCGCACCGACCTGGAGGGCGGCAGCAGCGACGCCATGAACGCGAGCCTGCGCAAGCTGGCAAAGCTGCCCATCCCGCGGGAGACCCAGGTGCTGCCCGGCCACGGCGAGTTTTCCACCTTCGGGGAGGAACTGGACAACAATTACTTCATCCGCAGCGCGCTGCGCGGCGGAGAACTGTAACACGAACCCTCTCTGTCACGGCGTGCGCCGTGCCACCTCTCCCGATGGGAGAGGTTTTGTGAATCAGGCGAAAACGCTGACGGAAAGCTCTCCCTTTCGGGAGAGCTGGCGAGCGTCAGCGAGCCTGAGAGGGTTGGATTTTTCAATAAAAGAGAGAACGACATGAAGATTTATATCACGGGGCTGCCCTCCGGGTACGAGGTGGAACATCTGGTCCGCCTGTTCTACCCAATGGCACCCCTTACCCTGACCCCGCCCGAAGCAGGCGAGGACTGCGTGTGGGCCGAGAAAAAGCCGGACGGCCTGTGGGCCATGGTGCGGCAGGGCGGCAAATGCGCCGAGCGCACCGCACCGCTGCCCGCCCCGGCGGAGGCCGGCGGCGAGACGCCGGAGTTCAGTCTGGCCAGCCTGACCTATGACCTGCTGCGGCAGTGGACCGGTATCCGCCCGCCCTGGGGCAAGATGACCGGCGTGCGCCCGGTGCGCCTCATCCACGACAAGCGTGCCGCCGGATGGAGCGAAACGGACATCGACCACTTCTTCCTGGAGCGCTTCGACTGCTCGGAGCAGAAATATCAGATGGCCAAGGCCATCGCCGACCTGCAGGAGCCGATTTTGAAGGTGGGCAGTGCGCCCAAGACCTACAGCCTGTACATCGGCATCCCGTTCTGCCCGTCCCGGTGCAGCTACTGCAGCTTCGTGAGCTGCAACCTCGACCGTGACCGCAAGATGGTGCAGCCCTATGTGGATTGCCTGTGCAACGAGGTGGAAGAGATCCGCAGGCAGGCTGACAAGGCCGGGCTGACCCTGTGCAGCATCTACATCGGCGGCGGCACCCCCACCAGCCTTTCGGCTGACCAGCTGCGGCAGCTCATGGGCACCGTGCGGCAGAATTTTGACCTGTCCAAAGTCGTAGAATATACGGTGGAAGCAGGCCGCCCGGACTGCACCGACGCCGAAAAGCTGGCGGTCATCAAGGAGTACGGGGCCACCCGGATCTCCATCAACCCCCAGACCTTCTCGGACGAGGTACTGGCCGGCATCGGCCGCAAGCACTCGGCCCAGGACATCCTGGACTGCTACGCCGAGGCCCGCAAGGCAGGCCACGATGACATCAACATGGACCTCATCGCCGGTCTGCCCGGCGACACGGTGGAGAGCTTTGAGCACAGTCTGCGGCAGGCCATTGCCCTCGACCCGGAGAACATCACCGTGCACACCCTGACCCTCAAGCGGGCCTCCCGGATCGTCATCGAGGACCAGCGGGAAAACGACTACGCCGACGTGGCCGCCATGCTGGAAAAATGCCGCCTGCTGGCCGAGGCGGGCTACCGGCCCTATTACCTCTACCGCCAGAAGAACACCCTGCAGAACCTGGAAAACGTGGGCTGGTGCAAACCGGGCCACGAGGGATATTACAACATCTACATCATGGAGGAAGTTCAGACCATCCTTTCCGCCGGTGCGGGCGGCAGCACCAAGCTGGTGGCCGACGGCGGCAAACGGATGCAGCGCATCTTCAATTTCAAGTATCCGAACGAGTATATCCAGCGCTTTGCGGAGGTACTGGAACGGAAAAAAGGAGTGGCTGATTTTTATGATCACGATCTGGGTCCCGAAGCGTCTGGTTGAGATCGACCTTTACAATGTGGCGGCCTGCAGCCCGCAGCAGCTGGCACAGCTGAGCGAGCACAGCTATGCCCAGCGGGTGAATTATGCCGCCGAGAAGATCCGCATGTCCGGCGCAAAGATCGTCATGCTCACCGGCCCGTCGGCCAGCGGCAAGACCACCAGCGCCCACTGCATCGCCCGCGCCCTGCAGCAGCAGGGCACCCCGGCGCAGGTCATCAGTCTGGACAATTTCTTCAAGGGGGCGGAGTTCTACCCCCGCCTGCCGGACGGCACCCTGGACTATGAGAACCCCGATACGCTGGACCTGCCGCTCATCAAGCAGTGTCTGCGGGAGCTGAGCGAGACGGGCAAGACCACCCTGCCCGTCTACGACTTCTCGGCCGAGAAGCGCTCGGATGAAGCAGAACCCATCGACCTGCAGGGCGGTGTGTGCCTGGTGGAGGGCATCCATGCCCTGAACCCGGAGCTCACCGGCCTTGTGAAGGGGGATGACATCTACCGCATCTATGCCGGCCTGCGGGAGGAATACTGCATCGATGGCCGCCGGGTGATCAATACCCAGGATATCCGCCTGTGCCGCCGCACCCTGCGGGATGCCGCCACCCGCGGCCGCAGCCCGGCCAAGACCCTGACCATGTGGGACCATGTACTGGACGGCGAGACCCGGTATATCAAGGGCTTCAAGACCACGGCAGACTTTCTGCTGGACACCTCTTTTACCTACGAGCTGGGCCTGATCTCCAACCTGCTGGGCGTGGTGCGCCGCCAGTTCACGCTGGAAGGCCACAATGCCGAGTTGTGGGACGAGACGGCCCGCCGCTTTGAGCATGTGGCACCGCTGAGCCTGGACCTGCTGCCGCCCGACAGCATGCTGCGGGAGTTCTATGGCGGCAAGGTCTGACCGACCCCAAGATATGGGGAAAATGCGAAAAATTTGTTTCCAAACCTGCACCAAACTGTAAAAAATGCAGGACATGCGTTGCAATTGCACAGGCGGCGCGCTATAATGGGCATGACCCCACAACCCGTGGTCCGGCGCAGGCCGGGCCGTGTATGGAGGAAGAGAGAGGTGTCTTTTATGGATTTCGATTTCAATAAGATCAAGGAAATGGGCTTGGAATACGCAGAAAAAGGCAAGAACGCCGCCAAAGACCTGGCCGAGAAGGGCAAGACCCAGGCACTGATCGTCAATGAGCAGGGCAAGCTGCTCAAGGCACAGCGTCAGCTGGGCGCACTGGTGTACAGTCTGGCCAAGGGCAAGGAAGAAAACCAGCCGCTGGTGGATAAATACATCGAGATGATCGACAGCATCGAGGGCGAGATCGCCCGCCTGAAAGCCTCTCTGACCCCGGCGGAAACCGCTGAGGTGGAATTTACCGAAGCCGAAGAGCCGGCTGCTGAAGAAGCTCCCGCTGCAGAGGCAGCGCCTGCCGAAGAGCCCCGCAAGACCTGCCCGCAGTGCGGTGCACCCGTCTCGGACGATGCACTGTTCTGCAATAAGTGCGGCGCACAGCTGTAATGTAAACAGCGCCCCAGCAAAAACCGGAAAACGGGCGGTGTCCCCTTTGGCAGGATACCGCCCTGTTTTTGCGAAAAAAGAGAAATCTCCGTAAAAATACCGGGAAATGCCCTGATACCCTTGCAAAACCGCAGAGGATGCGGTACAATTTGTAGTATCTTTTGGAAGGGAGGGCCTGCCATGCTGGACTGGGTACCGAGCGCACCCTATACCGCGGAACAGCTGCTGGAAGTGCTGCGCATCCTGCGCGACCCGGAAAACGGCTGCCCCTGGGATAAAGTGCAGACCCATGCTTCCATCCGGAAAAATTTTCTGGAGGAGACCTGTGAGGTGCTGGAGGCCATCGACGCCGACGACCCGGCCATGCTCCGGGAGGAGCTGGGCGATGTGCTGATGCAGGTGGCGTTCCATGCCGTCATCGAAGAAGAGCGCGGGCGCTTTACCTTTGAGGACGTGTGCCGCGAGGTGTGCGAGAAGCTGGTGTTCCGGCACCCGAACATTTTTGCCTCTTCGGCGGCGCAGAATGCCGGTATAAACAGCTGGGATGCGCTCAAGAATAAGGAAAAGGGCCGCACCACCCTGGCCGACGAGCTGAACACGGTGCCGGCCACCCTGCCGGCCCTCATGCGTGCCCAGAAGCTGCAGAAGCGTGCGGTGCGCTGCGGTGTGCCGGAGCCGGAAGGAACGCAGGCACAGCAGGCTCTGCAGCAGGCTGTGGACGGCTGGAACGCTGCGCAGAACGCCGACGCAGCGGGGGAGTTGCTGTTTGCAGCGGCCAATGCCATGCGGCTGGCCGGTGTGGACGCCGAAGAGGCACTGACCTTTGCGTCTAGGCGGTTCTGCGATGCATGTCTGCAGCAGGAACAACGCGGTATTCAGGCGGATGCGCCTGCCCCGATAGAACGAAAGAAGTAACACAAAATAGAATTTTGGAGGGTTTATCGTATGACCAAGACCGATCTGATCGCACAGGTGGCAGCAAACACCGAAATGAGCAAGAAGGACGCTGAGCGTGCTGTCAGCGCCATGTTTGAGGCACTGGGCAAGGCCATGGCAGAGGGCGAAAAGATCACCATCTCCGGCTTTGGCACCTTTGAGGTGCGTGAGCGCGCCGAGCGTCAGGGCATCAACCCCCGCACCCGTGAGCCCATCACCATCGCTGCTTCCCGCAGCATCGTGTTCAAGCCCGGCAAGTCCCTGAAGGACACCCTGTAAGCTGATTTTTGCTTTGCCGCCGCTGCCTCACAGGAGGTGCGGCGGCGTTTTTTGTACAAAAGGAGGAACCACGCAAATGCGTCTGGACAAATACCTGAAAGTTTCGCGCCTGATCAAGCGCCGCACCGTAGCAAACGAGGTGGCGGATGCAGGCCGTATCCTCATCAACGGCAAGGTGGCCAAGGCCAGCCAGGCCGTCAACGCCGGGGACGTCATCGAGGTCACCTTCGGCAACCGGCCCATCAAGGTGCGGGTGCTCTCGGACGTGGAGCCCCGCACCAAGGACGTGGCGCGCGAGATGTACGAGATCATTGAGCAGCCTGCCGTGCTGGCCGCCGAGCCGCCCAAGGAATAAAACCGGCCTCGCCCCGCATAGGATGTTCCCAGAGGAAGGGAGCTTTGCCTTATGCCGAAACCGGAAGAAAGACCCGCAGCCCGGCCCCATGACCTGATTTTGGAAAGCCGCACCACCCTTACCGTGACCGGGGTGCAGAAAGTACTGCATTGCAGCCCTGAGAGCGCTGCGCTGGAAACGGGCAAGGGCACGCTGCATCTGGCCGGGGCGCAGCTCAGTGTCGTTTCACTGGATCTGGAAGCCGGGGAAGCAAAGCTTACCGGCCGGTTCGATGCGCTGGAATACACCCGCACTGCCGCTGCCGGGGGCTTCTGGCACCGGCTTCTGCGCTGATGCTGCCGGTGCTGCAGCCCGCCCAGCTGGGGCGGGAGCTGGCCGCCTGCACCATACTGGGTGCAGCCGTGGGTGTGGTACGGGCGTTTTTCCCGGTGCGGGGGCGGGGTGCCTTTGTGCCGGATGCCCTGCTCACCGGGGCGGTGCTGTTCGGCGTGCAGAGCTATGCTGCCGCCCTCAGCAGCGCCGGGGTGCTGCGCTGGTACATGGTGCTGGCGGCCTTTGCCGCAGCCCTTTGCACGGCAGCCGTGCTGGGCATTCCGGTGCGGTGGGCCGGGCAGTGTCTGGCGTGGGTGCTGGGTGCTCCGGTGCGCCTTGCCCGGCAATGGGTGCTGCGGCCGCTGGCTGTGCGGCACGCAGCGCGCCGCGCAGCACGCAAAGAACGCCGGAACGCAAAAAGAACCGCAAAAAATCCGAAAAAGAACTTGCCAAACCAGCGCCGTGTGTTGTATAATTCAAACGTATCAAAGTAAGAGAAGGGACGCAGTGTGTCTGCTGCGCAGATGGGGGCGTATGCAATGGCAAATCAGAGCCGCAAAAAGGGCGGGAAGCGTGCGTTTGGCAAAACGCTGATCCGGTTGTTTTTTGTGCTGATGCTGCTCAGCATGCTGGCAGCCTACATTTCCAATCAGGTCACCATCAGCTCCAAGCGTGCGGAGCTGGAAACGCTGAACGAGCAGATCGCCCAGCAGCAGACGGAAAACCAGGAGATGCAGCGCATCCTCAGCGGCGACGCGGACCAGATCACCGAGTGGGTCGCACGCGACTCTTACAACTATGCCGCGCCCAACGAGCGCATTTTTGTGGACGTGACGGGCAAATGAGCCGGGCGGCAGGCGCATTCTAGGAAAACAAGGAGTATTGAGTTTTGGCAATTGAGGTTGGAAACGTTTTTGAGGGCCGCGTTACCGGCGTAAAGCCGTTTGGTGCCTTCGTGGCACTGCCGGAAGGCCGGGTGGGCATGGTCCACATTTCCGAGGTATCGAACGAGTTCGTGCAGGACATCACAGCGGTGCTGCACGATGGCGACACCGTAAAGGTGCAGGTCATCAATGTGGCACCGGACGGCAAGATCGCCCTGTCCATCAAGCGGCTGCTGCCGCCGCCCCCGCGCCAGCCCCGTGAGGGCCGCGGCCCCC
>UQDV01000028.1 GCA_900539945.1 uncultured Faecalibacterium sp.
GGCGCGGAAGAAGGCCCGGGCCGGTCCGGAAGGGCATGATGGATGAACGGCGTGAGGGAATTCATAAAAGCGGTCACCTCCTGCCGTTAGGATGCCCGGCGGCGGGGTGTTTTACACCACCAGCTCCACGGTGGAGCCGCCGGTGCGGTTTTTGTGCACCACCACCTGCCGGTCGATGCGGTCCTTCAGGGCCCCCACATGGGAGATGATGCCCACCAGCCGGTCGCCCTCGGTCAGACCGGCCAGCACCCGGATGGCCTGTTCCAGCGATTCCTCGTCCAGGCTGCCGAAGCCCTCGTCCAGGAACAGGGTGTCCAGCCGGATGCCGCCGGCGGCGCTCTGCACTTCATCCGAAAGGCCCAGTGCCAGCGCCAGCGAGGCCTTGAAGCTCTCACCACCGGACAGGGTCTTGACACTGCGGCGGGTTCCGTTGTAGTGGTCGATGACGCCAAGGTCCAGGCCGGACTGGCTGCGCTGGTTCTCGGCCCCGATGCGCTCCAGCTCGTACTGGGCATCGGTCATCTGCATCAGGCGGAGGTTGGCGTGGCGCAGGATGCGGTCGAGGTAGTCCATCTGGATGTAGGCTTCCAGTTTGATCTTCTGTTTGCTGGTCAAGGTGCCGCCGGCGGTGGCGGCCAGCGCTCCCACCCACTGGGCGCGCTGCTCCAATGCAGCGTGCTGCGCGGCGGCGGTGCGGTACTGCTCCGCGATGCGGCGGTTGGGCAGCAGGCGGGCGGCCAGCTGCTTTTCCTGCCCGCGGGCGGCGTCCCGTGCGGCAGTCAGTTCAGCAGCCGCTTCCCGTAAGGTTTCCAGCGGCTGAGCCGGGGCGGAACTCTGGGCCGCTGCCTGCTGGCTGCGCAGGGCATCCACAGCGGCTTTGGCGGCTGCGTAGTTCTGCTGTGCCGTGCGCAGGGCGGCTTCGGCCTGTTCCATCCCGGCGCGCAGGGCGGTGCGGTCGGCTTCCAGCAGGTCCAGCGCGGCCTGCGCCTGCGCCCGCTGGGGGTAGGGCAGGGCTTTCTGTTTGGCAAGCACCTGCTGTTCCAGTGCCTGCACGCGGGCAGACTGAGCGGCAGCGGTGCGGTCAGCCTCCTGCACCTGCTGTTCCAGCGCCGGGCGCTGGCGGGTGTGGGCCTGCCGGTCGGCTTCCAGCTGCGCCTTGCGCTGACAGTCGGCTCCGGCCTGCCGCAGGCTGGCCGTGCAGTCGGTGCGGGCGGCCTGCAGGGCGGCAGTTTCCTCGGACAGGACGGTATTCATCAGGGCGAAGGTCAGCTGCACCGGAGGTTTGCCTTCCGGCGCGGCAAAGCGTTCCGGCAGCAGGGCCTCGGCGTCCCGGCGCAGGCTGCGGCGGGCTTCGTCTGCAGCGGCAAGGGCGCTCTGGGCGGCGGCGCTGGCCGTTTGCGCGGCACGGTCGGCTTCCTCGGCGGCCTGCCGGGCCTGCTCCACCTGTACCTGCGTGGGTGCGGTGCGGGGCAGGACGGCCCGGGCCGGGTGATGGGTGCTGCCGCACACCGGGCAGGGGGCACCCTCGGTCAGCTCCTGTGCCAGCAGACCGGCCTGCGCGTCCAGAAAGGCCCGGTCCAGTGCATCCCGCCGGGCGCGGGCTTCATCCTGCCGGGCAGCGGCGGCGCGGTAGGCGTCCTGTGCCCGGCGGGCCTGCCGGGCCTGTTTCTGGCTGTCGGCCAGCCGCTGGGCAAGGGCGTCCAGCGCGGTGCTGCGGGCTTCCAGCTGCGCAGCCTGATTCTGCAAAGCCAGCTGCCGGGTGGGGGCATCCACCAGCACGGCAAGGGCGGTGTCGGCCGCAGCAAGGCTGGTGTCCAGCGCTTCCAGCTGGGTGCGGCGCTTCGCGGCCAGTGCCCCGGCCAGCTGCGCGGCATCCTGTGCCTGCTTCTGCTCCCGGCACAGCGCGTCCAGCTCGTCGTAGGCGGTCAGGGCGGTGCGGGCCTGGGTCACCTGTCCGGTCAGGGCATCCAACCGGGCGGCGTCATCGGCGTGGCGGGCGCTCTCAGCTTTGGCGGCATCCAGTGCGGGCCGGGCGGCGTCCAGCGCGGCCTGTTGCTCGGCCAGCTGCCGGGCTAATTGCGCGGCCTGCCGGGCGGCTCCCAGCTGCTGCTGTATGGCATCCAGCCGGGCTTCAGTGTCGGCAAGAGATGCGGCGGCGGCCTCCTGTGCGGCCTGCTGGCGCTGCAGCAACTCCTCCAATAAGGTCAGCGCGGTGGCAGGCTCGGTCTGGGCACAGAGGGCGGCCAGCGCGTCGGCGTCCGGGTCGTCGGGTGCGACCTGCAGCCCGGCCAGCAGGCTGTCCAGCTGGGTGTTCTGGGCCAGACGCTGCTGGTTCAGGCGGGAAGCTTCTTCCTGCAGACGGTCCTGCAATTTGGCGTACCGCTGGGTGCGGAACAGCTTGCGGAAAATGCGGCTGCGCTCCTCGGTGGAGGCATTCAGCAGCTTGGTGAACTGCCCCTGCGCGATCATGGCGATCTGGCAGAACTGGTTGTAGTCCAGCCCCAGAATGTCCAGCACGGCGGCGTTCACATCCCGTGCCTTGGTTACCGGCGGGCGGCCGTCGGCATAGGTGAGGGTGGCGTCTGCTTTTTCGGTGGTAAAGCCCTCGCCCCGCGCCTTGGGGCGGGGGTATTCCGGATTGCGGCGCACCGTGTAGCGGGCATCCTTCACCTCAAATTCCAGCTCCACAAAGGTGGGCGTTTTGGGGTCGGCATATTGGCTGCGCAGCATGGCCCCCTCGCGCACACCGCCGCTGGAGTGGTCGTAGAGCGCGTAGGTGATGGCGTCGAACAGGGTGGTCTTGCCGGCACCGGTATCGCCGGTGACAAGGTACAGGCCGCCTTTGCCCAGCTTTTCCAGTTCCAGGGTGGTCTCGGCGGCATAGGGGCCAAAAGCCGACAGGGTCAGGCGGAGCGGTCTCATGCGTCCTCCCCCTCCTTCCAGATGTCCTCAATGAGCTGCTGGCAGAACGCGGCCTGTTCATCGGTCAGGGGCTGGTTGTTCTGCAGTTCGTAAAAGGCAGCAAGATGCTGCAAGGGTGTGATGTTCTCCACCCGCTCCGGCGCGGTGATCTGCTGATCTTCGCGGGTGCGGCGGTTGTCGTAGTCCAGCCGCATCAGGTTGGGGTAGATCAGCCGCAGCTTGGCCAGTGCGTCCGGCACGTCCTGCTCATCGGTCAGGGTGATGTGCAGATAATCGTCGGTGGCGGTGCCCTCGTAGGTGCGGCGGTCGGTCAGTTCCAGATAGCTGCCCCGGATCTCCCGCAGGTCGTGCAGCGGGGTCAGGGGCGCGGTGGAAATGTCCACGCAGCCTTTTTCGCCCAGGTCCACAAAAGTGATGCTTTTATGCTGGTGCGCTTCCGAGAAGGAATACTTCAGCGGGGTGCCGCAGTAGCGCAGGGTGTCACGGCCCACCTTCTGGGGGCTGTGCAGGTGGCCCAGCGCCACATAGTCAAAGGCGTCGAACAGGGCCGCGTCCACGCAGTCCAGCCCGCCCACGGAAGGCTCTTCACTCTCGCAGGCGGCGGCACCGGCCACGAACTGGTGGGCTACCAGCACGCTGCGCCGGGCCGGGTCCACCGGGCAGTGCCGCAGCACGCAGGCAAGGGCGTCGTTGTAGCTCTCAATGGGCTCGTCCAGCCAGACATGCCGCACGGAAGCGGGCTTCAGAAAGGGCAGTAAGTACACATCCACCGGGCCATGCTCGTCCGCAAGGCAGATGGGCTGCGGCGCACCGGAGAACACCGGGCTGACGTATACCCGGCTGGTTTCCAGCAGAGCCGCGCCGAAGGCCACACGGTCGGCGGAATCGTGATTGCCGCTGATGGCAAACACCGGCAGGCTCCGCTCCGCCAGCTGGGTGAGAAACCAGTCCAGCAGGCGAACGGCCTCGGCCGGGGGAACGGGCTTGTCGTACAGGTCGCCTGCCAGCAGTACCCCGTCCACAGGGTGGGCATCCAGCAGGGCAAGAATCTGCTCCAGGATGTATTTCTGGTCCTCCAGCATGGAAAACTCGCACACCCGCTTGCCCAGATGCAGGTCGGAAAGATGCGCAAAACGCAAAAGCGAACACCGCCTTTCAAAAAACTGTTGCTCTTATTATATAGCAGGGCGGGCACTGGCCGCAACCCTCTCAGTCACGGCCTCTCCCCGTGAAAAAGGGCTTCCGGAAAATCCGCAGATTTTCCGAAAGCCCAGAATAAAAACTATTTTTTCCTCTGAATTTGCCCAGAGCAAAGCGGAGGGCATTTCCAATCGTTCTCTTACCGGTCAGAACAGCTTTTCCCAGGTGGCCTGACCGACGCTGCCGTCGGCGGCAAGGCCGTTGCGGCGCTGGAACCGCTGCACGGCGGCTGCGGTGGCGGCTCCGTACCGGCCGTCTGCGTTCAGACGCTCACCCAGAGAGTTGAGCTTCTGCTGCACCAGCCGCACCGTCCCGCCGGATGCGCCGCTGCGCAGCACGATGCCGGGGTAGGGCACGTTCAGGCCATGCTTGGCGGTGTACTGGGTGTACAGCACGTTCCAGGTGTTGGCACCCACCTTGCCGTCCACGTTCATTTTGTTTTTCAGCTGGAACTCCTTTACGGCGTTCTCGGTGGAAAGACCGAACCTTCCGTCCGCCTTCAGGGGGTCATGCCAGGTGCAGGCATCACGGACACCGTTGAGCCAGGTCTGCACCAGGGCCACATCCGGGCCGGAGGAGCCCCGATGGAGCAGGGAATAATAAGCAGGGATCGCCATAATGATCACACGCTCCTTTCCCTCCATGCTATGCGGCAGGGGAGGGCAGCGTCACCCGGCCAGCACCCGGGTGGTGCGGGAAGCAGTGTGCCGGTTCCACCAGTCCACGAAGCGCAGGCGCAGGATGTAGTCCCCGCACACCAGATCGTTTTCTTCCGGCAGGGCATAGCCGCCGCAGGCGGCACGGCACAGCCCGGGGTACAGCACGCACCACCAGTTCTGCCCGCTGCCGGAGCCGATGGTGATGCGCACCGCATCGTACCGCCCGGCGGGCAGGCAGCCGCCGGTATACTGCCGGGCCGGGAAGTACATGTTGACCAGCTGCACCTGCACCAGGGCATTCACCCCGCACCGGGCCAGCGCGTGCTGGGCGGCAAGCTGCAAAGTGAACAGGTTCCGGGCCGCCCAGCTGCGGGCGTCGGTCTGGTTCCCGGCGGGACAGGCAGCGTCCAGACAGGCCAGCACGGCGTCCCGCACCCGGAGCTTGGCGCTCTGGTCGGCCACGGAATCGCTGGCAGCGCGGATGTGCAGCCGCAGGGTATCGGCACATACCGCATCGCCGGTGTGCAGTTGGGTGTGGCTCCAGGCCGCCGCCTGCCACAGGCTGCACAGCAAAAGTCCGAGCGCAAGGCAGATGCACAGGTGCTGCATCTGCCGCCGGGAAAGCATCTTACCCATAAAAAACAGACCCTTCTTCTGGAAATGATATCCAGAGGATGGGCCTATTGAAGCTGTTTTATACGGGTTTTCCTTAGTTCTTCAGGGACTGCATGGGAGCCGGCAGGCGGCCGCCGCGGTTGATGAACACCGAGGGGTCGTGGCTGTTGACCGGCATGATGGGGCCGTAGCCCAGCAGGCCGCCGAAGTCCAGCACCTCGCCGGCCTTGCGGCCGATGGCGGGGATCACACGCACAGCGGTGGTCTTACTGTTCACCATGCCGATGGCGGCTTCGTCGGCGATCAGGGCACTGATCACGGCGGGGGTGGTGTCGCCGGGGATGATGACCATGTCGATGCCCACCGAGCAAACGGCGGTCATGGCTTCCAGCTTTTCGATGGTCAGGCAGCCGATCTCGGCGGCATGGATCATGCCGGCATCCTCGCTGACCGGGATAAAGGCACCGGACAGGCCGCCCACATGGTTGGAGGCCATCACGCCGCCCTTCTTCACGGCATCGTTCAGCAAGGCCAGGCAGGCGGTGGTGCCGCAGCAGCCGCAGGTCTCCAGACCCATTTCTTCCAGAATGTTGGCCACACTGTCGCCCACGGCGGGGGTGGGGGCCAGCGACAGGTCGATGATGCCGGCAGGCACGCCCAGGGCCTTGGAGGCCAGGTTGGCCACCAGCTGGCCCACGCGGGTGATCTTGAAGGCGGTGCGCTTGACCAGCTCTGCCACCTGGTCGATGGGAGCATCCTTGGGCAGGCGGGCCAGGGCGGCACGCACGGCACCGGGGCCGGAAACGCCTACATGGATCTCGCAATCCGGCTCACCGGGGCCGTGGAAGGCGCCAGCCATAAAGGGATTGTCCTCCGGGGCGTTGCAGAACACCACCAGCTTGGCAGCACCGATGCACTGACGGTCGGCAGTCAGCTCACTGGCCTTCTTGACAGCCTCGCCCATGAGCTTGATGGCGTCCATGTTCAGGCCGGCCTTGGTGGCACCGATGTTCACAGAGCTGCACACGATGTCGGTCTCGGCCAGGGCACGGGGAATGGACTCGATCAGGCGGCGGTCACCGGCAGAAAAGCCCTTGTGCACCAGAGCACTGTAGCCGCCCACAAAGTTCACGCCCACCTTCTTGCCGGCAGCGTCCAGGGTCTTGGCAAAATCCACCGGGTCTGCCTCCGGGCAGGCACCCAGCAGCATGGCAATGGGGGTAACGCTGATGCGCTTGTTGATGATGGGGATGCCGTACTCGGCACTGATGTGCTCCACGGTGGAAACAAGGTTTGCAGCCTTGGTGGTGATCTTGTTGTAGATATTCTCGCAGGCCTTTTTGGGGTCCGGGTCGATGCAGTCCAGCAGGCTGATGCCCATGGTCACCGTGCGGACGTCCAGGTTGTCCTGGGTGAACATCTCGATGGTCTCAAGAATATCACCGGTGTTAAACATACTCATAGCAGTGTTGTACTCCTTTGCTCGGTCAGATGGTGTGCATGGCGTCAAAAACTTCCTGCCGGGTCACGTTGATCTGCATCTTCATCTCAGCAGCCAGGGCATCGGTGCGGCGGTGCAGTTCCTCGTGGCCTACGTTGCAGTGGCTCAGGTCCACCAGCATGATCATGGCAAACATCCCCTGCAGGATGCTCTGGGTCACGTCCTCGATGTTGATGTTCAGCTCGCTGCACAGGCCGGAGACCTTTGCCACCACGCCCACAGTGTCGTGTCCCATGACAGTAATAAATGCTTTCATCGTTTCCACCCTCGTTTTCTTGTGATTGGATCGTGCCGCAAAAAGAGACAGCACACGGTTACTCTTTCAGTATAGCAGATTTGGCAAAATTTGAACACACTTTTTGTAAAAAAGAGCAGATTGCGGGTGCAAAAGACATTCTATGCAAAAAATTGGGTGCAATCCATGGGGGACTGTGCTATACTGAAGTATAATTCCGCAATACAGGGATGAGAAGGAGTAACGAGCTATGGAACAGCTTTTGAAGATTCTGGAAGACAACGCGCGGCTGCCCATCGAGGACATTGCCACCATGCTGAACAAATCCCCCGCCGAGGTGGCGGCCATGATCGACCTGGCCCGCGCGCAGGGCATCATCAAGGGCTATAAGACGCTGGTGGACTGGGAAAAGGCCGGGGTCAACCGGGTGGAAGCCGTCATCGAGCTGAACGTCAGCCCCAAGAAGAGCCGCGGCTTTGACGAGATCGCGGCCACCATCGCGGCCTTTGACGAGGTGGAGAGCGTGCTGCTGATGAGCGGCGGTTACGACCTGCAGCTGGTGATCAAGGGACAGACCTTCCAGGAGATCGCCCTGTTTGTGGCAAAGCGCCTGAGCCCGCTGGATGACGTGCTGTCCACCGCCACCCACTTTGTGCTGCGCACCTACAAAAAGGAGGGCCGCCTGTATCAGGACGATGAAATTGACGAAAGAGAGTGCACGGTGCTGTGATGGACTACGATAAATTGATCGCGCCTGCCGCCCAGGCCATGCGGCCCTCCGGCATCCGCAAATTCTTTGATCTGGCCGCCGAGATGCCGGAGTGCATCAGCCTGGGCGTGGGCGAGCCGGACTTCAAGACCCCCTGGGCCGTGCGGGAAGCAGGCATCGAGAGCCTGGAGCACGGCCGTACCCGGTACACCTCCAACGCTGGCTTAAAGGAGCTGCGGACCGAGATCAGCCGCTATCTGGAGCGGCGCATGGGCCTGCGGTACGACCCCATGCGGCAGATCCTGGTGACGGTGGGCGGCAGCGAAGCCATTGACATGTGCATCCGCACCCTGATCCAGCCCGGGGATGAGGTGATCATCCCGGAGCCCTGCTTCGTGTGCTACGAGCCCATCACCACCCTGTCCGGCGGCGTTCCGGTCCATGTGGCCTGCCGTCAGGAGGACGAGTTCCGGCTGCGTGCCGACGCCCTGAAGGCGGCCATCACCCCCCGGACCAAGCTGGTGATCATGCCCTTCCCGAATAACCCCACCGGCGCGGTGATGGAGCGGGAGGACTTGGAAGCCGTGGCCGAGGTACTGCGGGACACCAATGTGATGGTGCTGTCGGATGAGATCTACGCCGAGCTGAATTACGGCCTGCGGCCCCATGTGTCCATTGCTTCCCTGCCGGGCATGGCAGAGCGCACCATCGTGGTCAACGGCTTCTCCAAGAGCTACGCCATGACGGGCTGGCGGCTGGGCTACGCCTGCGGCCCGGAACCCATCATCAAGATCATGACCAAGATCCACCAGAGCGCCATCATGAGCGCCCCCACCACCAGCCAGTATGCCGCCATCACGGCCCTGCGGGATTGCGATGGCGAGATCGACCGCATGCGCGACGAGTACAACATGCGCCGCCGTCTGGTGGTGCGTTCCTTCAACGACATGGGCCTGACCTGCTTTGAGCCGCGGGGCGCGTTCTACGCCTTCCCCTGCATCCGGTCCACCGGCATGAGCAGCCAGGAGTTCTGCACGAAGCTGCTGGAGCAGAAGCATGTGGCCATCATCCCCGGCGACGCCTTTGGCGCATCCGGCGAGGGCTACTGCCGCGTGTCCTACGCCTACAGCGTGGAGCACCTGACCGAGGCGCTCAAGCGCATCCGGGAGTTCCTGCAGGAAAACGGCCTGGTTCAGGGCAACTGAGGAGGGAATGCTCCATGCGAAAGCAGAATGTGGTGACCGTTCTGGCCCCGGCAAAGCTCAATCTGGCGCTGGACGTGGTGGGCCTGCTGCCCAATGGCTACCATGATCTGGACATGACCATGCAGGCCATCACCCTGTACGAGCGGGTGGTGCTGCGCCGCAGCCCTTACCTGAATCTGCGGCTGCCGGGCAGTCTGGTGGCTCCCAACAACAAAAATACCGCCATCAAGGCGGCGCTGGCGTTTTTCCACTACACCGGCCTGCTGGCGGGGGTGGACATCACTATTTATAAGAATACCCCGGTGCGGGCAGGCATGGCCGGCGGCAGCGCCGATGCCGCCGCCGTGCTGGTGGGCCTGAACGAGCTGTACGGTGCCCGGCTCTCCATGAGCGAGCTGTGCGCACTGGGCGCGTCCATTGGCGCAGATGTGCCCTTTGCCCTCATGGGCGGCACCTGCCGGGTGCAGGGCGTGGGCGACCTGCTCAAGCCCCTGCCGCCGGTGCCGGACTGCTGGTTCACGGTGGTGATGCCGGATTACGGCGTTTCCACCCCGGAGGCCTTTGCCGCCTACGACAAGGTGGGCAGCACGGTGCACCCGGACTGTGAGACCCAGGAAGCCGCCGTCCGCGCCGGAGATCTGGATGCGGTGTGCGCCGCTGCCGGCAATGCACTGGAAGAATGCAGCGGTGCCAAGGACACCGGGGCCATCAAGGCTCTGCTGCGTGAAAAGGGCGCTGTGACGGCTCTGATGACCGGCAGTGGGTCGGCGGTGTTTGGCATCTTCCGGGATGAGACATCCGCCCGCGCCGCAGCAGCGGCGGCAAAGCACCGCTGGAAGCAGGTATACACCGCGCAGCCGGACAAGGGCGGCGCGCGGGTCGTCTGATCTGTCCATGAATAAACCTCCTTCCCACGGGGCAGAATGGCTCCAAGGGAAGGAGGTCTTTTTTGTGCAGACCTTTTATAAAATCTGCCTGATCCTGATGATCGTGGGCGGCATCAACTGGGGCCTTGTGGGCCTGTTCCAATTCGACTTTGTGGGCTGGCTGCTGGGCGGCAGCACCTCCATCTGGTCCCGTATCGTGTTCACACTGGTAGGTCTGGCGGCCCTGTGCGGCATCCCGGGGCTGTTCACCGAGGAAACCGAGGAATAACAGAACGGCTGCTGCACAATAGCGTGCAGCAGCCGTTTTATAGCGTACAGATGTGCAAATCTAAAAAAAAACAGCCTTGACAAGCATTTTTCACTATGCTATATTCTGGTAGTAAGCAGGGCATCCGGCTCTGCAAGGCTTTGGAACAAAAGGAGTATGCTGAATGAAGTGTTCTCGTGAATTGAAGATTGTGCGCTGAACCGGGAGGTTTGCGCTACATCTTTCGTTCGCACCTCCCGCATGATCGCACATACGCATCATTCTGGAGGAAAATCAATCATGAATCGTGAAAATAAACGCAAGACATTTGAAAAGGGTTATTATAAAACACACGCCTGCAACGAGGTGTTCACCTGCAGGAACTGCGGACGCATTGTGGTTCCCGAGGGGGCAGGCAGTGCCCACCGCAACCATTGCCCGAATTGCCTGTGTAGCCTGCACGTTGACGAGGAGCCCGGCGACAGGGCATCGGACTGCGGCGGACTGATGGAGCCCGTTGCGGTCTGGGTGCGGAAGGGCGGCGAGTGGGCCATTGTCCATCGCTGCCGCCGCTGCGGGAAGCTGGATTCCAACCGGGTCGCAGCCGATGATAACCCGATGAAACTGATGTCCATTGCAATGAAGCCTCTTTGTGAACCGCCGTTCCCTCTTGACCGTATCCGTGAGATGACGGCACTGATGGGCGGGGACGGAACGATGGAGTAATAAGGCACACGAACAACTGAAAAAGCAGGGCACTCCCGCGGTGGGGGTGTCCTGCTTTTGTGTAAGCATCGGTCTGTTTTACCGGTCGTTATCCACATCGTCCCACCCCACCAGGTCCGGCAGGGTGAGGGTCTCGTCCGAGCAGCGGGTCCGGGGACCTTCCGGCCCGGCGGCCAGGGTGGAGGTGACCTCCCGGGCGATCTCCCGGATGGCGGTGCAGTCCTCCGGCAGGTCGGTCTGGCTGCGGCCGGAGTGGGTGAACAAGATCTTGCCCAGGTGCCCCACCACCAGCGTCAGCGGTAAAATCTGCGGGGCAGAGCTGTCATAGCGGTAGCCCTGCTCCTTTGCAGTCTTGTAGATGCGCTGGGCCGCAAAACTCCAGCTCCGCAGGCCCCGGGCCTGCTCCACGCCCAGATAGCTGTACAGCACCCCCGGGGCGTCGCAGATGATGGGAAACGGAAATTCAGCCCCCTGGGTGGCCTGCGCCACCGTCCGGGCCGAGGAGCGCACCACGCAGGCCAGCCGGACGCCCCGCAGGCGGGCGTAGGTCTTGAGGTAATGGGTCAGATATTCCCGCGTGACCGGGTGGTCAAAAGCGGGCAGAAAGATCATGACCAGAGGCTGTTCCCCCTCACACAGGGCGTAGAAATCGTTGCCGGGCTTTGTAGGGGTGTCGAAAGTAAAACGGGGGATCGAAGTGCCCACCAAGTGCTCAGAACTCATACCGCAATTGCACATCCTTTCCGGCTTGCCGCGCACCGGGGCGCACAGTGCCCGGTGCAAATGTTCCGATATAAAAAAATCCACACACTGTCCCGGCAGGGGGCAGCGGTGGATCAAAACCTATAAAAGATCCCGCCCGGTCGTCTGCGGCCAATCAAACCTACCCTTGCGGACAGGTGGGTGCCCTGTCGCCGGTTTCACGCTTCCTCATCGAGCCTCCATGGTCGACCCATGGCGGGGAGGTCTGCATTCCACCGGAGAACTCCGGGCTCCCGTTGAATGATTAGTAGGATCATATAAACCGCAACAAATCGAGCCGGGCAGGAAGTCTTGCCTGGTAATTTGGGGGAGGAAAACGATCAGTCGATCTCGTAATCGTCGCTCAGGCGCTGCTCAAACAGCTTGCTGACTTCCAGCAGAGTCTCGTCGTCCTCTACCACGTCCAGATATTCGCCTTCGTCGTCCTCGCCAACGCTCAGGATCACCAGCTGGGCATCCTCTGCGTCCTCTTCATTTTCGGTGTATTCCACCACAGCCAGATAATGCACGCCCTTGTGGTCCAGTGCGTCGATCACCTCAAAGGTGACCTCGTTGCCGTCCTCGTCCTCAAGGGTCATCAGGTCGGGCTGATATTCCTCGTCCTCGGTATTCGGGTTCTTGATTTCGTCAGACATAGATCGTGTCTCCTGTATCGTGTCATAAGACGGGCTTTTGTGTACCGACCCGTCCGGTCTGCATATAGTGTAGCGTTTTTTTGCCTGCTCGTCAAGATGCTTTTTCGCACAGAAATTGCTTTGCAAATTTTCACCAGTTTGCTCTCGCACTGCGGCACGGAATATGGTATACTATAGCTCTGGAATTTTTTCGTGTCCGGCGGGCACGTCTGATACAGCATATGGAGCGAGGGGGAAAACTATGCGTAAAAAACGATGGGTGGCACTGGCACTGGCCGCGGTGCTGGCACTGGCGGGCTGCAGCTTTGGCGGTTCCGGCGGGGGCGGCACCACGGTGCAGAAGATCGACCGCCCGGCGGTGGAGTCGGCGGAAGAGCAGTTCACGCACCCGGCGGCAGGAGACACCGTGGCGGTGTTCGATACCTCGGCGGGCGTGTTCAAGGCGGTGCTCTTCCCGGACAAGGCCCCGCAGGCCTACGACAACTTTACCGGCCTTGTGCAGCAGGGCTATTACAACGGCTTGACCGTCTCCCGTGTGGAGAGCGGTTTTGTGGTGGAGGCCGGGCAGGGCACCGACGGAAAAGGCACCACCATCTGGAGCGGCAGCCGCTACCCGGCGGAGACCACTGACAGTCTGCACCACTACTCCGGTGCGCTGTGCATGGGCGTGGATGCTTCCGGCGAGTGCGCCAGCGTGTTCTATGTGGTGCAGACCCTGCCGGGGGACCAGTCGGTGACCCAGGAGCTGGTGGACAAGATGAACGCCTCGGGCTACCGTGCCGAGGTGGTGGCCGCTTACCAGACCGTCGGCGGCGCACCCTATCTGGACTACACCGATACCGTGTTCGGGCAGGTGTACGAGGGCATGGACGTGGTGGACACCATCGGCCAGACCGGCGTGGACGAAAACCAGAAGCCCACCGAGGATATCACCATCAACAGTGTGAGCATTGAAACGTATCAGTGAACAAAAGGGCACCTGCCATATGGCAGGTGCCCTTTGTGCTGCGCCCCTTTTTCGTGAAAACATTCTTTCCACATCAGATCTCTCCGGGGTGCTCCTTGCGCCAGGCAAGGTAGTCGTCCAGGATCACCGTGGCGCTGACGGAATCCAAAATCTCCTTGCGGCGGCTGCCAAAGGTGCCGCTCTCGTCCAGCAGGTCGGCGGCGGCGCAGGTGGTCTGGCGTTCGTCCCACATGCGCACCGGCAGGCCGCTCCAAAGCTCCACGGTCTTTGCCAGCTTGCGGCTTTTGGCGGCACGCTCGCCCTCGGTGCCGTCCATGTTCAGCGGCAGGCCGATGACGATGAGCTCGGCCCCGATCTCTTTGGCCGCCTCGCACACCCGCGCGGCCACCTTGTTGCGGGCCTTGAGGGTGATCTGCGGGGTGATGGGCGTGGTCAGGAATTCGGTGTGGTCACAGGTGGCAAGGCCGGTGCGGCTGTCTCCGTAATCAACGGCTAGGATCTTCATGCAAACGTCCTTTCTGTGCAGTCTTTTTTCTCAGTGTACCACAGCCGCCGCCCCATTGCAAAGAAAACCGTAGTTTTGCAGGCGGTTTCGTGTTACAATAACGGCAGGACATCCCAAACGACAAAGGAGGAAACAGCATGCTCAAACTGGTTCTGGGCGGCTCCGGCAGCGGCAAGACCACCCTGCTGTATGCCCGCATCAAGGCGCGGGCCGAGGCCGGGCAGCGCAGCATTCTGTTGGTGCCGGAACAGTTCACCTCCAGCACCGAGGGCCGCATCTACCGGGAACTGGGGGACGCGCTCTCCGGCATGGTGGACAGCTATTCCTTCACCAGCCTGGCGGAGCACATCCTCTCGGCCGAGGGCGGTGCAGCGGTGCAGACCCTCTCGGATGCGGGCCGTGCTGTGCTGGTGCGCCGCACGCTGGAAGAGCTGCAGGACACGGTACAGTATTATTACCGCCACCGGCGCAGTGCGGCGTTCTGCCAGATGGCCGCTGAGACCATCGACGAGCTGAAAAGCGCCGGGCTTTCGGGGCAGCAGCTGTACCGGCTGGCCCAGGGATGCGGTTCCGGCAGCGGCAAGCTCACCGAGCTGGCACTGATCCTGCAGGGCTATGAAACGCTGCTGGCCAGCACCGGTATGGACCCCTCCGACCGGCTGGAACTGGCGGCGGACCGGCTGGAAGCGGCCCTTGCCCGGGGCAGCCTGCCGGAGTTTTTGCAGGACCGGGCCGTGTTCATTGACGAATTCGATACCTTCAACGCCCCCAAAAAGCGGCTGCTGGCGGCACTGCTCACGGCACTGCCGCAGGTGACGGTGGCCCTGTGCGATGACGGCGCCCCGCTGGTGCCGGGGGACACCGGGCTGTTTGCCGGAGCCAAGCAGATGGCCGCCCAGCTGCGGCAGCTGGCCCGCAAAAGCGGCACGGAGGTGGCAGCCCCGGAGCTGCTGCGGCGGGACCTGCGCCACAAGGGTGCACCGGGTCTTGCGGCAGTGGCAGCACTGCTGGAAGGAAACGGCACGGAAGTGACGCAGGCACCGGAAGTGCGGCTGTTCCCGGCAGCCAGCCGCGAAGAGGAAGCCCGGTGCGCAGCGGCCGCCATCCGCCGCCTGATGCGGCAGGGCGTGCGGTGCGGCAAGATCGCCGTGGTCTGCCGCGACATTGCAAAATACCGGGCGGCCGTGCGGTATGAGTTCCGCATGGCGGACATCCCGCTGTACTGCGACGAGCCCACGACCCCGGAGTTCAGCGCCCCGGCCACGGCGGTGCGGGCCTTGCTGGCCCTGCTGCGGGGTGCGGACATGACCGAGCAGCTTACCGTGCTGGCCAAGACCGGGCTGTGTGCGCTGTCGGAAGAGCAGGTATGCGCGCTGGAAAACTATGCCTACACCTGGTCGCCCAATGCGGCGGCCTGGCGGGCCGAATTCACCAAAAACCCAAAGGGCTTTGGTGAAAACGAGCTGACCGACGAGGATCGGCAGAATCTTGCCTGGACCGAGGACGCCCGCCGGAAGCTGGTGAACGCCGTGGACACCCTGCGCGGAAAGGTGAAGGGCGGCAACGCGGAGCAGATCAGCCGGGCTGTTTATTTCTGCCTGAAGGAGCTGGGGGCCGAGGAACAGCAGGCCGGGCTGGTGGAGGATATCCGCGCGGCACGGGGCATCCCGGCGGCGGAGGAAGCCGCCCGCGAGTGGAACGTGGTGATGCAGCTGCTGGACGAGATGGCCAGCCTGCTGGGGCAGCAGAGCGTGACCGTGGCTGAGTACGAGGACCTGTTCGGCCTGCTGCTGCGTTCGTCCGACCTGGGGCATATCCCCCAGACGCTGGACGCTGTGGTGCTGGCCAGCGCCGGTAAAATGCGTCTGGATGCGCCGGACTATGTGTTCGTGCTGGGGCTGGCAGAAGGGGAGTTCCCCTGTGCACCGGCCGAGAGCGGCCTGCTGACCCACGCCGACCGTGACGCACTGATGGCCCAGCAGGTGGAACTGCCGGACTGCTTTGAGAACCGGGTCATCCGGGAGCAGGTGTGTTTTTATAAAGCGCTCACCGCCCCGGCAAAGGGGCTGTGGCTCAGCTGGCCCAAGGGACAGGGCCAGACCCTGTGCGCGGCGGTGGAGCCCCTTGTGGATGCACTGCACCCGGCTGCCCCGGAACTGGAGCTGACCGACCTTGCCGCCACCCCGGCGGACGGTCTGGACACGCTGGGCGGCGGCTGGCTGCTCACCGATGTGGAGCGCGCCAGCCTGACCGAGGCCCTGCACACCCCCGGTGCCGGGCAGCCGAAGGGCCTTGCCCTGCTGCACCGCATGGAAGAGAACCCGCCCCGGCAGGTGTACGACCTGCCCGCGCTGGAAACGCTGCTGGGCCGGAGGCTCCGCGTCTCGCCCAGCCAGCTGGAAAAATACTATACCTGCCGGTACGGCTATTTTCTGCAATATGTGCTGGGGCTGAAGCCCCGCAAACGGGCGGAGCTTTCCGCCGACCAGAGCGGCACCCTGATGCACTGGGTGCTGCAGATGGCACTGGACCCCCACCCGGGGCCGGACAACCCCTGTGCGGCCCTGCAGCCCTATCTGGAACTGGATGACGAAGCCATGGCCGCGCTGGCCGGGCTGCTGGTGGACGAGTATGCAAAGCGCTTTCTGCCGGAGGACACGGCCCGCTTTGCCTACCTGCTCTCCCGGCTGAAAAAGAGCATGACCGGCCTGCTGTGCTACCTGCGGGACGAACAGAACCAGTCCCGGTTCCGTCCGGTGGCCTGTGAGCTGAAGATCGGCAGCGGGGCCGACGCCGTGCCCGGGCAGCTGTATCACCTGTCGGACGGGCGCACCGTGCAGCTCATCGGTACGGTGGACCGCGCCGACGAGTGGGTGGAAGAGGACGGCACCCGCTGGGTGCGGGTGGTGGACTACAAGACCGGCACCAAGAAACTGGACCTGAAAGAAGTGTACTGCGGGCTGGACTGCCAGATGCTGCTGTACCTGTTCAGCCTGACCCGCGACCCCAGCGGACGCTTTACCGGGGCGGAACCGGCGGGCGTGCTGTATCTGCTGGCCGACCCCGCCCCGGAGACCACCACCCGCGAAAAGGCCGCCCGCAGCGTGGAATATCAGCTGGACGGTCTGGTGCGGGACGAGCAGAAGGTGTTCGATGCCATGGATGCGGACGAGACGGGCCGGTATCTGCCCTTCGGCTACCGCAACGGCGCGCCCAGCCCTTACCAGAAGGACAAGCGTGCGGACATCGCCAAGCTCAACCGCATCCGGCTGCATCTGGATGACCTCGTCACCCGGATGGGGGAGCAGCTGTACGGCGGGCAGATCGCTGCCGAGCCGCTGGTGGTCAGCACCAACCGCAGCCCCTGTGCCTGGTGCGATTATGATTTTATCTGCTGCCATGAGACCGGCATCGGGGAGCGGGGCCTGGAAGCCCCGGCAAAACCCTTTGAGCCGGAAGCAGCGGCAGAGGATGAGGAGGAACCGACATGAGCGAACCCAGATGGACGCCTGCCCAGCGTGCCGCCATCGACGACCGGGGCGGGGCGCTGCTGGTGAGTGCGGCGGCCGGCAGCGGCAAGACGGCGGTGCTGACCGAGCGCGCTGTGCGCCTCATCACCGACCCGGAGCACCCGGTGGACGCCGACCGGCTGCTCATCGTCACCTTTACGAATGCGGCGGCGGCGGAGCTGCGGGCCCGCATCGGGCAGGCGCTGCTGCGCCGCTGCCAGCAGGAGCCGGGAAACACGGCCCTGCGCCGCCAGCGGATGCTGCTGCAGCGTGCACCCATCTGCACCATGGACGCGTTCTGTCTGGACCTGCTGCACAAGCATTTTCAGGCGCTGGATATCCCGCCGGATTTTGCCCCGGCAGACCCCGGCAGCGTGGAGCTGCTGCGCACGGCGGCACTGGCCGAAACGCTGGAGCACGCCTACGCGGACCCGGATTTCTGCGCCTTTGCCGACCTGTACGGCAAGGGCCGCACCGACAAACCGGCGGGGGACACCATCCTGCAGGTGTATGATTTCCTGCGGGCGCTGCCGGACTACGACCGCAAGCTGGACGAATTTCTGGTTCCATGGCAGCAGGAAAACGGCTTTGACGTCACCTGCTGGCATGACTTGCTGCTGGCGCAGGCAGCCCGCGATGCAAAGGCGGCCCGCGAGCTGCTGTGCGCCGCCCAGCAGGACTGCCGGGAGGACTATGCCCAGGAAATGGCGGAGGCCGGAGAAAAAAAGACCCCGGCGGCCATCCGGAAAGCGGAAGCAGCGGTGGCCGAAAAATACGCCGACGCGCAGGGCCGTCTGGAACGCTCTGCCGCCCTGCTGGGCGAGGTGGAGCGGCTGGCACAGGCAGGGGAGTGGACGCCCCTGTACGACCGGCTCACCCCTTTTGTGCTGGGCATGGAAGAGCAGCCCGGCCTGAAGGGCATGAAAAAACGGCTGAAGGGCGACCACAAGACGGCCATCAAGACCCGTGCCGACGAGGCCGCCGACCTGTTTGCTCAGATCACGGAGCTTGTCTCCTGCAGCGAGGAAGAAGCGGAAGCCGACCGGCAGGCGGCCCTGCCCCGGCTGCAGGCCCTGTTTGCGGCGGTGCGGGATTTCGACGCCCGGTTCTCGGCCAAAAAGCGGGAGCGCAAGCTGCTGGAATTCAGCGATTTTGAACACTTTGCCCTGCGGCTGCTGCGCAGCCCGGACGGCACCCCCACCCCGCTGTGCGGGAGCATCCGGCAGAACTATGCTGCCGTGATGGTGGACGAATATCAGGACACCAATGCTTTGCAGGATGCCCTGTACCGCTGCCTTGCCTCCCCGGCGGGGGATGACCTCTTTCTGGTAGGCGACCTGAAGCAGAGCATCTACCGCTTCCGGCAGGCCGACCCCAGCATCTTCCGGGAAAAGCTGGACCGCTGGCCGGCCCTGCCCGGCGGGGCGGCCCGCCCGCGCCCGCCGGAGGGTACTGCCGGGCAAAACGCCCTGCTGGCGCTGGACGCCAATTTCCGTTCGGCCCCGCAGGTGGTGGAGGGCATCAACTTCATTTTTGAGCAGCTCATGACCCCGCAGCTGGGCGATACCGCTTACGGCGACGGGCAGCGGCTGGTGTGCGGCGCACCGGGGGACTACCCCGGCAGCGTGGAAGCACAGTTTCTGCCGGACGATGAAGCGGAGACGGACGCAGCATGGATCGCCCGGCGCATCGAAGAATTGGTGGCCGCCGGGGAGCCGGTGCGGGAGGGCAGCACGACCCGCCCGGTGCAGTACGAGGACTGCTGCATCCTGCTTTCGGCCCGCGGGGACTTCCCGGCCTATGTGGAAGCTCTCACGGCCCGTGGCATCCCGGTGTATGCCGACGCCCGGGAAAACCTGATGGAAGCACCCCACATCCGGCCGCTCATCTCGCTGCTGAAGGTCATCGACAACCCGGCGCAGGACATCTATCTGGCTGCGGCCATGCTGGGGCCGGTGTTCGGCTTTACGGATGACGACCTGGTGCGGCTGCGGGCACAGAGCGCCGCGCTGCAGAAGGAACAGAACGCCGGAAATGCCGGAAAGCCCGCCCGCATGAGCCTGTACGGTGCGCTGCTGCTGGCGCGGCAAGGCCCGGCGGAGGACCCCTTTACCCAAAAGGTGAATGATTTTTACGATAAGCTCACGGCCCTGCGGCAGATGGCCCGCAGCGTGCCGGCAGAGCAGCTGCTGGAAGAAATTTTTGCCACCACCGGCTACCTTGCCGCACTGGGGGTGACCGAGAACGGTGCCCGCCGCCGGGAGGATGCCCGGCGGTTCGCCTCCTTCTGCGCGGCGTCCGGTGCGGGCGGCATCTCGGCATTGGTGCGCGCCATCGACGCGGCGGCGCTGGCCGGTTCCACCGGACAGGACACCACCCCCGGCGGGGCAAGGCCCGGCTGTGTGACCGTGATGACCATCCACCGCTCCAAGGGCCTGCAGTTCCCGGTGGTGTTCGTGGCCGATACCGGGCGGCGGTTCAACGCGGCCGATACCCGGCAGCCGGTGCTGCTGCACCGGGAATACGGGGCAGGCCTGCGGCTGCGGCCGGAACAGGGCGAGGGCGCCTATAAAACGGCGGCCTACACCGCGCTGGCCGAGGTACACGGGCAGGAGCTGCGCAGCGAGCAGATGCGCCTTTTGTATGTGGCCCTGACCCGCGCACAGGACAGGCTCATCCTCACGGTGCCGCTGGGCATCGGCAAGACCGCGAACCCCTTTGCCAAAGCGGCGGCGTTTCTGGCGGCGGGGGCGGGATCCACCCTGCACGGGCAGGCAAACTGCTTTGCCGACTGGCTGCGGGCGGCGCTGCTGGTGCATCCCTGCGGCGGGCCGCTGCGGCGATTGGCAGGGGATCTGGAGCTGCCCTTTGCGGACACCCGCAGCACGGTGGCCATTACCCTGCCGGAAACGACACAGCCGGAGCAGGAACAACAGCCTGAGGAGCTGGAACCGCAAGCCCCGGCGGCCGCGGACCGGGCCCTTGTGGAACAGCTGCGGGCGGGCTTTGCCTGGCAGTACCCGGCGGCAGACCTGGCCCGGGTGCCTGCCAAGGTCAGCGTGACCAGCATCGTGCACAAGGCGGAGCAGACCACGCTGGAGCGGCCGGGCTTCCTCTCCAAAGACGGCCTGACCGCCGCCGAGATGGGCACGGCCCTGCATGCATTTCTGGAGCACGCCGATTTTGCGGCGCTGGCAGAGGCAAAAGCAGCCGGGACGCTGGACGAAGCCATCGGAGCGGAACGTGACCGGCAGGCGGCTGCACAGCTCACCGCACCGGAGATCGCCGCAAAGTTGGATGCCGTGCGCATCCGCCGCTTTGTGCAGAGCGAGGCCTTTGCAAAGATCTGCGCGGCACAGCAGGTGCTGCGGGAGCTGGCATTCATCACAGCACTGCCCGCCGCCGAGGTGCTTGCCGCCCAGGGAAGCCCGGCCCCGGACACGGCCCCGGAAGCGCAGGTGCTGGTGCAGGGCATCGCAGACCTTGTGCTGGTGTACCCGGACCATCTGGAACTGCTGGACTACAAGACCGACCGCCGCAAAACAGCCGCGGATTTTGTGCGGGCCTACAAACCCCAGCTGGACCTGTATGCGCTGGCCGTCGGCAAACGCTTTGCCCCGAAGCCGGTGACCTATAAAGGCATCTACTCGCTGGAACTGGGCAGGTTGATCGAGGTATGAGGACGATTCATATTTTTCTCGTAAAACGCATAAAAAGTGCTTGACAGGCCCCTGCAGCTGTGGTAGAATAACCGGGTAAAGAAAGCAGCTACGGCCTGTGCCGCGCTCGCCTTGTGGGGTCAGAATCCCCGGGCTATACCCAAGTGCATCTGTTCTTTGAGCAGATCGCGGCTTTGTGTGAATTTTGCGCGGCTGTCCAGAAACTGGGCGGCCGCGTTTTCTATTGCCAATATTGCAACACTATGGATTTTGTTTGGAGGTGCATTCATTATCGCTACCGCTGGAAAGTCGAAGGAACTGGAGATCAACGGTCAGATCCGTGACCGTGAAGTTCGCCTGATCGGAGTTGACGGCGAGCAGAAGGGCGTTGTGTCCATTCAGGTGGCCATGCGCGCTGCTGAGGACGCCGGGCTGGATCTGGTCAAGATCGCACCGCAGGCCGTTCCGCCTGTGTGCAAGGTGCTGGATTACGGCAAGTACCGTTTTGAACAGCAGAAGAAGGAGAAGGAAGCCAAGAAGAACCAGAAGGTGGTCGAAGTCAAGGAGACCCGCCTCTCGCTCAACATTGACACCAACGACTTCAACACCAAGCTGAACCAGACTGCCAAGTTCCTGGCAGCTGGCCATAAGGTGAAGGTTTCGATCCGTTTCCGCGGCCGTGAGATGGCGCACAGTGCCCTGGGTGCCGACGTGCTCAAGCGCTTTGCCGAGGCTCTGCCGCAGGCAAGCATGGACAAGCAGCCGGTTCTGGAGGGACGTACGATGTCCATTCTGCTGATCCCGAAACCCAATAAGGACTAATTTTAGGAGGAAACTAAAATGGCTAAGATGAAACTGAAGACGCACTCCGGCGCTAAGAAGCGCTTTAAGCTGACCAAGAATGGCAAGATCAAGCGCGGCCACGCATTCCGCAGCCACATCCTGACCAAGAAGACCACCAAGCTGACCCGTGGTTATCGTCAGCCCAACTACGTTGACAAGACCAACGCAGCCACCATCAAGAGCATGCTGCCCTACGCCTAAGAGCGAGCCGCAAGCAAACAGACATTCTACGAGATACTAAAGGAGATATAAAAAATGGCACGTATCAAAGGCGCAACCATGACCCACAAACGTCGTAAGAAGATGCTGAAGCTGGCCAAGGGCTTCTACGGCTGCAAGAGCAAGCACTTTAAGATGGCCAAGCAGCAGGTCATGAAGAGCGGCAACTACGCTCTGGCAGGCCGCCGCATGAAGAAGCGTCAGTTCCGCAACCTGTGGATCTGCCGCATCAACAACGCAGTTCGTCCTCTGGGCATGAACTACTCCTCCTTCATGGCTGGCCTGAAGAAGGCAGGCATCGAGCTGAACCGCAAGATGCTGTCCGAGATGGCCATCAACGATCCCAAGAGCTTTGCTGCTCTGGTCGAGACCGTGAAGAACGCCTGATCAAACTTCTGACGAGACGCCCGCGCGCATACGCGGGCGTCCGTTTTGTATCTGGGGCTTTTTGCGGCGGGAAAAAACATGTTCGGGGCTGCGCCCTGCCGCGAAGCGATTTTTGTGGCAGACGCGGCCCTTTTTTGCATTTTGCCCCCTGCGCCGCACAAAAAACAGGGCGGCAGACGAGTTTTGAACGCATCAGAAGCGAAAGGTTGAGAACACAGATGGACGAAAAAATCACCAGCCGGGAAAACGCGAAGATCAAATACGCCTGCCGCCTTTCCTCCAGTGCGGCCTTCCGCCGCAGCGAGGGCCGCTTTCTGGCCGAGGGGCGCAAGCTGTGCCCGGAGCTGGCCCGCGGTGCGCAGCTGGAGACCTTATTCTATACCGAGGACGCCATGGCCCGCTGCCCGGAGCTGGCCGACCTGCCCGGGGAGCACTATCTGGTGGAGGACCATGTGGCGGACAAGCTGGCCGATGTGGGCACCCATCAGGGGGTGTTCGGGGTGTTCCGCACCCCGGTGCACACGCTGGACGAGGTGCACACCGGCGGGCGCTATCTGGCGCTGGAACGGGTGCAGGACCCCGGCAATGTGGGTACGCTGCTGCGCAGTGCGGCCGCCTTTGGCTTTGACGGTGTGCTGCTGAGCGACGGCTGCGCCAGCGTGTGGGCCCCCAAGACCCTGCGGGCCTCCATGGGCGCGGCCGTGCGCATCCCGGTCATTGAAGCCGGGGCCATGCCGCAGGCCGTGGCACAGCTGCGGGCAAAGGGTATCACCTGCCTGGCCGCTGCGCTGTACCAGTCCCAGCCGCTGAGCGCGGCACAGTCCGGCTGCCCCGGCGGCGTGTGCGTGGTCATCGGCAGCGAGGGCCAGGGCCTGACCGACGAGACCATTGCCGCCTGCACCAGCACGGTGCGCATCCCCATGACCGACCGGGTGGAGAGCCTGAACGCCGGCATTGCGGGCAGCATCCTGCTGTGGCATTTCCGGGAGGAGAGCCTGTGAACGGCCTTGCCGGGCAGACCAGCTTTTACCCGCCGGAGCCTGCCCCGGACCCGCTGCTGTGCTGGCTGTGGCTGGCCCATGTGATGGGCCCGGCCAGCTCCCACGCAGGCCGGGTGCTGGACGCCTTCGGAGGGGCACAGGAAGCGTGGGAAGCGCGGGACACCGCAGAATTCCGGCAGGCAGCCGGGCCGGTGGCAGCCAAACGCGCCGGGCAGCTGGTGCCGGAGCAGTTCCGTGCACTGGCCCGCCGGTGCGCCGCGCTGCGGGTGTGCATCCTGCCCTTTGACGACCCGGATTACCCGCTGGCCTTTTCCCGCATTCCGGACATGCCGCTGGTGCTCTACTGCACCGGCGACCCGGTGTGGCTCAACGAGCCGGGGGTTGTGGGCATCGTGGGCAGCCGCAAGCCCACGGACTACGGCCTGCAGGCGGCAGCCGATATCGGCGAGGCGCTGGCCCGCAGCGGGGCGCTCATCGTCAGCGGCCTGGCCGACGGGCTGGACAGCGCCGGGCACCGGGCAGCTGTGAAAAACGGCTGCCCCACCATCGGCATCCTTGGGGTGCCCATCGACCGCACCTACCCCGCCGCCAATGTGGCCCTGCGGCATACCATCGAGCAGAACGGCTGCATCCTCAGCGAATACGCACCCGGCGAGTCCACGCCGGGGCCGGTGGGCTTTTTGCAGCGCAACCGGCTCATCGCGGCGCTGTCCTCAGCGCTGCTGGTGGTGGAAGCCCGCGAGAAAAGCGGCACCATGTCCACCGTGTCCCACGCGGAACGGTACGGCAAGCCGGTGTTTGCGGTGCCGGGCAGCATCTATTCCCCGGATTCGGCCGGGACCAACCGCCTGCTGCACGAGGGCCGCGCCCGCGCGGCCTGCAGCGGGGCCGACCTGGTGCAGGCGCTGGGCCTGCAGGCGAGTGCCGCGCCGGAAGCAGAGATCCGCCAGCCGGACCCCATGACCGACACCGAGCGGCGGGTGCTGGCCTGTGTCGGGCCGCAGCCGCTGGGGGTGGAGGAGCTGTGCGTGCGCAGCGGCCTGCCCACGGCCAGCCTGCTGAGCACCCTGATGAAGCTCCAGCTCACCGGCCGGGTGACCTGCCTACCGGGCAAGCGCTATGTACTGCGGTAGTATAATTTTTGCTGGCAAAGCACACAACAGCTGTGGTACAATCATAAGAACAAGGATCCGTGCCGTGCAGACGCTGTGCGGTGCGTTTTGATAGAAAGAGAACGGGAGAAAAACACGAATGGCGAAACTAGTGATCGTGGAGTCGCCTGCAAAGGCGAAGACCATTGGCAAATATCTGGGCGATGACTACGAGGTCACCGCCAGCATGGGCCATATCCGGGACCTGCCGGCTTCCCAGCTGGGCATTGATGTGGAGCACGGCTATACGCCCCAGTACATCAGCATCAAAGGCAAGGAAAAGCTCATCAAGGAACTGAAAAGCAAGGCCAAGCACGCCGACGGCGTTCTGCTGGCGACCGACCCGGACCGCGAAGGCGAAGCCATCAGCTGGCATCTGGCCAACATCCTGGGGCTGGACCCCCACGCCCCCAACCGCGTCACCTTTGACGAGATCACCAAAAAGGGCGTGAAGGAGGGCATGGCCCACCCCCGCGCCATCGACGAAGATCTGTTCAACGCCCAGCAGGCCCGCCGTGTGCTGGACCGTCTGGTGGGTTACAAGCTCAGCCCCTTCCTGTGGCGCAAGGTGCGCCGGGGCCTGTCCGCAGGCCGCGTGCAGAGCGTGGCCGTGCGCCTCATCGACGACCGCGAAAAGGAGATCGAGAGCTTCAAGCCGGACGAATACTGGAACGTGGACGTGACGCTGGGTGCCGGGCACAAGAGCTTTACCGCCCGCCTTGCCACCGACAGCAAGGGCAAGAAGCTGCTGCCCAAGAACGAGGCCGAGGCCCGCGCCATCGAAAAGGGCCTGGAAGGGGCCGAGTATGTGGTGGCAGAGCTGAAAAAGGGCAAGCGCGCCAAGCAGCCCACCCCGGCTTTTATCACCAGTACCCTGCAGCAGGAGGCCTCCCGTCGGCTGGGCTTCACGGCCACCCGCACCATGCGGGCTGCCCAGACCCTGTACGAAGGCGTGGACATTGCCGGGCACGGCACCATGGGTCTGATCACCTACATGCGTACCGACAGCCTGCGCATCTCGGACGAAGCCGTTGCCGCTGCCAAGGAGTATATCGCCGGGGCTTACGGCGAAAATTATATCTGCCCCTACAAGCGGGTGTGGAAAACCAAGAGTGCGACCGCTGCGCAGGACGCCCATGAAGCCATCCGTCCCTCGGTGCCGTCCCTGACGCCGGACGAGGTGGACAAGAGCATCAGCGGCGACACCGCCAAGCTCTACCGCATGATCTGGAGCCGCTTTATGGCCAGCCAGATGGCAGACTGCCAGCAGGACACCGTGTCCGTCACCGTGAGCGCGGCGGACTATCGTTTTAAGGCCAGCGGCTACACCGTGACCTTTGACGGCTTTACCGCTCTGTACGAGGAAGCCACCGACGAGAAGGAAAAGAAGGAAACCAACCTTCCCCCGCTGGAACAGGGCCAGGTGCTGAAGCTCAAGGAGCTGAAGAGCGAACAGAAGTTCACCCAGCCGCCCGCCCGCTACACCGAAGCCACCCTCATCAAGGCGCTGGAAGAAAACGGCATCGGCCGCCCCTCCACCTATGCGCCCATCATCACCACCATCATCGACCGCGGCTATGTGGAGCGCGACCAGAAAAAGCTCAAGCCCACCCTGCTGGGCCGGGCCGTAGATGGCCTGATGCTGGAGCAGTTCCCCCACATCGTGGACGTGGACTTCTCCGCCCAGATGGAAAAGAATCTGGATAAGGTGGAAAGCGGCAAGGCTGACTGGCGCAAGACGGTGGATGACTTCTACCAGGGCTTTGAGGCCAGCCTGGAGCAGGCCGAAAAGAACATGGAGGGCAAAAAGGTCAAGGTGCCGGACGAGCCTTCCAGCGAGGTGTGCGACCTGTGCGGCCGCCCCATGGTCATCAAGGTGGGCAAGTACGGCAAGTTCCTGGCCTGCAGCGGTTTCCCGGAGTGCCGGGGCACCAAGCGTCTGGTCAAGGACACCGGAGGCATCTGCCCCAAGTGCGGCAAGGGCCGCATGCTGGAGCGCAAGAGCGCCAAGGGCCGCATCTACTACGGCTGCGAGCGCTACCCGGACTGCGACTTCATGACCTGGGATATGCCGGTGGCCACCAAGTGCGAAAAGTGCGGCTCCACCCTCTTCCGCAAGGGCTCCAAGCTCTATTGCGCCAAAGAGGGCTGTGGCTTTGAGATGCCGGTGCCGAAGAAGGATTAAAGGAAAAACGACAACATGAGCGATTATAAAGTAACTGTTCTGGGCGCCGGTCTGGCGGGCTGCGAAGCGGCCCTGTGGCTGGCCGGTAAGGGCGTACAGGTGGACCTGTACGAGCAGAAGCCGATGCACTTCTCGCCCGCACACAAGAGCGAGGGCTTTGCGGAGCTGATCTGCTCCAACAGCCTGAAGGCCGAGCGGCTGGACTCCGCGTCCGGCCTGCTCAAGGAAGAGATGCGCCGCATGGGCAGCCAGCTGCTGCAGGCGGCGGAGGCGGCCCGTGTGGCCGCCGGCGGTGCCCTGGCGGTGGACCGGGACGCCTTCAGCGCGGAGGTCACCCGCCGGGTGGAGGAGTGCCCCAACATCACCGTGCACCGCCAGCCGGTGGAGCACATCGACGAAAGTGCCCCCATCCTGGTGGCCACCGGCCCGCTGACCGACGGGAAACTGGCGGACGAGATCGGTGCCCTGACCGGGGACGAGCGCCTGCACTTCTACGATGCCGTGGCGCCCATCGTGACGGCCGAGAGCCTGGACTACAACAAGGTGTTTGCCGCCTCCCGCTATGGCCGCGGAGATGCCGACTACCTGAACTGCCCCTTCAACAAGGCCGAGTATGAGGCGTTCCATGCGGCGCTGGCTGCGGCCGAGCGTGCCCCGCTGCACGACTTTGACACCGGGGCAGAGCAGAGCGCCCGGCCCGACCCGGACGCTCACGGCAAAAAGGCCGATACCGTGACCGTGTACGAGGGCTGCATGCCCATCGAGATCATGGCTGCCCGCGGTGCCGACACCATGCGGTTTGGCCCCCTGCGCCCGGTGGGCCTGGTGGACCCCAACACCGGCCACCGCCCCTGGGCCAACGTCCAGCTGCGGGCCGAGAACAAGGAGCGCACCCTGTACAATATCGTGGGCTTCCAGACCAACCTCAAGTGGGGGGAGCAGAAGCGGGTGTTCCGCATGATCCCAGGGCTGGAAAACGCCGAGTTCGTGCGGTACGGTGTGATGCACCGCAACACCTTCCTGGATGCACCTCGTGTATTGAGTGCGGGCCTGTGCCTGAAGGAGCACCCCAATGTGTTCTTTGCAGGGCAGATCACCGGCTTTGAGGGCTACATGGAAAGTGCCGCCTGCGGCCTTCTGGCTGCGCGGAACCTCTATGCCCGGCTGGAAGGCCGGGAGCTGCCGCCCCCGCCGGCGGACACCATGTGCGGCGCACTGGTGCAGTACCTGACCACCGAGAACAAGAACTTCCAGCCGATGGGCGCGAACATGGGCATCCTGCCCCCGCTGCCGGAGGACAAGCGTCCCCGCGACAAGCGCCTGCGTTACATGGCACAGGCCGAGCGCGCTGTTGCCAGCTTCCAGCAGTGGCTGGATGAAACCGCCCTGTAACCACAGGGCCGATCTCCCGGAACAGAAAGGAGCGCAACTATGAAGATCATTGTAGACATGATGGGCGGCGACAACGCCCCTCTGGCCGTGCTGGAAGGTACGGCACAGGCTGTAAAGGAATACGGCGTGCAGATCCTCGGCGTGGGCAATGAGGAACTGGTGCGCAGGACGGCGGCGGACAATAACATCCCGCTGGACGGCATCGAGTTGGTGAACTGCACCGAGGTCATCGACATGTGCGACGAACCTGCCCGCGCCATCCGCCAGAAGAAGGATTCTTCCATCGTGGTGGGTCTGAATCTGCTCAAGGAGGGCAAGGGCGACGCCTTTGTCTCTGCCGGCAGCACCGGTGCACTGCATGTGGGCGCAAGCCTCATCGTGCGCACCCTCCGGGGGGTAAAGCGTCCGGCTCTGGCCACCATGGTGCCCGCCAAAAAGCAGGCTTACCTGCTGCTGGACTGCGGTGCCAACGTGGAGTGCCGCCCGGAGATGCTGGCCGCCTTTGCCGTCATGGGCAGCTGCTATGTGAACAAGGTGGAGGGCCGCCAGAGCCCCAGCGTGGCTTTGACCAACAACGGTGCCGAGGAAAGCAAGGGCACCCCCGTGCTCAAGGAGGCCCACCAGCTGCTGAAAACGACCCCGGGCATCCGCTTTGTGGGCAACATCGAGCCCCGCGACGTGCCGAACGGCGAAGTGGACGTGGTGGTGTGCGACGGCTTTACCGGCAACGTGATCCTCAAGCTGACCGAGGGCGTGGCCAAGATGCTGCTGGGCATGCTCAAGCAGATGTTCCTGGCAAACTTCGGCGGCAAGATCGCCTACCTGCTGCTCAAGGGCGGCGTGTCGGACCTGAAGCACCAGATGGACAGCGAGGAATACGGCGGCGCACCCTTCCTGGGCGCAAAGCAGCCGGTCATCAAAGCCCACGGCTCCTCCAAGGCCAAGGGCATCAAGAACGCCATCCGGCAGGCCAAGACCTGCGTGGAGAACGACCTGTGCGGCACCATGCAGTCTGCCCTGGATGAGCTTGCGGCGGCAAACAAACCTGAGGAATAAAAAAGCACAATGCAAGGGAGCAATGACATATGAGCCATCCGTTGGAATCGATCATTGGTTATACGTTCAAAAACCCGGAGCTGCTGGAAACGGCGCTCACCCACACCAGCTACGCCAACGAGAGCCGCGCCCCGGTGAAGCACAACGAGCGGCTGGAGTTTCTGGGCGACAGCGTGCTGCAGATCGTCTCGGCAGACTACCTGTTCCACGCCTACGCCGACCGGCCGGAGGGCGACCTGACCCGCATCCGCGCCAGTCTGGTCAGCGAGGGTGCCCTGTTCCAGTTCGCGCAGGAGATCCATCTGGGCGAGTACCTGCGGCTGGGCCGCGGCGAAGAGCGCTGCGGCGGCCGCACCCGCCCCAGTGTGGTATCGGACGCCTTTGAGGCGGTGATCGCTGCCCTGTATCTGGACGGCGGCATGGATGTGGCCCGCAATTTCATCCTGCCCTTCATCACCGAGGGCAAGCACGCCGAGGCCGACTACAAGACCCGCCTGCAGGAGATCGTGCAGCAGAACCCCGAAGAGCGGCTGAGCTATGTGGTGGAGAGCGAGTCCGGCCCGGACCACGACAAGCACTTTGTGGTGGCCGTGCGCTTCAACTCGGACCGGGTGGCCCGAGGCGAGGGCCGCAGCAAAAAGGCTGCCGAGCAGCATGCCGCCAAAGAGGCCCTGAAGCTGCTGGGCGTGATAAAGGAAAAGTAAAACGATGGTATTCAAGGAACTGGAGATCCAGGGCTTCAAGAGCTTCCCCGATAAGGTAAAGATCACCTTTGACGCCGGTGTCACCGGCGTGGTGGGCCCCAACGGCTCCGGCAAGTCGAACCTTTCGGACGCAGTGCGCTGGGTGCTGGGCGAGACCAGCTCCCGCCAGCTGCGTGCGGCGGGCAAGATGGAGGATGTGATCTTTGGCGGCACCCGGCGGCGCAGCGCCATGGGCTTTGCCAGTGTGCGCCTGACGCTGGACAACACCGGCCACACGCTGGACGTGGACGCCGACGAAGTGACCATCGGCCGCAAATATTACCGCTCCGGCGATAGCGAATATACCATCAACGGGCAGGTGTGCCGCCTGCGCGACGTGTACGAGCTGCTGCTGGATACCGGCATCGGCCGCGACGGCTATTCGGTCATCGGGCAGGGGCGCATCGCGGAGATCGTGGCGGCCAAGAGCAGCGAGCGGCGCGAGATCTTTGAAGAGGCCTGCGGCATTGCCAAATACCGCTACCGCAAGACCGAGGCCGAGCGCCGTCTGGCTGCGGCGGGCGAGAATCTGGAGCGCCTGCGGGACATCCTGGGTGAGCTGGAAAGCCGGGTCGGCCCGCTGGAAAAAGAGAGCGCCAAGGCACAGAAATTCCTGGAATTGAGCGAACAGCGCAAAACGCTGGAAGTGACCCTGTGGACCGACAGCGTGCACCGGGCCCGCGATACCGTGCGCCAGCAGGTGCGGGATTACGAGACGGCGCAGGCGGACTACGAGCGCTTTGACGGCGAGGCAAAGGCCGCCGAGCAGGAGGCTGAGGAGATCCGGATGCAGGCACAGCAGCTGACCATTGCGGTCGAGCGCCTGAATGGGGATATCCGCAGCATCACCGAGCAGATCAGCGGTTCGGACAGCCGCATTGCCGTGCTGGAAAACGACATCCTCCGCAACGAGGAAAGCATCGCTTCCCTGCGCAGCGAGATCGAAGCCGGGGAACAGGACGGTGCAGAAGCGGATGCCGCCCTGCAGCGCCACCGGGCCGTGGCCGCCAAAATGGAAGCCGAGGGCGAGAAGCTGGCGGCGGAGATCGACGCCCTGAACGCAGAACTGGAGCAGCTGGCCGACGCCAGCAACGCCAGCGGTGCCCGAAAGGACACCCTGCGGGCCGAGATCACCGACCTGACAGCCAAGCGCACCGAAGCACAGGTGGCACAGGCTGCCGCCGAAGCCGCCGAGGAAACGGCCCGTCAGCGCCTGCCGGCACTGGAGCAGGCCATGCAGGAGGGCACCGACCAGTGGGAGACGGCCAGGCAGGACCTGACCGACACCATCCGCTACCGGGAGATGCTGACCGAAAACGAAAAACAGCTGGCCAATGTGCGCTCCGGGCTGGAACTCAAGCTCAAAAACCGCAAGGCTGCGCTGGACGAGGCCGACACCGCCGAACAGCGGCTGGGCCGGGAGCTGGATGCAGCCCGCCAGCGGCTGTCGGTGCTGCGGGAGCTGGAAAAGAACATGGACGGCTACCAGAACTCGGTCAAGGCCGTCATGCGCGCCGCCGGGGCCCGCCGCCTGCGGGGCATCATCGGGCCGGTGTCGGCCATCCTGAAGGTGGAGCCCGGCTGCGAAGTGGCCGTGGAAACGGCACTGGGCGCGGCCCTGCAGAACATCGTGGTGGAAAACGAAGCCGCGGCCAAGGCGGCCATTGCCCTGCTGCGCAGCGACAATGCGGGCCGGGCCACCTTCCTGCCGCTGGACACGGTGCAGCCCGGGGTGTTCCGGGGGCGGCTGTCCGGCACCGCACGGCTGGCTTCCAGCCTGGTGCAGGCCGATGCACGGTATGACAACATCGTGTCGAACCTGCTGGGCCGCATCATCGTGGTGGAGGACATCAACGAGGCCTCCCGCGTGGCGCGGGACAATGGCTTCCGCAGCCGGGTGGTGACCATGGACGGTCAGGTGATCAACGCGGGCGGCAGCTTTACCGGCGGCAGCGTGCAGCGCAGCGCCGGGCTGTTCACCCGCAAGCAGGAGATGGAAGAACTGCGCATCAGGGCCGCAAAGCTGCAGAAGGACTGCCTTGCCGCGCAGGAAAAGACCGACCAGTGCAAGGAACAGGTGGACGCCCTGCAGGCTGAGCTGACCGCTACTGCCAGCGAGCAGATCACCGCAGCCAACGACCGGGTGCGTGCCGAGGCAGAGCAGAAGCGGCTGGAAGCCCCTGCCGCCCAGCTGGAAACGGCACGGAACGCCCGCCGACAGGAAATCGACACCCTGCAGGCTGCGCTGGCCGACAGCCGCGCAAAGGCAGAGGACGCCGCAAAGCTGCAGGCAGAGCTCACCGCAAAGATCGACCGGCGCACCGCCGAGATGAGCCGCATCGCGGAGGGCGATGACAGCTTCCTGACCCGGCAGAACGCGCTGGCGCAGGACCTGAGCGCCAAGCGGCTGGAACAGGTGACCCGCCAGAAGGACGCGGAGCTGGCCTACAGCCAGATCGCCGCGCTGGAACAGCGGGCCAGGGATGCCGCCGCCCGCCGAACCTCACTGGAAGAGAGCGTGGCGGCACTGGCCGCCCGCAGCGACGCCTGCCGTGCCGAGATCGCGGACATCTGGCAGACCCGCGCCGACAGCCAGACCACCATTGCACAGAAGGAAGCTGAGATCCGCGAGGCGACCCAGAAACGTCTGGCCCGCCAGCAGGCGGAGACCG
>UQDV01000029.1 GCA_900539945.1 uncultured Faecalibacterium sp.
GGCCCGGCGGCCCATTCCTGCATGGGCGGCAAGCGGTTTTATTCCCCCGCCGACACGGCGGCTTTCCTGCAGGACAACGCCGCCCCGGTGATGGACGGCGGCTGCGGGGCCGAGGATTACCTGATCCTGCAATTGCGCCTGCGCAAGGGCCTGTCGCTGTCGCAGTACAAGGCCCTGTACGGAAAAGAGTTTTCCCCGGTGCAGCTGGCGTTTATCCGTAACTGTGTCAAAAACGGCTATGCCGCCTTCGACGGCACCACCCTGGCCCTGACCCCGGCGGGGCTCATCGTGCAGAACAGCATTCTGGCTGAGCTGCTCTGAGCCTGCCCGCAGCACATTGCTTTTGCAGGGCGATTCTGGTATGATATAAATGTAGAACTAGGCTTTTTGGGAGGAAAACAGATGGCAAAGGTGTTGATCGTAGGCGCAGGTGCGGCAGGCCTGATGGCGGCGGGTGCTGCCGTGCGGCAGGGGCATCAGGTAACGGTGCTGGAGCACATGGACAAACCGGCCCAGAAGATCCTGGTCACCGGCAAGGGCCGCTGCAATGTGACCAACGACTGCACAGCGGAAGAGTTTTTGCGCCATGTGCGCACGAACCCGCGCTTTCTGTTCTCGTCGCTGGGGGCGTTCCCACCCGCAAAGACCATGGAGCTGTTCGAGAGCCTTGGGGTGGAGCTGAAGGTGGAGCGCGGACGCCGGGTGTTCCCGGTGTCGGACAAGGCCGAGGAGATCCGGCAGGCCCTGCTGCGGTATGCGCAGGACGCCGAGTTCGTGCACGACGGTGCCGGAAAGCTGCTGCTGGAAGAGCTGCCGCCGGAAGCGGAGAAAGCCCCCGCTGTGCCGGAAAACCCGCGCCATCCCAAAAAGAAAAAGGCCGGCCCGGCCCTGCGCTGCATCGGCGTGCGGGGCACTTCGGGCCGGGAATACCGGGCAGATGCCGTACTGGTGGCCACCGGCGGCGTGAGCTACCCCACCACCGGTTCCACCGGTGACGGCTACAAGCTGGCCCGGCAGGCCGGGCACACTCTCGTGGAGCCGGTGCCCAGTCTCGTGAGCCTTGTGAGCCACGACCCCGACTGCAAAAAGATGATGGGTCTGGCGTTGAAAAACGTCACCCTGACCCTGTTCGAGGACGGAAAGGCCATCTTTGACGAGCAGGGCGAGATGTTGTTCACCCACTTCGGCATCAGCGGCCCGCTGACCCTGAGCGCGTCCAGCCACCTGGGCGACATGAAAAAGCACAAGTATCACGCGGAGATCGACCTCAAGCCCGCCCTCAGCGAAGAGCAGCTCTACGACCGCATCACCCGGGACTTTGCCCTGCTGGCCAACCACGCTGCCCAGGGCGCGCTGGTCAAGCTGCTGCCTTCCAGCATGCAGCCGGTCATGGTGGCGCGCTGGGGCATCGACCCGGCCACCAAGGCCAACCAGATCACCCGGGAGCAGAAGCGGGAGCTGGTGCAGCTCATCAAGCACTGGCGGGTGTCCATCGACGCCCGGGGCGACCTGGCCCATGCAGTCATCACCTCCGGCGGCGTATCGGTGCGGGAGGTGGACCCCAAGACCATGCAGAGCAAAAAGGCCCTGGGACTGTACTTTGCAGGCGAGGTGCTGGACGTGGACGCCTACACCGGCGGCTACAACCTGCAGATCGCTTTCTGCACGGCTCAGAGCTTTGCCAATCACCTGTAACGGTACGATGCAATCACACGATTGGAAATAGCCTCCGCTCGCGCTCTGGCTATTTTCAGCGGAAAATTTATTTTGATTTGGCGTTTGTCGCGCCCTGCGGGGCGCTCCAAACGCATTTTCACCGATTGGAGCCGAAACCGACAAATGCAGCAACTGGAAAACCACCGTCTCCCGGTCACGGCCCTTTCTGTGAAAAAACAAACCGGAAAAGTCCGCAGATTTTTCTGGTTTACACTTAATAAAATTAAAATTCCGCTGAGTATGGCCAGAGCGAACGCGGCGGCCATTCAAAATCGTTCAGTCTACAATAAAAAGGAGATATAAAAATGGTATCTGTTGCGATCGACGGGCCTGCCGGGGCAGGCAAATCCACGCTGGCACGCCGCCTTGCGGCGGAGATGGGCTACATCTATGTGGACACCGGTGCCATGTTCCGCACCATCGGCCTGTATGCCCTGCGTGCTGGCAAGGACCCCAAGGATAATGAGGCTGTCAACGCCCTGCTGCCGGAGATCGAGCTGCACTTTGCTTTCATCGACGGCGAGCAGCATGTTTATTTAAAGGAAGAGGACGTGAGCACCGCCATCCGCACCGAAGAGGTGGGCATGGCAGCTTCTGCCGTGGGCGCAAACCCGGCCGTGCGGGCCTTCCTGCTGGGCATGCAGCGGGACATGGCCAAAAAGCAGGATGTGCTGATGGACGGCCGCGACATCGGCACCGTGGTGCTGCCGGATGCCACTGTCAAAATTTTCCTCACCGCCAGCCCGGAGGCCCGCGCTGCCCGACGCTGGAAAGAGTATCAGGAAAAGGGCGTCAACACCCCGTATGAGGAAGTTCTGGCCGACGTGAAGCAGCGGGATTATCAGGACACCCACCGTGCGGCCGCTCCCCTGAAGCAGGCCGAGGACGCCGTGCTGCTGGACACCTCGGAGCTGGACTTCGAGCAGAGCCTTGCCGCCATGAAGAAGATCATTGCGGAGAAAGTGAAAAACTGACGACGATATGATGCTATATTACATTCTGCTGCCCTTTGCATGGCTGCTGTGGCACCTTGGCTTCCGCATCCGGGTGGAAGGGCGCGAGAACCTGAAAAAAGTGCAGACCAAGGGCTATATCCTGGCACCCACCCATGTGTCCGCCATCGACCCGGTGTTCATCGCGGTCACCCGGTGGGGCGGGCGAATGGTCATCTTTGCCAAAAAGGAACTGTTTGAGATCAACGCCTTCCTGAGCTGGTTCTTCCGCTGCTGCGGCGGCGTCTGCGTCCGGGGCACCAAGGAGGAAGTGGCGGTCATCGACCGGACCGTAGAGGCCTGCAAAAACGGACGCACGCTGCTCATCTTCCCGGAAGGCACCCGCGAAAAAGAAGGAAAACTGCTGCCGCCCAAGAGCGGCCTGTTCGTCATCGCGGCCGGTGCGGGGGTGGACGTGGTGCCCTGCCGCATCCTGTACGATACCCCGGACGGGAAAATGCACCTGTTCTGCAAGGTGCGGGTGATCTACGGTGAACCCATGCCCGCCGCGCAGTTTGCCATGGAGGGCCGCCGCGACACGAAAAAACTGCGTGCCAACAAGCAGGCCCTGCTGGATGCGTGGGAGAAGATGGGACGGTGAGGAGAACGCAATGGAGATCAAAGTTGCAAAGACCGCGGGGTTCTGCTTTGGCGTGAACCGTGCCGTGGAGCTGACCTACGGCCTGCTGGCCGAAGGGCGCAGGGTGGCCACCCTCGGCCCGCTGATCCACAACCCGCAGGCTGTGGCCGACATGCAGGCAAAGGGGGCCTTTGTGGCCGACAGCGTGCCTCAGGTGCCGGATGGCTATGAGGTGGTCATCCGCAGCCACGGGGTGCCCCGCAGCGTGTACGACGAGCTGGAGGCGCGCGGCATCGCGTACCACGATGCCACCTGCCCCTTTGTGCAGAAGATCCAGCGCATTGCCGCACAGGCCGAAAAAGAGGGTGCCGTGCTGCTGGTGGCGGGCGATAAGACCCACCCTGAGGTGCAGGGCATCGTGGGGCACACCCGCGGAGAGGTGTTCGTTTTTGCCGATTTGGACGAGCTTGCGGCCTGGAAAGGCCCCTCGGACCCGCAAAAACCCCTTTTTGCAGTTGCACAGACCACATTTCAGGTGACAAAATGGAAAGAAAGTTCGGAGTTTCTCAAAAAAGCCTATACAAACGCCCGAATTTTTGATACAATATGTAATGCGACGTGGGCGAGGCAACAGGAAGCGGAAGACCTCAGCCAACAATGCGACATCATTGTTGTCATTGGCGGTCATCATTCTTCCAATACCCAGAAGCTGGTACAGGTCGCCGCAAAACACACGCGTGCCGTAACGGTCGAGACAGCGAGCGAACTTCGGCCGGAATGGTTTGCAGATGTAAAAGTGGCGGGCGTGACAGCCGGGGCTTCAACGCCATCGTCTATTATTGAGGAGGTACTTAACAGTATGAGCGCAGAAATCAATGACAGCATGAGCTTTGAGGAGATGCTGAATGCATCCGAGGAAAAGCGTGTTCATGCAGGCAGTATTGTGAAAGGAATCGTGACCAGCATCTCTGCCAACGAGATCCAGGTGGATATCGGAGCGAAGCAGACCGGCTTTGTCAAGCTGAGCGAGCTGACCGATGATTCCTCCGCCAAGGTCGAAGACCTGGTGAAGGTTGGCGATGAGCTGGACCTCATCGTCGAGAAGGTTATGGATCAGGACGGCGTCATCCAGCTCTCCCGCAAGAAGCTCGCATCTCGCAAGGGCATGGAAGAGATCGCCAAGGCAGCTGAATCCGGCGAAGTCGTCGAGGGCGACGTCACCGAGTTCAATAAGGGCGGCGTTGTTGTCAACGTCAAGGGCGTCAAGGTGTTCGTCCCCCGTTCTCAGGCCACTATGCGCCGCGACGAGGACTACACCGCTCTGGTTGGCCAGCATGTTCAGCTGGTCGTCACCGAGTGCTCCGGCCGCAAGATCGTCGGCAGCATCAACAAGGTGACCGCTGAGCAGAACAAGGCAAAGCGCGAGGAGTTCTGGGCAAACGTTGAGGTGGGCAAGAGCTACACCGGCGTTGTCAAGAGCCTGACCTCTTATGGTGCATTCGTTGACATCGGTGGTGTTGACGGCCTGTGCCACATCAGCGAGCTGAGCTGGAACCGCATCAAGCATCCTTCCGAGGTCGTCTCCGTTGGTGACACCATCGAAGTGTATGTCAAGGACATCGACACCGAGAACCACAAGGTTTCTCTGGGTTACAAGAAGGCCGAGGACAACCCCTGGGAGCAGCTGAAGAACAACTACCCCATCGGCAGCACCTTCCATGCTCCGGTCGTGTCTCTGACCAAGTTCGGTGCTTTCGTCCGCATCCTGCCGGGTGTTGACGGTCTGGTCCACATCAGCGAGATCAGCAATGATCGCGTTGAGAAGGTCTCTGACGTGCTGAAGGTCGGCGATATGGTCGATGTGAAGCTGCTGGATGTCGACTTCGACAAGAAGCGCATCAGCCTGTCCATGAAGGCTCTGCTGAACGACGACGCTGAGTGATCAGCCGCCTGTTTGAAGCATAGCTTCTGACACATGCGATCAACAGCCCCGTTGCCGGGAAAACGGCGGCGGGGCTGTTTTTGTTAAGGGAGAAACCCTCTCAGTCACGGCCTGCGCCGCGACAGCTCTCCCGAAGGGCGAGCTTTTGACAGTGAACGAAAAAGTTTGAGGAAAACCGGCAAAACCTCTCCCTTTCGGGAGAGGTGGACGCGAACAGCGTGAGCGGACGGAGAGGGTTATTTTTTATGGTTAAATTTTTCAAAAAGCACTGGGAAGTGCTCAGTTACCTGATCTTTGGCGTGCTGACCACCCTGCTCAACATCGTGCTGTATGCCCTGTTCAACAAGCTGTTCGGCTACACCGCCGCCAACAGCTGGGGCAACGTGCTGGACAACATCCTGTGCATCCTGTTTGCCTACACCACCAACCGGGCGTTCGTGTTCCGCAGCAGGACCCAGGGCCGGGAGATGGCGAAGGAGTTCGGCGCATTCGTCACCTGCCGTCTGGGCACACTGGTGCTGGATGCCGTCATCATGATGGTGGGCGGCAACCTGCTGGCCGCGCAGGGCACAGCTCTGATGGAAGGCCTGATGCAGGGCGTGCTGGGGGCTGTGGCGGGCTGGATCGATCCGGCCACAGCGGTAAGCACGATCAACACCTACGCAGGAGGCGCTGATCATTCTGCTGCCATCGCCATCATCGGTGGTGCCGATGGCCCGACGGCGATCTTCGTCAGCGGTTACAGCGCACAGACTTTGTGGGGCTTATGCGTCAAGGTCTTTTCCAACGTGGTCGTGGTGGTGCTGAACTATGTGTTCAGCAAACTCATCATCTTTAAAAAGAAAAAATAATTTTTTAGGAGGTACGGTCTTATGAAACGTGGTCTGAAAGGTTTTGCATTCCTGGTCTCCGGTCTGGTGCTGGGCATCATCGGTGCAACGGTGTCGGCAACGGCCATTGCCCTGAGCGCTGTCGGCATGGCAAAGGTGCGCCGTGCCAACAAGAATTAAGGAGGACGACAACATGACCCGCGAAGAAATTCTCTCCCATGTCGATCACACCCTGCTGAAGCCGGAGGCCACCTGGCCCCAGATCCAGACCCTGTGTGACGAAGCCATTGCCAACCACACCGCATCCGTCTGCATCAACACCTGCTACGTCAAGCAGGCTGTGGAGTACATGGCAGGCCGCATCCCGGTGTGCTGCGTGGTGGGCTTCCCTCTGGGTGCCATGGACACCGCCAGCAAGGCCTTTGAGGCAAAGACTGCCATCGAAAACGGCGCTTCCGAGGTGGACATGGTCATCAACATCGGCCGCCTGAAGAATAAGGAGTACGATGCCGTCCGCGAGGACATCCGTGCCGTGAAGCAGGCTGTGGGCGACAAGATCCTGAAGGTCATCATCGAGACCTGCCTGCTGACCGATGAGGAAAAGGAAACGATGTGCGACATCGTCTGCGAGGCAGGCGCGGACTACATCAAGACCAGCACCGGCTTCTCCACCGCAGGTGCCAACTTCCACGATGTGGAACTGATGGTCAAGGGTGTGCACGGCCGCTGCAAGGTCAAGGCTGCCGGCGGCATCTCCACGGTGGAGGACATGGAGACCTTCCTGGCTCTGGGCGCTGACCGCCTGGGCACCTCCCGCGCCGTCAAGATCCTGAACGGCGAGCAGGCCAAGGGCTATTGATCCGATCCTGCAAGAAAGGCGCAGCTGAGGCTGTGCCTTTCTTTTTTGTATTTGCAGCAGAAAACCGACAAAACCTCCATCAATTTCAGAGAGTTGTATAAAAAGAGTGATACTCTTCTTGACAATCTGACGAAGCAATGATAGAATACTGAACGTAACAACTGAATACCGACTTATCAAGAGCGGCTGAGGGGACAGGCCCTGTGAAGCCCGACAACCTGTGCGAAAGCATAAGGTGCCAAATCCTGCGGGAAACCGGAAGATAAGAGTGCAACGCTCAGAGCTTTCGGCTCTGGGCGCTTTTATTTTTTCATGGTACATGGCTTGATGAATGGTAGAAGCTGCAAGATACACACCCTGTTGTAAAAACTGTTTAGGAGGCAAAACCAATGGCAAGACACCTGTTTACTTCTGAGTCCGTCACCGAAGGACATCCCGACAAGATCTGCGACCAGATCTCGGATGCGATCCTGGACGAGATCCTGACCCACGACCCCGACGCCCGCGTGGCCTGCGAGACCTGTGCATCCACCGGTCTGGTGCACATCATGGGCGAGATCACCACCAGCTGCTATGTGGACTTCCAGAAGGTGGTCCGTGAGGTGGTGGCAGATATTGGCTACACCCGTGCAAAGTTCGGCTTTGACGCCGACACCTGCGCCGTCATCTCCAACATCGACGGCCAGAGCCCCGACATCGCCCTGGGCACCAACGACCAGGTGGGCGGTGCCGGCGACCAGGGCATGATGTTCGGTTATGCCTGCGACGAGACCCCGGAGCTGATGCCCATGCCCATCAGCCTGGCCCACAAGCTGGCCAAGCGCCTGACCGAGGTGCGCAAGAGCGGCGAGATGAGCTATCTGCGCCCGGACGGCAAGAGCCAGGTCACCGTGGAGTACGACGAGAACAACAAGCCCGTGCGTGTGGACGCCGTGGTCATCTCCAGCCAGCACAGCGAGAGCGTGAGCATGGACCAGCTGCGTGCCGACGTGATGGAAAAGGTCATCAAGGCCACCATCCCCGCCGAGCTGCTGGACGAGAACACCAAGTACTATATCAACCCCACCGGCCGCTTTGTGGTCGGCGGCCCCCAGGGCGACACCGGCCTGACCGGCCGTAAGATCATCGTGGACACCTACGGCGGCTACGCACGTCACGGCGGCGGCGCATTCTCCGGCAAGGATCCCAGCAAGGTGGACCGCAGCGCTGCCTATGCGACCCGCTGGGTGGCCAAGAACATCGTGGCTGCCGGCCTGGCCAAGCAGTGCGAGGTGCAGGTGGCTTACGCCATCGGCGTGGCAAAGCCCGTGTCCATCATGGTGGACACCTTCGGCACCGGCACGGTCTCCGATGAGAAGATCGAGCAGGCTGTGGAGAAGGTCTTTGACCTGACCCCCGCTGCCATTATCCGTGACCTCGACCTGCGCAAGCCCATCTACCGCAAGCTGGCTGCCTACGGTCACATGGGCCGCGAGGACCTGGGCGTGAAGTGGGAGAACACCGACCGCGTGGATGCCCTGAAGGCTGCCGTGGCTGCTCTGTAAAGAAGAACCGGTAAATGAAGAAAAAGGCTCCTCTGCCGACCGGCAGAGGGGCCTTTTTGCAGGGTGCGGCCGGAAGCGGCGGCGGGATGTGCCTACATGGAAAAGTAATACTTTTCTCGAAAAATCGGTGGATTTTTGCGACTGCGAAGAGAAATGGCTGTCTTTTTGTCGAAAACACACAGTCTCTTTTTGAAAAAAGCAAAACAGATGTGCAAGGCGCAGAAAATCGGTTTGTGTAACAAATGGATATGGCACAAAACGCAAAATGTGATAAAATAAAGGTAGATATGCGCTTTTGTACGCAGATCGTTCGGATTGGAAAGCAGCAATAAGGAGTTGTGATTATGTCCATTGAAATTTCCCCCAAGTCGTTTTTCCAGCAGCCCAGCGTGGCAGACATGCGGCTGATCGCCTGCCCCGGTGCCGAGGAGCTTACCGGCCTGATCGACAAGCACCTGGTCCGTTGGGCCAAGGACGCCGGCATTGACAAGGAGACCTTCATCATCTCCTGCGACTGCCCCCGCTTCCAGAGCGGTGATGCCAAGGGTCTGGTCAAGGAGTCCGTGCGCGGCGACGATATCTTTATTGTGGTGGATCCCGGCAACTACAGCGTGACCTACAAGCTGTTTGACAACGTGAACCACATGTCCCCGGACGATCACTTTGCAAACCTGAAGCGCCTGATCCAGGCGGTGGCCGGCAAGGCACACCGCGTGTCGGTGATCATGCCCAGCCTGTACGGCGGCCGTCAGCATCGCCGCGTGGTGCGTGAGAGCCTGGACTGCGCCGTGGCCCTGCAGGAGCTGCAGACCATGGGTGTGCAGAACATCATCACCTTCGACGCACATGACCCCCGCGTGCAGAATGCTGTGCCGCTGATGAGCTTCGACAACGCCATGCCTACCTATCAGGTGCTGAAAAGCCTGCTGAAGAAGGACCCGGAGATCTCCTTCGACAAGAGTAAGTTCACCGTGGTCAGCCCGGACGAAGGCGCCATGAACCGCAACATGTACTTCTCCAGCGTGCTGGGCTGCAACCTGGGCATGTTCTACAAGCGCCGTGACTACACCCGCGTGGTCAACGGCCGCAACCCCATCGTGGCTCACGAGTACCTGGGCGAGAGCGTGGAAGGCAAGACCGTCTTTATCGCCGATGACATCATCGCTTCCGGCGAGAGCATGCTGGAAGTGGCCAGCAATCTGAAGGAGCGCGGCGCTGCCCGCATCATCGCCAACGCTACCTTCCCGCTGTTCACCAGCGGCCTGGCCAAGTTTGACCAGGCTGTGGCCGAGGGCAAGCTGACCTATGTGGTGGGCACCAACCTGACCTACCGCACGCCGGAGCTGCTGACCCGCGACTGGTATGTGGACGTGGATGTGTCCAAGTACGCTGCTTACTTCGTGGTGGCCCTGAACCACGACATGTCCGTTTCCAGCATCATTGATCCGCTGAAGAAGATCGAGGCTCTGCTGGCAAAGCGCGCATAATCCTGCGGAAGTCTGTACTAGAAAAGCCGCTGTATCGAACGATACAGCGGCTTTTCTTATGCAACCGAGAGGGTTACATTTTATTCTTGCGCAGATAGCGCAGCATGGCGGGCAGCTCGTAGGCCAGCATCAGTACCCAGCCGAAGGCGTAGCTGTAGGGCAGGGCTTCGATCTCCATCTTCCACAGCAGCACCAGCACGGACGCGGCGGCCACACGGCCTGCCATGTTCAGGATGCTGCTGATCAGTGTGATCCTCAGGTCGCCGATGCCGCGGAAGAAGCCCTGGATGCCGTTGGTGGCGGCGGGCATCAGGTAGAACAGCGAGATCGTGCGCAGGAACCGCACGCCCAGGTCCACCACCTCCGGGTCGGTGACGAACAGCCGGATGATGGGCTCTGCAAAGATCAGACAGACCGCCATCAGGCCCAGTGCATACACCACCTCGATGCGCATGCCGCAGCGGTAGCCATCCTTCACGCGGTCTTTCTTCCCGGCACCTTCGTTCTGAGCCATGAAAGTGGTCATGGCGTGGGCGATGTTCTGCTGCGGAGTGTAGGCAAAGTCGTCGATGCGAGATGCCGCGGTAAAGGCGGCCATGGCGCTGACGCCCATGGTGTTCACGATGGCCTGCACCGCGATCTTGCCCAGCTGCACGGTGGCCTGCTGCATGGCGCTGACCCAGCCGTAGCTTACAGTCTTGCGCAGCAGCTTGCCGTCAAACACGAACCAGCGTCTGCCCAGCTGCAGCACCGGAACTTTCCAGCGGATGTACAGGGCGCAGAGCAGGCAGCACATGCCCTCGCTCAGCACGGTGGAAAGGGCGCAGCCCTCGCTGCCCCAGTCCAGGGCCTCCACAAAAAACAGGTCGCCGCCGATGTTCAGCACGGCGCTGATCATCAGAAAGTACAGGGCACTCTTGCTGTCGCCCAGGGCACGCAGCGTGGCGGCCAGAAAATTGTAAAAAAAGGTGAAGAGCAGGCCCGCAAACACGATGCGCAGGTAGTTCACGGCAATGGGCAGGATCTCCGCCGGCACCTGCAGCAGCCGCAGCAGGGGATTTGCCAACAGGATGCACAACAGCGAGAAGGCCAGCGAGAACACCGTACCGGCAATGGCGGTGGTGGACACCTGCCGTTCCACCAGCTCCGTGTCTCCGGCACCAAAGGCGGTGCTGACCAGAATGCCGGCACCCAGACATATGCCGTTGATGAACAGGATGACCAGAGTCATCAGCGGGTTGGCGGTGCCCACGGCAGCCAGCGCATCCTCCCCCACGAACTTGCCCACGATGATGCTGTCGGCGGCATTGTAGGTGAGCTGGAACAGATTGCCCAGCACCAGCGGGATGGTAAAGTTGATCAGCAGCGGCGTGATCTTGCCGCTGGTCATATCTTTGGTCATGGTGAATGCGAAGTCCTTTCCGGTTTATAAGAGATTCTGTCGGCCGCTGAACACGGCCAGGGCCGAGCGGCTGATGCCGTTGGCCACCAGCTTGGCCGCCGCGTGCAGGGCCGCCCCGGCGCTGGCACTGGCCGGGATGGCATCGGTGCGCAGCACCTGCTGGGCAGCGCGCTGGGCGTCCTTGCTGGAAACTGCCGCCACATTGTCCACTACATAGGAGTTGAAGTTCTTGGGCACGAGGCCGAAGCCGATGTCCGGGATGTTGTGGGGGCCGGTGACGCCGCCGGTGAGGGCCTGACACTCAAAAGGCTCCACGGCCACGATGCGCACATCGTTGGTCCAGGCCTTGATGGTTTCGCCCACGCCGGTCACGGTGCCGGCGCTGCCCACCCCCACGGTGATGGCGTCCACCAGGCTGGCACCCTCCCGGGCGATGTTCTGCAGGATGGCCGGGCCGGTGACCCGGCGGTGATACTCCGGGTTGTTGTCGTTGGCCAGCCAGTCGGTGTAGTACCAGCCGTTGGCGGCGGTCTGTGCGGCCATGGCACGGGCCCCGGCCAGCCCGCTGCGGGCGGGGCTGTGCTGGATCTGTGCCCCCAGACGCAGCAGGTTTTCCTGCCGCAGAGCGGGGGCATCCTCCGGCATCACCAGCACCACCGGGTGCCCGGCGGTCAGGCCCGCCAGCGTGAGGGCAGAGGCAAAGGGGCCGGACACCGCCTCAATGATGGGCTGCCCGGGAGCCAGCTTTTTCTGCTCGATGGCCAGCGCCAGCATGCCCTCGGCCAGGCCGTCGCGGGCGGTGCCGGTGGGGCCGTTGAAGTCCAGATACGCAAATAGGCGGCCCTTGAGCCCGTTGGCGGCCGCGTAGCCCCGCAGCTCCACAACGGGGCAGGGGGTCAGCGTCTGGTAAAAATTCGGGTAGATCGGCACAGAAGGCCTCCTTTCGGGTGGGATACAACAACCTTATCGTAACGCAAACCACGCACCGCGTCAAGAAGTGTTTTGGCAAAAACAGCGAATTTTTGCCGGATTTTTTGGAAAAACTGCGCCGGAAGCCTTGACAAGCTCCATGTGTTCTGGTATACTCCATCCGTAAAGCAAATGAACTTTACATCACGAACGCGAAACACGAGCAGGATACCGGGGGTCACGCGCAATGGCAAAAGATCTGGAAATGGGGTATCTGCTCGATTTTTATGGCGAAGTGCTGACCGAAAAACAGCGGGAGATGCTGCGCCAGTATTACAACGATGACCTCTCCCTGAGCGAGATCGGTGAGAACTTCGGCATTACCCGGCAGGGCGCACGGGACGCCATCAAGCATGGCGAGACCACCCTGAAGGAGCTGGAGGAAAAGGTCGGCTTTGCGGCCCGGTACCGCCGGGTGCAGCAGAAGCTGGAAGAGCTGGAACAGCTGGTGATCGACGCACGGTTCGAGTGCACGGGCCCCAGCGCCTGCCTGACCACCACCGAGTATGCCGACACCCTGACAAAGATGCTGGGCATCATCCGCTCGATCGACGAGGCAAACGAGGACTGAACCGAAAGGAGCACCGCACAATGGCATTTGAATCCCTGACCGACCGCCTTGCCGGTGTGTTCAAAAAGCTGCGCGGCCACGGCAAACTGACCGAGGCCGACATCAAGACCGCCATGCGGGAAGTGCGCATGGCCCTGCTGGAAGCCGACGTCAACTACAAGGTGGCCAAGGACTTCTGTGCAAGGGTGTCGGAGCGCGCCATGGGCCAGGAGGTCATGGAGAGCCTGACCCCGGCCCAGCAGGTGGTCAAGATCGTCAACGAGGAGCTGGTGGCTCTGATGGGCGGCAGCGAGGCCGCCCGCCTGAACCTCAAGAACAAGGGTCAGAACGTGATCATGCTCTGCGGCCTGCAGGGCAACGGTAAGACCACCCACGCCGCCAAGCTGGCCAAATACTTCATCAAACAGGGCCGCCGCCCCATGCTGGTGGCCTGCGACATTTACCGCCCTGCGGCGATCGATCAGCTGCAGGTGGTGGGCAAACAGGCCGGTGCGCCGGTGTTCACCCTGCCGGGTGCCAAGCCCCCGGAGATCGCCCGCAAGGCGCTGGCCCACGCCAAGGACTACGGCAACGACATCGTGATCCTGGACACTGCCGGCCGTCTGCAGATCGACGAAGTGCTGATGCAGGAGCTGGTGGACATCAAGGAAGCCGTTCCGGTGGACGAGACGCTGCTGGTGGTGGATGCCATGGCCGGCCAGGACGCCGTGAACGTGGCCAAGACCTTCAACGAGACGGTGGGCGTGGATGGCATCATCCTCACCAAGACCGACGGCGACACCCGCGGCGGTGCAGCCCTGTCGGTGCTGGCCGTCACCGGCAAGCCCATCAAGTTCCAGGGTACCGGCGAGAAGCTGGACGATCTGGATGTGTTCCATCCGGACCGCATGGCCAGCCGCATTCTGGGCATGGGCGATGTGCTGAGCCTGATCGAACGGGCACAGGATGCCGCCGATGAGAAACTGGCCGCCGAGACTGCCAAGCGGATGATGGAAAACAAGTTCGACATGAACGACATGCTGGACCAGTTTGCACAGATCCGCAAGATGGGCGGTGTGGGCGCGATGCTGAACATGCTGCCGGGCGGCGCGGGCATCGACCCCAGCCAGATGGATGAAAAGGCCTTTGACCGCATCGAGGCCATGATCCATTCTATGACCAAGGAAGAGCGCGAAAAGCCCTCCATCATCAATCCCAAGCGCAAGCGCCGCATTGCCGCCGGCAGCGGCACCACCGTGGCGGACGTCAACAAGCTGCTCAAGCAGTTTGAAATGATGCAGAAGATGATGAAGCAGCTCAAGAAGAGTCCCAAGGGCTTTGCCCGTAAGCTGGGCGGCATGATGGGCAATCACAATGCTTTCCGCGGCCTGAAATAATCAAGGTACACAACCCGCACCGGGTTTGTAACATAAATCAAAAAACACTATTTTCTGGAGGATATCTATTATGGCAGTTAAGATTCGTCTGCGCCGCGTTGGCGCCAAGAAGGCTCCCTTCTATCGTGTGGTTGTTGCTGACAGCCGCTTCCCCCGCGACGGCCGCTTCATCGAGGAGATCGGCACCTACGATCCCAACAAGGAGCCCTCTGAGATCAAGATCGACGCCGAGAAGGCAAAGCAGTGGATCGCTAACGGCGCACAGCCCACCGATACCGTTCGTGTCCTGCTGAAGAAGTCCAACGTTCTGTAAGTAGGGAGGGCTGACTCATGCAGGAGCTGTTGCTGGCAGTTGCCCGCGGTCTCGTGGAGGACAAGGACGCCGTCAAGGTCACGGTGGACGAGCCCCGCGAGGACGGCACCATCGTCTACCACCTGAGCGTGGCAGAGGGAGATATGGGCCGTGTCATCGGCAAGCAGGGCCGGATCGCAAAAGCCATTCGTGTGGTGATGCGCGCGGCTGCTGTGCGGGTCGATGAAAAGGTCCTTGTTGAGATCGACTGAGCACCCTACAGGCCCTTTGCCCTTGCGGCAAGGGGCCTTTTTGATTTTTGATAGCAGGCTCGCCCTCTCAGGCGCAGACTGTGCACAAGAGCGTTCTGGAAAAACAAGCAATACACCACCTCTTCGTCAAAAAGCTCCCCCCCTCGGGGGAGCTGGCAATGCCGCAGGCATTGACTGAGAGGGTTCTTACAGGAGAAAACAATGCAGCAATATCTGGAAGCCGGAAAAGTTGTTACCACCCACGGCGTGCGCGGCGAAATGAAGCTGGAACTCTGGTGCGACGGTGTGGATTTTCTGAAAAAAGCCGGCCGGCTGTTCCCCTCGGCGCAGGGCGGCCGGGCCTATAAGATCACCTCCATCCGCCCGCAGGGGCAGATGGCGCTGCTCCAGCTGGAGGGCGTGAACGACATGGACGCCGCCCGCGCACTGCGGGGACAGGTGTTCTACTTTGACCGCGATGACGCCACCCTGCCCGCAGGCCGGTGGTATGTGGCCGACCTCATCGGGTGCGAAGTGCGGGATGCCGACACCGGCAAGGTATACGGCGTGGTGACCAGCGTGGACCACCCCGGTGCACAGGATATCTACACCGTCAAATCCCCCAGCGGCAAGGAATATATGTTCCCCGGGGTGGACGCGTTCCTGAAAGAGCGCAACCCGCCGGAGGGGTATATCCTGGTCACCCCCATCCCGGGTCTGCTGGACGATGACTTTGACAGCGAGCGCGACGGGGAGGAATGAGCCATGGGCATGCGTGTGGACATCGTGACCCTGTTCCCGGAGATGTGCCAGCAGGTGCTGGACGCCAGCATCCTTGGCCGGGCGGCAAAGCGGGGCTATATTGAGACCCACTGCCATCAGATCCGGGATTACACCCTGAATAAGCAGAAACAGACCGACGACTACCCCTACGGCGGCGGCTGCGGCATGGTGCTGTATGCCCAGCCCATCGCCGACTGCCTGCGGGCCGTGCAGCAGGAGGTGGCCGCGCAGGGCCGCCCGGCCCCGCACATCGTGTTCTTGACGGCGGGCGGCCAGCGCTACACCGAGGAGCACGCCCGGCGGCTGGCCCAGTACGACAACCTCACCCTGGTCTGCGGCCACTATGAGGGCATCGACGAGCGGGTCATCGACGCCTTTGCGGATGAGGAGATTTCCATCGGAGACTATATCCTCACCGGCGGCGAGCTGGCCAGCCTGGTGGTGGCGGACAGCGTGCTGCGCCTGAAGCCTGGCGTTCTGGCTGAGCAGAAGGGCTACGAGGAAGAGAGTTACTGGGACGGTCTGCTGGAATATCCCCAGTACACCCGCCCCGAAGTGTGGGAGGGCCGCGCCGTGCCCCAGGTGCTGCTGGGCGGCGACCACCAGAAGATCGACACCTGGCGCGGGCAGCAGAGCCGGGAGCGTACCCGTCTGCGCCGGCCGGAGCTGTACGAGCAATGGTGCGAGACCCATCCCATCACCCAGCTGCCCAAGTGGAAGCGGGGCGAGAACATGCGGTTGGTGAAAACCGAGGAGCAGTTTGCTGCCGCTGCCCGGCTGTTTGCCGAGGGGCGGCGCACCGTCTGCGAGGGCTGCTGGACGGAAGAAGCTCTGGTGGAGTGGACCCCGGAGTTCTTCTATGCGCAGCTCAAAGAAGAAAAACAGCAGGGCTGGGCGGTTTACCTGCACTGCACCAAGGACGTGCCGGACGGCATGGTGGCCGTGAGCCACAAGACCGGGCAGGTCGAGCACCTGTTCATCACGGCAGACGCCCGGGGCAAAGGGCTGGGGCAGAAACTGCTGGATTTTGCCCGCAAAAAGCTGCCGGAGCACGCGCACCCGGTGCTGACGGTACTGGACAAAAACACCCGGGCCATTGCCCTCTACCGCCGCATGGGCTGGAAGGTGTGCGGCGTGGCCGAGGTGTTCGACCCTGCAAAGGACGGCTCTGTCACCGCCCACGCCGAGCTGCTGGAAATGCGCTACGAGGGCCCGGCAGAAGCCTGACCCCGACGGCGAAGCAGGCCGGGAACCGTTCCTGCCGAAGGGGGCCGCAGGGTGTCACAAACGCACAAAACCGGGCGAGAATGCGCGCCGCGGTCGAAAAAATGTTGAAAACTTTTGTGTTACCCCTATAACCTTTCGGGAATAATTTTATTATCTTTGTATAAATAATGAAAAATGGCCCCCTTCTGATTGGAGAAACCGCCAAAAATGCGCCGGGGGTCTGTACAACGGTTTCGACTTGCGCTAAAATGAGTGTAACGCAACAGGCACTATAGCTTTGAGCTACCAAAACGATATTAGATAGGAGCGCTTTACTATGTACGTGAAAGAAGTTACGGTTGAAAATCAGGTCGGTCTGCACGCTCGTCCGGCAACCTTCTTCATCCAGAAGGCTAACGAGTTCAAGTCTTCCATCTGGGTCGAGAAGGAAGAGCGCCGCGTGAACGCAAAGAGCCTGCTGGGCGTTCTGTCTCTGGGTATCGTGGGCGGCACCACCATCCGCATCATCGCAGACGGTGCTGACGAGCAGGCTGCCGTGGACGGCCTGATCAAGCTGGTGGAGTCCGGCTTCGCAGAGTAAGTCTGAAAGATCATGTAACCAAAGAGCGGCGGGGGTTCCCTGCCGCTTTTTTCTTATTGGGAGGGACCGCAGCAAATGACCAAGGCAGAGCTGTACCAGAAGGCCTGTATGCTGCCGCTGCTGCCCGGGGTGTATATCATCCGGGACAAAAGCGACACCATCATTTATATCGGCAAGGCCAAGCGCCTGCGCATCCGGGTGAGCCAGTATTTCCGCGAGGGCGTGCCCCACGACAACAAGGTCAGCCAGATGATCGCCCACGCCTACGCCTTTGACGTCATCGTCTGCCAGAGCGAATTCGAGGCGCTGGTGCTGGAAGCCAGCCAGATCAAGGCCCACACCCCCAAATACAACATCCTGCTCAAGGATGACAAGGGCTACAGCTATATCCGTGTCACCCGGGAGGACTGGCCGCGCCTTTCCTTCACCCTGCAAAAGGAGGAGGACGGGGCAGAGTATATCGGCCCCTACACCTCCAGCTTTGCGGCACGGCAGATGGCAGAGACCGCCATGGATGCCTTCCGCCTGCCCCGGTGCAACAAGCGCTTCCCGCAGGACATCGGAAAGGGGCGGCCCTGCCTGAACGCCCACATCGGCAAGTGCATGGCAGTGTGCAGCGGCAAGATCAGCTGCGAGACCTACAACGAGGCGGTAAAAGGGGCGGTGCACCTGATCCGTTACGGCAAAAAGGACATCCTCAAGACCCTGAACGAACGGATGCTGGAGGCCTCGGAGCGGCTGGAGTTTGAGACCGCCGCCCTGCTGCGGGACCAGATCAATGCCATCACCAAGGTGAGCGCCGGGCAGAAGGTGGTGGTGGACCCGGAGGTGGAGATGGACGTGGTGGCCCTGGCTGGCACCCCCGGCAGCGTGTGCGCCGCCGTGCTGCGGTTCCGCGAAGGGCGGCTCACCGACAAGCGGGAGTTCCTGTTCCATGACACCTCCGACATCGACGCGGTGCGGGAGGAATTTCTGCCCCGGTATTACCTGGATGATGAGCAAATTCCCAAGATCATTGCGGTGGATGCGCTGCCGCCGGACGTGGATGCCTTGCAGCAGGCGCTGAACCAGAAGCGCGGCAGCGAGGTGCAGCTGTATGTGCCCCAGCGGGGCGACAAGGCGCATCTGGTGGAGATGGCCCACACCAACGCGGTGGAGCGTCTGGCGCGGGAGAGTGGCCGCTATGCCCGGGAGGAAAAACTGCTGGACGAGCTGGCCCAGGTGCTGGGCCTGCCCAAACCGCCTCGCGCCATCGAGAGCTACGATATCTCCAACTGGGGCGATGGCACCAGCGTCTGCGGCATGGTCACCTTCAAGGACGGCAAGCCCTTCAAGGCCGGCTACCGGAAGTTCAAGATGAAGACCGTGGCGGGCACGGACGACTACGCCTCCCTGGCGGAGACCGTGAGCCGCCGGGCGGCAGAATACGAAAAATACGCCGCACAGGCGCAAAACGGTCAGCCCGGCGGCAACTGGTTTGGCCAAAAGCCGGACCTTCTGCTGATGGACGGCGGCAGGGGACAGGTGAGCGCCGCAAAGGAGGCGCTTGCCGGTACAGCGCTGGCCGATGTGCCGCTGTACGGCATGGTAAAGGATGATCACCACCGCACCCGCGCCATCGTGGACAGCGACGGGCGGGAAATTGCCATCAATATGAACCGGGGCACCTTCACCTTCATCACCGCCATCCAGGACGAGACCCACCGGTTCGCCAACGCCTACCGCAAGCAGCAGATGAAGCAGAAAAGCTATTCCTCCACCCTCACCGAGGTGCCGGGCGTAGGCCCAAAAACCGCCAAAGCCCTGCTGACGCAGTTCAAGAGCGTGGGGGCGGTGAAGGAAGCCACCCCCGACCAGCTGGAAAACACCCCCGGCGTGGGCAAGCAGTTGGCCCAGACCATCTACGAGTATTTTCATCAGGAATAAGTAAACGCCCTTCTCCGCTGGCTCAAGGCCGTGGGAGAAGGGCGTTTTGCTGTCAGGCAGGGGAGTGCTGAGGGGTCAGATCAATGAGGCCCGTGGCAGACAGGTCCAGATCCCCCTTGGGACCGGTAGAGGTATAGCGTTTGTCGTATTTTTTGCTGCCGATGCGGACAACATTGTCGGTCCGGGCATCAATGGTGTAGTCGGCAGGGTCTCCGTCCAGACACAGATGGATGGAGCGGTAGGCACTGATATTAGCCTGCTTTGTGCCGGAAAGCTGGCGGATGAGGCATCCGCCGATGGAAATGTCCGCTTCCAGGTCCCGGGTCACGGTCAGGTCGTCGACATACAGACTGCCGTTATCCAGCTCTACCTTCAGGCTCTGCAGCTGCAGGTCGTCCAGATGGACGTCCCCCACCTCCAAATCTAAGGTCAACCGGGTGAGGGCGTCTGCCGGGAGGGTGACGGTAAGCAGGGCTTCCGGGGCATCGGGGGACACCTGCCAGTTATCTGGCATCTCAAAATCCAGGGTGGTGTGCCCATATTCATCAGAGGTGCGCTGGAGAGGGGTATGGGGGAAGTTGTCGAACTGGAAGGTGGCGTATACGTCCGAGGTAAGGGTCGGGTCGGTGACAAAGACCACGGAGCCGTAGTCTAGCTCCAACTCCAGCTCTGTACGCAGCTTTTCCAGGGGGATCTGCAGGGTGCTTTCCCCAAGGTCATCGGCGGGAATGGGAAGGGGTACGGTATCGGCCGGGACAGCGAGGTGGGTGCCGTTGCTCTCTTCCGGGACAGAGCTGCTGTCTGCTGCCGGAGACGCAGGCTCCACCGGCTGCACCGGGGTGGCTTTGGAGTGCTGGAAGAAAAAGCAAACCAGCACCAGCACCGCCAGCCCACCGCCCAGCACCATGCGCCAGGTGGACCGGGGCTTGTTGGCAGGGGCTGCCGGGGCGGCAGAGGGGTCTGCCGGAGCTTGCTCCTCCAGGATCTTGTGGGCTACCTCCTCCGGCGTGCCCAGCTCTGCCAGAGCCTGGGCCTCCTTTTCCGGCCCGGCAGCATCCAGATAATCCTCGTAATAGCTCAAAGCGTCCTTGCGCTCAGCTTCCGGCAAAGGGGCTAAAAGCTGCTCCAGGGCAGCAAGAAATGCAGTACGGGTCATAAATCATTCCACCTCTCTGAAAAATGTGTCAATGGAAGAACGGTAGCGGCTCCACTCCTGGGCATAGGCGGCAAGCTGCTGCCGCCCGACAGCGGTGATCTGGTAATAGCGTCGGTTGCGGCCGTTGACTGGTGCGTCGTACACCGTCAGAAGCTGGTCCTTTTGGAGCCGGCGCAGCACCGGGTACAGGGTGGACTCGCTGAGTTCCAGGGTATGGGTGACCTGCTGGGTAATGCGGTAGCCATAGGTGCCCTCCGGCTCCTGGGCCACCACAGACAGCACGATGGCATCCAGCAGTGCGGCACTGATGGGAAAACTCATGTGGGGACAACCTCCTTTCGATGTGGCCTGTTTCTATAATATTATATAGCATATAATATTGCACAAGTCAATAGAAAAGCACAAAAAAATATGGCAGGCAACAAAAAAGCTCCCCCTTTCGGGGGAGCTGGATGGGAACGAAGGGTACAGACGGAGAGGGCTGAGCTTCTTAGTCCTCCGAAGAAATATCCTGTCCAAAGTATTTTTCGCCCAGAGCTTTCAGGGTGCCGTCGGCGCGCAGCTCCTCAATGGCAGTGTTGATGGCTTCCAGCAGGGAAGCGCTGTCGTCGCCCTTGCGCACCGGGATGGCCACATGAGAAGCGTCCTCGGTCTGGGCCACCAGCTTGAAGTCGGCGTCCGGATGCACATTCAGGTAGTCGTAGAAGGACACATCGGCGTTCAGGGTGGCGTCGATGCGGCCGGCGGTCAGCAGCTGGATGGTCTCTTCCAGCGTGTCGATGCCCTGCACGGTGGCACCATAGCTCTCGGCCAGCTCCATGTAGGTGGAAGCCAGGCTGTTGGCAGTGGTCTTGCCCTTCAGGTCCTCAAAGCTCTTGATGTCCTCGTTGTCCTTGCGCACGGCCAGTGCGGTGTGGATGTAGCCGTAAGGGGTGGTGAAGTCGTAGGTCTTGGCCCGCTCGTCGGTCACTTCCACGCCGTTGCACACGATGTCAAAGCGGCCTGCGTCCAGACCGGCGAACAGGCTGTCCCAGTCGCTTTCCACATACTTCGGCTCCACGCCCAGCTTCTCGGCGATGGCGCGGGAGACTTCCACGTCGTAGCCCACCAGGGTGTCGCTCTCGTCGTGGTAGCTCCAGGGCTGCCATGCACCTTCCAGTGCCACCACCAGCTTGCCGTTGGCCTGAATGGCGGCCAGCTGGTCGGCAGCGCCGGTGGAAGCAGCCGAAGAAGCCGCACCGGAAGCGGCAGCGCTGCTGCCGGAATTGGAAGAGCAGCCCGCCAGGGTCAGCACACCGGCGGCAGCCATCACACTCATCAGAGAAATAAACGTTCTGCGTTTCATAGAAATATCCTTTCAGTTAAAATGTTTGTCTAGGCGGCCATCGGGGAGTTTCTCCGAGGACCGTCCGCTGGGGTGGGACCCTGTTGCCCGTAGGGCAATAGGGCGGGCGATGGAACGGCCTGCAACGGCAACGACCGCCGCCAGCGGCGGAAACAGGGAGTTGCTGTTGGGACAGCGGCCAGCAGAATGCAAGGCTCGCTCAAGGGCCGCCGCATGCGCTGGGAGCCGCAACCCGTATTCGTGTCCGAGGAGGAAGCTCCCCGATGGCCGTATATCACTCCGTGTGGGCGATCTTTTGCAAAAAGGCCCGGGTGCGCTCCTCCTTCGGGTCGGCAAAGAATTCGCGGGAGGGCGCCTGCTCCACCACCACGCCGTTCTCCATGAACACCGTCTTGGAGGAAACGTTGCGGGCAAAGCCCATCTCGTGGGTCACCACCAGCATGGTCATGCCCTCTTCGGCCAGCTGGCGCATCACGCTCAGCACTTCGCCGGTCAGCTCCGGGTCCAGCGCACTGGTGGGCTCGTCGAAGTAGATGATCTCCGGGTCGGTGGCCAGGGCACGGGCAATGGCTACGCGCTGCTGCTGACCGCCGGAGAGCTGGCGGGGGTAGTAGTCGGCCCGGTCGGCCAGACCCACCTTTTCCAGCATGCGGCGGCCGATGGCGTCGGCCTGCTCCCGGGGCATCCTGCGGGCCACGATGAGTCCCTCGGTCACGTTCTGCAGGGCGGTCTTGTTCCGGAACAGGTTGTAGTTCTGGAACACAAAGGCCGTCTTTTTGCGCAGCCGGGCGATGTCGGCCCGGCCTGCATGGGCCAGGTCAAAGGTCTCGCCGTCCAGCACCAGCTGGCCTGCGTCGGCGGTCTCCAGAAAGTTCAGGCAGCGCAGCAGGGTGGTCTTGCCGGAGCCAGAAGGGCCCAGAATGGCCACCACATCGCCTTTTTCCACGGTCAGGTCCACGCCCTGCAGCACCGGCAGCTCGCTGACCACCTTGTGTGCACCGGGGCGCAGACCGGCTTTTGCGTAGGTGCGGAAGGTCTTGTGGACGTTCCGGATCTCCATCATTGCCATGGGTTCCACACTCCTTTCTTACTGGAAGCCCCGGGCGTTGAGCCGGTGCTCCAGCACAGCCTGCAGTTTGGTGATGACCGTGCAGAACAGCAGATACACCACCGCCACCTCACAGTAGATGGGCAGGAAGATGTAGGTGCGGGCCGCCACGCGCTGACCGGCCATGAACAGCTCGGCCACCGTGATGTTGGACGCCAGCGAGGTGTCCTTGATCATGCCGATGAGGGAGTTGGACAGGGCGGGCACGGCGGTGCGCAAAGCCTGCGGCAGCACGATGCGGCGCATGATCTGCACCCAGCTCATGCCTACGCAGTAACCGGCTTCCAGCTGGCCCTGGGGCACGCTTTCCAGCGCGCCGCGCATGGTCTCGGCGCAGTAGGCACCCTCATTGAAGGCAAAGGCGATGACGGCGGCGGGGAAGGCGTCCAGCATGATGCCCAGGCTGGGCAGGCCGTAAAAGATGATGAACAGCTGCACCAGCAGCGGTGTGCCGCGGATGACCCAGATGTAGAACCGGGCAATCTGCCGCAGCACCGGCACGTTGGCGTACTGCACCAGTGCCACCACCACCGCGATGATCATGGCAAAAAAGAAGGACACCAGCGTCAGCGGGATGGTCATGGTAAGGCCGGCCGTCAGGATGCGGGGCAGGGCCTCCACCAGCACGCTGACCGTGCGGTTGGATAAAAGTGCTTCAAACATGAACGATCACAGTACCTCAAATACTCTCAGAAAACAACGGTGAATGTATTATACAACTTCGAGTGTACTCAAAGTCAAGGGGTTTGCGGAAATTCCTACAAAACCTACCAGAATACTATAACATGAAACGTCCGGCGGTGCAAATGGTTTGCAAAAATCGCGTATTGTGAACAAAAACGGCCCAGCCGCTGCGGGAACTTTGTGCAATGCGGCAAGCCGGTTGACGCGGCAGGCGCTTTCGTGTACAATGGGCATAACAACGTGCACACCGGGTTTGCCGGTGCCGCGCAAATTCACCGGCGGCCCGGCTGCCGGTGCAAACGGAGGACACAAACGTGACGAAACGGAAGATTGGCGTTCTGGGTGCAGGTACCTGGGGCATGGCGCTGGCGCGGATGCTGACCGTCAGCGGCAACGAAGTGCAGGTGTGGTCGGCCATTGAGGCGGAGGTGGACAACCTCTCCACTACACGGGTGCACCCCAACCTGCCGGGTATGAAGATCCCGGCCGAGCTGCAGTTCACCAAGAGCATCGAGGAAGTGTGCACCGGCAAGGATGTGCTGCTGTTTGCAGTGCCGTCGGTGTTCGTGCGGGGCACCACCGCCAAGGCACGGCCCTATATCCCGGACGGTCAGATCCTTGTGGATGTGGCCAAGGGCATGGAGCCGGATACCTTATATACCATGACCGAGGTGATCGCCGACGAGCTGAACAGGGACGGCGGCCCCAAAAACTGCAGGCTGGTGGCCCTGAGCGGTCCCACGCACGCCGAGGAAGTGGCGCTGGACCTGCCCACCACCATTGTGTCGGCCTGCCCGGATGACGAGGCGGCCCGCTTTGTGCAGGATGTGTTCAGCAACACCTGCATGCGCGTGTACACCAACCCCGACATCAAGGGCGTGGAGCTGAGCGGTGCCCTGAAGAACGTGATCGCCCTGGGCGTGGGCATCTCCACCGGCCTTGGCTACGGCGACAACGCCCGCGCGGCCCTGATCACCCGCGGCATTGCCGAGATCGCCCGCCTGGGCGTGGCCATGGGCTGCAACATCCACACCTTTGCGGGCCTGGCCGGCATCGGGGACCTGATCGTGACGGCCACCAGCATGCACAGCCGCAACAACCGCGCCGGCATCCTCATCGGCAAGGGCGAGAGCCCGGAGCAGGCCGTAAAGGAAGTGGGCATGGTGGTGGAGGGCATCAACGCCCTGCCCGCCGCCATGGAGCTGGCCGCCAAGTACAACGTGGAAATGCCCATCGTGCAGACGGTGAACGCCATCGTCAAGGAGGGCATGAGCGCCAGCGACGCGCTGCGCACCCTCATGGACCGTAACCGCAAAAACGAGATGCCCCAGGGCTACGAGAACATATAAGAATTGATACCGGAAAGGCACAGCTGTTCTGAGAACGGCTGTGTTTTTTTGCGCTTTGCGTGCAGAGCCCATATTTTCAGAAACGACCCGGCAGAATGCAGTGAGAATCATTCAAAATTTTTACAGAAATCAGACACGAAAGGGTAGAAGGTCGGGAAACTTTCTGCTATACTGAAACTATGAGCGCACTGCGCCCGACAGAAACAGGAGGGGATCTTATGCCGTCAACTTATGCGCACCGCCGCTTCGGCGCGGATGTTCTGCAGCAGCTGCCCGCAGCCCTGCAGGATCAGATCGGGAAAAACCGGGCCCTGTTCGATGTGGGCCTGCACGGGCCGGATCTGCTGTTCTACTATCATGCAGCCAAGTCCAACCCCGTGGGCGCCCTGGGCAACGCCATGCACGAGCAGCCGGGCCGGGTGTTCTTTGAGCGCGCCCGGGGCGTGGTGCGACAGGCAAAGGTCCGGGACGCCGCGCTGGCCTATGCGCTGGGGTTCGTGTGTCATTTTGCGCTGGACAGCACCTGTCACCCCTATGTGGAGGCATACACCCGCCAGAGCGGGGTGAGCCACTGCGAAATCGAGACCGAGTTCGACGACATGCTGCTGCGCCGGGACGGCCATGACCCGAAGAACTTCTTCACGGCCAGCCATATCCGGCCCACGGCGGAAAATGCCCGGGTCATCGCGCCCTTCTACGAGGGCCTGACCGGCCTGCAGGTGCTGGACGCCCTCAAGGGGATGATCGCGATGCACCGGCTGCTGCAGCCCTCCGGCGCGGTCAAGCGCTGGGTGGTGCTCACCGGCATGAAGGCAGTGGGCAAGTACGACGTGCTCCACGGCCTTGTGGCCAACCCGCAGCCCAACCCGCAGTGCACCGAGAGCAATGAGAAACTGGATGCCCTGTACCAGCAGGCCATTCCGCTGGCGGTGCGGCTGATCGAAGCCTATGCGGAAACGCTGGACACGGACGAGCCGCTGGACAAGGCCTATGACCACACCTTCGGGGAATTCTGAGGGGCGGCCAGCAGGAGGTCAGAGAAACTCCCTGCCGTTCAGACAACTGGGAAAAGAGAGTGCACCGCACGGCGGTGCGAGAGGAACAAGAATGCAAAAGAAAAAATTTAAGGTCACGCCGCTGGAGCGTGCGTGGATCCTGTACGATGTGGGCAACTCGGCCTTTGTGCTGATGATCGCTACGCTGGTGCCCATCTTCTTCAATGCGCTGGCGGAGGCCGGCGGCGTGAGCAAGGTGGACTATCTGGCCTACTGGGGCTATGCAAGCTCGGTGGTTACGGTGATCACCGCCGTGCTGGGGCCAATCCTGGGCACCCTGGCCGATACCAAAGGCTTCAAAAAGCCCATCTTCATGCTCTGCCTGTTCGTGGGTGTGCTGGGCTGCTGTGCCATGGGCGCGGCCCGCACCTGGCTGCCGTTCCTGGTCATCTTCATCGTGGCCAAGATCGGCTTTTCGGGCAGTCTGGTGTTTTATGACTCCATGCTGGGCGATGTGACCACCCCGGAGCGGATGGACATGGTGTCCTCCCGCGGCTATGCCTGGGGCTACATCGGCAGCTGTGTGCCCTTTGTGGTGTGTCTGGCGCTGGTGCTGGGCAGCGGGGCCATCGGCATGAGCCAGATGACCGCCCTGACCATTGCACTGTTCATCACGGCGGCGTGGTGGCTGGTCACCACCCTGCCGCTGCTCCGGCGCTACCGGCAGGTCAACTATGTGGAGGTGGAGCAGCACGCCATCCGGCAGAGTTTTGTGCGCATCGGCCACACCCTGAAGCACCTCTATGAGGACAAGCAGGTGTTCTGGTTCCTGCTGGCGTTCTTCTGCTACATCGACGGCGTGTACACCATCATTGATATGGCCACGGCCTACGGCACGGCCCTGGGTCTGGACACCACCGGCCTGCTGCTGGCGCTGCTGGTCACCCAGATCGTGGCCTTTCCCTCGGCGCTGATCTTCGGCCGGCTGAGCGCAAAATACCCCTCCAGCCAGTTGATCCCGGTGTGCATCGCGGCCTATACCGGCATTGCGGTGTTTGCTTTCTTCCTCACCCAGCAGTGGCAGTTCTGGGTGCTGGCCGTGCTGGTGGGGATGTTCCAGGGCGGTGTGCAGGCACTGAGCCGCAGCCACTTTGCCAAGATTATCCCGGCGGAAAAATCCGGCGAATACTTCGGCCTGTTCGACATCTGCGGCAAGGGGGCATCCTTCCTGGGCACCATGATCGTCAGTGTGGGCAGCCAGCTCACCGGCAGTGCCAATGTGGGCGTGGGCAGCATCGCGGTGCTGTTCGTCATCGGCTTTGTGCTGTTCCGGGTGTCGTGCCGGACGGAACACGCCAAGCAGGTGTAACACACGTTTTTTCAAAAGGCTCCTCTGTGCATGCACAGGGGAGCCTTTTTGGGTTATTGTTTACAAACCGGCAATTGTGTTTTGGAACGGTGAATGATACAATAGGGCCAGACCAAAAACACAAAGGAGAATAAAGCGATGAAGCAGGTTCCCGGTTATACCCTCGTCCGCACAGAGGACTGCCCCGAGCAGCACGGTACCCTGACCGTGCTCACCCACGACGTGAGCGGGGCCACCATCCTGCTGGTGGAAAATGAGGACAACAACAAGGCCTTTGGCATCGGGTTCGGCACCTTCCCCTCCGATGACACCGGCGTTTTTCATATTCTGGAGCATTCGGTGCTGGCCGGAAGCGAAAAATACCCGGTCACCTCGCCGTTTCTGCAGCTGCTCAAGAGCAGCATGGCATCCTTCCTCAATGCCATGACCTTCCCGGATAAGACCGTGTACCCCTTTGCCACTCCCAACGAGACGGATTTCAGAAACCTGATGGATGTCTACCTGAATGCGGTGTTCTGCCCGCTGGCCATGGTGGACAGGGCTGTGTTCGAGCAGGAGGGCTGGCACCGGGATGCCGACGGCACTGTGAGCGGCGTGGTGTACAACGAGATGCAGGGAGCCCTTGCCGCCCCGGACGCTCAGCTGCAGAATGCGCTGGAGCGTGCCATGTTCCCGGACACGGCCTATGGCTTTGTGTCTGGCGGCGACCCGGAGAGCATCCCGGCGCTGACCTATGAGAAATATCAGCGGGTGTACCGCCGCCACTACAGCGCGGACAACTGCTGCATCACCCTGTATGGCAAGATGGACATGGCCGAAAAACTGGAAATGCTGGACCGCGATTACCTGTCCCGGATGCCCAGGACCACCACCCGCCCCCGCCTGACGGTGCAGGACGAGCAGCCGGGCACCTGCGTGGAGCTGCCCTATTACACCGAGAACCCGGAGCCGGACGAGGTGCAGTGCGCACTGGCCTGGTACACCGGTGCCTTTGCGGACCGGGAACGGCAGCTGGGCGTGGAGATCCTGCTGGACGCGCTGCTGGGCACCAACAATTCGCCCCTGAAAGCGGCCCTGCTGGCCGAAAAGCTGGGTGCGGACATCGACATGGGCTTTGATGACAGCACCCTGCAGCCCACGCTGGAGCTGGTGCTGCGGGGTGCCACCGAAGAGAGCGCCCGCAAGTTTGCCCCGGCGGTGCGCAAGGCAGTGGATGACGTACTGGCCCGGGGCATCCCGCAGGAGCTGCTGCTGGCCTCGCTGAATTCGGCAGAGTTTGCCTCGCTGGAGCGGCCGGGCAGCCTGCCGGACGGCGTGCTGGACGCCATCAATGCTTCCACGGGCTGGCTGCACACCGGGGACCCCGCCCTGCTGCTGCACACGGATAAGCTGTTTGCCTCCCTGCGCAGCAAGATGGCGGACGGCTGGTTCGACGAGCTGCTGCGCAGCCTGTTTGCCCCGGCTCCGGTGCAGGTGCTGCAGGTGCCCACCCTGCCCAAGAAGCAGGAAGAGACGCAGGCCCCGGCCCGCACCGACGCCAAACTGGTGCTGGATCACCCGCTGACCGTGGCCGACCTGGGCGAAGGTGCCCCCAGCGCGGCCGGGCAGACCGAGCAGGTGGCCGGTGCCACGGTGCTGCGCCACCCCTCGGCGGGCAGCCTGTACCTGAATTTCTACTATGACCTGGGCCATGTGGCCCCGGAGGACCTACCGTATCTGGACCTGCTCACCGATGTGCTGGACGAGCTGGACACGCCGACCCACACGGCCCAGCAGCTGAACACCCTGCGCAGCACCTGGCTGGGCGACAGCCGCGTACTGCTGGACTTCTGGACCGGCCGGCAGGAGGGCGCACCCTGCCATGCCAAACTGACCATGAGCCTGAGCCTGCTGGAACGCAGCCTGCAAAAGGCCGTGGAGCTGGGCGGCGAGTGGCTGTATGACACGCAGCTCACCGGCCCGGCGGCGGAAGCCGCCTTTGCCCGGGTGCTGAGCCAGCAGAAACTGAACATGGAACAGCAGTTCATCCAGCAGGGCAACGCCTATGCGGCGGTCCGTGCCAGTGCCCACTACAATGTGGAGAACGCGGCCAGCGAGCGATGCAGCGGCGTAAGCTATTATCACTTCCTGTGCGATCTGCTGGAAAAGGCCGACTGGGCAGGCCTTGGCGCAAAGCTGGAAACCCTGCGGGCTCAGGTGCTGCAGCACGCCCAGCTCACCGTGAGCCTGCACGGCTCGGAGCAGGCGCTGGACACCTTGCGCACCCTGCTGCCGGGCAGCCGGTTTGCGGCGCAGGAGCGCGACGCGGCGCAGCCCTATGCGGAGCCGCTGACCCCGCCGGTGAACGAGGCCTTTATGATTGACGGCGGCGTGAACTACGCGGTGCAGGTGTGGCCCATGGAGCGCCGCAGCGACCGCAAGGTGCTGGCCCGCGTGATGAGCTACGAATACCTGTGGCACAACATCCGCGAGGTGGGCGGCGCCTACGGCACCGGCATGCTGTCGTCGGACGGCGTGGAGTACCTGTACACCTACCGGGACCCCCACCTGACCGAGAGCTACGACACCTTTGCCAAGGGCCCGGCGGAGCTGGCCGCCCGCGATTACACCGAAAAGGACCTGAACGACCTGATCGTGGGTGCCGTGGCCAAGCTGGACACGCCCCGCAAGCCCCGCGCCGAGGCACGGGAGCTGGACCGGCAGTATTTCTGTGGCATCACCGAAGCAATGAAGGCTGCCGACCGCAAGGCCCTGTGTGCCGTGGACGCAGCTCTGCTCAAAGAGCAGGCCGCTGGTCTGGCCGATGCCATGGCTGCCGGTGTAAAGGTGACCTTTGGCAGCAGGGACGCGGTGGAGGCCGCAGGCTCCCTGTTTGACCGCGTAGAGACCCTGTAACGAAAACAAACCAATGAAGCCCCGGCACAGTGTGGAATGCAGACTGTGCCGGGGCTTGTTTTGTGCGAAAAATCAGAAGGCACCCTGATAGTATTCCAGCAGGATGCAGCCGGTGCGCAGGACATTGCGCACGGCGGCATCGTCCAGGTCCAGCTGCAGCAGGGTGCGGATGCGCTGCAGCCGGTACACCAGCGTATTGCGGTGGATGAAAAGCTGCCGGGCCGTGGCATGAAGATTCTGTTCCTGCAGCAGGTAAACGCACAGGGTGTGCAGCAGGGCGGTGCTGTGGGCCTGGTCGTACTCCTGCAGGCGGCGCAGCATGGGGTGGATGAAGGCCCGGAGGTTGGCGCTCTGGGCGATGGTGCGGACAAACACGTCCTGATACAGGGCCGAGGCGCTGCGGCAGCCCGCACCGCAGTGCAAGTCCCGGGCGGTGGCGGCGGCTTCCTGATTGAAGCGCCACACGGTGCCCAGCTGCAGCAGAGAGGGAAACGGCATGCTCAGGATCACGGTCTGGTCCATGCGCAGGCCCACCACCTGCAATTTTTGCAGCAGCTGTTCCGGCTGGGCAGCGTCCCCGGTGCCGGGCAGCAGAAGCAGGAAGGCGGTTTCGGTCTGCATGAACCACCCTTCCGGCCACTCGTGGGCCAGCAGAGCCTGTTGATTCGTGCGGGTGAGCCGGTGCGCCTGCGACAGCGGGATGCTGGCCAGATAGAAGTGCGGGGGCGCTTCCAGCGCCGGGAAGCGGTGCAGCTTTTTCTGCATGGCGCTCTGCTGGGCAGGCTCACAGAACAGAAGCTCCTGCAAAAAGCGCTCTTCCGGTGCAGCCCGCCAGGCGGTGGGGGCTGCATGCACCAGATAATGCTGCAGCAGCTCCAGCAGACGCTGGGCTAGGACCTCGTCCTCCGGAGCAAAGGGGTGTTCCAGCTCAATGATCTCCAGCCCGCCGCAGTTGCGGCCATCGTCGGGGGCGACCACAGGCCCCACCATCCGACGGACGGGGCGGCCGTCCGGCTCGGTGTAAGGTACGGTCTGCAGGCCGGTAAGGTTGCGGGCAGAAAAATTTTCGATCATGGCTTCGGCCTGCTTCAGGTCGTGATGCTGAGGCGCTTCGCCCTGCAGGATGCGGTCCCAACTGTCGATGCCGATGGGCTGTTCCGGCTCCATGGCCAGGGTGCGGAAGCTGCTGTCCACCACCAGCACCGGGTTGCCCAGCTCCTGCCGGGCGGCGGCCAGCAGGTCCTTCAGGCCGCCGGAGAGGCAGGCCTGCTCCAGACGGTGCAGGCGGCG
>UQDV01000030.1 GCA_900539945.1 uncultured Faecalibacterium sp.
AAAACTTTTCCCCGCATACGCGGGGGTGATCCCGGAGCTGCTTGCTATGTATTATGAGCAGCTTGCTTTTCCCCGCATACGCGGGGGTGATCCCCTCGGAGTAGTTGCCAAAAACAACTGCTCGTAGCTTTTCCCCGCATACGCGGGGGTGATCCTAGGCTGCCGGCACGCACAGCAGCGCATGTATACTTTTCCCCGCATACGCGGGGGTGATCCTGCGCTTGTGATGCGCGTGTGCATGTCCACCGGCTTTTCCCCGCATACGCGGGGGTGATCCCTTGATACTATTAGGGATAACGTTCAGACAAAACTTTTCCCCGCATACGCGGGGGTGATCCCGGAGCTGCTGACCATGTACTATGAACAGCTTGCTTTTCCCCGCATACGCGGGGGTGATCCCAACCTTTGCCGGGCTACAGCAGAACATACAGCCTTTTCCCCGCATACGCGGGGGTGATCCCTTTTTTCGGTTCGCCGTTTCAAAATCCTTGCGCTTTTCCCCGCATACGCGGGGGTGATCCCCATTTCCGCAGACCAGCGCCGGAAGATTTTTGCTTTTCCCCGCATATGCGGGGGTGATCCCCAGTGCTGCGGGCTGCCCGGGTTGCAGTTGAACTTTTCCCCGCATACGCGGGGGTGATCCCCTCGTCCATGCGCTTAATGGCAAGATATCCGGCTTTTCCCCGCACACGCGGGGGTGATCCTAAAAGAGTAGCAGGCAAGTATCGACTTGCCTGCTTTTCCCCGCACATGCGGGGGTGATCCCGGCAAAAAGCAGCAAAAACAGGTCATCACCGACTTTTCCCCGCATACGCGGGGGTGATCCTAAATCGTTGAAGTAAACGTGTGCCGGATGTCTCTTTTCCCCGCATACGCGGGGGTGATCCCATTGACCTTGACATCCACCTCATAACCAGCGACTTTTCCCCGCACACGCGGGGGTGATCCCTTTTTTCGGTTCGCCGTTTCAAAATCCTTGCGCTTTTCCCCGCATACGCGGGGGTGATCCCAATTTGAACGGCATTTCGGCTCCGAACTATGACTTTTCCCCGCATACGCGGGGGTGACCTCAAGGGCAAGCGGCGCATGGTGTTCCTGCCGGGGAGACTGGCGACGGACCGGAAAGCCGCCGCGGATGAAAAAATCAGGTTGTACAAATTCGATGGAAAAAGTTTATGCAAGACTCCATATTGCAATATATGAAATTTTGTATTATCATAAATCTGCAAGCGATCTGTCTCTTGTGAGGAGGGGCGGAACGCCAAAAATACGCTTCTTTCCTGTGGATTTTCCCACGGTCCACCTGATGCGGATTGAAAGATAGGTCGAGAAGGGAAGAGCAACCATGATGAACACAAGTCTGCTCCAGAAGTCTGGTCTGGCAACGCTGCAGGTCGCGCAGATCCTGGCAGGGCTGGAACCGGGAGACCGGATCCCCACGGTGACGGAACTGAGCGAACAATGCGAGATGGCACGGGGAAATATCCAGATCGCGCTGAACAACCTGAAACAGAATCATGTGATCCGTCTGGAATCTCATGGGCAGAACGGCACCATTGCAACAGAGATCGACTATGTGGCAATGGCGCAGTATTGCAGCAATACGGGTCTGACCTGCGTGATGCCTATGCCGTATGGCCTGCGCTATGAAGGTCTGGCCAGCGGACTGTATGAGGAACTGAACCAGAAAGGGGTCACGGGTGCGATCGCATTTATGCGCGGTTCCGGCTACCGGCTGAACTGTGTGGAAGAAGGGCGCTTTCATCTGTGCGTCATGAGCCAGCTTGCATTTGAACACTATGCGCAGGAGGGCAAGGACATCCAGCGGATCGCGGCCTTTGGCCCGCAGAGCTATGTGGAACAGCATCGGGTCTTTGTCCGCCCGGACTTCAAGGGCGACTGGCAGAACTGCAAGGTGGGCGTGGATGCCTCCTCGGTGGACCAGGAGATGCTGACCCGGTTCTGTTTTGCCGATAAGCCGGTGCAGTATGTGCCCATCATCTATAGTCAACTGGTGCCGTTTCTGCACAGCGGCGTCATTGATGCCGGCGTCTGGAGCGCCGATATGCTGCCGGAGGGGCTGAGCTATTATCCGATGCCCCGGCTGGATGAGCAGGAAAAAGATACCGTGGCCGTGCTTGCCTGCCGGAAAAGTGATAACATCACCGCGCAGCTGGTGCGCAAGATCCTGTCGGTGGAGCGTGTGGACCACATCCAGCAGCAGGTGATGCGCAAGCAGATCATTCCGCGCTACTAAGCAAAGGTGCTGTCAAACAGAAGTCACATCTGCATGGAGGATATGCGGATGTTTCTTTCGGGATGAAAATACAAAATATTGTATAAAACATTTTCTCCCGAAAACCGATACAGGATGTCTGATTTTTTTGCAGAAAGAAAAGGAGATCTCGCATGAAAAAGATCACTCGGCGCAACTTCCTGATCGCATCCGGCAAAACCGTTGGCACACTGGCAGCTGCCTCTGCCTTTATGGGGTGTGCCAGCCCGGAGCAGGCGGAGAACTGCTTCCCCCGGTCTGCAATGCCCGTCCGGACCGATGACCGCCTGACGGCCATCGACGACATTGTGGAAAACTACATGGGACAGGGATATTTCCCCGGCGCAACGATCGTGGTGGCACGCGGCGGCAAGATCGTGTATGAAAAGGCATACGGCTACGCAATGCTCAACGACATGGGCGTGCGGCTGGACGATCCCCGCCCCATGCAGATGGATACCATGTTCGACATGGCATCCTGCACCAAGATCATGGCCACGACACAGTCCATTATGAAGCTGTACAGCGAGGGCAAGATCGACCTGAACGCCACGGTAGCAAGCTACATTCCGGAGTTTGCCAGGAACGGGAAGGAAAACGTCACCGTGCATCAGCTGCTGACCCACACCTCCGGTCTGCCGCAGTGGAAGGCGATGTTCCTCTACATCGAGAAGGACAAGGCCAAGGTGCTGGATTACATCTGCAACTGTGAGCTGATGTTCGCCCCCGGCGAGGAAAAGTACAGTGACCTGGGCTTCCAGATGCTGGGCTTCCTGGTGGAGCGGATCACCGGGCGCTCGATGGACGAATACGTCAAGAACGAGATCTACAAGCCTCTGGGGCTGAAGCGCACCACCTATCTGCCGCTGGCCAACGGCTTTACCACCGAGGATGTGGCGGCCACCTCCTTCGGCAACCCGTATGAGTATGCCATGGTGGACGAGATCGACTACCCGGGCTTTGGCTACGACTGTACCGCCGATCTGGACGCGTTCCGCACCTTCACCGGCTGGCGCAACTACACCCTGCAGGGCGAGTGCAACGACGGCAATGCATGGATGGCAAACGGCGGCGTGGCCGGTCACGCGGGCCTGTACTCCGACGCGGAAGATCTGGCCGTGCTGTGCCAGGCCATGCTGAACGGCGGCATCTACAAGGGCGTCCGCCTTTACAAGAAGGAAGTCATCGACGAGTTCACCAGCGAGCAGAACGGCAAGCCGTCCCGCGGGCTGGGCTTTGAGCGGGGCTCCTCGTTCATGGGCCGCGGCGACCGCCACTACGACGCCTTTGGCCACGCAGGCTTTACCGGCACCCATGTGGTCATGAACAAGACCAACAAGACCGCCGTCATTTTCCTGACCAACAAGCAGAACGTTGGCTTCAAGCCTAACTCCATGTCCTACTACAGTCCCTACAGCTGCTGCGGCGAGATCTGTGAGCTGGTCTGGAACATTTTTGGAACCGAAGCACCGGCTGAGACGCTGGCCGACAAGATCGGCACCTGGCTGTAAGCAAAACAAAAAATCATTGGGAGATGTCAGAGATGGATTTTGAACCGAGATTAACGATCCTGCACCAGGCAGGGATGCTGTCCGAGGAGGATTGCCGGAAGGTACAGGATGTGATCCGCTTTTTTCAGGAGAAATACGGTCTGACATTGACCGAAGAAAACGCCTCCGCCATGATCACGCACCTGTGCGCTGCGCTGGGGCGCATCCACCGCGGAGAGCCGGTGGAGCCGCTGGACGAGGAGGTCTACGAAGAGACCAGCCAGGAGCCCACCTTCCCCAAGGCACTGGAAGCAACGCAGGCGCTGGTGCGGGAGATCCTGCCGGACCTGCCGGAGGACGAGCAGAAGTTCCTGACCATGCACATCGGGGTCGTGCTGGCACAATCGTGACAGCATTTGCATAAAACCCACATCAGAAAGGAGGGCTAGCTTATGAAAATCGTAGTAGGCGGCCAGATCGACAAGCAGAAGGTTTATGACACCATCAAGGGTGTTGTAGGCGACCGTGCCTCGGTGGAGATCAAGGATGACATTGCGGCGGCAATGGCGGTCAAGACCGGGCAGGCAGATTACTACTTCGGCGCCTGCAAGACGGGTGGCGGCGGTGCGCTGGCAATGGCCATTGCCCTGCTGGGCATGAACCAGTGCGCAACGGTGTCCATGCCGGGCAAAATGCTGAGCGAGGACGAGATCCTGGCACAGGTCAAGGCCGGCAAGAAGGCATACGGCTTTACGGATCAGCACATCGAAAAGGTCGTGCCGATCATTCTCAAGGGTCTGGGCTTCTGATCCGGATCGTCAAATAAGGAGGATTACATATGGAAACCATTCTGCGCTACGTTATCATCGCGGCAGTTGGTGCGTTGGCATCAATCCTGGCAAACCAGAGCATCGCCGTGTTCAACGACGGCCTGCGCCCGGTCCTGCCGGAGTATCTGGAAAAGCGCATGGACCGCAAGGCTCTGGCAGCCACCAGCTTTGCCATCGGCTTTGGCCTGGTCATCGGCTACGGCCTGCCCACGTCCATTGCCGCAAGCATCATCCTGATCCACTGCATCCTGCTCACCACCGACATCATCGGCACCTGGTGCCCGGACACCAAAAAGGGCATGATCGCTTCCGGCGTCATCGGCGCTGTGTACGGCGTGGCCCTGCTGTTCGGCCTGCAGGTGATCATCGACCTGTTCAACCTGCTGCCGGTCAACTTCCTGGGCAGCCTGGGCCAGGTCTCTGCCGGTATCACGCTGGCCTTCGCCATCTTCCCGGCTGTGACGGTTGCCCTGCAGTTCGGCGCTGCCAAGGGCATCATCACCGCCGTTGTGACCCTGCTGGTCCGTCAGATCGTTGAGACCTACGGCAAGATCGCACTGGACGCCGAGCACACGATCAGCCTGAACAAAGACGGTATGGCCCTGCTGGCCGGTATGATCATCATGCTGGTGTTCGCTGCCATGGATAAGGAAGGCAACGACCAGAACTCCAACGAAATGCTGACCCAGATCTTTGCCGACAAGGTCGCACGCATCCGCAAGTATATGCCGGTTCTGGCCCTCATGGGCGGCCTGATCGCAGCAGGCACCAGCATGAGCATCATGGCCGGTGACCCCATCAGCCTGGGCCTGCTGGCCGAGGGTGACCGCGTCAACGCAGGTCTGACTGCTCTGGCCCGTGCCATCGGCTTTATCCCGCTGGTTGCCACCACCGCCATCACCACCGGCGTCTACGCTCCGGCCGGCATGACCTTCGTCTTTGTGATCGGTCTGCTGATCCCCAACCCCTTTATCGCCCTGATCGCCGGTGCAGCCTGCATCTGCGTGGAGATCCTGCTGCTGAACGTCATCGCAAAGGGTCTGGACAAGTTCCCTGGCATCAAGCGCTGCGGCGACAACATCCGTACCGCTATGAGCTACGTCATCGACATCGCCCTGCTGATCGGCGGCATCCTGGCTGCTCAGGCGATCATGCCCACGACGGGTCTGTTCATCATCGTGGCATTCTGGTGCATCAACAAGTGCAGCAAGAAGCCTCTGGTCTCCATGGCGGTCGGTCCTCTGGGTGCGATCCTGGTCGGCCTGATCGCAAACGTGCTGTTCCTGCTGTCTCTGTACACCCCTGCCGCCTGATCCCCGGATAAAATGAGCGCCTCCCGGCCTGCGTCGGGAGGCGGCTCTGGTTAAGAAACAATACAGGAGGCGAATCCTTTTGAAACTGCCTGAAAAGATTCTGTATGCGCACGAGCATACGACGATCGACCTGTCCGGCCCGAAGAAGAACATCGACTGCAGGCTGGATGATTTTGACGCGACCGCGGCGGAATACCGGCGGCTGGCGGAACTCGGTGTGGTCGGCATCATCGACCAGACCAACCGCGGGATGGGCCGGAACGTGGCCTATGTGCAGAAAATGGCTGCACAGGCGGGGGTGGAGATCACCCACGCGACGGGCTACTACAAGGAGCCCTTTCTCCCGCCGGAGTGCTATACGCTGACCGAACAGCAGCTGTGTGACATCATGGTGAAGGAACTGACCGAGGGCATTGAAGGCACCGGTGTCCGGGCGACCGTCATCGGCGAGATCGGCACCTCGAAGGACATCACCGAGACGGAGGCCAAGGTGTTCCGTGCGGCATCCCGCGCCCATGCAGAAACGGGGGCACCCATCTGCACCCACACAACGCTGGGCACGCGCGGCCTGGAGCAGCTGGAGATCTTCAAGAGCTTTGGCGTTGACCTGAGCCGGGTGGTGCTGAGCCACATCGACCTGTCGGCCGATCTGGATTACATGAAGCGCCTGCTGGATCAGGGGGTCAACATTGCGTTCGACACCATCGGCAAGTGCAACTACCAGCCCGATGTCTCCCGTGCAGACTGGCTCAGCCGCCTTTGTGCGGAAGGGTACGACACGCAGATCGTCATGAGCATGGACATCACCCGCCGCAGCAACTTTGCAGACCGGGGCGGTGTGGGCTACAGCTACCTGTTGGACACCTTTGCTCCGCTGGCAAGCGAGGCAGGCGTGCCGGACCGCGCATGGGAGAACCTGCTGTACCGCAATGCACTGCGCATCTACAAAGGACAGAAATAACAAGGATTCGAGGAATTGACAATGAAAACCTATCCCCTGCATTCTATCTCGCTGGAACAGGCAAAACAGCTCCAGTTCAAGGTCATTGACGCAGTGACCCGCAATTTTCAGGGAGAGGAAGTCCTCTCGCTGGGCGACCTCGGCGTGGTGAAAGGGCTGAACAAGCCCCGCTGCACGGTAAAGGTGGAAAAGGTCTTTGCCGACACCTTTGATGCCCCGGCGGCGCTGCTTGTGCGCGGCTCCGGCACGGGCGCGATCCGCTGGGCTCTGACCGCCTGCCTGAAACCGGGGGATGCCATTCTGGTGCACACCTCGCCCATCTATACGACGACGCAGGTGACCATCGACGCCATGGGGCTGAAACCCATCCGCGCGGACTTCAACGATCTGGAACAGCTCAAGGCCGTCTGTGCGCAGCACAAGGACGAGATCCGCGGCGCCCTGGTGCAGCTGACCCGGCAGAAGCCGGAGGACCGCTACGACTACAAGGCCGTGATCGCAGCCATCAAGGCTGCGCTGCCGGGCATCCCGGTGGTGACCGATGACAACTACGCCGCCCTGAAAGTGGACGCCATCGGCTGCCAGGCGGGGGCCGACCTGTCCACCTTCTCCTGCTTCAAGATCCTCGGTCCGGAGGGCGTCGGTGCAGTGATCGGCAGCAAGGAGCTGATCGACCGCATCTACAAGATGCAGTATTCCGGCGGCAGTCAGGTGCAGGGACACGAAGCCATGGAGGCCCTGCGCGGCCTGATCTATGCGCCGGTGGCGCTCGCCATCCAGAGCGAGGTCAACGAGGAGCTGGTCCGCCGCCTGAACGCCGGCGAGGTTCCCCATGTGCGGCAGGCGTTCCTGGCAAACGCGCAGAGCAAGGTGCTGCTGGTGGAGTTTGATCAGGAGATCGCCGAAAAAATTCTGGACGCTGCCCCGAAGTTCGGCGCAGCGCCGCATCCGGTGGGCAGCGAGAGCAAATACGAGTTTGCCCCTATGATCTACCGTGTCAGTGGAACGTTCCGTGCGCAGGACCCGACCATTGAACACCGGATGATCCGCATCAACCCCATGCGCAGCGGCCCGGACACCATCATCCGCATCCTGCGCAGCTGCATGGAGCAGGTCGAGGAAAACTGAACCGCTGAAAAAACGAGAGGAAAAGGAGAGATGCCCTGTGTTTTTAAAGACCGTAATGGAGCGCAACCAGCCGTTGGTGCGTCTGGGCATTGAATGGCAGCAGAATGGCGTGATCCTGCCGGACACCTATCTGCTGGATTACGACACGATCCTGGAAAATGCCCGCAGCATCAAACAGGCAGGCGACGCAAACGGCGTGCAGAACTTTTTCATGCTCAAGCAGATCGGACGCAACCCCCTGATCGCCCGTGCGCTGACCGACATGGGATATGTGGGCGCTGTGTGCGTGGACTTCCGCGAGGCGCTGACGATGGTGGAAAATCAGATCCCCCTCGGCAACGTAGGGCATCTGGTCCAGATCCCCCGGGCGGCCCTGAAAAAGATCCTCCGCGCAAAGCCGGTGATCGTAACGGTGTACACGCTGGAAAAAGCCCGCGAGATCAGCGCAGTCTGCACCGAGCTGGGCCTGCACCAGAAGCTGATGCTCCGTGTTCTGGGAGAAGGCGACATGCTGTATTCCGGGCAGTACGGCGGCTTTGAATTGCAGGAACTGGACAGCGCAGTGCGTGCGATCGAGGCGATGCCGAATGTGGAGGTGGGCGGCGTGTGCAGCTTCCCTTGCTTTTTGTACGACGAAGCGGCACAGGACATCCTGCCCATGCCCAACCTCCGGACCGTGCAGACCGCAGCCGAAATGCTGCGTGCCCGCGGCTACCGGGACCTGATGCTCAATACGCCCAGTGCCACCTGCACCCACAGCATCCCGATGATCGCGGCAGCAGGCGGCACCCACGGGGAACCGGGACACGGCCTGACCGGAACGACACCGTATCATGCCGGCCACCCGGATGCCGAGGAGCGCCCCGGATACCTGTATGTTTCGGAGGTCAGCCACAATCTGGGCGATAAGGCGTACTGCTACGGCGGCGGGCATTACCGCCGCGGCCATATGAAGAACGCCCTGGTGGGCACGACGCCGGAAAATGCAAAGGTCGTGCCGGTGCTGCCGCCGGACGACTCCAGCATCGACTATCATTTTGAACTGCAGCAGAACTGTCCGGTCTCGGCTGCGGCGGTCATGGCGTTCCGGACACAGTTCTTTGTGACCCGGAGCCGGGTGGCAGTGGTCAAAGGGCTGTCCTCCGGCAAGCCGGAGCTGGCGGGCCTGTACTCTGCGCTGGGAGAACCGGTCCGGGAATGACAGAAAGGATAATTCGCAATGGGAAAGTTTGTTGTAATCGTTCTGGATGGTTTTGGTGTGGGCGCAATGCCGGATGTGCCGCAGGTGCGCCCTGCGGACTGCGGTGCCAACACCTGCGTGCATATCTTTGAGCGCACGCCGGACCTGAAGCTGCCCAATCTGGCAAGCCTTGGTCTGGCGAACATCGTGGGGCGGGAGTTCCCCGGCCTGCCGTTTGCGACGGATGCAACGTTCGGCCGTGCCGAGCTGATGCACGATGGTGCGGACACCTTCTTCGGCCATCAGGAGATCATGGGCACCCGCCCGGCAAAGCCCTTCGGCGAGCCGATCTGCAATAAGATCGAGCTCATCAAAAAGACGCTGGAGGATGCGGGTTACCATGTCCGGTATTACACCGAAACATCCGGCAAGCGCCTGCTGATCGTCAACGAGGCCTGCACCGTGGCCGACAACGTGGAATGCGATCCGGGTCAGGCCTTCAACGTCACGGCGGCCATCGACGACCTTGATTTTGAGGAAGAGCTCAAGATCGGTCATCTGGTGCGCAGCGTGTCGGTCGTGCCCCGCGTCATCACCTTCGGCGGGCGCGGCGTGCACCTGCAGAACCTGCTGGATGCCATTGAGGAACACGGCGATTACATCGGCGTGAATGCCCCGGCCAGCGGTGTTTACAACAACGACTACCATTGCATCCACATGGGCTACGGCGTTGACCCGGAGGTGCAGATCCCCACGATTCTGGGCAAGAGCGGCCTGCCGGTGTTCCTGCTGGGCAAGGTGGCCGACGTGGTCACGAACAATTACGGCACCAGCATCCCCATGGTGGACACGGCCAGCGTGCTGCAGCGCACCCTGGAGATCGTAAAGGAGCAGGAGACTGCGTTTATCTGCACCAACGTGCAGGAAACGGACCTGTGCGGCCACCGGGAGAATGTCGCGGCCTACGCAGACCGCCTGCGGGTGGCGGACGAATGGATCGGCAAGATCCGCGACGCCCTGGGCGAGGACGATATCCTCATCGTGCAGGCGGACCACGGCAACGACCCGACCATCGGACACCCGCACCACACCCGTGAGATGGTGCCGCTGATGATCCACAGCGCCCACTCCACCCCCAAGAATATCGGGATCCGCAAGACCCTCAGCGATGTCGGTGCGACCGCTGCGGACTATTTCCACAGCAAGGCACCGGAAAACGGCACCAGCTTTCTGCCGCTGCTGCTGAAGTAAAAACAAAGGAGCGGAGAACCGATGAAGATCATTCGCGCAAACGATTACGCAGACATGTCCCGCAAGGCGGCCAACATCCTTTCGGCGCAGATCATCCTGAAACCCGACTGCGTGCTGGGTCTGGCCACCGGCGGCACCCCGGTGGGTGCCTACCAGCAGCTGGTGGAGTGGTACAACAAGGGTGACCTCGACTTTTCGGGGGTGACGACCGTCAATCTGGATGAGTACCGCGGCCTGCCCAAGGACCACCCGGAAAGCTACTGGAGCTTCATGCACCGCCACCTGTTCGACCACGTCAACATCAACCCCGCCCGCATCAACCTGCCGGACGGCACCAACCCCGATGCGGACGCAGCCTGCGCCCAGTACAACCAGATCATCCACAGCGTGGGCGGCATCGACCTGCAGCTGCTGGGCCTTGGCCCGAACGGCCACATCGGCTTCAACGAGCCGGGCAAGGCGTTTGAGCTGGAGACCCACTGCGTTGATCTGACCGAAGCCACCATCGAGGCCAACAAGCGCTTCTTTGACGGCAACGAAGATCTGGTGCCCAGGCAGGCCTATACCATGGGCATCAAGACCATCATGCAGGCCCGCAAGGTGCTGGTGGTCGCCAACGGCCTGGCCAAGGCAAAGGCCGTCAAAGCAGTCGTGTCCGGCCCGGTCACGCCGGAATGCCCCGGCTCCATCCTGCAGCTGCATCCGGACTGCACGCTGGTGGCAGATGAAGAGGCCCTGAGCCTTCTGTGACCTGCCCGCTGCCGTGACAAGACAGCAGACCGTAAACGATCCGAGCAAGTTCGCCGTTCCGTCAAAGGAGCGGCGAACTTTTTTGTGCAGAGGGTGCCTGCAATGCGCAAAAGCGGCAAAAGGAAACCCGGCAGGTATGCCATCTTATGATGACATACCTGCCGGGTTCTGTTTTATGGGTTGGTGCAGCGATTGCACCGATCCATAGCTTCATTCTAGTTTACTGCTCGATCGGCTTCATCGTGGGGGACTATGAATACGTCACGAACTGCATAACTTTTAATTTGGTTATCGATAAGCATATGCGATATCATTATAAAAATATTGAGCAGACACATGGCTACACATCTGCTCAATATTTTGCATTATTATTTTTTTGATTCTGCTGTAGTCATCATTTTATTGATGTTCATAGCTGGCCATACTATAGGTTCAGTTTCAGGTTGCGCTGTTAAAAGAGTCATTTGCGAACGAACATACGGAAATAAAATAGCCAAAGCATTTTCCTGAAGCAACTGATTTTTGTGAGAGTCCGACTCTTCAATGCTCCAGTAGCCACTGATTTGAACTTTAGCTTTGAACTCTCCTTCGCGAGTTGCCTGCGCAGTCAAGGTCGTCCGATATTCACCATCGGATATTTTATCGATGCCATAGCTAAGATTAAAGCTTGTTTTTGAATCATCTTTTAAAGAAAAACCATCTCTAACAAAAGAGAGTTCATCAAACACGATATGATTGGCCTTTAAAACACTAACAGGCAACTCATCCGTAGGGCGAATTATTTCGTTCATTGTTTTCACCTGTCTTACATAAATCATTTATGCGGCATACAATGGGAAATCAAAATACACGGATGACTCTAACATAGAAGAGAATGACACATCCGTCATGTTTTGAGGTGCAGTCTTTACATAGGAAAGAGGCCTATCAATAAACGACAAATCCAAATCATCAAAGATAACCTCTTCGGAATCGCCTACTTGTTCACAGCTCATCCCAGAGAGAGAATCCCTCAGCAGACTTTCTTGTTGTACGGCGTACTCCATGGAGGGATGTGCTAAGGAGTCCAAAACTCTTTGCATACCCTGATCTGTTATGTTGTAGACTTCATGAAGCATCATAACGCACCTCCTTCTTAATAAGTATTAACCTATAGTATGTCATCATATTCCTTGAGAAGTCTTAGATTTTCCGCTGATAGCAAATCAATCATCATCAGAGTAGTTTCTGGGTCGTCACCATCTTGATCAACTTCTTTAAATCCAAAGGCTCTTTGATACCAAGAAACCTTTTCATTTAAAGCATTAATTGTAACCAACCGGAACGGACAATCTCTATGAAACATGATTATTTTAGCCAAGATGCGCTTAAGAACGTTACTTCCTATCTTTTGATACTGATATTCTTTACGAACAGCAAGATACTCAATATGCATTGCATAAAGGTCCACATAACTATTAAGAGAATACTCATCAATCGGCTCAGGAAACCTATCGATTGGAAATCTCTTAAATTGAATCTGATAATACGCAACGATAACTCCGCTTTCCGTTGTGACCTCATATGCATAGCAACGATCAAGCAACGTCAAAAAATAAGAGTCTGCAACCTTCTTATCAATGCTTGGGTTTCCACAAGTGAAACATTGATCCGCAGGATGATTTAACTTTGTGAAAATCAACTTCCCCATTTAAAACTCCCCACATTGGTTTCGGTAATGCAAGTTGATTATAATAGCACGTTCTTAAGCTCTTGTCAAGATTAAACTATCACAATTTTAACCATTTGTACAGCCCCATTGCTACTTTTTTATTGCTTTTTGTTATATTGCACAGTGTCTTTCGCGTGTTGTTTATTAAAATGAACAAAACGACTGTATTTACACTTGATAAATCTTATTTGGAACATATAGGATGGCCTTCGTGCAGATGAAGATTCAAGAAAAAGCGCACCTTCGGATGGAAAGTGCGCTATGTAAGAAAACGCTGATTCAGTTGTTGCAGCGATGTTGTTCCAGATAATCGTCCAGAATGTCCAGATCAATAATCGCTATCTTTTTTATGCGGAGTAGTGCGTGAGCTTCCTGTGCCAGCTTTCGGAACGAAATCTTGCCCATCGAATAGAGAGCCATTCCTTCTTCGTAGCCGACGTATCTCTTTTTCTTTTTGGCCAGAATTTTTTCCAGTTCGGGAACTTCAAACGAAGCAGCTTTATGTTCCATGACATTCTTCTCCTTTGTCAAGGGTAGTGGTATACTTGCGTTATCAGGATATAGAAAGAGGACACCTCACGGTCAGCAATCGCTGATGGTGAAATGTCCTCTTGGCTGTTTTCTCGTTTACAGTTCTCTGCTGGTAGCCAGAATGTGAGAATCCGTCTGTCCTAGCGTGAATTTTTTTGCATCTCCGTCAGTCCATGCGGAAATCCGTCAAGGATGTCAGCTTTCTGACACTTTCCGTGTCGGAATCCGCGATGTATTTCATTGTCGGAGACACAAAGATTACCACGTAGCTCAGTTAGATTCAGGGCGCATCGTGGGGACAGGTCAAGGAAGGCTCACAAATGGCTTTATTTTCCTTTATAAGCCTATCCATGCGGCTTCCTTTTTCCTACTCCCGTACGTCACCCTACGCAACTCTCCACAACTTACCGGCAATTTGGTGTAAAAGTGGTGTAGTAGTTGGTGTAGTGGATTTCAGACCGAAATGCCCAGTTTACCGTTCAGATTTGCAAAGGAATGGGCTTTGGCTTCCTTGGTGGCTTCCGCGTAAATCTCCATCGTGGTGCTGATGTCCCGGTGTCCCATGATGTCCTGAATGATCTTCAGGTTGGTTTCATTTTCACACAGCCGGGTGCAGAACGTGTGCCGGAGATTATGGCAGGAGAATGACGGCAACAGCTGCGGCTCCCGTTTTTCCTTTTCGGCCTTTTCCAGTTCGGCTTCGTTGTATGCCACGCTGATGCGCTTGATGGCGCGGTTGACCGTCTGCGGGTTCTGCGGCTGGCCGAAGCGGTTCAGGAATACGAAGTCCGAGATTCCGTCGATCTCGTATTCGCACACCAATTCCAGTTCCTGCTGGTTGGCGCGCTCCTGCTCCAGTGCCTTCCGCACTTCGGGCAAGATCGGAATTGCCCGCTTGCCTGCGGCAGTTTTGGGTGTGGACATGGTGAAATAGCAGCCGCCCACCTCGTGGTCATGGTACACCAGATTGTGCTGGATGGTGATAAACCCACTCTCGAAGTCGATGTCACCCCAGCACAGGCCAACCGTTTCCGAGATGCGGCATCCGGTACCCAGCATGAAGGTGAACATCGGGAGCCAGTGCTGGAACTTCGGCGTTTTCTTGATGAAACTCAAGAATGCCTGCTGCTGGGGCAGGGTCAGAGCGTGGCGTTTGGGCGTTTCGTACTGGTGGGCGGCTTTAATGGCCGTCAGGACACCATCCGTGGGATTCACACGGATGTACTCATCGTCCACCGCCACCGCAAAGACCTGATGGAGAACATTTTGGATGGTTTCCAGCGTGTTCAACGCCATCTTGCCATTGCGGACGATGCCATTGTAGTAGCTGCGGATATCCGACTTGCGAATGTCCTTGAGCTTCATCATGCCGATCTCATCCCGGACGAACCGATTGTACATATAAACGTAATTGGCGAAGGTATGCTCTTTCAAGCCCACCTTGTTCTTACGCCACAGTTCAAACAGGTCATTCAGGGTCAGGCTGCACTCCGGGATGCGGATGCCATCTGCCAAATCGCGTTGGATCTTCTCTTCCTTTTCGCGCAGCCCCTCCAAAGTTGCATCATAGATGGTGTGGCGTTTTCCGTTTTTCGCAGTCCAACGGTACATATACAGCCCGTCGCTCTTGCGGTAGACCTCGCCATCCTTCAAAACACGGCCTTTATTATCTTTACGTCTTTGCATATAAACTCTCCTTTTCATTCACAGAATGTTGAAAAGGAGCCTTACGCCATGAGTATACCATGACGCAAGACTCCCTGCAACATCAAACGATCAATTTTTGAACCGCATCAGATCGAGAATGCCTTGTCCAGATATTCGTCCAGCTTACGGCGTTTGATCAGCCGTTTGGTTCCGTTCCAAAGGACGAACTTGCATTCATCGCTATCGGTCATTGACCGCAGTTTATTGATACCGATCCCAGAGTAAGCCGCTGCTTCCTCCAAGGTCAGATTGCTCTTTTGCCAAATCGGAACTTCCTTCACTTGCACCTCCAATTCCTTGTAACCGGGTGCCGGGGCAGAAAGTGCCAGCTTTCTGCCCCAAACGCTCCCGATGAGGTTCAGATTTCCGAGTGCCCCTCCTGTGTGTGGGGTTGTGCCGATGGTTTGTTTTGCGCCTGCTCTGCCTGCAAGCGGTTCAGCAGTTGCAGAACGGAATCCCGTGCTTTCTCCTTGACCTGCTCCTTGCACTTCTGCCGGACTTCCGATTTCAGCAGCTTTTCCTGCAAGCGAATGGCGGTGGTCTGCATGGTCTTGAGGAACTTGTCCAGCACGGTGTCCAAACGGTGCGCTGCATACTCTCTCGTAGCCTGCGGAGCCTTGCGTTCCGGGGACAGCACCCACTTCTTCGTGTCCTCGATCATCCGCATATCTTCCTTGCGGGTCTCGGTGCGTACCACGTCCGTCACGACCTCCACCGCCTTGTCATAGGCCGCAGCCGAAACATCTTCCAGCAGGTTTTCCATGTCCGAAACTTTCAAGGTCAATTCGTCCAGCTTGCTTTGCTGGGCGGTAAGCTGCTCCTTCTGCTTGGCGAGGATGAAGTCCTGTTTTTCCAGATATTTGCGGTTGCCGTACTCCGCTTCTTCCTCCAATTCCAGCCCGTGCCGCTTTGCAATCTCAAACAACATCTTCCGGCAGGCGGCATCGAAGGTGATCTTGCGGTTGTTGCGGCGGCTGAGGGGCTTGTCCGGGTCGGGCAGGTTGAAGCCCAACACTTCCAATGCCTTTTCCTGCTGGGGTGCCACCTCGCCGTACTTGTTCTCACAGTCGAACACATGACGCTCGTGGATGTGAGGAGTGCTTTCATCCAGATGCAACGCCCAGTCCAACACATGAACGTGTTCGCCAAACTTGGCCTTGAACGCCTCGATGAACTCCGTGACGATGTTCAGCAAGTCCTCTGCCGAAGCGTGTTCATCCAGCGTTCCAAGTTGGTAGATGGTCTCTTCCGGGCAGGTCTTGCGGCTGGACAGCAGGTCAGGAATGGAGCGGTTGCGCTCCGTGTGCCGGATCTTGGCGTTACGCTCGTTCTGGCTTTCCACAAAAGCCGTGTAGTGGGTTTCGTAGAACTGCCGTTCTACGTCCGAGAAGGTTGCCGCCAGATCATCCGGGTCGGGTGGGGCGAGAGCCGAACGGAAACCGTGAAGGCAGTCCCAGTAGATGTTGCCCTTGGCTCGTTCCGGGTCGATGTGCTCACTGTTGGCAAGGTTGAAACTGCGGTCATTATGCTTGGGGTTATAGGTGCCGTGGGCTCCGGCTCGTCCGTTGTGTCGTGTCAGTTTCAGATAGACATTCCTCCGTTTCAACAGCTTGGCGTGGAAAAACACAGCAGCGAAGCTGCTGGATCTGCCGCCGTTTTGCGCCAGATAATACCCAGTAGGATATGACGCAGAGCATCATATCACTGGGGCAAAGAGCTGCGCTCTCTGCACTCTTGCTCCGGGCAAGCTGACAGGCAAAGATTTGCGAATCCCTGCCCGCAGCTCGTCCGGCTTTTTCAGTTGGCCAAATTGACCAACTGATTTTGCCTGTTCCCAAAATGGTAACAGGCAGATAAATGGGCTAATAACGGCCATCTCGCCCTGATTCCCATTTTGGGGATTTGGGCAGAAACTGGTAAATGCCGCCCTCCGGCACTTACCACTCTTGGCAAACTGTCAAGCTGACACTTTGCCAACACCCCCCTATAAAGGAGAACTTGGGCGTTTTGCTGCGTACGTGCGTACGCAGCAGGCGGCTTTCTCTGTACGCACGTACGCAGCGAAAGATCGAAAACGCACCATATAGGGGGATCAAAAACGGGTCATGCTCGCCAGCCATTGGGGATGAGGTCGGGCTGCACAAGGGCTTCGATGCCCACAAAGCCCCGGACACGCCGCCCGGATGAGTTGACGATGTTGTTGGTGGATTCCAGATTATACCTGCGCTGGTTGGCAATCAGGGCATCGCTGAATCCTCTGGCATTGATTGCATTCAGGCTGTTCTCTTCGCACCACATCTTGTAGATCTCATACAGCTCTTTCGAGCTGGTGCAGGCATCCGCCTTTAGGCGGATGTAGCCCTCGGATTCGAGGAAATCAAACACATTGTTGTTGTCCCGCTTCACCAGTTCCCGGTTGCGCTTGGCACGGTCACTCTCGGTGAACTGAAAGCCATTCTTCACCAGCCGCTGCAAGCCCTCAAATGCCCACAGCAGGATGCCCTCGACCTCTGCCGCCATCTTCTCGGCAATGTCCGGGTCATCCACACGGGAGAGGGGCTTGTCCTTGGTGGTCAGGATGAGCTGGCGGCGGTAGAAACCGTCCGAGCGGTCATACAGAGCCTGCAGATCACCGTTGCTGAACGCCAGCAGGCGGGCGTACATCCAACCCTGATAACTCTGCTTGCCCTTGCGCTCCAAGTCCATCTGCCCCTGTGCGGTCACGATGGACTTGACATAGTTGGTCTGGCGCAGGGCTTCCATCCGCATATCATCGTCCACACAGAGCAGGGTGTGCTCCAGATCGGCACGGGCAAAGCGGTTCTCCGAGATCTTGCCGATGCTGCCATCCTTCATGTTGCAGCCGAACAGCCGGGACAGCACCACACCGATCTGCGACTTGCCCTCGCCGCCGCTGCCTTTAATGACCATCATGCGCTGTCCCTTGTTGCTGGGGATCAGGCAGTAGCCGATGAACTCCTGCACCGTGGGAATGTCCTCCGGGTAGAGCAGGTCGGACAGAAACCGCAGCCAATGGGTGGGCTGCGGGGCTTTCGGGTCATACTTGACCGGGAGGCGGTTGCGCACGATCTCCGGCTTGCCCTCTTGAAAGGTACCGTCCAGATACAGGGTGCCGTTTGCCAGCGCAATGCGGTCGGTGACGGGCGGGAAGTCCTCCACCTGTGCCGCCAGTTTCAGCACGTCCACGACATTGCTGACTCGTTTGGCGATATTTGCGCCGATATGGTCTCGCAGCATATCGAAAATTTCACAACGTAGGCTCATGGTGTCCGTGACCCTGCCTTCCGGGGTGAAAAATGCACCATTCGAGTAAAGCAGCTGGTGGGTGCTCAGAAAATCATCACAAAACAGGGATTCGTTGAAGAAGCCTTTCTTGATCCATGCAGGGGTAAAATTACTCATAGGCATTCCATCCTTTCATTGGCGTTACGGAAAAACGATGTGCTCATTTTGAGTACATCGTTTTTCTCCGCAACTGGGAAATCAACGTCCTGCCGTTCTCCCCGCATGGCTTTCCTGCCCCCTTCCGGCGGCGTTTTCCGGCTCTCCCACTTGGGGGTCATCGCCGGGTATCCCATGCAGACGGTCATGCGGTTTTCAAGGTGCAACGGGCAAAACGGCAACAAAAAAGCCGTCACAAAACAGACCAGCTCTGCCTTCGCTTTTTCTGGAAGGTCATGCTAGTCGGTTATGTAACGGCTGAAAGCCAAGATGTTCAGCCCCGCAGGGTCTGAACGAATATGTAAAAATATGTTATATTCAATTGTTGGGATAGATTACCACAAAAATCGAGCCGTGTCAACAAAAACTTTTGAAAGCGCGTTGTTTTCGGCAGCTTGCAAGAAAAAGCAAGGGAAACTTTGGTAAAAAGAGAGAGGGCTGGACGGTGCCAGCCCTCTTGACAAGGTTGTATGACATTTATTTCTTTACAACAGACTCAAAAGTTTTCTTTTCAAAAGAAATATCATCGGTCTTCAAGATTCGCTGTTTCGACGTATCAATAACAATTGTATTTTCATCAATCTTTGCTTCTTCAAGAATATATGTGTCGCCTCCGTGAAAAAGAATAGCTTCACTTTTTTCATTTTCGGTGACAATTAAAAAAGTTTGAGAAAGACGAGCATTAAAATAGCCCTCAATAGGCATAGATAACAGTATCATGATAGTTGCCACTAGCAGATTAAAGATAAAATCTTTTAACTGCGGTTTGTAAATAAGATAATTTAATTCATACTGTTCACGTTCTAACTTTCGTATTGCCTCTGCACGCTCTGAAAAATCTTTCTCTGAATCATCAGCAGGTTGCTTTTTCAGGGTGTCTCGTTGATTTTTAGTGACATGAAAAGACAATAATGAAATGATAATAAGGATGGAAGCACTACCAATAAATGTGGTTAATATCGTTGATAAATTAGACGAAAGTGTAGATAACCACATCGCAAGAAAGAGAACAACTTCAGCAACAATGAGATATACAAGAACACGTTTTTGAAATCCTCGAATGTCACCATGGACAATTTTTTGTAATTGATTAAGTTCCGTGGATTGATTTTCTAAGTGCATTTTATGTGCTTTAATTATCAACCATCTCGCATAGTCTGCTTCAGTTGCGCTTTTGTCACTCCAAAATGCCTTTTCTGTTTTTTTCAATTCCTCCAAACCTTGCTTATGCATTTTTACCAGATTTTTTATCTCATTTTTTGCATAGTGGTATGATATAGAATCATGATAAATGCGAATAAACACATTTTGAAGAAGTATGCTTATGCTCCAAATTACTGCGATCCATATAGCGGAATTGACCACACGATACAGAACATTTTCTTTTTCAAGTCCTGCATACGAACTATCGATTCCCCAATATTTCAGAAAAGTAATATTTGCAAGTCTGCCCGCATAACTACTAAGAATAGACATTATGGTAATTGCCGCAGAAACAACTGCAATCGCTACAGATGGATTTTTCTTTAAATAATCCAGAATTTCTTTCGTGAATCCCAGCTGCTTCTTTTCTTCTAATTTGCTTTCATTCACATCTAGTTTCCTCTTTATTTAACATCTTCAGCTGTTAATGTTGAAACTTCCTCATCATCAATATTCAATTCCAGTGCTAGCCTATTCGCCTGATTAACAACCGCCCTTTCAAAGAAGTTGCGCACCTCACGACCATTGGCAAATGTTTCATTTCGGTTTGCATATTTTTCTTCAAAATGCTTCAGTACCAAATCTCGTGCATTCTCCGTAGCTATAAGCCCGGACTTCTTGCACATGGAATCGAAGATTTCCAGAAGCTCTTCCGGCGTGTAATCCTCAAAGTAAATGTACTTGTTAAATCTTGATTTCAGGCCGGGATTCGAGTTTACAAAACGTTCCATTAAATTAGGATAACCGGCAACAATGACTACCAAATCATCTCGGTTGTCTTCCATTGCCTTCAGGATCGTGTCAATTGCCTCCTGACCATAGTCGTTAGAATCATTTCCTCTAGCCAGTGTATACGCCTCGTCAATGAACAGTACCCCGCCTAGAGCCTGCTTAATAACTTCCTGCGTCTTGATTGCGGTCTGCCCAACATAGCCACCAACCAATCCTGAACGGTCGACTTCGATTAACTGACCTTTAGAAAGGATTCCCAGTTCGTGGTAAATTTGTGCCAGCAGTCGGGCAACTGTTGTTTTGCCTGTGCCGGGATTGCCAGAAAATACAAGATGCCGGGAAACAGGAAGTTCTGGAAGTCCCCTTTCTTTACGAATCTTTTGAAGTTTTAAGAGATTGATAATTGAAGATACTTCTTTCTTTACTTCCTGCAACCCTGTAAGATTTTCAAGTTCTCTGAGTAAGCTGTCCGTCGAGCCGCAATCTTTATCGATAGGAAAAATTGTTTGTTCCATATCTTCTTTAGCAACAGGATTCTCTATTTGAACATGTCCAAATAGAAAATCAGTTAAAATCTTAGTAACAACCTCCATATCAAACGGTATAGACGGATCCAAAAGATATATGTCGTCATCATCATTGACAATTAGAATTTCCGCTTCTAAATTAGGTATATGTTTCTGGCGCGATTTTTCAGCATCCAAACAAATAGCTTTCATAAAGCTAGGAGAATTTATAAGACTAGATTCATAATCAGAATCATAATATAAGATTCCATTCGTAAAGTCATACAGTGTATTATAATTTTTTTCAAAGCTTTCTTTTAAGTTCGGATTGCTTCTAATCAACTTTTTTGTCCATTCGGATTCAAGTTTAAAAATATAATTATATTTTTGTTTTATATGAGAAAATTCATCAGATTTCAATCCAACAAAATACAATACACAAATATTATGTATTATTTTAGCCGCAAGCTCTAACTCTCCAGTGTAGTAGCTTTCATCGTAATCTGCGTTTAGAACACCGTCTTCATTTAATAATTCAAAATAATAGGAAATCGCACGATTCCAATCTCCGACAATAACACTGTTCTGTGCCATTATTGCCAGATAATCCATATAAAGAATATCATTATTTTTAATGGAAGCCGTAGCTATGTTCATCACTAACAATGCTGCCTGTTTTTTATTGGAAAATATCTCGTCATCAGAATATTCATCTTCATCCACTATCTCGTTTTTGCCTTCAAAAATATAGTATTGCAAAATCTCTATAATGTCCTCAATATATTGTAAATCTTCGGAATTATCCTCATAGTTTTGAAGAATGTTTTTATATACAGAAGTGGTAATGCTCCGCTCAAACAAACCTGTTTCCGGAAACAGCGGCTTATAATCGCTTATATATGGCATTTAATTTTCTCCTTTTACTGTAAGCATATTAACTGTCATAAGCCGATTTAAAATATTGCAAGATACAAGTAAACCCAGCAAACACTTCATAGCCACTATAAAGCGTTTGCTGGGTTTCATTCTATAAGTTTGGCTACTACACCAATCCGCCTATTCGATTCTTACACCACACCGCTTTGTAAGGCTCCTTTTCGGGAAAACGTCCCAAAATTGGTGTAGTTGTGGTGTAGTACCGCAGATGTTGCTTGAAATCCGTTCAAAATTTCATCGTACCTGCGTTTTAATTTTGTGTTTTACTGCTCAATCGGCTTCATCGTGGGGAACAGCAGCACGTCGCGGATGGAGGCGCTGTCGGTCAGCAGCATGACCAGACGGTCCACGCCAAAGCCCAGGCCGCCCGTGGGGGGCAGGCCGTACTCCAGAGCGTTGACGTAGTCGTAGTCCACCTGGGCCTTGCAGTCGGGCTCGATGGCCTTGCGCTCGGCCACCTGACGCTCGAAGCGGCCCTTCTGGTCGATGGGGTCGTTCAGCTCGCTGAAGGCGTTGCCGTACTCGGTGCAGTCGATGAAATACTCAAAGCGCTCGGTGAAGGCGGGATCATCCGGCTTGCGCTTGGCCAGGGGGCTGATCTCCACGGGGTAATCGTAGATGAAGGTGGGCTGGATCAGCTTGTCCTCCACAAAGGCGTCGAAGAACTCGGCCAGAATGGCACCCTTGGTGGGCACCTCAGGCAGCTCCACATGGTGCTCCTTGGCGGCGGCGATGGCGTCCTCGTCGGTCTGCCAGTCGTTGAAGTCCACGCCGGAATACTTCTTCACGGCCTCGATCATGGTCAGGCGCTCCCAGTGGCCCATGTCGATCTGCTTGCCCTGATAGGGGATGACCATGCTGCCGCAGATCTTCTGAGCCAGACGCTTGTACAGCTCTTCCACCAGATCCATCATGCCGTGGAAATCGGTGAAGGCCTGATACAGCTCAATGGAGGTGAACTCCGGGTTGTGCTTGGGGTCCATGCCCTCGTTGCGGAAGATGCGGCCCACTTCATATACGCGGTCCATGCCGCCCACGATCAGGCGCTTGAGGTACAGCTCGGTCTCGATGCGCAGCACCATGTCCATGTTCAGGCTGTTGTGATGGGTGTAGAAGGGGCGGGCCGAGGCACCGATCTCAAAGGGAGTCAGGATGGGGGTGTCCACTTCGAGGAAGCCCTTCTCGTCCAGATAAGCGCGGATCTCCTTCAGGATCTGGCTGCGCTTGACGAAGGTGTCCTTGACCTCGGGGTTGGCGATCAGGTCCACATAGCGCTGGCGATACCGCATCTCGGTGTCGGTCAGGCCGTGGAACTTCTCGGGCAGGGGACGCAGGCTCTTGGCCAGCAGGGTCAGCTCGGTGGCGCGCACGCTCAGCTCGCCGGTCTTGGTGCGGAACACCTCGCCCTTGACGCCGATGATATCGCCCACGTCCAGCTTCTTGAAGGCGGCGTAGGGCTCATCGCCCAGCTCGTCGCGGCGGACATACAGCTGGATGTCGCCCTTGTCGTCGCGCAGGTGGGCAAAGCTGGCCTTGCCCATCACGCGCTTGGACATCATGCGGCCGGCCAGAGCAACCTGCTTGCCGCTGTCGGTCTCGTTGGGCAGGTCCTTGAATTCTTCCTTCAGGTCGGCCGAGTAGGCGTCCTGCGGGTACTTGGTCAGGGTAAAGGGGTCATGACCGGCGGCCTGCAGGTCTGCCAGCTTCTGGCGGCGCACCTGCACCTGCTCGCTCTCGGACAGGCCCTGTGCGGGGTTCTTCTTTTGCTCTTCCATGGTTTCTCCTATCAGCTGCGTGCGTGGGTAATGGCCAGCACGGTGTACTCCACGGTGTGGCCGGTGGGCAGCAGCACTTCGGTCTTGGCGCCCACAGCGCGGCCCAGCAGCGCGTGGCCCACGGGGCTCTCGTCGCTGATCTTGCCGTTCAGGGGGTCGGCCTCGGTGCGGCCCACGATGTCGTATTCTTCGGTCTCATCCTCGCCGGTCATCTGGATGGTGACGTGGGTGCCCACAGACACGCTGTCCACACTCAGCTCGCTCTCGTCGATGATGACAGCGTTCTTGATCATCTGCTCCAGCTCGGTGATGCGGTTCTCCACCAGACCCTGGGTGTTCTTGGCCTCGTCGTACTCGCTGTTTTCCGACAGGTCGCCGTGGCTGCGGGCTTCCTTGATCTCCTCGGCCAGCTCCTTGCGGCGCACGGTCTTGAGGTACTCCAGTTCCTCCTGCATAGCTTTCAGGCCGGCAGCGGACATCTTGATCTCTTGTGCCATTTGAGAATCTCTCCTTGTCTATACTTGATTCGCGCAGGTGCAAAGCCGCGCAATGATGCCATTTTGACTACATTATTATAATAGCAAGGCGGTGCTTTGTCAACAAAAAAGGCGGCACAGGGGCAGAAAAAGGCCCCGCCGCACATGTTCTGTGTGGGCAGCCCTTGACAAACACGAAAAAATCCCGTCTGAACTGCTTCAGACGGGATTTTTGTGGTTTTATGGGGCTTTGGGTCAGGTCTCCACACCCTCGAACTGGCTGTTGTACAGCTTGGCATAGAAGCCGCCTGCGGCCAGCAGTTCGTCGTGGTTGCCCTGCTCCACAATGTGGCCGTCCTTCATCACAAGGATGACGTCGGCCTCACGGATGGTGGACAGGCGGTGCGCCACGATGAAGCTGGTGCGGCCCTGCATCATGCGGGCAAAGGCCTTCTGGATGCGCACCTCGGTGCGGGTGTCGATGGAGGAGGTAGCCTCGTCCAGGATCAGCATGGGCGGCAGGCAGAGCATCACGCGGGCGATGCACAGCAGCTGCTTCTGGCCCTGACTGATGTTGCCGCCGTCCTCCGCGATGACGGTGTCGTAGCCGTCCGGCAGTCGGCGGATGAAGCTGTCGGCGTGGGCGGCCTTGGCGGCAGCCACCACCTCGTCCAGGGTGGCGTCCGGCTTGCCGTAGGCGATGTTCTCCCGCACCGTACCGGCCCGCAGCCAGGTATCCTGCAGCACCATGCCGTAGCTGCCGCGCAGCGAAGCGCGGGTCACGCTGCGGATGTCGGTGCCGGACACCTTGATGGCACCGCCGTTCACGTCATAGAAGCGCATGAGCAGGTTGATGAGGGTGGTCTTGCCGCAGCCGGTGGGGCCCACGATGGCGATGCGCTGGCCGGGCTTCACGTCCAGGCTCAGGCCCTCGATCAGCGGGCGGTCGGGCAGGTAGCGGAAGGACACATCCTCCAGCTGCACATGGCCGTCCGGCTGCAGCACAGCGGCGTTCTCGGCTTCCGGGATCTGGTCGTCGGCGTCCAGCAGCTCAAACACGCGGGCCGCACAGGCCAGCGCGTTCTGCAGCTCGGTGACAACGCCGGAGATCTCGTTGAAGGGCTTGGTGTACTGGTTGGCGTAGTTCAGGAACACGCTCAGCTGACCGATGGTGATGCCGCCGCGCACGGCGTACAGGGCACCCACCAGGCCCACACCGGCGTACACGATGTTATTCACAAAGCGGGTGGCGGGGTTGGTCATGCTGGAGAAGAAGATGGCTTTCAGGCTCACGTCCTGCAGCCGGCCGTTCACCTCGTCAAAGGCGTCCAGGCTCTCGGCCTCGTGGCCGAAGGCCTGCACCACCTTCTGGCCCTCGATCATCTCGTTGACCAGCGCAGTCTGCTCGCCGCGCACGCTGCTCTGACCCTGAAAATACTTGTAACTGCGCTTGGCAAGGAAGCTGGCCACCAGCAGACTCAGCGGGGTGATGCACACCACCACCAGCGTGATGACCACATTCTCGCTCAGCATGAACAGCAAGGTGCCCAGAATGGTCAGCACGCCGCTGAACAGCTGGGTGAAGCCCATCAGCAGGCCGTCGGCAAAGGTGTCCACATCGGCCACCATGCGGCTCACGATGTCGCCGGAGGGGTGGCTGTCGAGGTAGGACAGCGGCAGGGTCTGGATCTTGCGCAGGGCCTCGTTGCGTAGATCTCGGCTCACCGAAAAGGTGATGCGGTTGTTGCACACGCTCAACAGCCACTGGGCAAAGGCGGCCACCACGGCCACCACCAGTACCTCCACAATGATGCGGCCTACACCGGCAAAGTCCACATTGCCTTTGCCCAGCATCAGGTCAATGGCGTCACCGCACAGGATGGGGATATACAGCTGTGCGGCCACACTCACGGCGGCCACGATCAGGCTGCAGACCACGAACAGGGAATAGGGGCGGATCTTGTGCAGCACACGGGTCAGTGTGGCCTTGCGCTGTTCCGGGGTCAGTTTTGCTTTGGCTTTCGCGCTCATTTCTGCACATCCCCTTTCTTGAACTGGCTCTCATAGATCTCTTCGTACACCGGGCAGCTCTGGCGCAGCTGGTCATGGGTGCCAAGGCCCACCAGCCTGCCGTCATCCAGCACAAGGATCTGGTCGGCGTGCTGCAGGCTGGCAGCGCGCTGGCTCACGATGAACACGGTCACGCTGCCGGGCAGAGCGGCCAGTGCCTTGCGCAGGGCCGCGTCGGTGGCGTAGTCCAGGGCGCTGGCGCTGTCGTCCAGGATCAGAATGTCCGGCTTGCCCACCAGTGCACGGGCAATGGTCAGGCGCTGCTTCTGGCCGCCGGAAAGGTTCCGGCCGCCCTGTTCCACGGGCTCGTCCAGGCCAAGGGGCTTTGCCTGGACGAATTCTGCCGCCTGTGCGGTCTCCAGGGCCGCCCACAGCTCGGCGTCGGTGGCATTCTTGTTGCCCCACAGCAGGTTGGAGCGGATGGTGCCGCCGAACAGCTGGGCCTTCTGCATGACCACGTTCACCTTGCCGCGCAGGGCCTCGCGGGGGTAGTCCGCGGCCGGGCGGCCCAGGATCTCCACGGTGCCCTCGGTGGCGTCGTAAAAGCGGGGGATCAGGTTGACCAGGCTGGACTTGCCGCTGCCGGTGCCGCCGATGACGCCGATGGTCTGGCCGCGCTTGGCGGTAAAGCTGATGTCGGACAGACTGGGTGCGCCGGCCCCGGCATAGGTCAGGCTCACATGGTCAAAGCGCACGGCGTCACCGGCCTTGTCGGCGGGCACCTCGCTGCGCAGCTCGGCGGGGAAGTCCATGCCGGGCTTGGTGTCCAGCACAGCCTGCACACGGCCGGCGCAGGCCAGCGCTTTGCTTACCTGCACGATCAGGTTGGCCAGCTTGACCAGCTCGATCAGGATCTGGTTCATATAGTTCACCAGCGCGATCACGTCGCCGGAGGCCATACCGCCCACGTTGATCTCAATGCTGCCCACATACAGCAGTGACACGATGGCAATGTTGATGATGACATAGGTCAGCGGGCTCATCAGGGCCGAAAGGTGGCCCACATGGAGCTGCATTTTAGTCAGCAGGTCGTTGGCGTTCTCGAAGCGGTCGATCTCGTCCTGCTCCTTGTCAAAGGCACGCACCACGCGCACACCGGTCAGGTTCTCGCGGGTCAGGCCCAGCACACGGTCCAGCCGCACCTGCGCGGTCTTGTACAGCGGGCGGGTGATGACCATCACGCCGAACACCACCACGCTCAGCAGCGGGATGGCCACCACGAAGATCAGGGCGGCCCGCGCGTTGACCGTGAAGGCCATGACCATGGCACCGATCACCACAAAGGGGCTGCGCAGGAACAGGCGCAAAAACAGGTTCAAGCCGCTCTGCACCTGGTTGATGTCGCTGGTCATGCGGGTGATGAGGGTGCTGGTGCCCAGGGTGTCCATCTCCGAAAAGCTCAGGCTCTGGATGTGGGCAAACAGGGCATGCCGCAGGGAAGTGGAGTAGCCCACCGCCGCCTTGGCAGAAAAATACTGCGCCGTGAGGCTGCAGGTCAGGCCGATGACGGCCAGCAGAAGCAGGATGCCGCACCGCACCAGGATGTAGTGCAGGTCGTGGGCGGCAATGCCCACGTTGACGATATCGGCCATGACCAGTGGTACGAACAGGTCAAATGTGGCTTCCAGCATCTTGAACAGGGGGGCAAGCACGCTTTCGCGCTTGTAGTCCCTCAGATAGCCAAGCATGTTGTTCAAGGCTATTTCCTCCTTTTCTGATCCCAGTATTCTGGAATTTTACCTATTATAGCGCACACAGCTGAAAAAAACCATACGTTTACCGGGATAGATGCAGAGCCAAAGCGCAGGTTTTCCGTTGAGAAAGATGGAAAATCCTGCTATACTAGGAGATGACACTGAAGGAAAGCAGGGAACATACAATGGCAAGAAGAACAGACGGCGGGGTGCGCTTCCGCCCGGTGGGCAGCAGCCGGCACCCGCGCACTCCGGTGCGCTACAGCCCCGGCGGCACCGGCTGCCCGGCGATCGAGCAGGCGATCGAGCAGCTGTATCACGGGCAGAACGAGGAGAGCTTCTGGGCCCTGATGGGGGCCCTGAACTACGCGCTGGAGCTGGAGACCCATGTTCTGGTGCCGCTGCAGACGGCCCCGGGCACACCGCCCACCCCGGCCCCCTGGGCCGAGAACCCCGTCCCGCAGCAAAAGGCCAGAGGGCTTGCGCTCTGGACCCTGAAAAACAAGGACCGTACCTGGCTGCCGCTGTTCACCTCCAGCGCCGCGGCCTGCGTGGACCGCAGCACGGCGGCCCGCCCCATGGCGGACTACACCCTGCAGGACGCCATGGAACTGGTGCTGGATGCGCCGGACATCGACGGCGTGGTCATCGACCCGTGGGGCCACTCGGCCACACTGGATGAGGCCCTGCTCAATGGCCTGCTCCACGCGGGCCACAACCCGGAGGAGCCGGGAGACGAAGAAGTAGAAGCCGGGCGGGAAGCGGCCCGCGCCGGGGACTGGCGCATGGCGGCCGACCACTACGACGAAGCCGCCCAGCAGGGCAATGCCATGGGCCTCTCGCTGCTGGCCGACTGCCTGTACCGGGGCCGGGGCGAGATGCAGAACAAGACCGAGGCCCGCCGGATGTGGCGCACCGCCGCCGACCACGGCGAGGTGCTGGCCATGCTGTCGCTGGGCGAGGACTGCGCTGCCCGGGGCGAAGCGGGCAAGGCCCTGCTGTACTACCGCAAAGCCCGGCAGACGGCGCAGGGCATGCCGGACATCGAGTATACCCCGCGCATCTGTCTGCGCCTTGCCCAGGCCGAGACCCGCTACGTCTCGGCCAAAAAGGCCATGGCACTGGCGGCAGAGGCCGCCCAGGGCTTTGCCATCCTGGCCCGGGAGAAGGAACCGGATGCGGCCGAATTGCAGGCAGAAGCGGAACAGCTGCTGCGGGAACTGGCCGATCCGAAGCCCCGGAATACGGCCTACAACATAGATTCTTTACAATTGGACTAAAAAATGGTCACAGGCATCGGGTAAGATGATCAGGTGAATAAAATGCTTTAGCGGACGGGATGCGCCGCAAAGAGAGGAAAACGATATGAGCAAAGTGATCGGCATTGACCTTGGCACAACAAATTCCTGTGTGGCGGTGGTGGAAGGCGGCAAGCCTGTGGTCATCACCAACGCAGAGGGCGAGCGCACCACCCCCAGCGTGGTGGCCTTTACCAAAGACGGCGAGCGTCTGGTGGGCGGCGCGGCCAAGCGGCAGATCGCCACCAACTCCGGCCGCACCGTGACCAGCATCAAGCGCCACATGGGCAGCGATTACCGGGTGCACATCGACGGCAAGGACCTGACCCCGCAGGAGATCAGCGCCATGATCCTGGCCAAGATCCGCCGCGACGCCGAGAGCTATCTGGGCGAGCCGGTGACCGAGGCCGTTATCACGGTGCCCGCCTACTTCGACGACAGCCAGCGCAAGGCCACCCAGGACGCCGGACGCATCGCGGGCCTGAACGTGCTGCGCATCATCAACGAGCCGACGGCTGCCGCTGTGGCCTACGGCCTGGACAACGAAGCACCCCAGAAGATCCTGGTGTACGATCTGGGCGGCGGCACCTTTGATGTGTCCATCATCGAGATCGAGGACGGTACTTTTACAGTGCTGGCCACCGGCGGCGACACCCATCTGGGCGGCGATGACTTTGACGAGCGCATCGTGGAGTACGCCGTGGCCGAGTTCAAGAAGTCCGACCGCATCGACCTCTCCCGCGATCCGGCTGCTATGGGCCGCCTGAAGGAGGAAGCGGAAAAGGCCAAGAAGGAGCTGTCCAGTGCACCCTCCGCGCAGCTGAACCTGCCCTTCATCGCGGTAGGCAAGGACGGCCCCCACCATCTGGATCTGTCGCTGTCCCGCCCGCAGTTCGAGATGATGACCGGTGACCTGCTGGCCCGTACCGTGACCCCGGTGCAGAACGCCCTGCGGGATGCCGGGATCTCCGCCAGCCAGCTGGGCAAGGTGCTGCTGGTGGGCGGCAGCACCCGCATGCCCGCCGTGGAGCGCCAGGTGCGGGAGCTGCTGGGCTGTGAGCCCAGCCACAGCCTGAACCCGGACGAGTGCGTGGCCATGGGTGCCGCCGTGCAGGGCGGTCTGCTGCAGGGCGGCGGCAAGCTGGCTGGTGCTACCGGTGCCGCCGCACAGGGTCTGGTGCTGATGGATGTCACCCCGCTGACCCTGTCCATTGAGACGCTGGGCGGCGTGGCCACCCCGCTGATCACCCGCAACAGCATGATCCCCACCCGCAAGAGCCAGATCTTTACCACGGCACGTCCCATGCAGACCAGCGTGGAGATCAACGTGCTGCAGGGCGAGCGCCACTTTGCCCGCGACAACAAGAGTCTGGGCAAGTTCAAGCTCAACGGCATCCGGGGCGGTTTCTCCTCCAAGCCGCAGATCGAGGTCACCTTTGACATCGACGTCAACGGCGTGGTCAAGGTGTCGGCCAAGGATCTGGGCACCGGCCGGGAGCAGAACATCACCATCACCGGCAGCACGAACCTGTCCGAAAACGAGATCCAGCGCGCTATGGCGGATGCCGCGGCCTACGAGGCCGAGGACAGCCGCCGCAAGGAGCGGCTGGAGCTGCACAACCAGGCCGAGGTGCTGGCCTACAAGGTGGACGAGGCCTTGTCCAAGTGCAAAAAGGAGCTGGACCGCGACGAAAAGAACCGCATCAAGACCGATGTGGCCAACCTGCGCCGCTGCCTGCGCAAGGACAAGCCCGAGAAGATGAACGAGACCGAGGAAGCGGCCCTGCGGCAGGCCAAGAGCCAGCTGGAGGAAAGCGCCAACCACCTGATGATGCTGTACACCAGCCAGCAGCAGGCCCAGGGCCCGGACCAGACCCTGTGAGATGCCCTTATAAAACAAAAAAAGGAACCGCTGCGGCGGTTCCTTTTTTTGTTTTGGGTAGCTTGAGCGAGCGACAACCACCAGCTCCGCTGGTGGAATAAAAACGGCT
>UQDV01000031.1 GCA_900539945.1 uncultured Faecalibacterium sp.
CCAGAATGGGCACGCGGCGGGCGAAATTGTTGTGCTCGCGCACCTCGCGGGTCAGTTCTTCCAGTTTGGTGTCGGTCACGGCCTGACTGCGGCTGTTGGCGATCAGCACCCCGATCAGGGTCACGGCACCGGCGATCAGGGCGGACAGGATGCTTTCCATTGGATTCACCTCCTTCTTAACCTGTCCAGCGGCTTTTGGCGGGGCGGGTGTCCACATGGACCCAGCCCACAGCCCGCCCGGCCCGGGGCGGGTACCGGCCGATGCCGCCGGTGCCGGGCAGGCAGGTCTCTGCATAGGCGGCCAGCTGCTCCACCGGGATGCCCTGCACCCGGATGTCGGCAGCGCGCCCATACAGATGCTGGCTGTAGGCGGCCCCGCCCACGGATTTGTTGTGGGCGGCGGTGCGGTAGCCGCTGGTGATGACTACGGGGCGGCCGAAGTGGTCGCGGATCTTCTGCAGCAGGGCGGCAAGGCTGCTGTCCACGAACACGGGATCCGAGCCATCTTTGCAGGCAAACTCGGCCACGGTGAAGTTTGCGCTCAGCTTCCGGGTGCCGTCCCGCGTGCGGGACCAGGCTTCAAGCATCGGCTTCCACCTCCGCCAGCAGGGCTTCCACGGTGCTGCGCAGACGGGCGGGCACCTCGTCCAGCGTCTTAATACCCTTGCGGATCAGGGCTGCATAAATTTTCGCCATCAATTTTCCTCCTTTTCTTCGTACAGCTCGCACAGGGCCACCTGAAGATCGGTGACACTGCTCTCCACGGCGGTCACCTGCGTCAGAAGGTCGGCAAGGGTGGGGTAGTGGTAGCCGTCAATCCAGAGTTCCAAAGGGAACACTGTTTTGTATGGAGAAACAACATGAAGGATGCCGTTTGTTTGGAATGTGATTGTAAAATTGATGTCACAGTCATAAGTTGTCGTGCCACCGCGTGCAATGCTTTTTTCAGTGTTATTACCGTAGCTGTTGTACTTGCCTTTGGTAATGCATATCTTATCAACATTGCCTGGAATCTGAACATCCCAAGTTGTGAATTTGTTAGGAGACGTCACATGGGTGTTCCACACCAGTCGCGCCTCCGACTTGACCGCCACGGCGGCAGCGATCTTATCATTGAGGGTCTTGCCGCTGAGGGTGCCGTCCTCGTCCACGTCCAGATAGTCGCCCACCTTCACGCCGCCCAGCTGGTCCGCCGTAGCGGGCGGCAGGGTGTACGGCGTGCCGAACTTGGCGTCGGCCTCCAGCCGGGTATAGTAGGCGGTCAGGTCGGCACCCAGCGTGCGCAGGGCGGCCGTCTTTTCCGCACCGGTCCATCCGGCGGCAGTGCTGGCGGTGGTGAGTGCTTTTTTTACGCCGTAGGGCAGCAGGGCCGGGGTGAGCGGCGCAAAGCCGTCGGTCATGCTGTCCAGCTGCTCGGCGGAGGCAGGCACAAGGGTCAGGGTGGCGTCCTCCCGCACAGCCACGCCGTATTGCGGGTCGATGCGCACCGGGCCGGGGGTCTTTGCGTCCGGCAGGGTGCTGCTGCGCACATAGGGCGTCAGGTCGGGCGGGGGCGTAGTGTCGGTGAGCAGGGCACCGGTGTCGGGGTTCACGCTCAGAACCCGCAGCAGGGAGCCGGCTGCCGGCTGCGCAGGCCGGGGCAGGGCACCCACGTCCTGCGCACGCAGGACCACTACACCGCTTTTGCCGTTCACGCTCAGTACCTGACCGTCTGCCGGGGCCAGCTCTTCGGCGCGGGCGGCAGCAGCCTCGGCCCGGGATGCACACCCGGCCGCCGCGGTGCTGCTGGTGCTGGCCTGCCGGGCAGCAGTCTGTGCCTGTGCGGCACTGGAAGTGCAGCGTTCGGCGCTGGCCGAGGCGCTCTGGGCCGCCGTGGCGGCTGTGCTGGCACTTTCCAGCACGCGGGCCACGAACTGCTCGTACAGGGTGGGCGGCAGGTCCTCGGAGCCGCCGTCGGTGGGCAGGGTGGCATAGGTGTCGTACCGGCCGGGGCGGGTGTAGGCGGTGTAGCCGGAGCTGCTCACGGCGGCCAGCATCCACTGCCCACCGGTGCAGCCGGTGAGGCGGCGGTCCACCGTCACGCAGGCATCGCCGTCCAGCGGCACCGGGGCCAGCTGGGTGCCGTCGCTGCGGCGCAGGTACAGGGCAATGGCGCAGTCGGCCCAGCTTTCGGGCAGCTGGAACTGCAGCCGGTCCACGCCTTCCGCGTTCTGTGCGCCCAGGTGCAGGCGGCTGGGCTGCGGCAGGAATTCGGTGCCGCCGCAGGCTCGATGAATGATTTGGATCTTCATGGTTTTGACCTTCCTTTCCGGTTTTTTTATTTGATTGTACGCCGGGGCGCGCGGCAGCAGAAGTGTGTTCTTTTTCTCCGCAGATTTCTGGGATTCGGCATTTTGCCGGAGGGGTGTTTTTGGGGGTAATTCGGGGGCAATTCCGGGTGCGGAAAATGCCCGGCGGCGGGCCTGGTTTTGTGCAGAAAACTGCGGTATTTGGCCGCTTGTTTCCGTGCGGGAGGGCCGGAAACGGGTCGTTCCGGGGCGTCCGGGACGGATGCAAATGTTAAAAATTCATGAACAGAACAAAGACGAAAAAAGGCGAAAAATCCGGAGGAAATAACTTAAAAAACAATATTTTGCAGGAAACACTGTTAAAATTGCACAAAAAAGAATGTCAAGCATCTAACAAAGTGGAGACGCCCGATTTGACAAATCGGCTCCGGTCTGGTAAGATAATACCGCGCAACGGAGCAACGGACGTTGCAGCGTTTAAATTTTATCTGGATGAAGTGAAATGCCGTCTGAGCGGACGGTACGGTGCAGGCAATGGGGGCCTGTGCCGGGGGACGGAGCAATGTCCCGTTGGAACGGATTCCGACGCAATACGATGCTTGGCTTCCACAGCCGGAAAAGCATCGTATTTGATTGTGGAGCCCCTGGTGCTCCGCAGTCCCGGCGGCCGGGGTGCAATGCAGCATCCGCGGCCGCACCAAAAACAAGAAGAGAGGAGTTGTCTCGTATCGCTTCCGTAAACTTGAAAAAAGCATCCTCGGGCTGCAGATCTGCAGTCTCTTCCCGCGTGCTGGCGTTTTGTGTCATGGTCGTGTGCCTTGTGGCTACCCTTGGTGTGACCGCTGCGAATCTGCGGCTGACCTACGTCACCGACTCCAATGGGGCCAAGCAGGTGATCCTCACCTCTGCCACCGACCCCGCTAAGGTCATGAGCCTCTCCGGCATCCAGTCCGAAGAGGGCGACCAGGTCTATTACACGGCGTTCAGCGGCAACCTTGCCACCCTGAACATTGAGCGCGCATTCTCGGTGAACATCCAGGCCGACGGCCAGACCTACCCGGTGAAGATGGTGTACGGCACTGTGGCCGATGCCTTGCAGCGCGCCGGCATCACCCTGGAGGGCGATGACTACACCGAGCCTGCCCTGGACCGCCTGGTGACCGCAGGCACCCCGATCGTGGTGCACCGCGTGGACTATCAGGACCGCGTGGAAACGCAGGCCATCCCCTATGATACCGAGTATGTCTATACCAGCCTGTACTTCCGCAACACCGGGCGCACCACCACCGTGCAGCACGGTGCCGAGGGCCAGCAGACCGTGACCACCCGCGACCGCTATGTGGACGGTGAGCTGGAGAACAGCATCGTGGTGGATTCCACCACCACCGTGCAGCCCACGAACCATGTCATCAAGACCTACGGCGCAGGCGCACCCGTCTCGCCCCTGACCGGCCCGGACGGCACCACCAATGCCCCTGCTTCCTACAGCAAGGTGCTCACCGGCAAGGCCACCGGTTATTATTCTAAAACCGGCAAGGGCTCTTCCGGCCTGGGCCTTGGCTACGGCACCGTGGCCGTGGACCCGGATGTGATCCCCTACGGCACCAAGCTGTACATCACTTCTACGGACGGAAAGTTCGTGTACGGCTACGCGGTGGCCACCGACACCGGCATCGCGGTGCAGAAGGGTCAGATCCTGGTGGACCTGTTCTATGAGACCTACGCCGAGAGCGTGATCAACGGTGCCATTCAGGTGAATGTGTATGTGGTGGGCTGACCGGTCCGCCGCATGACCCCATAACAGAAAAGGACCCCGCAGAGCGGAGCATTTGTACGTTTCTCCCAAAAGAGAGAGGTGCAGAGGCTCCGCTTTTTTCATTGCATTGGTAAGATTCACGATAAATTTTGTAAAAAATTGGCGGGTGTGTATATAAGGGAGAAATATTGAAGAAAAGATTATGGGTATTTTTCCAGAAAAGGCCTTGAAAAACCGGTCGGAATTCTTTAATATAAAAGAGTAAAAAGCTACAGGTGCGCGTATGCGGATCTGTACGGGGAGGAGCAGTCTATGAAACCGACCGAAGAAAAGATTCAGGGCAATGCATCGGATCTGCCGGTGTATCTGTTCAAGCAGGGCAACAACTGCGAGGCCTATCGTTACTTCGGCGCACATCTGGAAACACGCGCAGGCGAGCCCGGCGTCGTGTTCCGCGTATGGGCACCGCACGCTGTGGCCATCAGCGTGGTAGGCGACTTCAACAGCTGGAAGCCCGGCAGCCACCCCATGCACAAGGTGGATGGGGATTCTGTGTGGGAATTGTTTATTCCTGGCATGAAGGAATTCGACGTTTACAAATACTGCGTGACCACGCGTGCAGGCGACCTTGTCTACAAGGCTGACCCCTATGCGTTCCACGCCGAGACCCGGCCGTCCAACGGCAGCAAGGTCTATGATATCTCCGGCTTTGCCTGGCACGATGAGGCCTGGCAGGCCGCCCAGAAGAAGGCCGACGTGATCAACGGCCCCATGAACATCTACGAGATGCACGTCGGCAGCTGGAAGATGAAAGAGGGCAACAAGCCCTACAACTACGCAGAGCTGGCCGACCAGCTGATCCCCTACATCACCGAGATGGGTTATACCCATGTGGAGCTGCTGCCCGTGATGGAATATCCCTTCGACGGCAGCTGGGGTTATCAGGTCACCGGCTATTTTGCCCCCACCAGCCGCTACGGCACCCCCAAGGACTTCATGACCTTTGTGGATAAGCTGCACGCAGCCGGCATCGGCGTGATCATGGACTGGGTGCCTGCCCACTTCCCCAAGGACCAGTTCGGCCTGTACAACTTTGACGGTGAGCCCTGTTATGAGGACCCCAATCCCAAGCGCGGTGAGCACAAGGAGTGGGGCACCATGGTGTTCGACTTCGGCCGCAACGAGGTGCAGAGCTTCCTGATCTCCAGCGCTCTGTACTGGCTGGAGCAGTACCACATCGACGGCCTGCGGGTGGACGCTGTGGCTTCCATGCTGTATCTGGATTACAACCGCAAGCAGGGCGAGTGGGAGCCCAACAAGGACGGTGGCAAGGAGAACCTGGAGGCCGTGGCCTTCCTGCGCAAGCTCAACAACACCGTGCTGGGCCGTCACCCCCACAAGTACATGATCGCGGAGGAGTCCACCGCATGGCCTATGGTCACAAAGCCCGCTTCGGACGGCGGCCTGGGCTTCAATTTCAAGTGGAACATGGGCTGGATGAACGACATGCTCAGCTACATGAAGACAGACCCGCTCTTCCGCGCAGGCAACCACAACAAGGTTACCTTCAGCTTCTTCTATGCGTTCAGCGAGAACTTTGTGCTGCCCATCAGCCACGACGAAGTGGTGCACGGCAAGGGCAGTCTGATCAACAAGATGCCCGGCGAGTATGAGGCAAAGTTTGCCAACCTGCGCACCTTCTTTGGCTACATGATGGCGCACCCGGGCAAGAAGCTGCTGTTCATGGGTCAGGAGTTCGGCCAGTTTGCCGAGTGGAACGAGGCCAAGCAGCTGGATTGGATGCTGCTGGGCTACGACAAGCACACCGAGCTGAAGAACTATGCCAAGACCCTCAACGCTTTCTACAAGGACCACCCCGCTTTCTGGCAGGTGGACTACAGCTGGGAGGGCTTCCAGTGGATCGTGCCGGACGACTCCCAGCAGAGCGTTATCGCCTTCCTGCGCAAGGATACTGCCGGCAAGCAGATCCTGGTGGTGTGCAACTTCAACCCTGTGCTCCGGGAGGGCTACACCCTGGGTGCCCCGGTGACCGGTACCTACAAAGAGGTGCTGAACAGCGACGACGCTGCCTTTGGCGGCTCCGGTGCTGTCCACAACAAGCCCGTGCGGACCCACAAAAAGCCCATGCACGGTTTTGAGCAGAGCATCACCATCACCCTGCCCCCCATGAGCACCCTGTACTTTGAGGTGCCTACAAAGCGCACCGCCAAAACTGCAGCGGACAAGGCGAAAAAGCCCGGCAAAAAGACCGCCGCCAAAAAGACCACCAAGGCAGCCCCGGCAGAAAAGGCCGTGAAAAAGCCTGGCCGCAAACCCAAGGCTGCCCCGGAGGCCCCCACGGAAAAGGATGCAAAAAAGCCCGGCCGTAAGCCCAAGGCCGCCGAAGCACCGGCCGAAAAGCCGGTGAAGAAACCCACCCGGAAGGCAAAGGCTGAGCCGGAACCGGCAGCAGAGGAAGCGCCCAAAAAGCGCGGCCGCAAACCCAAGGCAGCCAAAGAGTAACCCATCCGTTCTACACGATCATTTGTTGACGCTCATTTCCGAACAACGGAAATGTTAATGTTAAAGGGGAGAATAAAGCTATGGCAAAAGAAATTGTGGCAATGATCCTTGCCGGCGGACGTGGCTCGCGCTTGTACGCGCTGACACAGAAAACGGCAAAACCTGCGGTGTCCTTCGGCGGTAAGTACCGCATCGTGGACTTCCCGCTGTCCAACTGCGTGAACTCCAACATTGATACCGTTGGCATTGCGACCCAGTATCAGCCCCAGAAGCTGAACGAGTACATCGGCAACGGCCAGCCCTGGGATCTGGACCGTCTGCACGGCGGCGTGCACACCCTGCCCCCTTACGAGCAGGCTAAGGGCACCGACTGGTATAAGGGCACGGCAAACGCGATCTATCAGAACATCGGCTTCATCGACAGCTATGATCCCGAGTATGTGATCATCCTGTCCGGTGACCAGATCTGCAAGCAGGACTACGCAGACTTCCTGCGCTTCCACAAGGAAAAGGGCGCAGAGTTCTCTGTGGCCGTCATGGAAGTGGACTGGAAGGAAGCTTCCCGCTTTGGCCTGATGGTCGCTGACGAGAACGACCGCATCACCGAGTTCCAGGAGAAGCCCCCGGTACCCAAGTCCAACCTGGCTTCCATGGGCATTTACATCTTCAACTGGGATGTCCTGAAGAAGTATCTGGAAGAGGACGAGGCAGACCCCAACTCCAAGAACGACTTCGGCATGAACATCATCCCCGCCCTGCTGCGCGACGGCCGCAAGATGTACGCTTACCGCTTTGCCGGTTACTGGCGTGACGTGGGCACCATCGACAGCCTGTGGGAAGCCAACATGGAAGTGCTGGATCCCGAGAACTCCGGCATCGACATCTTCGACAAGACCTGGAAGATCTACAGCCGCAACCCCGTGCTGCCGGCTCAGAAGATCGGCCCCCGCGCCGTCGTGCAGGACTCTCTGGTCACCGAGGGCTGCAAGATCTACGGCACCGTCAAGCACTCTGTGCTGAGCGCAGGCGTCGTGGTGGAAGAGGGCGCTACCGTGGAGGACGCTGTCCTGATGGACGGCGTGGTCGTCAAGGCAGGTGCCGTGGTCAAGCGCTGCATCCTGGCAGAGGACGTTGTGGTCGGTGCCGGTGCAAAGGTCGGCGGCGACGGCCCCATCGCACATGTGGGCACCGGTCTGACGGTCGGTGCAGGCGCCACCGTCAAGGAGGGCGCAAAAGTGTTTGAATCCGTCAAGGAGGGCGTGGAAGTATGCTGAGACAGAACACCAATGCGTTGGGCATCATTTTCCCCAACAGCTATGACAATACCGTTCCGGAGCTGGTGACCGAGCGTGCAATGGCTTCGATCCCCTTTGCAGGCCGTTACCGCATGGTGGACTTTGTGCTGTCCAGCATGGCCAACTGCGGCATCTCCAACGTGTCCATCGTGGTGCGTAAGAACTACCACTCCCTGATGGATCACCTGGGCACCGGCCGTGAATGGGATATGGCCCGCCGTCACGGCGGCCTGAACATCGTGCCTCCCTTTGCAGAAAAGGGCGTGCGCATTTACTCCGGCCGTGTGGAGGCTCTGGGCTCCATCCTGAACTTCCTGGAGAATCAGAAGGAGAAGTATGTGGTCATGAGCGATGCCAACATCGCCATCAACTACGACTTCAACGCTCTGCTGGCTGCCCATCAGGCAAGCGGTGCCGATGTGACCGTCGCTTACCAGAAGACCGAGATCCCCGAGGGCCGCAAGAACGACAACTATACCCTGACCGTCGATGCCGACGGCCATGTGACCGAGCTGCTGTTCAATGACTACCGCCCCGGCGTGCAGAACCTGGACCTGAACATCTATGTGCTGGAGCGCGAGACCCTGATCAAGCTGGTCAAGGACGCAACTTCCCGCGGCCTGATCTACTTCGAGCGCGATATCCTGGCACACAATGTCAACATCCTGAACATCCATGCGCTGGAGTACACCGGCTATGTGGCTCATGTCTGCGACATGAAGAGCTACTTTGACGAGAACCTGAAGCTCATCGACGAGAAGAACCTGGATGCCCTGTTCCCGAAGAGCAGCCCGGTCTACACGAAGATCCGTGACGACAACCCCACCCGTTATGTCACCGGCTCCAAGGTGGAAAACTCCATCCTGGCCGACGGCTGCCTCATTGAGGGCACCGTGGAGAACTGTGTGCTGTTCCGCGGCGTCAAGATCAAGAAGGGTGCAGTGGTCAAGAACTGCGTGCTCATGCAGGACACCGTGGTGGAGCCCAACGTGGAGCTGGATTGTGTGGTCACCGACAAGAACGTGAAGATCACCGCCGGCAAGAAGCTGTCCGGCACCGAGAGCTTCCCGGTGTATGTGCAGAAGAAGCACACCGTCTGATCCTTGCAATATCCATAGGGGCGGCTTCCTCCCCGGTAGCCCCTCTTGAGAGGGGCGGGGGCACTTGTGTGCCCCCGCCTGCTCTTTTGTATGTGTATCCGTTCCGCTGCCTGGCGGTGGGAGGGGAGAGCGGATCATGACCCCAATATGGAAGGAGCGAACCTATGAGAATCCTGTATGCTGCTTCGGAAGCAAACCCCTTTGCAAAATCCGGTGGTCTGGCAGACGTGGCCGGTGCCCTGCCCAAAGCCCTGGTGAAGGACGGCGTGGACGCCCGTGTCATTATGCCCCTGTACGGCGATTTGAAGTTCCGGGATAAGCTGGAGTACGTTACCAACTACTCCGTTCCTGTGGGCTGGCGCAGCCAGTACTGCGGCCTGTTCAAGGCCGAAGTGGACGGCGTGACCTACTACTTCCTCGACAACGAGTATTACTTCAAGCGCCGCGGTCTCTACGGCTTTTACGATGACGGCGAGCGTTTCGCCTTCTTCTCCCGTGCCGTGCTGGAGACCCTGTTCTACATCGACTTCACCCCGGACATCATCAACTGCAATGACTGGCAGACCGCTCTGGTGCCCGTGTACCTGAACCTGTACTACCGCCATCTGGATAAGTTCAACCGCATCAAGACGGTGTTCACCATCCACAACATTGCCTACCAGGGCAAGTACGGCACCGACATTCTGGAAGATACCTGCGGCATCGGCCGCCGGGACCAGCACATCGTGGAGTACGATGGCTGCGCCAACTTCATGAAGGGCGCTTTTGAGACGGCCGACAAGATCACCACGGTCAGCCCCACCTACGCACAGGAGATCCTGGACCCCTGGTTCAGCTACGGTCTGGATGCCCTGCTGCGGGAAAAGCAGTATAAGCTGTGCGGCATTCTGAACGGCATCGACATGGATGCCAACGACCCCGCCACCGACAAGCACATCCCCTTCAATTACAGCATCGACAACTTTGAAGAGGGCAAGGCAAAGTGCAAGGAGGCCCTGCAGGACAGGTTCGGCCTGAACAAGGACGGCAGCCCCGTCTTTGGCATGGTCAGCCGCATGGTCGGCATGAAGGGCTTTGACCTGGTGCAGAGCGTCGCCGACGGTCTGGTGGACCGCGGCATCGAGCTGGTGATCCTGGGCAGCGGCGAGAGCCAGTACGAGAACTTCTTCTCCGAACTGTGCGCCCGTCACCCGGGCCGTGTGGGCACCTACATCGGCTTCGAGCCGGCCCTGTCGCAGGAGATCTACGCCGGTGCAGACGCCTTTATTATGCCGTCCAAGAGCGAGCCCTGCGGCCTGGCCCAGATGGTGGCCTGCCGTTACGGCACGCCTCCCATCGTGCGTGAGACTGGCGGTCTGCGCGACTCCATCCACGACAGCACCATGGGCGACGGCAATGGCTTTACCTTTGCCGGTTACAGCGCCCACGAGCTGTACGAGGCCTGCTGCCACGCACAGGATGCCTACAACGACAAGAAAAACTGGCACAACCTGGTGCGTCACTGCATGGAGTGCGACTTCAGCTGGGACGTCTCCGCCAAGAGCTACGAGGGCCTGTATAACGAGACCGCAAACCTCTGGTAAATCATTTTCCACAGCAGCCAACAGCCGCCCGGTTCGCAGGAGCTGGGCGGCTTTTTTGCGAGTTTTTACCCGATCTTTTCCGAAAGAAACGGTCTTTTGTTGAAAAACGTCCTTGCGCTCTGGGAAATTGTGTGCTATACTGAAGCGGCTTTTAACAATTTCTTCATAATAGGTGTGGGAAATTGCAGTGCCATAAAGAGGAGAATATTATGAACTGGAAACGTGTGATCAGCGGTGTGCTGGCAGCGGCTATGCTGTCCGCTCTGCCGGTGCAGCTTCTGGCTTCTGCGGAGGGTGCAGAGGCTGCTGCAGAGGTCAATACCTGGGAAGATCTGACCTCGGTTGAGTCCCTGGAGGACAGCAACACCTTCTACTACAACAAAAACGGCTATACGTTTGAAAAGCTCTCTCACCCGGAAAAGGACGTCAAGACGGCAGACGGCGTTGTGGACTATCTGGGCGATGGGGCAGTGGACGTGGTGACCGACCCGGAGGCTGAGGGCTACAATGCCGGCGACCGGGGCCAGAACTACGCATGGGCTGCTGTGGGCTACGGCGATTGGATCTATGTGGGCACCTGCTACGCAGCCATCGGCAACACCCTCTCTCTAATGAAGAGCAGCCTGGGGGACGAGTTCGATGACAGGGTCCTGAAGGCTACCTTCGACGCCCTCTACAACGGCACCTTCTTCCTGGAAGAAGCCGACGGCGGCAAACCCAAGGGCGTGCTGGTAAAAATCAACACCAAGACCGGCGAGACCAAGGTGCTGATGTCCGGCACCCTCAACGGTCATACCCCCCTGTTCCGCAATGCCATCGAGTACCACGGCAAGCTGTACTTCTGCGGCAGCGTGGGCGGCGGCGGCATTGGCTTTTTGCCCAGCGTGTGGCAGGTGGACCCGGAGACGGACGAATGCAAGGTCGTGTATGCAGGCCTGAACAGTGTGCAGGATTACGCTGCAGCCTACAAGGAGGGCATCAGCACCGGCATCCGTGGGATGTGCGTCTATCAGGACCAGCTGGTCATCAGCAACGTGACCATGGACGCCGCCACCGGCAAGAGCAGTGCCACCCTGCTGATCTCCTCCGACCCGGAGAAGGGCTTTACCCAGATCGCAGATTCCGAGAGCCTGTTCAACTACCCGGCTTACCGCTATGCCGACAGCATCTACGGCGGCAGCATCTGGGATATGGTGGAGTACAACAACAGCCTGTATGTTTCCATCTGCACCGGCACCCTGGACAATATGCCCAACAAAAACACCATGCAGTCCTTTGCACTGGTGCGTGGCGACCGGAATGCCGACGGCACCTTTACCTGGACCCCTGTGGCTGGTGACCAGAAAAAGGACGGTGCCCGGTACACCTTTGGCATCGACCCGGAGCGCACCCGTTCCGGCGCAGCCAACCTGATGGTGTTTAACGATTACCTGTACATCGGCGAGTACAACGATGAGGAGATCGCGCTGGAGCGGGTCCTGTTCTCCAAGACCGGTAAAAACGCCGACGGCCAGTTTGGCGGCGGCCTGGATTGCCGGTTCCTCAACGCCAACCTGGACCAGTCCGTGAACCTGTACCGCATGGACAAGAACGAGAACATGGAGCTGGTGGTGGGCAACTCCACCAAGATGTTCCCCAACGGCAGTCTCTCCGGCCTGAAGTCCGGCTTTGGCCGCAACGAGAACCAGTACATCTGGCGCATGGAGGTCTACGACGGCAAGCTGTATGTGGGCACCCACGATGCCAGCAGTCTGCTGGAGTGCTTTGGCCAGTTCGTCAACGGCAACCTGCTGAAGCGCACCCCCTCCGAGTGGAAGGACCAGTGGAACTACCTGAAGGCCCTGATGAAGGCCCTGGCAACGGTGGACCCCAACGGCACCGGCAACCCCGATACCCTGGCTCAGACCATCAAGTTCTCTTATAACTTTGTGTTCAAGAACATCACGGTGCGGAACATGGCCAGTGCGATCAAGCTGCTGAACTATCTGCGGACGGCAAAGCGTGGCTTTGACCTGTACGTTACCGAGGATGGCGTCAACTTTGAGACCATTACCATTGATGGCTTTGGGGACCCCTACAACCATGGTCTGCGTGTGTTTGCCACCACCGACCAGGGCCTGTGCTTGGGTACCGCCAACCCCTTCTTTGGCACCCAGATCTGGATCCAGCGCAAGGCTGACTGAGCCTGCTGCCCGCATAAAATAAGCTGAAAGCTGCCCGGTTCTTTCATGAGCCGGGCGGCTTTTTTGCATCCTGCACAAACTTTTGGGCAAAGTTTTGGTATTGATGGGGCCGCAGGCGCACAAACTCCACCACAGGCGGACAACTGTGAAGAGACTGTGGCGGAACTATGAAGATTTGCCAAAAATCAGTGGAAAATCAATTGAAAAAACAGCCGGATTGAATTATACTAGGCACATAAGAATTTTTGCTGCCGCCGGATGCTGGCAGAATATCCAGATACTGGATGCTGCATCGCAGGCCGCACTGGGAGGGAAAACCGCATTGAAAGGCTGGTACAAGGCACTGGAGGATCTGGTCTGGCTGACCCAGCTGGGCCTGAACATGCTTCTGCCGCTGGTGCTGTGCCTGGCGGGGTGCTGGTGGGCCGTGGAACGCTGGAACTGGCCGGAATGGCTGTTCCTGCCGGCGGTGCTGCTGGGGCTGGCGGCGGGAGCGCAAAATTTCTGGGTGTTCTGCAAAGAGCGCCTGGACCGCTCCAAAAAGGAAAAAAATCACCGGGTGGGCTTCAACTCCCACCAGTAATGGAGGGCTTTTTTATGAAACTGGAGCCGGAATCCAGAAAGCAGCTGCTGCGTATCGCCGGAGGCACAGCCATCTGCACCGCAGCCATGTGGGTGCTGTTCGCAGCACTGCATCTGGTGGGGTGGGTCAGGTTTGACTACACGGTGGTGCTGGCCAGCCTTGTGGGCGCGGCCGTGGCCATCGGCAACTTTGCCGGCATCTGCTTTGTGGTGCAGAAGATCATTGACGAGCCGGACGAGAAAAAGCGCAAAGCGACCTTACAGCTATCCTACAACAGCCGCATGCTGCTGCAGGCGGTGTGGGTGGTGGTGGCCATTGCGGCCCCCTGCTTCCAGCCGTTTGCCGGTGTGCTTCCGCTGTTTTTTCCGCGTGTTACCATTTACTATCTGCAAATAACCGGCAAGTACAAGCCGCTTGCGGCCCCGCAGGAGCCGGTGGACGTCTCTGTGGAGGACGACCCCGCCCCTGCCCCGGCGCAGGCGGATGGAACCCGTGACGAAGGGGGTGAAACCTAACAAATGGAACTGAACGGCGCAAAGATCCTGTACACCATCCATACCAACATCCCGCTGCTGGGCGACTTCAAGATCACCCAGACCCTTGTGAGTACCTGGATCGTGATGGCGCTGCTTTCGGGTCTGGCCATCTGGCTGGGGCATGGCCTCAAGCTGGAAAACGTGTCCAAACGGCAGGCGGCCGCGGAGTTCATCGTCACGCGGCTGGACCAGTTCGTGCACGACAACATGGGCTTCCACTTTGACCAGTATATCCCGCTCATCGGCTCGATCTTCGCATTGAGCATCGGGTGCAACCTGATCAGCGTGGTGGGCCTGTGGAGCCCCACGGCGGACCTGAACACCGAGGCGGCCTGGGCCATCGTGGTGTTCGTTCTGATCATGTATTACAAGATCAAAACGAACGGCATCCTCAGCTACCTCAAGGGTCTGCTGGACCCCATCTTCATCATGGCACCCATCAATGTGCTGTCGGAGGTGTCCACCCCTGTCAGCATGGCGTTCCGTCACTTTGGCAACATCCTGTCCGGTACGGTCATCTCCACACTGCTGTACTGGGCGCTGGCAAGCCTGAGCCATGTGCTCTTTGGCTGGCTGCCCGGGGTGCTGGGCCAGATCCAGCTGTTCCAGATCGGTATCCCGGCCTTTACGGGCCTGTACTTTGACTGGTTCGGCGGCTGCATCCAGGCGTTCATTTTCTGTACCCTGACCGCAATCTTCATCAAACGTGCTGCCGGCGAAGAGTAACGCTCCCGGCATCTCCACAACACAACATCTTTCTTTTAGGAGGACAAATCTTATGACTGACTTCCAGTACCTGGCTCGTGGTATCGCTCTGGCAGGCTGCGGCATCGGCGCAGGCTGTGCTCTGATCGCCGGCATCGGCCCCGGCATTGGCGAAGGCAACGCTGCTGCTGCTGCCTGTGAGGCCGTTGGCCGTCAGCCCGAATGCAAGAGCGACGTGACCAGCACCCTGATCCTGGGCGTTGCCCTTTCCGAGACCACCGGTATTTACGGCTTTGTCACCGGCCTGCTGCTGATCTTCCTGGCACCCGGTATGTTCATGAAGTACCTGGCATAAGCGTTTTACTCTGAAAACCGAACGAAAGGAGACGCTTATGGAACAAGTGTACCAGGCACTGATCACCCTGGATGGCTGGACCTTTCTGGCCCAGATCTGCAACCTGATGATCCAGATGCTGATCTTTAAAAAGTTCCTGCTGAATCCGGTCAAGAAAGTCATTGCCGACCGCAAGGCCAAGGCAGACAGCGAGATCGCGGACGCCAAGAAGCTGCGGGAGGAAGCCGAGGCCATGAAGGCGGAGTATGAGCAGAACCTGCAGAACGCCCGCACCGAGGCCAACCAGATCGTGGCAAGTGCCCAAAAGACCGCCACTGCCCGCGGCGAAGAGATCGTGGGCGAGGCCCGTGCCCAGGCTGCTGCCCTCAAGCAGAAGGCCGAGGCCGACATTGCGCAGGAGCGCAAGAAGGCCGTGAACGAGGTCAAGGACGAGATCGGCGGCATTGCCATGGAGATCGCCTCCAAAGTGGTGGAGCGCGAGATCCGCGAAGAGGACCACAGGGACCTGATCGACGAATTTATCAAAAATGTGGGTGAAGCATCATGACCGAGATCGCAAGGATGTACGGCGGAAGCCTGTACGATCTGGCAGCGGAGGAAGGGCTTGAGACCCGCATCCTGGGGGAGCTGGAAGAAGTGAACGCACTTTTCAAGGCAAACCCGGACTACCTGCATCTGCTCAGCATCCCCAGCATCCCCAAAAAGGAGCGCTGCGGCCTGCTGGACGAAGCCCTGCGGGGGCAGGTCCATCTCTATGTGCTCAACTTTTTAAAGATCCTGTGCGAGAAAGGCACCCTGCGGGAGCTTGGCGGCTGCACGCGGGCTTACCGCATCCGCTACAATGAGGCACACGGCATCCTGGAGGCAACGGCCACCTCGGCCATTGCCCTGACCAAAGAGCAGACGGCTGCCCTGCACCAGAAGCTGGAAGCCCTCACCGGCAAGACCATCGACCTGCAGACAAAGGTCGACCCGGCGGTGCTGGGCGGCATCCGTCTGGATATCGACGGCACCGAGCTGGACGGCACCGTGCAGAACCGTCTGGCGGCGCTGCGCCGGAACATTGCCGCAGTGACCCTGTGACACAGGACGAATTTCCACCCGAAATGAAATTTAGGAATTGAGTGGTGAACAAACAAAGATGCAACTGAAACCTGAAGAGATCTCCAAGATCATCCGTGCCCAGATCAAGCATTACGAAAATGCCATCGAGCAGAGCGAGACCGGCACGGTCATTATGGTGGGCGACGGCATCGCCCGGGCCAGTGGTCTGGAAAAGTGCATGGCAGGTGAGCTGCTGCAGTTTGACAACGGCGAATACGGAATGGCGCAGAATCTGGAGGAGAACACCGTCTCCATCGTTCTGCTGGGTTCCGACGTCGGCATCAAGGAAGGCAGCACTGTCAAGCGCACCGGCAAGGTGGTGTCCGTGCCGGTGGGCGATGCCCTGATCGGCCGCGTGGTCAACGCACTGGGCCAGCCCATCGACGGTGCAGGCCCCATCGAGACCACCGAGTACCGCGCCATTGAGAGCCGCGCTCCCGGCATCATCGACCGTCAGCCGGTCAAGGAGCCGCTGCAGACCGGCATCAAGGCCATCGACTCCATGATCCCCATCGGCCGCGGCCAGCGTGAGCTGATCATCGGCGACCGCCAGACCGGCAAGACCACCATCGCGTCCGATACCATCATCAACCAGAAGGGCAAGGGCGTGCTCTGCATTTACGTTGCCATCGGCCAGAAGCGTTCCACCGTGGCAAACCTGGTGCAGAGCCTCACGGAGGCCGGTGCCATGAGCTACACCATCGTGGTGTCCGCTACAGCGTCCGAGCTGTCGCCTCTGCAGTATATCGCACCCTACTCCGGCTGTGCCATGGGCGAGTACTTCATGCATCAGGGCAAGCACGTCCTGATCATCTACGATGACCTGTCCAAGCACGCCGTGGCATACCGTGCCCTGTCGCTGCTGATCCGCCGTCCTCCGGGACGTGAGGCTTACCCCGGCGATGTCTTTTACCTGCATTCCCGTCTGCTGGAACGCGCAGCCAAGCTCTCCAATGAGCTGGGCGGCGGCAGCCTGACGGCACTGCCCATCATTGAGACGCAGGCGGGCGACGTTTCCGCCTACATCCCCACCAACGTCATCTCCATCACCGACGGTCAGATCTTCCTGGAAACGGAACTGTTCCATTCCGGCATCATGCCGGCCGTCAACCCCGGCATCTCGGTGTCCCGCGTCGGCGGCAACGCCCAGATCAAGGCCATGAAGAAGGTGGCCGGCACCCTGAAGCTGATCTACTCCCAGTACCGTGAGCTGCAGAGCTTTGCACAGTTCGGTTCCGATCTGGACGCCGACACCAAGGCCCGTCTGGCCCAGGGCGAACGCATCGTGGAGGTGCTCAAGCAGAACCGCTCGGCCCCTGTGCCGGTGGAAAAGCAGGTGGCCATCCTGTATGCGACCATCCACGACTACCTCGTGAAGGTCAAGGTGCCGGATGTGTCGGAGTACGAGAAGAGCCTGTACGAGTATCTGGACAACGATGCCGCCGGTGCCGCCGTCATGGAGACCATCCGCACCACCGGCAATCTGGACAAGGACACCGAAGAGCAGCTCAAGAGCGTGCTCACGGCCTATACCGACAGCTTTGTCAAGGCGCATTAAAGGGAAGGAGGCGTAACGCATGGCTGGTTCCATGAAGGACATCAAGCTGCGCATCAAAAGCGTAGAGAGCACCATGCAGATCACCAAGGCCATGGAGCTGGTGGCTTCCTCCAAAATGCGCCGTGCCAAGGAGCGGGTCGAGCACAGCCGACCCTACTTTGAAACGCTGCATAAGACCCTGACCGAGATCGCAGCGGCAGACCCCCGCGCCCGCAACCCGTACCTGCGCCGTGCAGAGATCAAAAAGACCCTGCTCATCGTCATTGCAGGCGACCGCGGCCTAGCCGGCGGGTACAACTCCAACGTGCTCAGGCAGGCACAGCAGAAAGCAGGGGACGTGGTGGTGCTGCCCATCGGCAAGCGCTCGGCGGAATACTTCGTCCACCACGAGGTGCCCCTGTTCACCCAGGAGGTGCTGCTGGCGGCGGACATCACGGTGGGCGAATGCTTCCAGCTGGCCCGCCGGATCACCGAGGGCTACTGCAAAGGCGAGTACGACGCGGTGAAGATCTGCTACACCCGGTTCGACTCCATGATGACCCAGACGGCTTCCACCATGGAGGTGCTGCCCCTGAGCATCGAGCCCACCGAGCAGCAGAAGGCCGAGGCCCGCCGCAGCCAGATTTTGTACAAGCCCAGCAGCGAGGAAGTGTTCCGTGCGATCATCCCGGAGTATGTGGCCGGTATCGTGTATGGCGCTGTGTGTGAGAGCGTGGCCAGTGAGCTGGCCGCCCGCCGCACCGCCATGGACGCCGCCACCAAGAACGCCGGTGAGATGATCGACCATCTCAACCTGTATTACAACCGTGCCCGGCAGGCTGCCATCACGCAGGAGATCACCGAGATCGTGGCCGGTGCGGAGATTTAACGACCCTCTCAGCCGCCTGACGGCGGCAGCTCCCCCGAGAGGGGGAGCTTAAGTGGAAAAGACTATCAAAAAGGAGTTGTAGCCTATGTCCGAAAAACATATCGGCAAGGTGATCCAGGTCATTGGCCCGGTGCTGGACATCCAGTTCAAGGATGGCGAGCTGCCGGAGCTGCTCAACGCCATTGAGATCGACAACCACGGCCAGAAGCTGGTGGTGGAGGTCGCGCAGCTGACCGGTGACAACGTGGCCCGCTGCATCGCCATGAGCAGCACCGATGGTCTGGTGCGCGGCACAGATGCCGTGGACACCGGCGAGTCCATCAAGGTGCCCGTGGGCGACCAGTGTCTGGGGCGCGTGTTCAATCTGCTGGGCGAGCCTGTGGATAACAAGCCCGCCCCCACCCCGGATGCTTACTGGCCCATTCACCGCCCGGCTCCCAGCTACGAGGAGCAGCAGTCCACCACCGAGATCCTGGAGACCGGCATCAAGGTCGTGGACCTGATCTGCCCCTACGCCAAGGGCGGCAAGATCGGCCTGTTCGGCGGTGCCGGTGTCGGCAAGACCGTTCTGATCCAGGAGCTGATCTACAACATCGCCACCGAGCACAACGGTTACTCGGTATTTACCGGCGTCGGCGAGCGCACCCGTGAGGGCAACGACCTGTACGGTGAAATGACCGAGAGCGGCGTCATCAACAAGACGGCGCTGGTCTACGGCCAGATGAACGAGCCCCCCGGAGCCCGTATGCGCGTGGCCCTGTCCGGCCTGACCATGGCAGAGTACTTCCGTGACGTGAAGAATCAGGACGTGCTGCTGTTTATCGACAACATCTTCCGCTTCACCCAGGCCGGTTCCGAGGTGTCGGCTCTGCTGGGCCGTATGCCCTCTGCTGTCGGTTACCAGCCCACCCTGGCCACCGAGATGGGCGCTCTGCAGGAGCGCATCACCTCCACCCGCAAGGGTTCCATCACCTCGGTGCAGGCTGTCTACGTTCCCGCCGATGACCTGACCGACCCGGCCCCTGCCACCACCTTCACCCATTTGGATGCAACGACCGTTCTGAGCCGTGATATCGCATCGCAGGGCATCTACCCCGCTGTGGACCCGCTGGACTCCACCAGCCGCATCCTCAGCCCGGAGGTCGTGGGTCAGGAGCACTACGAGATCGCCCGTGCCGTCCAGAAGGTGCTGCAGCGCTACAAGGAGCTGCAGGACATCATTGCCATCATGGGCATGGACGAGCTGAGCGAAGAGGACAAGCGTACCGTCAGCCGCGCCCGCAAGGTGCAGCGCTTCCTGAGCCAGAGCTTCCATGTGGCAGAGCAGTTTACCGGCATGCCCGGCCAGTATGTGCCGCTGAAGGAGACCCTGCGCGGCTTTAAGATGATCCTGAACGGCGAGTGCGACGACCTGCCGGAAAGTGCATTCCTGTTCGCGGGCACCATCGACGACGTGTTCGCAAAAGCGAAGAAAGGGTAAACCATGACGACCTTTCATCTGACGGTGGTCACGCCGGACGGCTGCGCCTTTGACGGCCAGGCCGAACGGGTGGTCTGCCGCGCCATCGACGGCGACCTTGCCATTCTGGCAAAGCACGGCGATTACTGCACGGCGCTGGGCATGGGCGAAGCCCATATCGTGGACGCCGACGGCCAGCGCCGCCGCGCCGCCTGCATGGGCGGCATGCTCAGCGTGCTGGATGGCGAGGTGCGTCTGGTGGCTACCACCTGGGAGTGGGCAGAAGAGATCGACCAGGCCCGCGCCGAGGCTTCCAAAAAGCGCGCCGAGGAGATTCTGGCCCAGAAGAACCTCGACAAGCGCGACTACGAGATGGCCCAGGCCCGCCTGAAGCGTGCTTTGGTGCGTACCTCCGTCCACTGAGATCCTGTAAAACAAACCCCGGAGTTCCGAGCGGAACTCCGGGGTTTTTGCGTCATTCGGTCAGCGGCTCCCAGAAATTCGGGATGGCGGTCAGGTGCTCTTTGATGTACTCCGCATAGGCCCGTACCTTGGGGTCTGCCTGCGGAGCCATGACAAAGCCCAGTCGGGCACCGCCCCGCCAGTCCAGTGGCACAGCAGGAGCATGGCCGCTGTACTGGATAGCGGGCAGCAGCAGGACAACGGTGCGGCAATTGCTGGTAAAGAAATCGACCGGATCAATATAATCGTACTGGGGAGCGCGAAGCCGCAGGTAACGGCGCAGTTCGTCTTCATATAAAATGCTGCCGGGATGATGATGGAACGCAATCCGTAGTTCCTGCAGATCCTCGAGGCGTACAGAACTTTTTTGCAGCAGCGGTGAGGTCGTTGCATCCATGGAATGGAACGACGGCATGCAGAGTTCGGGTACCTGTGCAAAAGGCAGAAACTGCAGCCCAAGACGGGCAATATCGGCGTTTTCCAGGAGGGCGGCGATCTGAGCTTCTCCGCGCAGCAGAGCTGTGTAAAGTGCATCTTTGCTTTCGTAACGGACAGGGCGGGGGGCATAGCGGTTCAAAAGCGGCAATGCCGTATGCAGCAATTCCATCCAGATCTGGAAGTACTGACCGCCAAGGCAGCCAATGCACAAGCGTTCTAGCTGTTGCTGGTGTAGTCGCTGAAGCTGCTGCCCTTCCGAAACGGCGTGGAAATAGACCTCCTGTATTTTTAGAGCGCTCTGGTAAAAACTGCGTCCGGCTTCGGTCAGAGCCAGCTGCCGGGAACCGCGGTCGAACAGAGTGAAACCGAGTTCCTGTTCCAATGATTTCATCTGCTGGGATAGGGCAGACTGCGAAATATACAGCTGGTCAGCAGCGGCGGTAAAGCTGCGGTATCTGGCAATGGCCAGAAAACTTTTGAGCTGCGTATGGGTCATAAAAAACCTCCCATAAGTTTTTTCTTATGAATAGTATAAGAAACTTGATTTGTAAACGCAAGCGTTTCTCTTTATAATAAGAATTATAGATGGTTTGTGAATTAACAAACCATGTTTCACACGCTTGAAAAAGAAGAAAAAGAACAAGGAGAACACATCATGGAAAAGATCTCGCGCAAGAGCTTTGTCAAGGGTGCTCTGGGTCTGGGCCTCACCGGCGTTCTGGCTGGTTGTGCTTCCAGTGCCAGCAGCACGGCAGCTTCCGCTTCCAGCACGGCTGCACCTGCCGAAAAGAAGGAGTTTACGTTTGCAGACACTGTCCGCTGGGATGCCCAGTATGACGTGGTGGTCATGGGCATGGGCGCAGCCGGTATGGTAGCAGCCAAGACTGCTGCCGACAACGGTGCCAAGGTGGTCATCGTGGAAAAGTGCGAAGAGGGCAAGGCCGGCGGCAACACCAAGGTCTGTGGCCAGCTGTTTGCTTACGCCAACGGTGACAAGGACGCTGCAAAGAGTTACTATACTGCTCTGGCCGGCGGCCGTGACATCGAGCCGGAGATCATTGATGCGATTTCCGAGGGTGTTGCCAACATGGCCGACATCCTGGCCGACGAGTTCGGCTTTAACAAAGATGAGTACATGGACTGGACCGGCGTGAACGTGGGCGGCACCAACATGGGCGCTATGAGCCCCGAGTACCCTGAGATGCCCGGCCATGAGAAGATGGCTCTGTGGACCACCCATGCAGGTGCCAGCGACGGCTATCTGTATCAGGGCCTGAAGCAGAACGTGACCGACCGTGTGGATGCCATTGATGTATGGTACAGCTCCCCGGCCAAGAGCCTCATTCAGGACCCCGTCACCAAGACGGTCGTGGGCGTTACCGTGGAGCGTGATGGTAAGGAAATGAACATCCGTGCCCTGAACGGCGTGTGCATCTGCACCGGCGGTTTTGAGTGCAACAAGGAGATGGTGCAGCACTACCTGAACGTCATCAACTATGCACCCCGCGGTGGTCAGTTCAACACCGGCGATGGCATCAAGATGGCACAGGCTGTGGGTGCAGATCTGTGGCACATGGACTGCTATGAGGGCCTGTTCGGTCTGGGCAGTGTGACTTATCCGGTCGAAGAGGGCATCCCCTGCGATATGATCGCAACGCTGGCACAGAATGCTGTCAACACCGGTGCTGCCATTCTGGTGGGCACCGACGGTGATCGCTTTGTCAACGAGAGTGAGACGGTGCGTCACGGCCACCTGTATGAGAACGGCATCTGGGAGAACCCCACCTTCCCCGAAAAGGTCTGGTACATCATTGATGAGACCCAGAAGGGCGAGATCGAAGCTGCTGGTGCAATGCCTGAAGAGCAGCTGGCCAAGCTGACCGCTTACGACAGCATCGACGCACTGGCTGAGGGCATTGGCGTTGATAAGGACCGCCTGACCAAGACCATCAAGAACTACAACAGCTTTGCCAACAACGGCGAGGACTACAAGTGCGGCCGTGAAGCACAGTATATGCGTGCGTTCGACGGCAAGAAGTACTACGCAATGTACATGGTGTCCGGTCTGCTGAACACTCAGGGCGGCCCCAAGCGCAGCGCCAACGCTGAGGTTCTGGACACCCAGGGCAACCCCATCCCGCACCTGTACTCCGCCGGTGAGTGCGGCGGCATCACCGTGTGCATGTATCAGGGCGGCACCAACATTGCCGAGTGCATCACCTTCGGCCGCATTGCCGGCAAGAACGCCGCGGCGGTCAAGGACGCACTGCCCACCTACACTGTGGAGGCTGTGGAGTCTGCGCCCGCACAGCCCGGTGATATCGACGATCTGGTCGGCGAGGAAGAAACCTACGAGACTGCTGACAACCAGTACATCGGCAAGGCACAGGGCATGGACGATGAGATCGTGGTCCGTGTGACCGTGGATGACGGCAAGATCAGCCAGGTAGAAGTGCTGAAGCAGAACGAGACGGAGGGCATCGGCGTGCCTGCCACCGAGCAGCTGCCGGAGAAGTTCGTTGGTCTGGACACCGAGGAAGCCATCAATGCTGTGGATGGTATTTCGGGCGCTACCATTACCTCCAACGCGCTTAAGCAGGCGGTGGTCAACGCACTGCTGCAGGCCAAGGGCTGATAAGAACCGGATAAATGCAGAAGGGGCTGCCGATGTGGAATCGGCAGCCCCTTTTTGGACGGAAAAATCACCGCATATTTGCCTTCTCGATCAGACTGCGGATGTGGTGGGCCAGCATCTCGATGGCGATGGTGTTTTCGCCGCCGTTGGGCACGATGATGTCAGCGTTGCGCTTGCTGGGCTCCACAAAGGCCTCGTGCATGGGCTTGACCGTGGTCAGGTACTGCTCGATCACGCTGTCCAGGCTGCGGCCGCGCTCTTTCACGTCCCGCACAAGACGGCGCAGGATGCGCTCGTCGGCGTCGGTGTCCACGAAGATCTTGTAGTCGAACATGGCGCACAGCTCCGGCTCTACAAAGGGCAGGATGCCCTCCACGATGAGCACCGGGGCCGGTTCGATGTGCTGCACGTTGTCACTGCGGTTGAGGTTGGAGTAGTCGTATACGGGGCAGTCGATGGCGCGGCCGGCCTTGAGCTCCTGCAGGTGGTAGATGAGCAGGGCATTGTCGAAAGCGTCCGGGTGATCGTAGTTCAGCTTGCAGCGCTCTTCAAAGGGCAGGTCGTCGTGGCGCTTATAGTAGCTGTCGTGGGAGATCAGCCGCACCTCGTCCTCGCCAAAGCGCTCCTTCAGCCGCAGGGCCAGGGTGGTCTTGCCGCTGCCGGAACCGCCTGCAATGCCAATGATCAGATTGTTCATAGTCGAAACTCCTCCTGCACAAAAAACCTTGTCGGCTCCGGTGGAAAAACCGACAGAAATGGATTATAATAGAAGAAATCAACGGCCGGTCGGGGCTGTATGCGGCCCGGCGGCCTTCTGTTCCATCTATCATACCATAAAATGCCCGGTTTTGACAGCCCGGAAGGGCGGTCGGGTGCAATTTTTTTAACTGGCAGGCGGCCTGCCGCGGAGGAAACAGACAAGATGCAAACACAACAGCTGCAGCAGAACATGAAAGAAAAAGTAAAGGTGTTTGAGGACGGCGGAATCCGTCTGCTCAAAAAGGGGCAGAAGGGCCTTGTACACGCCATCTTCAGCCGATTCGGGCTGGTGCTGGTGCTGCTGCTGCTGCAGTTCGGGGCACTGTTCAGCCTGCTGCGCTGGTTCGGGCAGCTGCTGCCCCATTACCTGGGCGGCACGGCGCTGGTCACGGCTGCCATGGTGATCTACCTGCTCAACATCGACATGGACAACAGCGTGCGCATCACCTGGCTGGTGGTCATTGCAGTGCTGCCGGTGCTGGGCGTGCCGCTGTTCTGGTACACCAAGGCGGACATCGGCCACAACGCCCTGAAAAAGCGCCTGATGGATCTGGAAAGCCAGACCCGCGCCCAGCTGCCCCAGCCGGAAGGAGTGGAGCAGCGTCTGGAGGCGGACAGCCCCGGAGCGGCTTCGCTGGCGCGCTACCTGCGGGGGCGGGGCGGCGGCTTCCCGGTGTACGGCAATACCGCTGTGACCTACTTCAACGGCGGCGAGGCTAAGTTTGCCGAGCTGCTGCGCCAGTTGGAAACGGCGGAGCATTACATCTTTCTGGAATACTTCATCATCGACGAAGGGCTCATGTGGGGCCGCATCCTGGAGGTGCTGGCCCGCAAAGCGGCCGGCGGTGTGGATGTGCGGGTGATGTACGACGGCACCTGTGAGTTTTCCACCCTGCCGCGGGACTACCCCAAGCGGCTGGAAGCGCTGGGCATCCGGTGCAAGGTGTTTGCACCGGTCACGCCGTTTGTGTCCACCCACTACAACTACCGCGACCACCGCAAAATTTTGATCATTGACGGGCGGGTGGGCTTTACCGGCGGGGTGAACCTGGCCGACGAGTACATCAACCATGTGGAGAAATACGGCCGCTGGAAGGACGCCGCCGTCATGCTGGAGGGCGAAGGCGTGCGCTCCATGACCGCGCTGTTTTTGCAGATGTGGAGTGTGCTGCAGGAGCCGGAGTTTGAGCAGTTCCTGCGCCCGGAGGTCCCGGCGGCCCGCGCAGAGGGCTTTGTGGTGCCTTACGGCGACTGCCCGCTGGACGGCGAGCGGGTGGGTGAGATGGTGTACATCGACCTGCTGAACCGTGCCCGGAAGTATGTGCACATCATCACGCCGTACCTCATTCTGGACGGCGAGCTGGAAACTGCCCTGCGCTTTGCGGCAGAGCGCGGCGTGGATGTGCACCTGATCCTGCCCGGCGTGCCGGATAAGCAGTTCGCCTATGCGCTGGCCAAAACGCACTACAAGGCGTTGCTGTCGTCGGGCGTGAAGATCAGTGAGTGGACGCCCGGCTTCACCCATGCAAAGCTGGTGGTGATGGACGGAGTGGAAGCCGTGGTGGGCACCATCAATCTGGACTACCGCAGCCTGTACCATCACTTTGAGAACGCTGTGTGGATGCGCCGCGTGGGCAGCATCCGCGACATGGAGACGGATTTTCAGAACACACTGGCCCGCTGCCGCACCGTGGAAGCGACCCTGCAGAGCGTCTGGCAGGGCAAAAAGCTGCTGCGCCTGATGGGCCTGCTGTTGAAGGTGATCGCACCGCTGATGTAAAAACAAACTCCCTCAGGCATCGCTGCACGATGCCTGAGGGAGTTTTTGCATAAAGAAAGAGAGCTGCGGCAAAACCACAGCTCTCCGGAACAGAACCGATTTAAAGAAAAATCAGCGCTTAGTTCTGCTTCATGCGAGCGAAGCAGTCAGAGCAGTAGACCGGACGGTCCTCACGGGGCTGGAAGGGAACCTTGCAAGCCTTGCCGCAAGCTGCGCAGACAGCATCGAACATCTGACGCTCACCGCCGTTGTTGCCGCCACGGACGCCGTTCTTGCGGGCGTCACGGCAGGGCTTGCAGCGCTGGGGCTGATTCTCGAAGCCGCGAGATGCGTAGAACTCCTGCTCACCAGCAGTCCAAACAAACTCCTTACCGCAGTCCTTGCAGACTAAAGTCTTGTCTTCAAACATAGTAGTATCTCCTCTTTGTCAGTTCTTGCCCACGGAAGGATTATAACCATACCTTTGGTTTTTGGGGACCATCGCGCTGATCAGTTAGCTTACCAGGGGCTTGAATAGTAAATATCCTCTAGCTGAGGACTTTCCTATTGTACCGTTAATTTCCGCGTTTGTCAACCAAAAAACAGTCCGGACACCTGTTCTTTGTGGATATGGTACAATCCGGGCCGGGCCAAACCGGCATTCCGACGAAAAAAGGAGCCGTGCTCCCCAACGGGAACACGGCTCCGGAGAAACCGATTACTTCTCGATGACTTCCTTGGTGTCGCGGGCGATCATCAGCTCCTCGTCGGTAGCGATGACCAGGGTGCGGACCTTGGCACCCCAGGCAGTGATCTCGCACACGTCGCCCACAGGATGCTTGTTCTTCTCGGTGTCGATGCGGATGCCCAGCCAATCCATGTGGTGGCAGATCTTTGCACGGGCAATGGCGTCATGCTCGCCGATGCCGCCGGTAAAGACGATGGCGTCCACGCCGCCCATAGCAGCGATGTAAGCACCAATGGTCTTTTTGATCTGGTAGTTCAGCATATCAGAGGCCAGGATAGCACGCTTGTTGCCAGCCTCAGCAGCCTCCTCCACATCACGCTTGTCGCTGGAAACACCAGAGATGCCCAGCAGGCCGGACTTCTTGTTCAGGATCTCGTCCAGCTGGTGGCCGGTGATGTTCAGGGTGTACTTCAGGTAGTTGACCACAGAGGGATCCAGGTCGCCGCAGCGGGTGCCCATCATCAGGCCGGCCAGCGGGGTCATGCCCATGGAAGTATCCACGACCTTGCCCTGATCCACAGCAGCGATGGAAGAACCATTGCCCAGGTGGCAGGTAATCAGCTTCAGGCGCTCAATGGGCTCCTCCAGGTACTCGGCTGCCTTGTGGGCCACATACTTGTGGCTGGTGCCGTGGAAGCCGTAGCGGCGCACGCCGTACTTCTCATAGTACTCATAGGGGATGGCGTACATGTAAGCCTTCGGGGGCATGGTGCTGTGGAAAGCGGTGTCGAACACGGCCACCATGGGGATGTTGCCGAACACCTTGCGGGCGGCCTCGATGCCCAGGATGCCTGCGGGGTTGTGCAGGGGAGCCAGCGGGCTCAGCTCACGCAGAGTCTCGATGACCTCATCGGTGATCAGGCAGCTGCTCTTGAACTTCTCGCCGCCATGCACCACGCGGTGGCCGATGGCGTCGATCTCGCTCACGTCATTGATGCACTTGCCCTCGCCGGTGGTCATCTTCTTCACGACCTCAGCAAATGCCTCGGTGTGGGTGGGGAAGATGGCCGGGGTGGTGGCCTTGTGGCCGTTGGCCTCGTGAGTGATCATGCTGCTTTCCATGCCAATGCGCTCGCACAGGCCCTTGCACAGCACCTTCTCGCCGTCCATATCGATCAGCTGATACTTCAGGGAAGAAGAACCGCAGTTAATAACCAGAACTTTCATCTGTGTTGCCTCCTGTATGTTTTTGCTCTGCCCGCCGTTTTTTGGAAATCTGCGGACAGAATTTTACAGATTCCTGTGTTTATTATATAATAGGAACAACGCCTTTTCAAGGCACAATCCGGGCAAAGCGGTAAAACTTGTGTACAAGGCTTTTGTACACCCTGCCTACAAATGCAGAAAAACCCGTAGGTTTTCTGTATATACGATATAAATTTAACAATCTTCCGGGGCACGGAACAGCCTTTCGCGCCCGGAAAGGAGCATTGTCATGAGATTTGCAGGCATCATTGCCGAGTACGACCCCTTCCACAACGGGCACGCCTGGCAGCTGGCGCAGGCGCGGGCGCTGGGGGCGCAGCGTGTGGCGGTGGCCATGAGCTGCGGGCTGACCCAGCGGGGAGCGCTGCCGCTGCTGCCGGAAAGCGTGCGGGTGCGCGCCGCGCTGGAGTGCGGGGCCGACCTCGTGTTTGCCTTGCCGGCCCCCTGGGCCTGCGCGGGGGCGGAGGCCTTTGCACGGGCCGGGGTGCATCTGCTGG
>UQDV01000032.1 GCA_900539945.1 uncultured Faecalibacterium sp.
CCGCCGTACCAGCGCGAGCAGTTCCGGTAGCCGGGCACCGGCCAGATAAACTGACCGCTGCCGGTGATGTAAGAAGTGCTGGTGGTCACCTTCTTGGTGCCCACCACGATCTTTTCGGTCACAGGCTCCTTGATCACTTCGGTGCTGAGGATCTGCTGGCTGAGCTGGGTGCCGTTGGTGTCGTACACACGCTGGGCCGTCACACTGCGGATGCCGTTTTCACCGGCCTGCGTGGTCTTTTTGGTGCCCACGTTGTACTCTTTGGATTTGGTCGTCTCGCTGGTATAGGGGATCTCCTCCTGCCAGGTCTCGATCTTGGTGATGCGCACTTCCAGCGTGGCTTCCTGTTTGGTCACGATCAGCTCATCACCGGCCTGGATGTTGGAGGTCTCGGTCAGGGCCGCGCCCTTGAAGTTCGTATTCAGCTCGCACAGTTCCCGGAAGGTCAGGTCGTTCTTCTGGGCAATGCTCCACAGGGTGTCGCCGGTCTGCACGGTATAGATCTTTTCCTGCTGCTGCACGCCGGAAAGCATCGACTCCACATCATTTTCCTGCTGGAAGCTTTCATTGAAGTAGATGCCATTCTCCAGGGTGACCTCTTTGTTGAAGCCCACGGTCACATTGGGATCTTCCGGGTTCTCGTAGGGTTCCAGCAGGCTGCTCAGGTAGCTCTGCAGGGCAGTGCCGTCCGAGCACACGGCGGTCAGTTCTCCGTCCAGATACAGGGCGGTGCCCTCACTGATCTGGTCGCTGGAGGACTTCAGGATGGCGTTGGCCATCTCGTTTTCGTCCAGCACGCTGTGTGCCACCGAAATGGTATAGGTGGGCTCCACCGTCCACTTGGTGTTCTCGTCCGTGCCTGCATCGTTGATACGCTCCTGCACGGCTTCCTTGGCAGAGTTGAACACATCCTCGTTGGCCACATAGCCCACGGTCTGGCCGTTCACCTGCACTTCCAGCGCATAGGGCTGACGGATGGTGTTCTGCACCACCGTGACCATCCCGGCCAGTGCCAGCACCGGCAGGATGTACATGGCCATGCGCGGCAGGGTGCGCACATTGCGCCGCACGCCGCCGACCAGATAATGCACGCTGTCCTTTACGGCTGCGCCAAAGCCCTTTTCCTTCCGGACGCGGTGCGCATGTACCAGCAGCGAGCCCATGCCCCGGAAGAACAGCACAATGGGCCCGAACAGGTCGCGCACCATCTGGGCTGCACCGGGGAACGCCATGGACACGATGGTGTGCAGCAGGCTGCGCACCCAGAGCCGTGCACCGGACACGCCCCGGCACACCGTGCGTCCGACACGGACAAATGCATATTCGGCCGAAAATCCCAGAGCGTACAGGGCCTCACCTACGATGAGAACGAGGCGGTTCTGCAGCAGCTTCTGAGAAAAATGATTGACGTGATGCTGGGTCCTGCGGCGGAAGCGGTGCCGACGCAGGAGCTGCATGCATTGGAACTGTGCCCACAGGGAGCGCAGCTTCTGGCCGCGTTTTTTCGGCGGCTGCTGCGCAGGCTCTGCGGTCTGCGGTTCCTTTGTCTTATCTTCGATCAAACGGGTTTCTCCTTCCTTGCCGCGCGGCAAAGCTGCTCTGCATCCAGCGCGGCGGTGGTTTCCACATCCTGTGCGGCTGAATGTCAGCGCACAGACGATCTATGCTCATTTTATTATACACCCTGCACGGAATGAAACAAGCACCTGCATAAAATTTGGGCAGTTCTTTCACGCACTTTTCACGAAAGCAGGTCGGCCATATCCTGCGGCAGCGGGCTTTCCACGGTCACCGTGCGGCCTGTTCCGGCGCTCACCGGGGTGCGGATGCAGATGCCGTCCGGCACCTCGGTGTACTCCGGCACCCGGAAGGTCTGTTTTGCGCAGTGCAGTGCCTGCCGCCCGATGCGGTCCCGGCGGCCGCCGTAGAGGTCATCCCCGGCCAGCGGGTGGCCGATGGACGCAAAGTGCACCCGGATCTGGTGGGTGCGGCCGGTCACCGGCACGCAGGCGGCCAGGCTCAGGCCGTTCTGTACCTTTAATATGGTGTACTCGGTGCGGCTGGGCTTGCCCTCCGGGGTCACACACCGCCCAATGATGCTGTCGCCCCGGCGGCCGATGGGCGCGTCGATCACGCCCGGCCCCAAGGGCAGCTCGCCCTCCACGATGGCGTAATAGAGCTTCTGCACGTTTTCTGCCAGGAGCGGCGCAGCATAAGTGTTGCGGGCTGCCAGCACAAGGCCGCTGGTGTCCTTGTCGATGCGGTTCACCGGGCGGAACACCGGGCTGCGGCCCTGCTGCAGTGCCCAGGCTGCATAGCCGTTGGCCAGCGTGCCGCCGGGGTAGTTCAGAGTGGGGTGCACCGCCAGATGGGGCGGCTTTTCCAGCACCACGGCAAAGGCATCCTCGTAGACCACCTGCACGGCAATGTCCGGCTGCGGGGCCACGCCGCCCGCTTCCGGCGGGAGGTCGAAGCTCAGCACCTGCCCCGGGTACACCCGGCGGTTGGCCAGCACGGGCGCACCGTCGGCAAAAAAGCCGCCGCCCTGAAATTTGACTGCCCGGGCAAGCTCCGTAGAAACGGCACACTGGCGCAGAAAGTTCCGCACAAGCGTTCCATTTTGGGTCTGCAGGGTGTCCGGCACCGTAAAATACAGACGCACGCGCACCCCTCCTTTGCACGAAAAACAGATATAAATAGTATAGCAAAAAACGCTTTCGCTTGCAAATCTTGTTTTTTTATGGTATTATGAGGAACGGAAAACGAGTGGAACATACGGCGGCGGGGCGGCTTTGACCGCTCTGAGGAAAGTCCGGGCCTCACAGAGCACGGTAACTGCTAACGGCAGCCGAGGGTGACCTCAGGGAAAGTGCAACAGAAAACAAACCGCCGCAGCAATGCGGTAAGGATGAAACGGCGAGGCAAGAGCTCACCAGCGCATGGGTGACCATGCGGCTTTGTAAACCCTACCGGAAGCAACGCCTATATGGGACGTACAGCGCTGCTCGCGTGTCCCGAAGGCGGCATGAACCTGTCAGCAATGGCAGGTCTAGACAGATCGTCGTTTAATACAGAACCCGGCTTACGGTCCATCTCGTTTTCCGCTTTTATGCTTTCCGGCTGCCCGCATCCCTGCGGGCAGCTTTTGTTTTGTCACACTTCTTTTACCAAGCTGTTACTTTTCGTTTGTTGCAGTTTGTGGTATACTATGGGCACTGCAGGCCCTCTGCAGGCTAAAACGAAAGACAGGATGTGAAATCCTCCGATGAAAGATGGTTTTTTAAAGGCAGCCGCCTTCTCCCCCGCCCTGCGGGTGGCGGACTGCACCTATAACGCCCAGCAGATCCTTGCCGACGTGCAGGCAGCCGCCACGCGCGGGGTCAAGCTGGCCGTGTTCCCGGAATTCTGCCTCACCGGCTACACCTGCGGTGATCTGTTCCTGCAGCACACGCTGCAGACCGGTGCGCTGGATGCCCTGCAGACCGTGCTGGACGGCACCCGGACGCTGGACACCGTCGTGCTGGTGGGCCTGCCGCTGCTGGTACACGGCAAGCTGTACAACTGCGCCGCCGTGCTGTGCCGCGGGCAGCTGCTGGGCCTTGTGCCCAAGACCTACCTGCCCAACTACGGCGAATTCTACGAGAAGCGCCAGTTCACCCCCGGCAGCACCGAGGTGGAAACGATCACCGTGTGCGGCCAGCAGGTGCCCTTTGGCACTTCGCTGCTGTTCCGCTGCCGGTCCATGCCCAGTTTTGTGCTGGGCGTAGAGCTGTGCGAGGACCTGTGGAGCGCACTGCCGCCCTCCACCTTCCACGCGCTGGCCGGGGCCACGGTCATCGCCAACCTTTCGGCCAGCGACGAGACCGTCGGCAAGGCCGAGTACCGCCGGGCACTGGTGTCCAACCAGTCGGCCCGCCTGCTGTGCGGCTACCTGTACGCCTCGGCCGGGCACGGCGAGAGCACCCAGGACATGGTGTTCGCCGGGCACGACCTGATCGCCGAAAACGGCACCCTGCTGGCCGAGACAGCTCCTTTTGCGGGCGGCATTGCCGAGACCGAGATCGACTGCCAGCGCATGGAGGCCGAGCGTGCCCGCAACACCAGCTTTGAGCTGAGCCGCGACGGTTACACCACGGTGGAGTTCGATCTGGAACTCACCGAGACCCCCCTCACCCGCTGGATCGACCCGGCACCCTTCGTGCCCGGCGACCCCAAGCGCCGCGCCGAGCGCTGCGAACTGATCCTGAAGATGCAGGCCGACGGTCTGGCCAAGCGGCTGGAGCATGCCCACGCCAAAACGGCGGTCATCGGCATTTCCGGCGGGTTGGACAGCTGTCTGGCCCTGCTGGTGGCGGTGCGCGCCATGAAGCAGCTGGGCCGCCCCGCCAGCGATGTGCTGGCCGTGACCATGCCCTGCTTCGGCACCACCCACCGCACCCGCAGCAATGCCGAGATCCTGTGCGATGAGCTGCAGGTCTCCTTCAAAGAAATCGACATCGCCGAGACGGTGCACAGCCACTTCCGGGACATCGGCCAGGACGAAAGCGTGCTGGACGTAACCTTTGAAAATGGGCAGGCCCGTGTGCGCACGCTGGAGCTGATGGACACCGCCAACCGCACCGGCGGCCTTGTGGTAGGCACCGGCGACCTGTCGGAGCTGGCACTGGGCTGGGCCACCTACAACGGCGACCACATGAGCATGTACGGTGTGAACGCCGGGGTGCCCAAAACGCTGGTGCGCCATCTGGTGCATTACGAAGCCGACATTGCCGCCACCGACGCCCTGCGCACCGTGCTGCTGGACATTCTGGACACTCCGGTCTCCCCGGAGCTGCTGCCCGCCAAGGACGGCGAGATCGCGCAAAAGACCGAGGATCTGGTGGGCCCCTATGAGCTGCACGACTTTTACCTGTATCAGGTGCTGCGCTTCGGCTTTGGCCCGGCCAAGATCTTCCGGCTGGCAAAGGCCGCCTTTGCAGGCCGCCCCGAATACCCCGACAACGTGCTGTACAAGTGGCTGCGCAACTTCTACTGGCGGTTCTTCGCCCAGCAGTTCAAGCGCAGCTGCCTGCCGGACGGCCCCAAGGTGGGCAGCGTGACCCTTTCGCCCCGCGGCGACTGGCGCATGCCCAGCGATGCCAGTGCCGCCCTCTGGCTCGCCGAACTGGAACAGCTTTCGATCAAGGACTGACACATGAAACACAAAAAACTGCTGACCAATCTTCTGTTTGCCGCCGTCGTTCTGGCCATTGCCGCCGTTCTGCTGCTGGTGCGCAGTGCACACAGCAGCGGTTCCAAGCTGCGGGCCGAACTGATCTACGGCGACAACAACACCACCATGAACCTTCCGCTGGACAAGAATGATACCTATGACGTGGACACCGGGTACTACACGGTGCACATCGAGATCAAGGACGGTACTGCCCGCTTTGTGGACTCCCCCTGCCCGGACCACATCTGTGAGAGCTTCGGCTGGCTGTCCAACGAAGACCAGACCGCCACCTGCCTGCCCGCCCGCGCGGTGCTGACCATCGTGCCGGCCGACTGAGCCTTGCGCTCAAAAGGAGATTTCCTATGAAGGATGATTCCAACCGTTCCCTGCGGCGTGTGAACCGCAAGAGCCGCAGTGCGGCAGACCGCACCGTGGAAGTGGACAGCTCCGCTTTTTTTGCGGAGGACCCGTCCCCCACACCGCCGCCCCGGAAAAAGCCCGGTTCTTCTGCCCCGCGCCGCAGCGGTGCCCCGGCACAGGCTGCCGCCGCCCGGCCCTCCGCTTTCGGCAGGATCCTGCTGCCGGTGCAGGGCATTCTCAGTGCAGCCTCGCTGGTACAGCTGTGGCGCACCCAGATGCTGCCCGTGCTGTATCTGGTCATTCTGGCCGCCCTGCTGTTCCTGCTCTGGCTGCTGGTCAAGCGCTGTCAGGAGTACAATGTGCCCGGAAAGGTGTCCCGGGTGTTCTCGGTGTTCCTGTGCGCCTGCATGGCGCTGGGCTGTGTCTGGGCCCAGCAGGGTCTGACCGCGCTGGACAACATGACCAACGGTCTGCTCACCGGTGCCGAGGCCAACAAGATCACCAAGGAGCCTTTCGTCATCTACCTCAGCGGCGTGGACACCCGTGGTGAACTGACCGAAAAAGCCCGCAGCGACGTGAACATTCTGGCTGTGGTGAACCCCCAGACCAAGCAGGTGGCACTGATCAACACGCCCCGCGACTACTATGTGGATCTGGCCGGCACCAACAGCAAGGACAAGCTGACCCACGCCGGTCTGTACGGTGTGGAGACCAGCATGGCCACATTGGGCAACCTCTATGGCATCAACGTGGACCACTACATCCGCATCAATTTTGCGGGCTTCATCAATATCGTGGACGCCCTGGGCGGCGTGGACGTATATTCCGACCAGGCCTTCACCTCAGTGGGCAGCCCCGGCTACTACGACCCCACCACCTTTGCCGAAGGCTGGAACCATCTGGACGGTAAGTCCGCCCTGGCCTTTGCCCGGGAGCGCCACGCCTTTGCCTCCGGCGATATCCAGCGCGGCATCAACCAGATGAAGGTCATCGACGCCATGCTGAACAAAATCAAGTCCCCTGCCCTGCTCATGGGCTTTTCCAAGATCATGGACGCCGCTTCGGACTGCTTTGTCACCGATTTTTCGCAGGATCAGATCAGTGCGCTGGTGCGCATGCAGCTGAGCGATTTTGCCAACTGGGACATCCAGAGCTACACCGTTACCGGCTCGTCCGGCACCAGCACCCAGTGCTATTCCGCCAAGGGCCAGAAGCTCTACGTCATGAAGCCGGATGAAGCCTCCGTCAGCAAGGCCAAAGAGATGATCGCGGTCGTGCTGGGCGGTGAGGGCACTGTGAGCGACACCACCCAGACCCCGGAAAAGACCGACATCTTTACCCCCACCACCGACCCGAACGCCGCTGCTTCCATTCCGGAAGAACCGGCGGAAAGCGTCATCGTGGAGGAGCCCGCCGAGAGCGTGCCGGAAGAGACCCCGGCCGAAACGCCTGCTGAGCAGCCTGCAGAACAGCCTGCCGACACCCAGCCCCAGGAGCCGGAGACTCCGGCCGACAGCGGCACCAGTGACGGCAGCACCGAAGCTCCGTCCATCTCCCTGCCCACGCAGGAAGAGGTGGAACAGGCCGCATCCTCGCTGTACAACGCAGCGTCCACCATTCTGGATGCCATCTACAATGCAGCGTCCCAGAACGACGCCGCCTGATTTCTCACAACCGCAACGAGGCCCCGGAGGGCAGAACCTCCGGGGCCTCGTTTTTTTCGTTGTCAGGATCTTATGCCTTGATCTCGTTCCACACGCTGTGGCCGTCCAGGCTGGAGGCATCCACGCCCAGATACTCGCAGATGGTCTGGGCAATGGTGCTGAAGCAGAGCTTCGTGCCCAGGTCCACACCGAGCTTCACGCCCTTGCCGCAGACCAGGTACGGCACATACTCGCGGGTATGGTCGGTGGTCTTGGTGTAGGAGGGGTCGCAGCCGTGGTCTGCGGTGACCATCAGCAGGTCGCCCTCCCGCATCCCGGGGATGAAGTCGGCCAGGAAGCGGTCGAACTCGGTGGCGGCAGCCGCGTAGCCCGCCACATCGCGGCGGTGGCCGTACAGCATGTCAAAGTCCACCAGGTTCACAAAGGCCAGGCCCTCGAAGTCGCGGGTCTGCAGGGCCTTGGTGAAAGCAATGCCGTTGGTGTTGCCAGTGGTCTTGATCTTCTCGGTCACGCCCTCGCCATCAAAGATATCGAAGATCTTGCCCACGGCGATGACGTCCTTGCCGGCGTTCTTCAGCAGGTCCAGCATGGTGGCGCGGGGCGGCTTCAGGCTCAGGTCGTGGCGGTTGGTGGTGCGGTAGAAGGTATCGGCGGTGCGGCCCAGGAAGGGGCGGGCAATGACGCGGCCCACGCCATACTCGCCCTTGAGCATCTCGCGGGCGATCTCGCAGTAACGGTACAGCTCGTGCACCGGCACCAGCTCTTCGTTGGCGGCCACCTGGAACACGCTGTCGGCACTGGTGTAGACGATGAGGGCGTTTTCCTTCATGGCCTGCTCGCCGTAGTCCTTCAGCACCTGGGTGCCGGAATAGGGCTTATTGCAGAGCACCTTGTGGCCGGTCTTTTCCTCAAACTCGTGGATGAGCTCTGCGGGGAAGCCCTCCGGGAAGGTGGGCAGCGGCTTCGGGCTCACCACACCGGCGATCTCCCAGTGGCCGATGGTGGTGTCCTTGCCCATGCTCTGCTCCTGCAGGCGGGCAAAGGAACCGGTGGGAGCGGCGGTCTTTTCCCCGGCGGTCACGCCGTCGATGTTGAACAGGCCCAGCTTTTGCAGGTTGGGGCAGTTGAAGTTGGGATGCTTTGCAATGGCTCCCAGCGTGTTGGTGCCCTCGTCGCCAAAAGCGGCGGCATCCGGCTCGGCGCCGATGCCAAAGCTGTCGAGCACGATCAGAAAGACACGTTTTTCCATCTTGGTTTTCTCCATTTCTTCCGGGTCAGCCCGGATAAGTGACACTTTTACCTGCCACCATTATAAGCAAAAACAGGCCCGTTTGCAAGGGCTGTCTTTCCATGCTGCACAGCTGTCCTGACGGGCAGGATCTTAGCCATTTCTTTAACGATTTCTCTGTGCAAAATCCGCAAAATTACCGCGTTCCTGCGTCAAACATCTGTTCAAACCTCCCGGTATGCGAAAAAGTTGTATTCATCCTGAAATTTCACTTGCTCTCTTGTCAGAAAGCGATTATAATAGTAGTTGGTAAAGTTTTGGATTTTCACTTTACCGTACATTCCAACCCACAGCACGGGGAGTTTTCCCTGTTGGTCGTGAGCGCGGGCCGTTCTGCATGACAGCAGACAGCCTGCTGCAAAATAAATGAGAGAGTGAGAACGTAGACGGAGGTATTTTGAATGAGAAAAACGAAAATTATCTGCACCCTGGGCCCTTCCACCGACAAGGACGGCGTCCTGCGTGAACTGATCGCCAACGGCATGAATGTTGCCCGCTTCAACTTCTCCCATGGCTCCCACGAGGAGCACAAGGGCCGTCTGGACCTGCTCAAGTCCCTGCGCGAGGAGCTGGGTAAGCCCGTGGCTGCTCTGCTGGACACCAAAGGCCCTGAGATCCGCCTGAAGGACTTCAAGAACGGCACCGAGATGCTGGAAGCCGGCCAGACCTTCACCCTGACCACCCGCGATGTGGAGGGTACCAAGGAGATCTGCTCCATCACCTACAAGGATCTGCCTCAGGACGTGGCCCCCGGCGGCACCATCATGCTGGATGACGGCCTGATCAAACTGCAGATCCAGACCGTGAACGATACCGACATCGTCTGCACTGTTCTGAACAACGGCAAGATCAAGAACAAGAAGGGCGTCAACGTGCCCGGTGTGCATCTGTCCATGCCGTATATGAGCCAGCGCGATAAGGACGATATCATCTTCGGCATCGAGCAGGGCTTTGATTTCATCGCTGCTTCCTTTGTGCGCACCGCACAGGACGTGTACGAGATCCGCAACCTGCTGAACGAGTACGACTCCAACATCCGCATCATCGCTAAGATCGAGAACCGTGAGGGTGTGAACAACATCGACAGCATCCTGGCTGCCGCCGACGCCGTCATGGTGGCCCGCGGCGACCTGGGCGTCGAGATCGACTTTACCGAGCTGCCCGGCATCCAGAAGACCATCATCGACCGCTCCTTCTCCTTCGGCAAGCCCATCGTCACCGCTACCCAGATGCTGGACAGCATGATGGTGAACCCCCGCCCCACCCGTGCTGAGATCTCGGACGTGGCAAACGCCATCTACGACGGCACCTCTGCTATTATGCTGTCCGGTGAGACCGCTGCCGGTGCTTACCCCGTGGAGGCACTGAAGACCATGTCCGCCATCGCCGAGCGCACCGAGCAGGAGGGTCACTACCTGCGCGGCCGTCTGATGGAGCCCAACACCGGCAAGATCAGCGTTTCCGACGCTACCGCTCACGCCGCCTGCCTGACCGCCAAGGACGTGAACGCCGCTGCCATCGTCACCGTGTCCGAGTCCGGCACCACTGCCCGCCTGCTGAGCAAGTACCGCCCGCAGCAGCCCATCATCGCCTGCGTCATGAAGGAGCAGGTGCAGCGTCAGCTGTCCCTGAGCTGGGGCATCACCTCCCTGATGATGCCTCTGGCGCACAGCACCGACGAGCTGATCGAAATGTCCACCGCTCTGGCCAAGGAAAACGGCTTCCTGCACAACGGTGAGCTGGCCGTGGTGACCGCCGGCGTGCCCGTGGGCATTTCCGGCACCACCAACATGATCAAGATCCACATGGTGGGCAACTGCCTGGCCACCGGTGTGGGCGTCGGCCCGGAGAACGCCGAGGTGTCCAACGCCACCGGCAAGGCCTGCGTGTGCCGCACCCTGGACGAGGTGCGTGCCAAGTTCAAGCCCGGCATGGTGCTGGTGGTGCCTTCCACCAGCAACGAGATGCTGAACTATGTGCGCGACGCCGCCGCTCTGGTGGTGGAGGAGCCCGGCCTGAACAGCCATGCCGCCATTGCCGGCAAGGCTCTGCTCAAGCCCACCGTCGTGGGTGCCGTGGGTGCCACCTCTCACATCCGTGACGGCCTGATGATCGCTGTGGACTGCGCACACGGCAGCGTGCAGAGCCTGCAGGCCTGAGAAAGAGGGCGACACAATGGAACGCATTGCGAGCTTCTGTGTTGACCATACCAAGCTGGACCGGGGCATGTACCTGAGCCGTCAGGACGGCGACGTGCTCACTTGGGACATCCGCATGAAGAAGCCCAACCAGGGCGATTACTTGTCCACGGCCGCTGCCCACACGCTGGAGCACCTGTTTGCCACCTACGCACGCAATAGTGCCTTCCAGGATGGTGTGATCTATGTGGGCCCCATGGGCTGCCGCACCGGCTTTTACCTGCTGACCCGCGGCTTGACCCCTGCGCAGGCTTTGGAGCTGACCGTGGAGTCCTTCCGCTTTATGGCCGCCTTTGAGGGTGCCGTGCCCGGTGCCAGCGAAGTGGAGTGCGGCAACTACCGCGACATGGATCTGCCTGCCGCCAAGGCCGAGGCTGCTGCCATGCTGCCGGTTCTGGAAGCCCTGACCGCTGACCGTCTGCACTACTGAGCCTCTGTGCCGGAACTCTAGACAAACAACAAAACCCGGAACTTCCTATCGAACAGGAAGTTCCGGGTTTTTGGTTTTGTTCGGTTTATTCGTCCGGGTCGCCGCGCTCGGGCATGGTGCGCAGCTCCCGCACCAGCATGGCGCGCAGCTGGTACTGATGCTGCTCGGCCGCAAGGTCGGCTCCGGCATGCAGCTCCACCTCCGGTGCCCGCCCATCGTCCGTGTACAGCGGCACCGTGACCACGGCCTGGGTGCCCTTTTCCGGGGCACACTCCACGCTCAGCCCCCAGCCCATGCGGCGGCAGCACTCGCGGCAAAGCAGCAGCCCCAGCTGAGCCCCGCCCAGAAAGCTGCGCCGGTTTTCCAGCCAGGCTTCCTGGCTGCCCTCCGGCAGACCGCAGCCATTGTCCCGCACAGTCAGCTGCCACATGGTCTCGCTGCGGCGCAGCAGGATCCTCACCGTGCCGCCCTCGCGGCAGGCACGCAGCGCGTTGGACAGCAGATGCAGACACAGCAGCTCCACATCATCCCGGTCAGCCAGCACACGGCAGGTCGTCCAGCCGCCGTAGTCCAGCTCCAGGGTGACTCCCAGCTGCGCACGCACCATGTCGGCCTGGGCCGCCACCTGCTGCAGCAGCTCGCATAGATCCAGCGGGTAAAGCTTAGGCGGCTGCCCGGCACGCAGAAATTCCAGCGCAGACAGCAGTTCGTTGATGGTCCGTTCCAGCTTGGCCGTGGCCGCGCTGATGTCGCTGACTGCCTGCAGGGACTGGGCGTCTGCCCCCACGCGGGCCAGATGCTGCTCCAGATACTCGCAGTTGCGCCCGATCAGCCCCAGCGAATGGAAGCAGGCATCCTCCACCGCCTGCTGCGGGATGGCCTGCGCCGTCAGCTCCTGCGCTGTATTCTGCTGTGCCTGCTCCATTGCTACCGCCTCCAAGACTGTGTGCGTTATTCCCTGCTCTTCTGCTGGATGAGATACCGTTTGATTGCATAGATCAGCTTGCCCGTAGTGGGCTTTTCCGCTTCAAAGCCGCTTTCAGCCTTGAACTGCATCCAGCCCTCGGCCGGTTTTGCTTCCAGCTGGTCGATCATGCGCCGGATGCCGCTGTCCACGGCCGAGACCGAAACACCGTACTGCTCACTGACCGCCTGCAGGATCTCCTTGCGGATGGCCAGCTTCTGCGAGGTGCCGTAGACCACGCCCACCGCACTGGTCAGATAGCTGCAATTGATGTCCGGGATGCGGATGCCCCAGCTGTGGTACAGCTGCTGGCACTGCTGCTCGGTGCGCTGCCACTGCTGGCCCGGCATCCGGTACAGCTCCCGCAGCAGGTTCTTGAGCTCCATGCGCTCCACGCAGCAACAGCTGCCGGAGTCCTCCATGCGCAGTGCCGAGCTGTTCTTGCGCCGGCCCTCGTCGAACAGCATCAGCAGCGGCTTATGCTCCAGCTTGCGCAGTTCCATCATGAACTCGATGCTGCTCATATCCTCCATCTGGCTGCACAGCACCACGATGTCAAAATTGTGGCCCTGCTGCAGCTCCTGCAGCAGTTTGTGTCCGTTCAGAAAGCAGGTACAGGCCAGCACTGGGTTCTGTTCTTCCAGATAGTTTTTCTGTACCCGAAGCTCCTTGCGGTCATAGCTTGCAAGGGCGACCTGCAGCACATCTGCCGTCCGCTCATTGTCCACGCCACGCGCCGCCTTCCTGTTCGGTCTGCTGTGCCGCATCCAGCTCTGCCACCACGTCCTGCCAGATCTCCGGCTGAACGCCATTCTCACACAGATATTGCAAAACACGGTAGCCAAACTCCGGTGCAACGGCCATATACTTGCTGTCCATGCGCTGGCTGCTGCCGGTACGGCAAAGCGTCAGGCGACAGCCGGTTTCGCCGTCCGGGTCAAGGGAGTAAACCAGCGTATATGCCTGCTGCAACCCGGCGATGGCAGAAAACTGCCGGACCATGGGTGAAAACGTACGTTCCATAGAAATTCCTCCTTGCTACAAGGCATTGCGACGTTTTTAGTGCATTTCCTTGTTTTTCCTTTTTTATTGTATGGAGCAGGAAGGAACCATTCAACCCCGAAAAAGTGTCTAAAAGTGTCAGGCTGTTTTTCTGTTCGATTTTGCGTCGTGTTGTTTTGCTTTCCGACGTTTTTACAATCACGCTGCCTGTGCCGCACCGTATTTTCATCGTTCCGGATGGTTTGCACGGCTTTTTTTCAGTACCCTTACAATAACACGAACGCCGCAGGATTGCAACCCCTGCCGCCGGGTTGGAAAAATTTTCCTCTCTGACCCGGCCAGAACAGAGAATTTCTGCTTCCGCTTCCGGAAACACTTTCTTTTCCATACACAGTTTTTTCATATAGATTTGCTAAAATCATATCGATTCTTCTGTGCAGTCTGCGCGCCTTTTGGCCAGCAGCGGCACAGCTGTCCGTTCCTCACCTCTCCGGCCCCGGCCGGAACCTTTTCCCCAGAAAGGCACACACATGCTACAAATCAAACAGATCTGCAAACAGTACAAAACCGGCGATCTCGTGCAGAATGCGCTGAACAATGTCAGCCTGAACCTGCGTGATAACGAATTCGTCGCCATCCTCGGCCCCAGCGGCTCCGGCAAAACCACCCTGCTGAACATTATCGGCGGTCTGGACCGGTATGACAGCGGCGATTTGATCATCAACGGCATCTCCACCAAAAAGTACACCGACCGCGACTGGGACTCCTACCGCAACCACACCATCGGCTTTGTGTTCCAGAGCTACAACCTCATCCCCCACCAGACCGTGCTGGCCAACGTGGAGCTGGCCCTTACCATCTCCGGCATTTCCGGGGCCGAGCGCCGCCGCCGCGCCACCAAGGCACTGGAGGAAGTGGGTCTGGGCAACCAGCTGCACAAGCACCCCAGCGAGATGTCCGGCGGCCAGATGCAGCGTGTGGCCATTGCCCGTGCACTGGTGAATAACCCCGACATCCTGCTGGCCGACGAGCCCACCGGTGCACTGGACAGTGAAACCAGCATCCAGGTCATGGAGCTGCTCAAGGAGGTGGCCCGGGACCGTCTGGTGGTCATGGTCACCCATAACCCGGAGCTGGCCGAGCGCTACGCCACCCGCATCGTGACCCTGAAGGACGGCGTCATCCGCTCCGACACCATGCCCTACGAGCCGGACACCCAGACCCTTGCGGCCCCCGTGCACAAGAACATGGGCCGCTCGTCCATGTCGGTGCTCACCTCGCTGACCCTCAGCTTCAACAACCTGCGCACCAAAAAAGCACGCACCCTGCTCACTGCCTTTGCCGGTTCCATCGGCATCATCGGCATTGCGCTGATCATCTCCCTGTCCACCGGTGTCAACAACTACATTGACGACATGGAGCGCTCCACCCTGTCGGAGTATCCGCTGCAGATCATGAGCAGCGGCATGGACTTTACTTCCATGCTCTCTTCCCGCGTTCCGTCGGACAGCTCCCAGAGCACCACTCAGGAAGAAGGCATGGTGCCGGTGCGCCAGCTGCTCTCGCAGATGGTGTCGGGCATCACCACCAACGACCTCAAGTCCCTCAAGCAGTATCTGGAGACCACCGACACCACCGTTGCCGACAATGCCACCGCCGTGGAGTATGCCTATAATGTGTCGCCCCAGATCTACCGGCAGGACCCCGACGGCAGCATCCGGCAGGTGAACCCGGATTCCTCCCTGTCCTCGCTGGGCATCAGCTCCGAGACCTCTTCCAACAACATCATGTCCTCCATGATGAACACCAGTGTGTTCTCGGAACTGCCCCAGACCCCGGAGCTGTATGCATCCCAGTACGACGTCAAGGCCGGCCGCTGGCCGGAAGCCTACAACGAATGCGTGCTGGTGCTGGACGCCACCGGCAGCGTGACCGACTACGCCCTGTACGCGCTGGGCATGCGGGACAACGCCGAGCTGGACAAGATGATCCAGCAGTTTGCCCAGAACCAGAACGTAGACGTGCCGGATGACTTCAAGACCTATTCCTATTCCGATTTTCTGGGCAAGCAGTTCAAGCTCATCAACAGCTCCGACCGCTATGTCTACGACGAGACCTACAGCTTGTGGCGCGATAAATCGGATGACACCGACTATATGAAGCAGGTGGTGGCCAACGGCACCGACCTGACCATCGTGGGCGTGGTGCAGCCCGCCGAGGATTCTTCTGCTGCTATGCTGTCCTCCGGCATCGGCTACACCCACGACCTCACCCTGCACGTCATCGAGCAGGCCAAATCCAGCGCCATCGTGCAGCAGCAGATGGCCGACCCCCAGATCAATGTGTTCACCGGCGAGGAGTTCGGTGCCAACAACGGCACTTCCTTCGATATGTCCTCCATGTTCTCGGTGGACACCGATGCTTTGAAAAATGCGTTCCAGTTCGACACCAGCGCCCTGAAGTTTGACCTGAGCGGTGCCTTTGATCTGAGCGCCGGTTCCTTCGACCTCTCTTCCCTGCTGGACCCGGACAGCTTCTCACTGGACCTGGGCGACCTGCCGCAGCCGGACATGGACATGAGCAGCGTGTTTGAGAACATGGACCTGTCCATCTCGCCGGATGCCCTGCAGAATATGATGCAGAAGATCCTGAACGGCTACAAGGACTATGTGGTGGGCAACGGCATCCTGAATCTGGACAAGATCAGCTTCTCCGCCTATATGCAGACCGAGCAGTTCCAGCAGCTGCTGGCCAGCTCTATGAGTGAACTGCTGGCCGACGCCAACCTGCAGGAGCAGTTCTCCGCCGCCATGCAGACCGTGATGGAGAGCTACTCTGCCCAGATCAGCCAGTCCCTGCAGAGCCAGCTGAGCACCGCCATGAATACGGCCATGCAGCAGATGGGCACCCGGATCAGCCAGCAGATGGAAAGCGCCATCCAGAAGAACATTGCCCAGCTGGGCAGCCAGATGGAAAATGCCCTGAAGATCGACACCAGCGCCTTCCAGAATGCCATCCACATGAACATGACGCAGGAAGAGCTGGCTGAACTGATGAAGTCCTCCATGCTGTCCTCCACCTCCACCTACGACGGCAACCTGCAGAGCCTGGGCTACGCCGACCTCGATGACCCCAGCACCATTTCCATCTACCCGAAGGACTTTGACTGCAAGGCCCTGATCGTGGATGCACTGGACGCTTACAACGCCTCCGCCGAGGCAAATGGCGAGGATGACAAGGTGGTGCGCTACACCGATGTGGTGGGCACCCTGATGACCTCGGTGACCAAGATTATCAACATGATCAGCAACATGCTGGTGGCCTTTGTGTCCATCTCGCTGGTGGTGTCCTCCATCATGATCGGCGTCATCACCTATATCAGCGTGCTGGAGCGCCGCAAGGAGATCGGCATCCTGCGTGCCATCGGCGCGTCCAAGCGCAACATCTCGGAGGTATTCAACGCCGAGACCTTCATCATCGGTCTGTGCTCCGGCTGTATGGGCGTGGGCCTGAGCCTGATTCTGCTAATCCCCGGCAACATGCTCATCCACTCCATTGCCGACAGTGCCTCGGTCACGGCAGCCCTGCCGCTGCAGGCTGCACTGGTGCTGATTGCACTGGCCACACTGCTCACCATTCTGGGCGGCCTGATCCCCGCCAAGAGCGCCTCCAAGTGCGACCCCGTCAAGGCCCTGCGCTCGGAGTGATTCCCGGCAGACAAAACACAAGCGGACGGTTCCCCGGTCGGGCAGCCGCCCGCTTTTTGCATTGCGGCGCATCTTGTGCTAAAATAAGAAAAAACACAAAGGAGCCTTTTTCCATGCCCAACATCATTGAGATCACTGATTTTTCCGCGCCGGAGCTGGACGTCTACGCCCGCCTGACCCAGGCCCAGCTGCGCAATCGACTGGAGCCGGAAAAGGGCGTTTTTATTGCCGAGAGCCCCAAGGTGATCGCGCGGGCGCTGGATGCCGGCTACCAGCCGCTGTCCCTGCTCATGGAACGCAAACAGATCACCGGCCCGGCCCAGGACATCCTGACCCGCTGCGGGGACGCCCCGGTATACACGGCCGACCGCGAGATGCTGACCCGCCTGACCGGCTACGAACTGACCCGCGGCGTGCTGTGCGCCTTCCGCCGCCCCGCGCCCCGCACAGTAGAGCAGGTATGCCGGGATGCCCGCCGGGTGGCTGTGCTGGAGGGCATCGTGGATTCCACCAACGTGGGTGCCATCTTCCGCAGTGCTGCCGCATTGAACATGGATGCAGTGCTCATCACGCCCTCCTGCTGCGACCCGCTGTGCCGCCGGGCGGTGCGCGTGAGCATGGGTACGGTGTTCCAGGTGCCCTGGGCGCAGATCGGCACCACCGCCGCCGACTGGCCGGAACACGGCATGGCACAGCTGCACGCTCTGGGCTTCAAGACCGCCGCCATGGCCCTGAGCGACCGTTCGGTGAGCATCGACGACAACGCCCTTGCCGCTGAGCCCAAACTGGCCATTGTGCTGGGCACCGAGGGCGACGGCCTGGCCCACAGCACCATCGCCGCCTGCGACTATACCGTGAAGATCCCCATGTCCCATGGGGTAGACTCGCTGAACGTAGCCGCTGCCAGTGCCGTCGCCTTCTGGCAGCTGGGCCGTACCTGACACAATCCGCTTGACAAATCTCCTGATTCGAGTTACACTTACAGGGTCATCTGGTATGGGCCTGTAGCTCAGTTGGGAGAGCGTTCGGTTCGCATCCGAGAGGTCAAGGGTTCGAATCCCTCCAGGTCCATAAAAAGCAAAACTCCGTGTCTGCTGACACGGAGTTTTCTTTTTATTCAGGACCCGGAGGGATTCGAACAGCACGGCACTGCCGCAGGCAGGGCAATCAACAGCCCGGTGGGCTGTTGATTCGTGCGCGGGTCCCAGCCTCCAGGAATGTCTAACGGGGATGCTGCCGCATCCGGACCCGGAGGGATTCCGGCAAGCCGCCGAGGGTGCCAAGGCCCTCCCCAACCACTTTGCACGCAAGCCCCTGTCCGAAACGGTCTCCTATCTGCAACATTTTCCATTTTCTCAACATGCAAACAGGCAGCCCTGTGATTCCATGAAACCACAGGACTGCCTGTTTTTCTGTTTTGCTTTCCTGTACAGTTGTTCAGCCGTTCAGTTGTCCCACTTATCGCACAGGGCGTTGATCTGATCGGCGAACTTGGCCAGATCCTTGTTGGCACCGCCCTCGTTGTGCTCGATGACCCGCAGCAGGCGCTTGCCGGCGCTGACCAGACGCTGGAACACCGTGGCGGCGCGGTTCTGGCCCTCCGATACCTTGTGCTGGATGCGTACCTTAGTGCCCTCCTGCAGGCAGACAGCGCCCTCGGCACCGATGGCCCACTGCGCACCGTTGTAGGGCGCGCAGGCGGTGAAGCCCTGCCCGGTGAGGGTGTCGACGAAGATGTTTTCCACCTCATCTTCGCCGTGCATCACGAACACCCGCTTGGGCTTCTCGGTGAAAGCGTTCACCCAGCGCAGCAGTCCGTCCCGGTCTGCGTGGCCGGACATGCCGGTGAGCTGGCAGATCTCCGCCTGCACCTCGATGGGCTCGCCGAACAGCTTGACCGTGGTGGCGCCCTCGATGAGGGTGCGGCCCAGGGTGCCCACTGCCTGATAGCCTACGAACAGGATGGTGCACTCCGGCCGCCACAGGTTGTGCTTGAGGTGATGGCGGATGCGGCCCGCTTCACACATGCCGCTGGCCGACAGGATGACCTTAGGCGTGCGGTCAGTGTTGATCATACGGGACTCGTCACTGGTCACGGTGACCCGCAGCCCCTGCACGTTGATGGGATCGATGCCCTGTTCCAGCAGGGCGCGGGTCTGCTCGTCGAAGCAGTCCGGGTCGGTGTCCTTGAAGATGCGGGTGGCCTCGATGGCCAGCGGGCTGTCGATGTACACCGGGAAATTGCCGTGCCCTTTGACCAGCCCTTTTTCCTTGATCTCCCGCAAAAAATACAGCATCTCCTGGGTGCGGCCCACCGCAAAACTGGGCACGACCACATTGCCGCCCCGGTCAAAGGTGCGCTGCAAGATTTTAGCCAGCTCGTTCACATAATCCGGGCGCGGGCCGTGCAGCCGGTCGCCGTAGGTGGACTCCATGAACACATAGTCCGCCTCGCTGATATAGGCGGGGTCCTTGATGATGGGTTGGTCCAGGTTGCCGATATCGCCGGAAAACACCAGCTTGGTGGTAGTGTCGCCCTCGGTGATCCACAGCTCGATGCTGGCGGAGCCCAGCAGGTGGCCCACATCCACGAACCGCACCTCGATGCCCGGAGCCAGCTCAATGCGCCTTTCGTAGTCCACACCCACGAACAGCTTCATGGCCGCCTCGGCATCCTGCACGGTATACATCGGCTCCACCGGCTCGGCACCGGAGCGCTGGGCCTTGCGGTTCTTCCACTCGGCCTCGAACTCCTGGATGTGGGCGGAGTCCCGCAGCATGATACCGCACAGCTCCACCGTGGGGTTGGTCGCATAGATTTTGCCCCGGAAGCCGTTGCGCACCAGCAGCGGCAGCATACCGGTGTGGTCGATGTGCGCATGGGTAGCCAGCACCCAGTCGATCTCGCCGGGTGCCACCGGGATGGGCTGGTTCTCGTAGACATTCTTGCCCTGCTCCATGCCGCAGTCGATCAGGAACCGACGGCCCGCGGCTTCCAGCAGCGTACAGCTGCCGGTGACCTCATGGTTCGCGCCCAGAAACGTGATCTTCATCCCAAAACACCTCCGGTTATTCAGGCCAACTTCTCCGGCCGGCCGGCGGTTTCCACGCAAAATGTACACGGGTTGTGGCACCCGACATCCGCTTCACGCCTGAACGGCGTTCGCGTCTTGTCGGCCACTGCCCCAACAGCAGCGCCCTGTTTCCACCGCAGGTGGCGGTTGCTGCTGTTGCATTCCATCGCCCTCCCCAGCGGATCATTTGCTTTGGAAACTGCCGGCCAGCCATACCAAGCCGCGCCTTTTTATTCTGTGCTTACAGTATAGCATATTTTAAAGGTACACGCCGCACAAATCGGCGGGATTTTTGCGGGCAATCTGCCGAAAGGAGCAAAAAATTTTTATACAATCTTGACAAACCGCCCCATTCTGTTATAAACTTAGGTTTGTATGACGTTCGTTCGTATTTTATGAGTTTGAAATAATAGAGAGGTTGAATTTTTATGGTTCGTAACGATTTGCGCAACGTTGCCATTATCGCTCACGTTGACCACGGCAAGACCACGCTGGTGGATGCCCTGCTGCGCCAGAGCGGCGCTTTCCGCGACAATCAGGCCGTGGCCGAGCGCGTGATGGACAGCGGCGATATCGAGCGTGAGCGCGGCATCACCATTCTGGCCAAAAACTGCTCCTGCACCTACAAGGGCGTGAAGATCAACATCGTCGATACCCCGGGCCACGCCGACTTCGGCGGCGAGGTGGAGCGCGTGCTGAAGATGGTCAACGGCGTGCTGCTGCTGGTGGACGCTGCTGAGGGCTGCATGCCCCAGACCCGCTTCGTGCTGCAGAAGGCTCTGCAGCAGAACCTGAGCCTGGTGGTCGCCATCAACAAGATCGACCGCCCTGACGCCCGCATCAAGGAAGTCATCGACGAGGTGCTGTACCTGCTGATGGACCTGGGCGCTACCGACGAACAGCTGGACTGCCCCATGCTGTTCTGCTGCGGCCGTGACGGCACCGCCAGCCTGGACCCGGATGTGCCGGGCACCGACCTGATCCCCCTGTTCGACACCCTGCTGAGCACCATCAAGCCGCCCGAGGGCGACCCTGAGGCTCCCTTCCAGATGCTGGTGTCCTCTGTGGACTACAACGACTTCGTGGGCCGCATCGGCATCGGCCGCATCCAGAACGGTGTTGCCAAGGTGGGCGAGGAAGTGGTCGTGTGCGACTGGCACAACCCCGACCTGAAGATGCGCGGCCGTCTGACCAAGCTGTACGACTTCCAGGCCAACGGCCGTCAGCCGTGCAACAACATCACCGCAGGTGATATCGTGGCATTCTCCGGTCTGCCGGACGTGACCATCGGCAACACCCTGTGCAGCCCCTCCAACGTGGAGCCGCTGCCCTTCGTCAAGATCAACGACCCCACCGTGGAGATGACCTTCTCGGTCAACGACAGCCCGCTGGCCGGCCGTGAGGGCAAGTTCGTCACCAGCCGTCAGATCCGCGACCGTCTGCAGAAGGAACTGCTGAAGGACGTGGCCCTGAAGGTGGAGGACTCCGCCACCACCGATTCCTTCCGTGTCATGGGCCGTGGTGAGATGCACCTGTCCATCCTCATCGAGACCATGCGCCGTGAAGGCTATGAGCTGCAGGTCTCTCCCCCGCACGTTCTGACCAAGGTGATCGACGGCAAGACTTACGAGCCCATGGAGCATGTCGTCATCGACGTGCCCACCCAGTATCAGGGTGCCGTCATGACCGGTCTGGGCCAGCGCAAGGCCATCCTGCAGCAGATGGAGTCCCTGGGCTCTGACCGTGTGCGTCTGGAGTTCCGGATGCCCAGCCGCGGCCTGTTCGGCTACCGCAACCAGTTCCTGACCGATACCCACGGCGAGGGCATCATCAACCAGATCTTTGACGGCTACGACGTCTGGGCTGGCATGATCGCCAACCGCTCCACCGGTTCTCTGGTCAGCTTTGAGACCGGCGAGGCCGTCACCTACGGCCTGTTCAACGCTCAGCAGCGCGGCACCCTGCTGGTTGGCCCCGGCGAGAAGGTGTACGAGGGCATGGTCATCGGCTACACCGCTTCCGGCGAGGATGTGGACGTGAACGTCTGCAAGACCAAGCACCTGACCAACACCCGTTCTTCCGGCTCCGACGACGCTCTGCGCCTGATCCCCATCAGCAAGCTGAGCCTGGAGGGCTGCCTGGAGTTCCTGGCACAGGACGAGCTGCTGGAGGTCACCCCGGAGAACCTGCGCATCCGCAAGCAGATCCTGAACCATGAGCAGCGCATGAAGGCCAAGAGCCGCATGAAGTAATTGCGTTACCTATTATAATAGTCTCCCGCATCCCGGCAGAAACCGACCCGTTTCTGCCGGGATGCTTTTTGTTTTTGCACTTTTTTGAAATCAGGGCTTGCAAAACGGCCAAGAATGCGGTATAATATCACTCGCAGTCACTTAAGTGATCTGCCTCTTTAGCTCAGTCGGTTAGAGCACCTGACTGTTAATCAGGGTGTCGCCTGTTCGAGTCAGGCAAGAGGCGCCACGAAGGCAATGTTCTTTGGAACATTGCCTTTTTTGTTTGCCGTGCCGCATGTTTCAGAAGTGTTAATTTTTCACACTTTTTTCATTTCTCACGATTTCTTAAAAAAGAAGTTCTTGAAGATGCTGTCATATTGTGGTATACTGCACATAAGCTGTAACGCCTGCGCATACAAACTTTGCAGGCATTGCAAGCCGGAAATCTGAGCATTCTGCCCCATTCCCGGGCGTTCAGAGGCGGTAAATCCTTCCGGTTTTGGCGGTTTTGTCAAATTCACTGCATGTTTTCCGGTCCGTGTGTCTGGCAGATGTGTATGGTGTTTGAATAAATTTGTATAGTTTCAAAGGAAGCATCTATGCGTTATACCTATGTCCGGCAGCATGACACTACCGACTGTGCGGCTGCCTGCCTCGCAATGGTGTGCCTCCATTACAAAAAGGAGATCACCATCACGCGCCTGCGCGATATGATGGGTACGGACCTGAAAGGCACAAATCTCGTTGGTCTGCAGAAGGCCGCCAACGAGCTGGGTTTCACCACCGCCGCGGTGCGTGTGGACCGTGAAAACTTCCTCAGCGACTTCTCGCTGCCCTGCATTGCGCAGGTCATCACCGACCAGGGCCTGGCCCACTTTGTGGTGGTGTTCAAAAAGACAACCATCCGCGATGACGGCGAGCGCCGCAAGCACATGCTGGACGAAGCCGAGCGGGCCAAGGAAGCCGAGGAAAAAGGCAAAAAGCACAAGTGCAAGGATTACGTCATCATCGGCGACCCTGCTACTGAGCTGAAAAAGATCAGCCTGGATGAGTTCTACAAGAACTTCACCGGCGTGCTGCTGCTGCTGAACCCCACCTCGGAGTTCAACGTGAGCCAGCGCAAAAAGCTGGCACCCGGCGCCCCCGGCTATGAAGCCCAGCAGGCCAGCGAAAAAAACGACGGCAAGCCCAACCGCTGGGGCATGATGAAGCGGTACATCGACCTGCTGCTGCCCCAGAAGAAGCTGTTCTTCTACGCCATTTTAAGTTCCGTCATCACCACCATCCTGGGCATCGCGTCCTCGATGTTCAATAAGATCCTGATGGATGAGGTGCTGCCCTACGGGCTGGACAACCTGCTGGTCACCCTGATCATCGTGTTCAGCATGGTGAGCCTGACCAGTTCCCTCATCGGCTTCGTGCGGCAGTGGGTGTTGATCCATCTGTCCATCAAGATCGACATCCCGCTGATGCTGGGCTACTTTGGGCACATCTTCCATCTGCCCATGAAGTTCTTTGCCACCCGCAAAACGGGCGATATCACCACCCGTTACTCGGACGCAAACACCATCAAATCCATCTTCACCAGCATCGCGCTGAGCCTTGTGATGGACATCTCCATGGCCATCATCACCGGCATCATCCTGTTCCGGATGAACGCCATGCTGTTCTCCATCTCGCTGTTCATGGCGCTGGTCAGCATCCTGCTGGTGCTGGTGTTCAAGCAGCCCTACAAGCGCATCAACGAAGAGACCATGATCCAGTCGGCTGCCCTCAACAGCCAGATGATCGAGAGCCTGCGCGGCATCGAGACCATCAAGTGCAATGCCAACGAGGACACCCAGCTGGAAAATCTGGAAAAAGAGTACATCAAGAGCCTGAAGATCAGCCTGCGGTCCAGCCGCATCAGCACGGGCCAGGGCCTGATCTCCACCTTCATCTCCACCGGTTTCAGCATGCTGACCACCTATGTGGGCATCAGCCAGGTGCTGCACGGTGAGATGACGCTGGGCGGTTTCATGGCCTTCAGCACCCTGTCCAGCTACTTTACTTCCCCGCTGAGCAACCTGATCAGCCTGCAGATGAGCATTCAGGAAGCCGGCATTTCTATGAAGCGTCTGACCGAGATCATGGATTATCCGGCCGAGGACGAAAACGACGAGGGCAGCGAGCTTACCCCGCTGGAAAAGGTGGAGGGCGACATCGAGTTCAAGGACGTCACCTTCCGCTACGGCAACCGTGCTCCGGCCCTGGACCACATCAGCTTTACCATTCCCGCCGGCAAAAAGGTGGCTCTGGTGGGCAGCAGCGGCAGCGGCAAGTCCACCATCACCAAGCTGCTGCTGAAGTATTACGAGCCCGAAGAGGGCGAGATCGACTTCAACGGCGTGAACCTGGCTGAGTATACCCACGATTCCGTGCGCCGCGCCATTGCCTATGTGCCGCAGAACATCGAGCTGTTCAGCAAGACCATCTACGACAACATCCGCATCTCCCGCATGGATGCCACCATGGAGGAAGTGAAGGAAGCCGCCAAGAAGGCCGATGCCCATGAGTTCATCCGCCATCTGCCGCTGCAGTACAACACCTACCTGGAGGAAGCCGGCAACGGCCTGTCCGGCGGTGAGAAGCAGCGCATTGCACTGGCGCGTGCCTTCCTGAAGGATTCCGGTCTGTACATCCTGGACGAGTCCACGAGCAATCTGGACTTCGCCACCGAGAACCTGATCTTCAACATGATCTACGATCAGCTGGCCGACCGGTCCATGCTGATCGTAGCCCACCGCCTGTCCACCGTCCGCGACTGCGACCTGATCCTTGTGATGGATCACGGCAAGATCGTGGAGCGCGGCACCCACGATGAGCTGATGGCCAAGGATGGCAAGTATGCTGAGCTGTGGAACATGCAGCAGGGCATCTACCGCCGCCGTGAGCCGGTGGCCAAGCAGCCTGTGGCTGCCGCTGTGGTAGAGGATGACGATGACGGCGAAGCCTTTACCTACTGATTCGTTGCAGTCGGGTGCGCACCCGATTACATAAAACCGGTTCCCTCCCGGCAGCGCAGCCGGGGAGGAACCGACAAAAGTTCATTATTTGAAGGGAGTAATTCATCATGATGATGCCTGCAAATTTTTCCGCAATCTCTGAGAACGAGATGACCTACGTCAACGGCGGCGCAAGCCTGTCCGACATCCTGGCTCCTAGCCTGACCCTTGAGAACTGGAAGAAGTTCAACACCAACATGGTCACCATTATCGGCAACTCTTTCCTGGGCGACTATGTCAGCAACACCGTCGGCACTCTGTTCGGCGGCGCTTACAAGCCCGGCAACCTGGGCAAGGCCTGGTTCAGCTCTGTCAGCAAGTACTACAATAGCGGCTACGATGCCGTTGTCGGTAACGGCACCGACGCCGGGATGACTTATGGCAATACTGCTCTGGGCACTCTGAACGGTGCTCTGAACGCTGGCCTGCGTCTGGCTGGTTCTGCTGCTGCCATCTACAACCTGGCAACCGGCAACGTCAAGAACGGTCTGCCCAGCCTCTTTGACTTCAAGGCGAATGAGACCGTCTTCCCCAAGGACTAATCCTGTCTGATCCTGGCTTTCCAGGGGTCTGAGCAACTGCACCGGTTTCCCCGCCGCACATGCTCCGGATGCAGACAGGTGCGCACCTGTCTGCTGAAAAAGTGCTTTGCGGTTGCGCAGCCGCAAGGTGCCTGACAAGTATGGCAGACGGCAGAGTGCCCTGTGGTATCTCAGCCCCGACAAAAAACGATATGCAGTGTGTTTTCCGGCCCCGCTGCAAAGCGCCGGACCGGTGACAATGCCTCGTTATGGTGTGCCCGGAGGCGTCCTGCCTCCGGGCACATTCTATTTTTCGCATCACCCATTACTGCTACAGTAATAGGTGATCAGAAGCAGAGAAGGTGTGCTCTGCCCTTTCTCTGCCTGTGATTGCCTATTACGGCCTCCCCTTTGCGGAGGAAATTCAACGATAGGACAAAGAGGTATTTCAACATGAACGAGATCAAAGTTGCTGAAAACAAGACCCTCAAACTGACCAATGTCGTGGCACGCCGCATCGCCCCCGAAGAACTGGGCAACATGATGGTGGCGCTGACCCAGCTGCAGAACTTTATCAAGAGCCACAACGCACAGCCCATCGGCCCGCTGGTGCAGGCCCTCAAGATCGGCCCGGCCCCGGAGCATGCCCCGGAGCTGTACCTGATGCAGCAGGCCACCCAGCTGATCACCCAGACCGAGCCCGGCTACGAAGTAGACGCCGTGCTGCGGGTGAAGAACTGCCTGTACGCTCATTATACCGGCCCCATGGCCTACAGCCAGCTGGCAAGCTCCAAGCTGCAGATCCTCGCCTTTGAAAAGGACCTCAAGCTCACCGGTGACAACTACACCATTTTTGTCAGCCAGGACGACGATGACGCCGTGGTTGACGTGTTTATGGAGACCAAGTAACTATGACAACGACCATCCAGAACCTCGATGATCTGCAGGACCGCCGCATTATGATGGACCGGGACGTACCTCCCTACGGATACGCCTTTGTCATTCTGGTGGGCTTGTTCATGATCTTTCTGCTGGTGTGGAGCACCCGCACCAACCGCATCTACGTCAGCCAGAACTCCGGCACGGTGCAGGCCAGCAACAAGACCTACATCATGTCCAGCTATTCCGGCACCCTCACCGAGCTGTACATCTCCGAGGGCAGCTATGTGAACGAGGGCGACCTCGTGGCCCACATCAAGAGCACCGACCTGGACATGCAGCAGGACAATCTGGAAAGCCAGCTCAAGATCTACCAGACCCAGGTGGACCAGTACAATAAGCTGCTGCAGTGCATCCAGGACGACACGAACTACTTCAGTGAGACCAGTGTCGAGGATCAGCCCTACTACTACCAGTACGAGACCTACAAGAGCCAAGTGGAGCAAAAGACCTTTGACGCTTCGGCTTATCAGGCGGCCGGTTACACCGATGCCCAGATCAAGACCATGATGGAGCAGAACCAGAGCGAGATCCAGGCCCTGTATTACTCCACCATGCAGTCCATCTCCCAGAGCATCACCAGCGCCCAGAGCAACGTGGACAACGTGCAGGCGCAGATCGACGCCCTGAACACCGGTGCCAACGACTACTATCTGTATGCCCCCACCTCCGGCGTGATCCACATGGACAGCCCCTACAAGGAGGGCATGGTGCTGAGCGCAGGCTCCCCGCTGGCCACCGTTGCCAGCGAGAACGATGACCTGGAGATCGTGGCCATGGTCACCGTGAACGACCGCCCGCTGCTGCATGTGGGCGACCCGTGCAAGATCGCCATCACCGGCTTGTCGGAGTATTCCTACGGCACCCTGACCGGTACCGTGACCGCCATCGACAGCGACGTGACCACCAGCACCAGCGCTTCGTACTACAAGATGACCATCAAGCCGGACAGCACCTATGTGGTGAGCCGCAGCGGCGACAAGGTCGATCTTTCCAACGGCATGAGCGTGACCGCCCGCGTGGAATACGATCAGGTCACCTACTTTGAATATGCAATGGAGGCTCTGGGTGTGCTGTTCCGCTGATGCGGGCACCGTTTCCGGCGCTGAATCCTTCGCTCCATTTTTAACACCCAGAGAGGTACACGAACCATGAAATCAACCGCAAAGACCCTGGCCCTTGGCGCGGCACTGCTCTGCCTGCTGGCCGGCGGCATGGCCCTGCCGGCATCGGCTGCCGTGCCCCTGACCGGCACCGCCGTGTCGCTGCCCTGGAACAGCGACAACAGCGTGCCTGCCGAGAGCATTGAGGCCGGCACCTATTCTTCCAACATGCTGTTGGGCGAGACCCAGCAGCTGTCGCCCACGGTGCGCCCCCGCAACAGCACCGACTCCGTCATCTACCTCACCGATGACAGCAGCGTGCTTACCGTGAGCAACAGCGGCGTGGTGCAGGCTGTGGGCGTGGGCACCGCCACCGTGACGGCCGCCGCAGGCAACCAGATCTGTGCTTACACCATTTCGGTTTCCATGGACTCCACCATGATCGTCACCGAGATGGATCTGGCGCTGTCCTCCAACACCATCTATGTGGGCAACTCGGTGTCGGCATCGCTGCAGGTGCGGCCCTCGTCCGCCTCGCAGTACGCCACCATCTCCCTGACTTCTTCCAATGAGAAGGTGGCCACCGTCAACAGCTTCGGCCGCGTGACCGGCGTGAGCCCCGGCACCGCCACCATCACCGCCGCCTGTGGCTC
>UQDV01000033.1 GCA_900539945.1 uncultured Faecalibacterium sp.
TTAGAACCTGAATCTAACGCGTCTGCCAATTCCGCCATATCCGCATATTCTGTTTCGTTCGTGAGCTGTGTCGCTCGGAACGATAGTTATTATACCAGATATGCCGGAATTGTCAAGCGTTTTCTGCAAAAAAGTTTTCTCTTTTTGTAAAACGTCATACTTCCGTAAAAAAGCCCGTCGCAGGCCGGTTTTCCGGCACAGGACGGGCGGTTTATTTGGTCGTTTGAGCGTGGCCGCCGGGCGCTGGCGGCAGACATTTTCTGTTGCTTACAACGCGCGGCCCCACACCAGCCACAGGTACACCGAGCCGGTCAGCACTGCCGCCAGTGTAAAGGGCACCCCGATGCGCAAAAAGTCGGCTGTGCGCACGGTCTCACCATTCTTGCGCAGGATGCCAATGGCCGCAATGTTGGCCGATGCCCCGATGGGGGTCAGGTTGCCGCCCAGCGTTGCGCCGGTGAGCAGACCGAAGTAAAACACCTCCGGTGCCATGCCTGCACCATTGTTCATCAGCGCGGCAATGCCCTGCACCACCGGCAGCATGGTGGCCACATAGGGGATGTTGTCAATGAAAGCCGACAGCACCACCGATACCACCACCAGCAGCACATACAGCCGGAAAGGATCCTCCCCGGCCACGGTATGGAACAGCTGCGCAGCAGCGTCGATGACACCCGCCGTGCGGATGCCCGCGATCACGATGAACAGCCCGAAGAGCAGCAGCAAAGTGTCCCGGTCCAACTCCTGCACCACCTGCACCAGCGGCTTTGCCGAGTGTTCCCGCAGGCAGGCACGGACCACGCCCACCACGCACAGGGTCATGCAGATGAGCCCGCTGCGCAGCTCGTACAGTGTTGCCAGCAGGCCGCTTTCCGGCTGCGGCAGGAAAGACGCCACGATCAGCAGCCCCACCGTCAGCAGCATCAGGGCGGTGGGCACGTCATCTTCCACCTGTGTTTCCACACGGGCGGTGATGGGCTGTTTTTCTCGCCGGAACAGCCACAGCAGCACCAGCAGGGAGGTCAACGCGCCCAGCTCCACACCCCAGAAGACGCCCGGGCGGCCGTGCATCCAGAAAAAGTCAAAGAAGTTCATCTCCGCAAAGCCGCCCAGCAGGATGCTGGTGGTATCCCCCACCAGCGTGGCTGCGCCCTGCAGGTTGGAGGACACCGCAATGGCAATGATCACCGGAACCGGCGAGATCTTCAGCTTGCGGGCAATGGCCAGGCCCACCGGTGCCACCATGAGCACTGTGGCCACATTGTCCACAAATGCACTGATGACCCCGGCAAAAAGTGCCAGCACGCACACAGCCCACTGGGCATTTGGCACCCGGACGATCAGCTGCTCGGCCAGGCGGGCCGGCATCCGGCTCCGGATGAACAGCGATACGATTCCCATGGTGCCAGACATCATCAGCAGCACATTGTAATCCACCGCCCCCAGCGCCGCCGAGAGCGAAAAATCATACACGCCCAGCTGTCCCAGTGCCATGAACACCGCCGCACTGCACAGGGCCACCCACGGGCGCTCTTTGGGCAGTGCCAGCATGAGCAGATAGGTGACAGCAAAAATTACCAGTGCAAGGATCATTCGCCCTCCTCTGCAGTCTGACGGCTCTCCGGGTCCTCGTCGATCATGCGGTAGCCCACCCCCAGCTCGTTGAGGATGTAGGGGTTGCTGCCGGGGCGGCTGCCCAGCTTTTTGCGGATGTTGGCCATGTTCACCTGCAGCTTTTTGGTGCTGCCTACATCGGTATCGCCCCAGATGGCCCGCACGATGGCGGCGTAGGTCATCACCCGGCCGGCATGCTGGGACAAAAAGGCCACGATGTTGTATTCCGTCTGGGTCAGGCGCACCTCCTGCCCTTCCACGAACACCTTGCGGCGGTCGTAGTTGATGCGCAGTCCCTGAGCCTGGAACTCTCCGCCGGATGCGGCATCTCCGGTGCGGCTGTAGCGGTTCAGGCGCAGGGCCACCCGCACCCGGGCCAGCAGTTCCCCGGTGCCGAAGGGTTTGGTGATGTAATCGTTGGCACCCAGATCCAGCGCTTCGATCTTATCCATCTCGTCGGTACGGGCCGACAACACGATGATGGGGGTCATGTACTTCTGCCGCACGGTACGGATCAGCTCCAGCCCGTCCCGGTCCGGCAGGCCCAGGTCCAGGATCACCAGATCCGGGTTGTGGGATGCGAACAGGGTCAGGCCCATGGTGCAGGTGTGCGCCACCAGCGCCTGATAGTCGTTCGTGGTCAGCAGCGTTTCAATGAAGCTGCAGATGTTCGCCTCGTCCTCCACGATCAGCACCTTATATTTATTATTGCTCATCCTCTGCGTCCTCCAGTTCGATTTTCTCCGTCTCCAGCCAGAAACGGATGGTCGTGCCCTCGCCAGGGCGGCTCTCTGCGTCGATCTCGCCGCCGTGGGCCTTGATGATGGCGGCGCACACCGACAGGCCGATGCCCATGCCGTGCTTGCCGCTGTCGGCCGGGGCGTTGGGGTCCGGGCCGCCGGTGCCGGAGAACAGGGTGCGCAGGCGCTCTTTCGGGATGCCGCAGCCGTCGTCCTTCACCTCAAACACAGCCCGGCTGCCCAGCGTGAACACCCGCAGCGTCAGGGTGGTCATGCCCTCGGCGTGGAGCACCGCGTTCTCCAACAGGTTCATCAGCACCTGCTGGATCAGCATGGAGTCCATGGGGATCATAACAAAGTCCTCCGGCAGCTCCAGCTGCACCGGAACGTCCGGGCAGCGCTTTTTGAATTTGACCAGCACTGCATCCAGCAGCTCTTCCAGCACGGTGGGGGTCTTTTTGACCGTCACCTGTTCCCCGTCGAAGCGGGTCACGGAAAGCAGATTCTCCACCATACGGTTGAGCCACTGGGCATCCTCGCAGGCCTCCCGCAGCAGCTTGAGGGCCTGTTCCTTGCCCAGCGAATCGTAGTTTTCCGTCACGGTGGAGCAGGCCCCGTAAATGGAGGTGAGGGGCGTGCGCAGGTCGTGGGAGACCGCCCGCAGAAGGTTGGCGCGCATTTTTTCCCGCTCGGTCTCCATGCGCAGCTGCTCCTGTTTTTTGACCCGGGTGGTCAGGGTACTGGTCATGATGGATACGGCCAGCATCACAAGGCCGGAGAACAGATTTTCCGGCAGGGTAAAATTGAAGGCAAAATAGGGGGTGAAAAAGGCAAAGTTGACCGCCAGCACACTTGCCAGCGAGGCCAGCACGCCCCAGAGATAACCGTCGGTGTACATGGAGGTGACAAACACGGCCAGCATGAAGATCAGCATGGCCACGCCGTCGATGCGGCCGGTGATGCGCTGCACCCATACCACCGCCACCCCGGCGACGCACAGTGCGGCAAGCATGACCAGAAGGTCGCGGTACCAGGTACTTTTTTTCATAAACGGTTCACCACTCCTGATTTTATTCTGTCCTATTATAAGATTATACCACACCCCTGCTAAAGAATCAGCAAAAACGCTGCCACATTGACGGTGTGCCGGTTCCGGGCTATACCGGAACCAGCATCCCATACCGCCCGGAAGGAGGCCTTGGCAGCAGCAACTACTTCGGGGCGCAATTCCGACAGCATTTTGGCTGTCCGCCCTCTGCGCTTTTTTTCCTATTTGACAAGCCTGCGGCCGGGGGTTACAATGGATGCATCTGAACTATAGGAGCGTTTTTATGCTGTACTTTGAAAATGACTACTGCGAGGGTGCTCATCCCGCCATCCTGCAGAAACTGACCGAGACCAACTTTGAAAAGGTGTCCGGCTACGGCACCGACCCCTACTGCGCCAGCGCACGGGAGAAGATCCGCGCCGCCTGCGCCTGCCCGGACGCCGACGTGACCTTCATCTCCGGCGGCACCCAGACCAACGCCATCGTCATTGCCTCCATGCTGCAGCGCTGGCAGGGCGTGCTGGCCGCGGCCACCGGCCATGTGGCCGCCCACGAAGCCGGTGCCATCGAGTACACCGGCCACAAGGTGATCAGCCTGCCGGCCCACGAGGGCAAGGTGTCTGCCGCCGATGTACGGGACTGGTGCGCCACCTTCTATGCCGACGCCAACCACGACCACATGGCGTTCCCAGGCATGGTGTACATCTCCCACCCCTCCGAGTACGGCACCCTGTACACAAAACAGGAGCTGGAAGATCTGCACACCGTCTGTCAGGAATACCGGATGCCGCTGTTTCTGGACGGTGCCCGGCTGGGCTACGGCCTGATGGCCGAGGGCACCGACGTGACCCTGGCCGACATCGCCCGGCTCACCGATGTGTTCTACATCGGCGGCACCAAGGTGGGTGCCCTGTGCGGCGAGGCCGTGGTGTTCCCCCACGGTGCCCCGGCCCACTTCATGACCATGGTCAAGCAGCAGGGTGCCCTGCTGGCCAAGGGCCGTCTGCTGGGCATCCAGTTCGATGTGCTGTTCACCGATGATCTGTACACGAAGATCAGCAAAAACGCCATCGACACCGCCAACGCCCTCAAGAAGGGTCTGGCCGCCAAGGGCTATCGCTTTTTTATGGATTCGCCTACCAATCAGGTGTTCGTGATTCTGGATAACGCCCAGCTGGCCGCACTGGAAGGCCGGGCGAAGTTCGGCTTCTGGGAGAAATTCGACGACACCCACACCGTGGTGCGCATCGCCACCAGCTGGGCCACCCGCATGGAAGAGATCGAGCAGCTGATTGCGCTGATGTAACAGCAAACCCCGCCGGAGTTTGTGCAGGATTGCAGTTGCATTTTGGGGCGCAGTATGGTATCTTTTGAATATACCATATGGGTTTGGGCGCAGCAGGCCCGCGCGGCGGCCGCACCCCTGAATATGATCAGAAGGAAGGATTATTATCATGGGCTTTTTTGACAAGCTGTTCGGCAACAAGGCCGAAGAAGAAGAAACCGCCAAGTTCTTTGGCCAGAGCAAGACCGTTCTGGCTCCCATCCGCGGCAAGGTCCTGGCACAGGCCGACATCCCCGACGAGACGTTCGCACAGGGCATCCTGGGCCCCGGCTGCGGCATCGAGCCCACCGGCAAGACCGTGTATGCCCCCTTTGACGGCACTGTGAACCAGGTGGCTTCCACCCTGCACGCTGTCGGTCTGACCAGCGAAGACGGCATCGAGATCCTGGTGCACGTCGGCATGGACACCGTGGAGATGAACGGCAAGGGCTTCAAGGCTCTGGTCAAGGAGGGTGACAAGGTCAAGGCCGGCACCCCGCTGCTGAAGGTGGATCTGGACGCCATCCGCGCCGCAGGCCATCCCACCGCTACCGCCATCATCGTGACCAACGGCGACGATCTGGGCGAGCTGAAGATGCTGGCAGAGGGCGACATCCTGGCCGGCACCCCGCTGTTCAAGTTCTGATTTCTGCACAGCAAAAGGCGTGCACTTCCGCAAAGGAGGTGCACGCCTTTTTGATTTCCCGATCTTACTGGCCGCCCGGCTTGTAGCGCAGCACCCGCTCCGACACCAGCCCGTTGAAGAACTGGATGAAGGGTCCCAGGCAGAAGGCACAGATCAGCGTACCGATGCCCACAAGGCCGCCCAGCAGCCAGCACAGCAGCGCACACAGCGCATCGGTGAACACGCGGCAGCCGAAGTACGGCACCGGGGTGTAGTCCCGCAGGCCCAGCGAGAGGTAATCGTACGGGGCGATGCCCAGATCTGCCGTCTGGTACAGCGAAGCCCCCAGCGCCGTGACCGGCACCGCCAGCGCCACCCACAGCAGCTGCACCGGCAGGCCCAGCGCCTCGGCCGGGCCAAAGTGGGCCGCAATGGGGTCGTAGAAGGCCGTGACAATGAACCCGACGCCGATGCCGTTGACAAAGGTGCCAAGGCCGATGTACTTGCGCCCGAACCAGAACTGCAGTGCAAAGAACAGGATGTTCGTGCACAGGTTCTGCACGCCCAGCGAGATGCCCAGCATCTCGGCCAGACGCATATTCAGTGCGCTGATGGAGTCGTTGCCAAGGTGAGACTGCTTGAACAGTGCAATGCCCAGCCCGATGATCACAATACCGACCACCATGCCGAGGATGCGCCGCGCCGAGGGCATCTGCGGGTTCTTTTTCATGATTCTGTTCTCCTTTTTTGCACCAGTTTTACAACGTTCGTTGAAAACTCAGCGGTGAAGCTGTGTTTCGATCCTTGCCCTGTCCAGCCCCTCGCCGATGACGATGAGCACATCCTGCCCCTGCGGGATGGGAGCCAGTGTCTGCCCGGCGGCGGTGGCGTTCAGCTCCAGCCAGCCGCCCCGGGTGGGGGCAAAGCCCTTGACCCGCAGCACCTGCCCGCAGGCCGGGTCCCCAAACAGCCGGGCAGCTGCCTGCTGCAGCTGCTCCACCGTGAGGTGCTGTTCCAGAAAGCACAGGGAGCCGAAGGCCTTGTGCTCATCAAAGTGCAGCTTTTCGCAGCTGGCCTGCCGCATGCCGCAGGCGGCGATCTGTGCAAGGTCGGCGTCGGTGAGGGCGGCCCAGTCCCTGGTGAGGATCTCGTCCGGGGCAAAGCGGCGGGAGCACTTGCAGGCTTCCAGCGCGCGGTCCAGGTGGGCAATGGCTGCCCGGCACTGTTCCGGCCCGGCCTGCGGCGCACGGCTCAGCAGCACCCGGCCTGCATTGGCCGTCTCGGAGGCCAGCAGATATTCCGCCTGCGGCGACAATGCTTCCGGCAGCATGGCGTCCACAATGGCGATCACATTGCCGATGCGGTACCAGCGGTCCAGCGGGTCGTCCCGCAGCACGTCAAAGAATTCGTCCACATCAAAGATGCCGCTGGGTTCCACCACCACCCGGTCAAAGCCGCGCATGGCCATGGCGATGAGCTTGGTGCGCATGCGCCGCTGGTGGGTGTCGCAGTCACACCCGCCGCTGATGGTCTCCAGATCGCACCGGTCGCCCAGCAGGTCCTGCACCAACATGGCATCCACGTTCACCGCGCCGAAGTCGTTTTCCAGAATGCAGACGTTGTGCCCCTGCTCCACCAGATACCGGACGTACCGGCGCAGAAAGGTCGTTTTGCCGGCCCCCAGAAACCCGGTGATCAGATCCACCTGTACCATTTTTTTCAAAGCACCTCCCGTGCCGTTTTTCGTTCCACCCCAGTATACCGCAGCGCCCGGCCAAACACCAGAGGTAAATTGGCCGGGTGCCAAATTGCGTTCCTCACTGTATAAAAAGAGCAGGATATTCCAGTTCTATATGGAATTTCCTGCTCTTTTGGGCGGTTCAGAAGCGCTTCCGGCGGTTGCTGTCCTAGATAGCTCGGATGATCTCCGCTGCCTCCGGGGCAATGGGGTCGGGCACAGCGGCCGGCCGCGCCAGGAAGTAGCCCTGCAGCAGGTCGGCCCCCAGGTCGATGACGGTGCGCATCTCGGCGGCCGTTTCCACACCCTCGGCAATGATCTGCATGCTGCGCGGCTGGGCGTAGCGCACCACGTTGCGCAGGATCTGCTGCTTGTCGGGGTCCGAGTCAATGCCGCGGATGATGCTGATGTCCACCTTGATGAACCGGGGCGCCAACTCCAGCAGGCTGCCCTCGTTGGAGTAGCCGCTGCCGTAGTCATCCAGCGCAAACATGCCGGAGAAGCCCGGAGCGTGGCGCTTGCTCTCCAGCGCCTGCCGGTTCATCTCCTCTTCCTCGGTGATCTCAATGACCATCTGGCGGCGCAGCTCGTGCCAGCGCTGGTCCATATACTCGCTGTCCTCCCGGCGCAGGCTGACGCTGGCAATGGAGTTGATGAAGATCAGGGCCTGCCGGTCCACGAGATTTTTGCTGCGCAGGTTGTCAAATTCTTCCAGTGCCTTGCGGAAGGTCAGCCGCTCGATCTCATACAGCGCGCCCTGCTCCCGGGCCAGCTTCATGATGGTGGCCGGAGAACGCAGGGTGGGCAGGTCCGACCGCATCAGTGCTTCGTAGGCGTGCACCCTGCCGGTCTGTGCCGAGAAGATGGGCTGGAAGTAGTAGTACACCCGCTCTTCGCTGATGAGCTGGTGGAACTCCCGCCGGGTGCGGGCGATGTAGGCCTCCTGATTGTACACGCCGATGTCAAAGTCCTTCATCTGCCCCTTGGTGGAGTGCTTGACCTGATACATGGCAAAGTCTGCATATTTTTTCAGGGTCTCGATGTCCCGGCCATCCTCCGGGTACCAGGCCACGCCGCCGGAAATACTGATGTGCAGGTCGCTGCCGCTGGGCAGTACCACCACGGCCTGCTGCATGGCGCGGGTCAGTGCTTCCAGCTTTTCGCGCAGCTGCTCCCGGCCGGGATAGCCGTAAAACAGCAGCAGGAACTCGTCGCCGGACAGGCGGGCGCACACGGTGCCCGGCGGGCTGTGCTCCGCAATGCAGCGGCCGGTGTTCCGGATGTAGTGGTCGCCCCAGTCGTGGCCGTAGGTGTCGTTGATGTGCTTGAGGTCGTCCAGGTCCATCATCAGCAAGGCTGCCACGCCCAGCCGCTCCGGATTCTGGAACAGTTCATGACTCACGCGGTGGAATGCCTGCCGGTTGTACAAGCCGGTGAGGACGTCGTAGTCGCGCTCCCGCTCGATGCGCAGGCGCTCCTGGGTAGCGGCAGTCACATCCTCGGCCAGACCCACCTGCACCCGGTCCTCGGTGGTGACCCGCAGCATGATATAGCGGGTGCGGCCGCCCTGCACCACGGTCAGCACCTTGTCCCCCTCCGCGTTGACGGTGCAGGGGCGGACCAGCTGGATGTGCTCCAGCAGTTCTCCAAAGGTGCGCACGGTCAGGCTGCTGCCGTCCACCTCCGGGGCACCCAGCAGGGCAAAGAAGTTTTTGGTCACATACACACTGCCGGTGTCATACCGCAGCTCGTAGCCGCCCAGCTCCACACTGGCCATGTCCATGATGCGCAAAAACTTGGTGGAGTTGGTCACAAGGCTGCTGTTCAGCTGGGTGATGGCCTCCGCAAAGCGGTCCAGCTCCCGGATGCCGGTGTGCGAAAACTTGGGGAAGGTCTGTTTGCCGTTGGCTGCCAGCACCTCGCAGTAGAGCTGCTCGGCGGGGCGGGCCAGACCGCGGGACACCAGCAGGCTGCTCACAGCCCCCAGCAGCAGGGTGAGGAGCACCGCAGAGGTGATGACCTGCTGCACGGTGCGGGCAAAGCGGAACAGGATGCTGCTGCGCACCGTGCCCACCAGCAGCCACTTTTCGTTGGAGAAGGGCGCGTTGCGGCTGTACAGGTCCAGGTTCTGGACCGCCGCATAGCCAGTCTCGTTGTTCAGCGTCAGCCAGCGTTCGCCGTCCGTCTGCCGGCAGGTGATCTTTTCCACGCCCGCGTCGATGACGTTGGCATCCAGTCCGTCGCCCGCCATCAGCGTCAGGAACAGTTCCGGGTCCGACAGGCCCGACGTTGTGGACACCAGCAGATAGGTACCCTGCCCGCCGTCCTGCAGCTCCTGATACGGCATCTTGGTTTCCAGATAGCTGGTCAGGATCTCCACACCGATGACGCCGTACACGGTGCCGTCCGGCAGGATGAGGGGCTGGGAGTAGGCAATGGCCGTGCGCTCGTCACCGGTGAGCTTGTAGGTCTGGGTGAGCCAGCGGCCGTAGTCGGCGGCGTCCAGCTTTTCGTCATCCTCCCAGGCGGTCTGGAACACGGTGCACACAAAGCCGCTGCTGGTCAGGCCGCGGTAGCTCAGTGCAGTGCTCCAGCTTTTGTCGGTGGTGATGCCCAGCTTCTTGACCACCGCCGCGCTGGAACGCTCGATCATCAGGTCGGCTTTGCGCTCCGAGGGGCGGGCATCCGGGTCCAGGTCCCGCAGGTACACGCTGGGCATGGGGCTGCCCACTTCCTCTTCCGCAAGGTCGTGGGTGTTGATCACAAGAAAGATGCCGGTCACGGGGCGGGCGCGCAGTGCACTCACCAGATAGGGCGCGGCGGCCTCCATCAGGGGGTCAGCGGCCTCGCTGCTCTGGTCCATCGTGTCCAGCGAAATGGTGCCGTCCTGCAGCATCTGCTGGGTCAGGTTGTTGATGGTGGTGGAAATGTCGGTGAGCTCCTGTGCCCTGATCAGCATATCCTGCAGGTAGCTGGCGCGGTTGCGCACCTGCATGTTCACGATCTGCTTGGCGTTCTGGTTCAGCCGCCCGGACACATTGGTCAGGCCGATGCCGGTCGACAGCAGGATCACCTCCGCCAGCAGCACCGCCATCATGGAAAAGAGGATGGTGCGGAAGATCGGCTTCTCGGGCCGGTGCGCTTTCCACGCACGGTACTTTTCGGCAGGCTTCATGGCACTTCTCCCCTTTCCCGTCGGTTTCCGGTCGTTACGCTCAGCCGGCGTACTCCTCCAGTGCAGTGCAGATGCCCCCATACCAGGCATCAAAGTATTCGTCGGTGAGGAACTCCGCTTCCGCGTCGGCGGCGGGCTGGCCTGCGGCCACCCGCTCCTGCACCGTTGCACGGTCGGCAGAGGCAAGATCGCTCAGACTGTATTCCAGCACCTTGCGGGCCTTGCTGCCGCCCACAAAGGCACTTGGCGTATAAAGGGTGTTGTTCTTTACGCTCTGGACTGCATTCGAGAGGATGCGCTCCATCTTCGGGCTCAGTTCCAGGCCGCTGGTCTTGATGGCCTCCATGTCGTTGGCAGCCGTGGTCACCGGCAGGTAGCCGGAGTCCACCGAGAAGGAGATGTTGTGTTCCGGCTGGGTGAACCACTTGAGGAACTCCACCGAGGCATTGATCTCTTCCTCCGTACCGGCGGTGACCACCATACCGGCACCCTGCTGCACGGCCACATCCTCGCCGCCCGCAAACTTCGGGCTGGGCAGCACCGTCATGTCGATGTCGTAGCTCTCGGTGTCGTTCACCATGACCTGCGCGGGGAAGAAGGTGGCGCTGGAGCTGGAACCCACATAGGCCAGCACATTGCCCACCTTGATATCATCGCTGCGGAAGCGGCCGATAGCGGCAAACCACCCCTTGACGAAGGGCACATAGTAGTTGTCCCACAGCTTGCGGGCTACGTCCTTGTCAAAGTTCAAGGTCATCTTTCCGTCCTGCACCTCGAACAGGGTGTCGCCCAGCTGCCGGGCCCCCACCAGCATGTAGTTGGCCATGGCGTCGCGGCCGAACAGAGCCTTGCCGTCGTCCGGCTCCGGCGTCTGGGCGTCGGTCCAGTCATAATAGGCACCGGCAGTGGCCACCAGCCCTTCCACGGTGGAAAGGTCGTCGTAGGCGGCACCGGTGGCCTGGGCAAACTTCTCCCAGTCGGTCTCGTTCAGGAACATCAGCTCGGTGGATTTTGCCACCGGGAAGATCTTCATGCTGCCGTCGCCGTCAAAGTCGCCTTCGTCCAGGTAGCCCTGCACATACTGGGCGCGCTCGTCCTCGGTGAGGTACTGGCTCAGGTCCACCAGCATGCCCATCTGGTCCAGCGCATAGGCGGTGTCAGCATAGGCCGAGAAGATGTTGGGCATGGCCGCAGCACCCACCTTGCCCTGGGCCGCATCCATCACGTTGGTCTCCAGGTCGCTCACGCTGCCCTGGCTGGCACTTTCCACCCGGATGCCCTTTTCGCGGCCGGTGGTCTCGTTGAACTGGTCCACCAGCTTGTTGAAACTTTCCAGCTGGTCACCATTGTAATAGGTCCACACGGTGATATGGGTCACCCCGGCGGTGCCGCCGGATTTTCCGGTGCTCTGCGCTGCGCCGCCGCAGGATGCACAGCCCAGTGCCAGCACCGCAGCGCACAGCAGACTGACGAATGCTCGAATGTGCTTTTTCATCGTAACGCTCTCCTCGCTTTTCCCACAGCGGCACCCACTGCTGCTTATCCGTTTAACTATACCACGCTTTCCGGGGCGGTGTAAACCAAGCGTCCCAAAATCGTACCAAAATCGTCACATTCACAACAATCCCGCTCAAGTTTCGGGCATTATTTTCACTTTTTTCCGGCAGCAAAAAGCCGCCAAGCAGGAAACTTTCTCCTGCCCGGCGGCCTTCTTCTTTTATGGTGTTATTTCCTGCGGCTTACTTGCCCATGGCGTGCTTTGCGGCCAGCATGCCGAAGGTGTAGCAGCGGCCCAGGGACAGGCCGGTCTGGTGGAACGGATAGTCCGCGCCGCCGTAGAACACGCCGCCCACGTTGCCCACGCAGTACAGGCCCTCGATGACCTTGCCGTCAGCGTCCAGAGCCTGGCCGTTGGCGTTGGTGTTCACGCCGCTGTCGATGGAGGACACGCGGATGTGCTTGCGCACGCCCCAGAAGGGAGCCTTCTCGATCTTGTGCATGTAGGCGCTCTTCTTGCCGAAGTCCGCATCGGTACCCTGATCGCACAGCTCGTTGTAGCGGTCAATGGTCTTTTGCAGCTCATCGGCGGGCACGTCCAGCAGAGCAGCCAGCTCCTCGATGGTGTCGGCCTTATAGGTGTCGATCAGGTTGGTGAACACGCCCTGCGGGTTCTCCACGGCACCGGGGATGTACTTGGTCATCACCTGCTCCGGCACGGGGCTGTTGGCGTAGCTCATGTAGTCGCTGTCGTAGACCTGGCAGTACCAGCCCAGAGAGCCGTCCGGGTGGTTGGCATCCACGTTGGCACCGTTGTAGCGGGGCAGATACTTGGTGATGTTGCCCATGTAGACAAAGCCGGTGTCCTCGTTGCAGAAGCGCTTGCCCTCCATGTTGACGTACAGGAACGGCTCCTCGTACATCAGGCCGGAGTCGAAGTCGTGCATCATCTTGGTGTGGCCCAGGTTCTCCATCTTGGCGCCTGCGTCGATGGCCATGATGTGGCCGTCGCCGGTCTTCTGGTACTGCTTCTTGTCGTAGCCGTCCACGTCCGGGCACCAGCGCTTGACCATGGCCTCGTTGTTCATGTAGTCGCCGGTGGCCAGGATGACGCCCTTGGAGGCGTTGAACTGGATGTACTTGCCGCTCTCATCCTTGGCGATGACGCCAGTCACCTTGCCGTCGGCGTGCACCAGCTTGACGGCGGGGGTGTTGAAGAAGGTCTCCAGATTGGAGTTCTTGGCCTGCACGTTCTCCAGCACGGTGGCCAGCACGTCGCCCACATTCTTGGGCTTGGGGCCGATCCACGGTGCAAAGAAGTAGCAGTGCTCATCGCCGAAGTCGTAGGTGTCCATGCGGTCCTTCCACACACCGGTCAGGTCCTGGCTGGTGCACATGTAGGCGAAGATCTCCTTCTCGTCGTTGTGCAGCAGGCTGGAGGGATCCTTGTTGCTGTCCACGAGGCTGCCGTCGCCGTACTCGGTCTGGTCGGTCAGGCCGGCGCGGTTCAGATACCACATCAGGGCCTCTTCGGAGTTCTCGACGTAGGCGTTCAGCAGGCTGGTGTCGGCGCGCCAGTCGCACAGGCCGTTGGTCATGTGCACCCACATCTTCTTGCCAGCCTCGGTGGACTTGGACTTGATGATGGCGGAGCCGCAGTTGCCCTGGCTCACCACGATGCTCTGCTTCTGCAGCAGGGCCACATGGCCGCCCAGCTCGGCTGCCCAGCCTGCTGCGGGCACACCGGCTGCACCGGCACCCACAACGACCACGTCAAAGTCCTTGGTCTCGTCCGGGGTGATGTCGCCCAGCTCCACCACAGAGGACTCCACTTCCTCGGTGGTCAGGCCGTCGGGCACCACGGTCTCGGCCTTGCTGGCCTCGGTGGGAGCCACGGCCACGCCCTTGGCCTGGTTGATGCAGCTCTCGGCAGCCTTCTTGATGGCACCGGAGGTGATGGTGGCACCGGAATGGCCGTCCACCTCGCTGGACTGTGCGTCCAGGATCTTCTTCACCATCTCGTCGGCGATGTCGGCACCGTAGCCCTTGGTCTCGTTTGCCACGTCGATCTGCACGTCGGTGATGGCATCGGCGCTGAAGGTCATGGTCACGGTGACCGGGGTGGTGGTGTTGATGCCGGTGGCGGTGGCGCTGTAGGTACCGGCGGTGTAGGTACCGGCGGCGGCTGCGCTGGAAGCCACGCTGCCGGATGCAGCCTTGTCGCCGCAGGCGGTCAGCAGACCGGCAGCAGCAGCGCCCAGGGTGCCCAGACCTGCAGTGTGCAGGAAGTTGCGGCGGGAGATCTTGTTGCTCATAATTCTTCGCTCCTTCTGGTTTTCTTCTCTTTTTTCTTCCGTTGGCAAAGCCCCGTCTGCACAAAAAGACGGGCTTTGTCAATTTCCAGTCAAAGTATAGAGCTTCGAGCAACGCGAAGGTCAACGGTCATTCTGACAAAAAAATCACAAGATTTTGGACAGTCTGCTCAGGTGTAGATCTTCGTCCGGGTCAGGTGGTAGTTGATGATGCTGCCGTCCGGCTGCTCCCGGCTGGCCAGGATGCTGCTGAAGGTGTCGCCCACCGCGCGGAAGCCCCGCCGCAGGATCTCGGCGTGCAGCGTTTCCAGCGAGTCCCACCCGAAGGAGCCCCGATAGTCCTTTTTCCACACAGTGGTCAGGTAGTCGCCGCCGCACACCAGCTCTACATGGTCGGTGCGGCGCAGGCCCAGCTGCCGGGCGGCATCGGCCTCCACCAGCAGGCCGTAATCGTACTCGTTGCGCCCCACCCGAAACTGCTCCATCACCCGGCTGGGCAAGCGGCTGACCCAGCGCACCGCCGGCATGCACTCCAGCCACTCGGCCTTTTCGGCCTGCAGGGCGGGGTCATTGCGGGCTTCTTCCTCCTGCGAGAGCACCAGCCGCCACATTTCCGGGAAGTTCTGCACCCACACCCGCCCGGCGTCCTGCTCCAGCGTGTGGTAATACTCCCGCGTATTTTGCAAAAAGCGGATGCTCATCCGGTTGAGCACCTGCCGGCGCTCCAGCTGCCGGATCTGCCGGTCGAGCATGGCATCCGTCACGGCGGTGGAAGACTCGTCGAGAAAGTCCTTGCATTCCTCCAGCGTAAAGCCCGCCGCCCGCAGCTCCCGGCACAGGTTGAACCGCCGGGTGTCGGTGACCGTATAATAGCGGTAGCCGGTCTCCCGGTTCACTTCGGGCTGGATAAGGCCCATTTTCTCGTAGTAGCGCAGCGTGTGGGTGGTAACACCCAGCAGCGCCGCCATTTCACTGATGGTATAACGCATGGCACCGTGCTCCTTTGGCCTGTAGTCACCTCCGCCGGGGCAAACCTTAGAGCCCCTCGAAGGTCTTTGCTTCTATTATACCGGATGCGCCGCCCGGCGCAAGGGCAAAAAAACACCCGCAGCAGGCCGGTCCGGCCCAATGCGGGTGCTGCTGTTTTTCAGGGATCAGCCCTCGTAGCCCAGGGTGGCGGCCATCACGGCCTTGATGGTGTGCATGCGGTTCTCGGCCTCGTCGAACACGATGCTCTGGGGGCCTTCAAACACTTCGTCGGTCACCTCCATGGCGTCGCGGCCAAAGCGCTGGCCCATCTCCTTGCCCACGGTGGTCTTGTGGTCGTGGTAGGCGGGCAGGCAGTGCATGAACACGGCGTGGGGGCCGGCAATGTCCATCAGCTGCTGGTTGATCTGGTACGGTGCCAGGTCGTGGATGCGCTCGGCCCACACCTCCACAGGCTCGCCCATGGACACCCATACGTCGGTGTACAGCACGTCGGCCCCCTTGGCGGCCTTGGCGGGGTCCTCCTCAAAGGAGATGGTGGCACCGGTCTCGGCAGCGATCTTCTCACACTCGGCCACCAGCTCCGGGTCCGGCTGGTACTTCTTGGGTGCGCAGGCGGTGAAGTGCAGGCCCATCTTGGCGCAGCCCACCATCAGGCTGTTGCCCATGTTGTAACGGGCGTCGCCGAAGTAGACGAAGTGGATGCCCTTCAGCTTGCCGAAGTGCTCCCGGATGGTGAGGAAGTCGGCCAGGATCTGGGTGGGGTGGAACTCGTTGGTCAGGCCGTTCCACACCGGCACCCCGGCGTAGCGGGCCAGATCCTCCACGATCTGCTGGCCGTAGCCGCGGTACTCGATGCCGTCAAACATGCGGCCCAGCACCCGGGCGGTGTCGGCGATGGACTCCTTTTTGCCGATCTGGCTGCCCGACGGGTCCAGATAAGTCACCTGCATGCCCAGGTCGTGGGCGGCCACTTCAAAGCTGCAGCGGGTGCGGGTGGAGGTCTTTTCAAAGATCAGGGCAATGTTCTTGCCGTGGAGCTGGTCGTGGGCGATGCCGGCCTTCTTTTTGGCCTTGAGATCTGCGGCCAGGTCGAGCAGCTGTTCGATCTCGGCGGGGGTATAGTCCAATAGTTTCAGGAAGCTGCGATTTTTCAGGCTCATTGTATATTTCCCTCTCTATGCAAATATTTATGAATATTTATGCGAACTATGATCCTATTATAGTACGCTGCCCCGGCAAGGTCAAGAGGGAAAGGGCGTTACAGTTCCAGCTCGGCTTTGCGGCCGCTGGGGGTGTAGGGGGTCAGCTTCACGCCCGCCTTCTGGAACATGAACCGTGCCGCGATGCTGGAATCGCTGTCGTGGTACTTGTCGCCGTAATACACCACCTCGGCAATGCCGGACTGGATGATGGCCTTGGTGCACTCGTTGCAGGGGAAGAGGGTCACATACACCCGCGCGCCCTTGAGGTTGTTGTGGGCGCTGTTGAGGATGGCGTTGAGCTCCGCGTGGCAGACGTACATATACTTGGTGTGCAGGGGTTCACCCTCCCGCTCCCAGGGCATCTCGTCGTCGCTGCAGCCCATGGGCATCCCGTTGTAGCCCAGGGAGAGGATCTTGTTTTCCGGGCTGACGATGCACGCACCCACCTGACTGTTGGGGTCCTTGGAGCGCATGGCCGTGAGCAGGGCAATGCCCATGAAATATTCGTCCCAGTTGATGTAATCGCTGCGTTTCATACGATAGCGCTCCTTCTTGTTCTGAATGATATTCTTTCCCGCTTATTATAGCGTATCGCTGCAGCGTTTACAAGAAAAGCAGACCCTCAATGTCAACTTGCACAAAACAAGGCCGTGAAGTTTGGCGGCGGATTCGCCCGAAATTTCAAACGGAATATTTAAAAATCGTTTGGAGTGTGGTATTATCTTTGTAAAATATGCCACAAAAGCGGAGAGAATGCTCCGTGCGGCGGAAATGAGGGAAAAACCGATATGAAATACGCAAGCAACAACATCCGCAATATCCTGATTGCCGGTCATGCCGGCAGCGGCAAGACCACGCTCACCGAGGCGCTGGTCTATTTTTCGGGCGCTGCCGAGCGTATGGGCCGGGTCGAGGACGGCACCACGATTTCGGACTTTGACCCCGAGGAAGCAAAGCGCAAGGCCAGCCTGTCGGCATCCGTGGTGCCGGTGGAGTACGAGGGCATCAAGTACAACCTGATCGACGCCCCGGGCCTGTTCGACTTCGAGGCCGGTGAATACGAGGGCATCCGCGCCGCCGAGAGCGTGCTGGTGGTGGTGTCCGGCCGCAGCGGCGTCACCGTGGGTGCCGAAAAAGCCTTCCAGCTGGCCCGCAAGAACAGCAAGGCCACCATGGTCTTTGTTTCCAAGTGCGACCTGGAGAACGCCAACTACTTCAAGATCCTGGAGGACATGAAGATCAAGTTCGGCTCCACCGTCTGCCCCTGCGTGGTGCCCGCCAAGCTGGACGACGGCACCCCCGTGTACATCAACCTGTTCAGCCAGAAAGCCTTCAAGTATGAAAGCGGCAAGCAGATCCAGGTGGACCTGCCCGACATCGGCCACCGCTTCCAGGGCCTGATCGAGGCCATGAGCGAGGCCATTGCTGAGACCGACGACGAGCTGATGGAAAAGTTCTTCGGCGGCGAGCCCTTCACCACCGAGGAGATCGTGGAAGGCATGCGCAAGGGCGTCAAGGACGGCCTGATCACCCCTGTGTTCTGCGGCAGCGCCGTGAACCAGCAGGCACTGGATATGCTGCTGTTCAACATGCACAAGCTGCTGCCCAGCCCGGAGCACGAGGCCTGCACCCTGGCCGAGGACGCCAACGGCGAGCCTGTGGAGCTCCACTGCACCGAGGCAGAGCCCACCGCCGCCTATGTGTTCAAGACCGTGGCCGACCCGTTCGTGGGCAAACTGAGCTACCTGCGTGTGGTCAGCGGCAAGGTGACCGCCGGTGAGCCGCTGGTCAACGCCCGCACCGGCGAGCCGGAAAAGATCGGCAAGCCCCTCACCGTCATCGGCAAGAAGCAGGTGGACGCCGACGGCATCGGTGCCGGTGACATCGGTGCCGTGGCCAAGCTGGTGACCGCCAGGACCGGCGACACCCTGTGCGACGCTTCCCGCGTGGTGAAGTTGCCCGCCCCCGTGTTCCCGCAGCCCAGCCTGTTCATGGCCGTCACCGTGGCCAAGAAGGGCGACGAGGGCAAGATCAGCAGCGCGCTGGCCCGCCTGATGGAAGAGGACCCCACCCTGAGCTACCAGAACAACGCCGAGACCCATCAGCAGGTGATCGGCGGCCTGGGCGAGCAGCACCTGGACGTGGTCAAGGCCAAGCTGAAGAACAAGTTCGGCGTGGAGATCGGCCTGGAAGCTCCCCGCATCGCCTATCGTGAATCCATCCGCAAGGCCTGCCAGAAACAGGGCCGCCACAAGAAGCAGACCGGCGGCCACGGCCAGTTCGGTGACGTCATCATCAACTTTGAGCCCTGCGACAGCGAGCAGGTGGTGTTTGAGGAAAAGGTGTTCGGCGGCAGCGTGCCCAAGAACTTCTTCCCCGCTGTGGAAAAGGGCGTGCGCCTGGCAGCTGAAAAGGGCGTGCTGGCCGGTTACCCCGTGGTGGGCCTGAAAGCCACCCTGCTGGACGGCAGCTACCACCCCGTGGACAGCTCCGAGATGGCCTTTATCATGGCCGCCAAGCTGGCCTACAAGGCCGCCATGCCGGAGGCCGGGCCGGTCATTCTGGAGCCCATCCACACCCTGAAGGCCCATGTCCCCAACGACAACACCGGTGACATCATGGGCGATGTGACCAAGCGCCGCGGCCGCGTGCTGGGCATGGAGCCCGACGAGGACGGCCTGCAGACCATCATCGCCGAAGTGCCGCTGGCAGAGCTTGCAAACTTTACCACCTTCATCCGGCAGACCACCCAGGGCCGCGGCTGGTTCACCACCGAGTTTGCCCGCTACGAGATCCTGCCCGAAATGCTGGTGCCCGCCGTGGTGGAGCAGGCCAAGAAGCTGGGCAACCTGGATGAGAGCGCCGACGACTGAGCCGCTTTCTGACCGTTCCTGAATAACGACATTCCCGCAAGCCCCGTTGACACCTTTCCCTCTGTCGGCGGGGCTTTTTGCTGCGGGTGCGGTTTGTGCCGCCCCTTGACAAGCGCCACAAAAATCCCGTCCGAAGCAGTTCAGACGGGATTTTTTCTTGCACATTTTACGTTTTGGAAACGGAGATCAACCCTTCAGGGGCACAAAGCCCACCAGGTCCTTGATGACCTCCCCGGCAATGATCAGCCCTGCCACCGAGGGCACAAAGGCATTGGAGCCCGGCGTTGACCGACGGGGAGCCCCCGGACGCTGGGCATCTGCCGGGCAGGGTGCTTCCGGTGCCATGTCCTCGGTCAGGGGCGTCATGGCAGGCTCCCGGGAGTACACCACCTTCAGGTGCTTGATCTTGCGCTTGCGGCACTCGGTGCGCATCACCTTGGCCAGGGGGCAGACCGAGGTCTTGTAGATGTCGGTCACCTCAAAGCGGGTGGGGTCCATCTTGTTGCCGGCGCCCATGGAGCAGATGATGGGCACCCCGGCTTCCTTGCACTTCATCACCAGAGCCAGCTTGCCGGTGACGGTGTCGATGGCGTCCACCACATAGTCGAACTGGGAGAAGTCGAAGCTGTCCTGGGTCTCCGGGCCGAAGAAGGTCTTGTAGGTCGTGACCTTGATGTCCGGGTCAATGTCGTGGACGCGCTCCTCGGCCACATCCACCTTGAATTTGCCCACGGTCTTGCGGGTGGCAATGATCTGGCGGTTGAGGTTGGTCAGGCAGACCTTATCGTCGTCGATGAGGTCCAGTGCGCCCACACCGCTGCGGGTCAGTGCCTCCACTGTGTAGCCGCCCACACCGCCGATGCCGAACACGGCCACGCGGGAATTGTGCAGCTTTTCCATTGCCTCTGCGCCCAGCAGCAGCTGGGTGCGGGAATACTGATCTTGCATTGCGTTTTGTCTCCTTGTTACTTTTCCACTCTCGTAATGATGCCGCCGCCCAGCACCACATCCCCCTGATACAGCACCACCGACTGGCCGGGCGTGGGGGCGCGCTGGGGCTGCTCAAACTCCAGCCGGAAGCCGTTTTCCGCCGGGTAAACGGTGGCGGCCTGCTCGGTCTGGTGGTAGCGGGTGCGGGCCGTGACCCGCAGAGGCTCTTTCAGCTCCGGGATGGCGATCCAGTTCACATCCTCCGCATAGACGATGCGGTCGAACAAAGCACTCTCCGGGCCGACGGTGACCGTGTTGGCCTGCATATCCTTGCCGCAGACGTACACCGGGGCCCCCAGCGCCAGCCCAAGGCCCTTGCGCTGGCCCAGTGTGTAACGCACCGCACCGTTGTGGGTGCCCACCACCTTGCCGCTCTCGTCCAGAAAATCACCGGCGGGGTAGTGCTTGCCGGTAAAGCCCTCCATAAAGCGGGCATAGTCGCCGTCGGGCACAAAGCAGATGTCCTGGCTGTCGTGTTTGCGGGCATTGATGAAATGATGCTGCTCGGCAATGGCACGCACCTCGGTCTTGTGCAGGGCCCCCAGCGGCAGGCGCACATGAGCCAATTGCTGCTGGGTGAGGTTGTACAGCACATAGCTCTGATCCTTGCCCTCATCCAGCCCCTTTTTGAGCAGCCAGCGGCCGGTGTCCGGGTCCTGTTCCACCCGGGCATAGTGGCCGGTGACCACATATTCCATGCCGTGGGCCTGTGCCCAGTTCAACAGATGGTTGAACTTCATGTATTTATTACAATCAATGCAGGGGTTTGGGGTGCCGCCGGCCTCATACACCCGGACAAACTTCTCGATGATCTGTTCCCGGAAGTCGACGGTGAAGTCCAGCACCTCGTAAGGGATATCCAGGGCAAAGGCCACCTCGGCGGCGTCCTCGATGTCCTTTTCCGAGCAGCAGGTGTGGAAACCGGACTGCCCCAGCATCTCGTTGTGGGTCAGGCGCATGGTGATGCCGGTGCAGTCGTACCCGTCCCGCTGCATCAGCCAGGCAGCCACCGAGCTGTCCACGCCGCCGCTCATGGCAATGAGGGCGCGCGGGGGCCGGGGCGCAGAGTTCTGTGTGGTCATAGCTTCTCCTTTGGCGTGTTCAACACACTAAAATAGTAGTATAATAGTAACGCGGCAAAAACCAGTTGTCAAGACGCAGAAATTTGCCCTGCGGCGTCCAGCAGGCACTGCCGCTCGTTGAGCAGCTGCCCCCGGATGACCGCGTCCAGCAGGGCTTCCAGCGTCCTGCGCAGGCCGGGTCCTGCCGGGATGCCCGCCGCCATCAGGTCGCGGCCGTTCACGGCCAGCTGGCTGACCCGGCAGCACACGCCGTCGGCGTCCAGCTGTGCGGCCAATTCTGCCTGCGCAGCAAAATCAGCCGCCCGTTCCGGCTCCATGGCAGCGCCCAGCGCCGCCAGCCGCTGCACGGTGTGCAGGTCGTACCGGCCCAGCAGTTTCCGGATGCGGATGACCGTATCGGGGACAGCGGGAGCTTGTCCGAGGCCCGTCCGGGAGTTTCCCTGAGGACCGTCCGGAGGGTGGGACCCTGCTGCCGCAGGCAGTAGGGCGGGGGATGGAATGCCCTGCAACGGCAACGACCGCCGCCTGCGGCGGAAACAGGGAGTTGCTGTTGGGGCCGCGGCCAGCAGAGTGCGAGGCCCATTTATGGGCTGAAGCAGTCGCTGGGAGCCGCAACCCGCTGTCGTGTCCGAAGAGAAAGCTCCCGGATGGACCTCTCTCACCAGCACCGCCGTCTGCTCGATGCAGGTGTTGGAGCAGCGCAGGCGTTTCAGGGCCTTGCGGGTGCCGTCCTCGCCAAGGCTCATCAGCAATGCGGCCCACCGCACGGGCAGATCCTCCGTGCCCGCCGGGCAGGCATCCACCACCGGCTTTGCGGCCTGCAATGCCGGGGCGGAAAGCTCCGGAATAATAACTTTTAGTATTTTTTCATCAAGATATGCCGCCGGGGCGGGTGCTGCCAGCAATTTAGACAGCTCTTCTTCGATCCGCTCCACCGACACGCAGTCCAGATGGGCACACAGTGCCCGGGCCGCCTGCCCGGTGGGCGGGTCGATGGCAAAGCCGAACCGCGCCGCGAACCGGTACAGCCGCAGGATGCGCAGGGCATCCTCTTCAAAGCGGGTGGCGGGGTCGCCCACGGCCCGCAGGATGCCCTGCTGCAGGTCCTGCTGCCCTCCAAAGGGGTCGATGAGCCCCTCGGCATCGTTGTAGGCCATGGCATTGATGGTAAAGTCCCGCCGGGCCAGGTCCTGCCGCACATCCGGCACAAAGTGTACCTCGTCCGGGTGGCGGCCGTCGGTATAGGCCCCCTCGGTGCGGAAGGTAGTGGTCTCGTACAGCTGGCCGCCGTACTTGATGGTCACGGTGCCGTGCTGCAGCCCGGTGGGGATGCACTGCCCCTCCCCGAACAAGGCCAGCACCTGCTCCGGCCGGGCGCTGGTGCAAAGGTCCCAGTCCTGCGGGGTGCGCCCCAGCAGACTGTCCCGCACGCAGCCGCCCACCGCGTAGGCCGCATATCCGGCCCCGTGCAGCCGGGCCAGCAGAGCCGCCGCACCGGCGTCCAATCGGATGTTTTGCATGGGTCACGCCTCCTCGTACTGCAGGGTGATCTGCATCCCGTCTGCGCCGCACACTGCCGCCGGGAAGATGCTCTGCGCCTGGGGCAGATCTGCTTCCGGGTCGGTGATCATGGGGGAATAGTGGGTCAGCCAGAGGCGATGCGCCCCGGCGCGGGCCGCCAACGCGGCGCTCTGCCCAAAGGTGCTGTGCCCCCACTGAGCTGCCTGGGCTTCCTGTTCCGGAAGCGCATAGGTGGCGTCGCAAATCAGCAGGTCAGCGCCCTGTGCGGCCTGCTCCAGCGCGGCGCAGGGGGCCGTGTCGCCGGAGAATACCATGCTCAGCCCCCGGCGCGGCGCGCCCAGCACCTCCGCCGGGGCCACGGTACGGCCTTTCACGAGAACGCTCTGCCCCTGCTGCAGAAGTTTCCATTGCTGCACCGGCACCCCCAGCGCCCGGGCCCGGGCCGGGTCGAACCGGCCTGCCCGGGGCAGCTCCAACCGATAACCCACGCTGGGCACCCGGTGCCGGGTGGCAAAGGGGCGCAGCACAGCACCCGCCGGCCAGCCCTCCGACAGCGCATCCAGTGCCAGCGGCCCGTCTGCTTCCTGCAGGCGCACGGCATAGGGCAGCGGCCCGGTGAGGGCACGCACGGCGCTCCAGATGCCGGCAAGCCCTTTCGGCCCCACCAGCAGCAGCGGCCGGGTGCGGCCCTGGGCCCCCAGCGTCTGCAGCAGACCCGGCAGGCCGAAGATGTGGTCGCCGTGATAATGGGTCAGACAGACGGTGTCCGCACGCATCAGGTTGACCCCGGCACGGCGGGCCGCCGCCTGGGTGCCCTCGCCGCAGTCGAACAGCAGGCCGTGGCCGCCGCAGGCTGCAAAGGCCGTACTGAGGGCGCGGTCCGGCAGCGGCATGGTGGCCGCCGTGCCCAGTAAGGTGATCGTCAGCATAAAAACTCCTTTGGATGAATGGTTCTTCTTTTATCTTACCACAGCGGCCCCGCCTGCACAATCGTCTGCGGCCCTGCATAGGATGGGCAAATGCAAAAAAGGAGGCGCAGACCATGCGATACCGGCCCGGAGCACACCGTTCCTTCCGCCCACGGCACCGGCACTGGCTGCGCGGGCTGGTGCTGGCCGTGCTGGTGCTGGCGGTGCTGTTTCTGTTGTACGGCTGCGCCGTGCAGCGGCTGATCTATTCTTCCCGCGGGACAATGATCTTTCTGCCGGAACGGCCGCTGCTCTGAACAGCAAAAGAGGGACGACTGCCGTCGTCCCTCTGGGGTGGGTCACATCAGTAATTGATCTTCTTCAGCTCAAAGTAGCTCTGGGGGTGTGCGCACACCGGGCACTTGAGCGGAGCCGACTTGCCGATGAAGGTGTAGCCGCAGTTCCGGCACTGCCACAGCTGCTGCTCTTCGCGGGCGAACACCTTCTGGTTCTTCAGGTTCTCGGCCAGGGCGCGGTAGCGCTCCTCGTGCTCCTTCTCGATCTGTGCCACCATGGTGAACAGGGCTGCGATCTGGTTGAAGCCCTCTTCCTTGGCCTCCTTGGCCATGCGGGGGTACATCTCGGTCCACTCGTCGTGCTCTCCGCCGGCGGCCATGTCCAGGCAGGTGAGCGTGTCGGGGATGGCACCGCCGCACAGCAGCTTGAACCAGATCTTGGCATGCTCCTTCTCGTTGCCGGCGGTCTCCTCAAAGATGGCAGCCAGCTGCTCATAGCCTTCCTTCTTGGCCATGCTGGCAAAGTAGGTGTACTTGTTGCGTGCCTGGCTCTCGCCTGCAAAGGCTTCCCACAGGTTTTTCTCGGTCTTGGTACCCTTGAGTTCCATACTCTCTTCTCCTTTTGTTATTCGGTGTCTGTATCGGCAGCCCCACTGCGGGGCTTCAGGTCCTTGTCTCTGAACAGAGTATACCACAAACGGTGAAAGAAATCAAGAATCATTCCTATTTATTTTGAGAATTATTTTCAGTTATGCTGTTTCAGGGCGCACACGGCGATGCTCAGGGCGCTCCATGCCGCCTGATACATCAGCACATAGGTCACCGGCAGCTGCCAGATGCTGCGGGCGCTGGTGAGCAGCACCGCAATGGCCACCGAGAACAGCACCGACACCATCTGCACCGTGGTGGCCGTGGTCTCGGCGTTCTGGGCCTTGTCGGCGGCGCGCAGGCCGCCGGTCAGGCTGGCAAAGCCTTTCTGATGGTACATGCAGCAGGGCGCATCCTCGGCCGGGGCGGCCTCGAGGGCGGCGTACTGCTCCTGATCCAGCAGGGTGACCATGCCCTCCGGCAGGCGGTAGGCCTCGGTGATGTGTTTTGCGGTCAGGCTGGGGTCCAGACTGGTGACCAGCAGACGGATATTCTCCTGCTGCAGGGCGGCAAGGCTGCGGGCGATGTTGCGGCCGCCCACATAGCGGATCACAAACATGGCATGCACGTTGCCGGACACCGCCAGATACAGGATCTGCAACTCCCCGTTTTTGGAGTGCTGGTTCTCGTAGTCCTCGTCCGGCAGGGCCACGCCCTCCTGCTCCAGGAAACGGCGGGTGCCGATCTGGATGTGGTTGTTGTCGCACCAGGCGGCAAAGCCCAGCCCGCGGTGGATCTCCAGATCCTTGACCGGGAACAGGATGTCGGTGCGGTCCTCAATGATCTGACGGAACAGCCCCTGCAGAGTACCGCCGCTCTGGTTGAGCACGCTGGCCGCGTACAGGATGGCGCGGTCGATGCGGCCGCCCTTGAAGATGCGGATATCCTCCAGCACCACGCTGTCGGCGGCAAACAGGTCCTCGGCATCCACCTGAAGGGTGTCGATGCCGCCCAGTTCCTGAATGGCCGCCCAGCCGGGCACCACGGCCCCCACGGCACCGGCGGCACGCTGCAGGCGCAGCGCGGCCATGCCGGCGATGAGGGTGGAGGACAGGGGTGCGCCCATGCACAGCACCGCCGTCAGGGCGGCAGCGGCCAGCTTCACGTCACGGCCTACCACCAGACACAGCAGGGCGCTGAGCAGGGCCACGCCCAGCAGGATGTATCCGTTCTTCTGTGCACGGCGTTCCCCGGCGCGCTCGTCCAGGCTCTGTGCCACAAAGCCTTCGTCCGCCGTCCGGGGGCGGCTCAGCAGCACCCAGGGGTCCTTCTGTTCCAGATCCCTTGCCAGTGCCCGGATCAGGTCCTTGTCCCGGGTGCGATACGCACCCTGCAGGTCGGTGGCTTCGCCCAGCAGTTCATAGCCGCCGCGCACGGCAGACAGCATCACCCGGCTGCCCAGCAGCGCCAGGAACAGCCCCAGGGCTGCAACGCCGGTGAGGATGGACAGGCCCTCGGTGGTGCGGTAGGAGTTGGCCGTGAGCAGGGCCGTGACGGCCTGCAGCAGCGCCGCCACAGCGGCCAGTGCGGGCATCGTCTCTGCTGAGGGGCGGCCCCGCAGGCCGTTCAGGCCGTCGCGCAGGACCGGGAAGCTCACCACCAGGCTGGCGGCATACAGCAGCAGATTGGCGGCGTAGAAGGCCGCCGGGGCGGCATCCGGGTCCAGTGCGGCCAGCGGCGGCAGCA
>UQDV01000034.1 GCA_900539945.1 uncultured Faecalibacterium sp.
TGGTATCGCTTGCCCCGTCGTTCGGGGGCGTGGTTCTCTGCGAAGACCCAGAGGAACGCAGCGAATCCCGGTTCTGGTCATAGGGACGCCCGTTATTGCCGTATTGCTGCATTGTCTGCACCTTCTTTCCGGTTTCTTTCTACGTTCAGGCCTTCTTCACAAGCTCCAACAGGGCTGCTGCAATGCGGTCCAGGCTGTCGTCCACCGACAGGCTGCGGGCATTGCGGCCCATCTCGGCCAGCTTGCCGGGCTGGGTCAGCATCTCGGACACGGTCTGCACCAGCTTTTCGCCGGTCAGGTCCTTTTCCTCGATGACCACAGCGGCCCCGGCCTTCTGCAGCTCCATGGCGTTGTAGTACTGGTGGTTCTCGGCCACATTGGGGCTGGGGATGAGCACGGCGGCACGGCCCACAGCCTCCAGCTCAGCCAGCGTCAGGGCACCGGCACGGCTGATGACCAGGTCTGCTGCTGCCAGCAGCTCCGGCATGTTGTTGATGTATTCCTTCACCACAAGGCTGTCGCCCTCAGCAAAGCCCTTCTGCTGTTCCAGGTCCTTGAACAGCTGCACACCGTACTGGCCGGTGGCGTGCAGGTGCAGCACCGGCTTGTGCTCGTGCTGCTCCCAGGCGCACAGGTCACCCACCACTTCATTGACCCGGCGGGCACCCAGGCTGCCGCCGAAGGAAAGGATGACCGTGCGGTCCCCTGCCCCCAGCTGGGCGCGGATGGCGTCGCGGTTCTTTGCCTGGGTGAACACCTCCGGGCGCACCGGGTTGCCCACCACGATGGTCTTTTGCGGCGCACCCAGCTTTTCCACAGCGGCGGGCACCGCGGCAAACACGATGTCCACATCCGGGGCCAACAGCTTGTTGGTCACACCGGGGAAGGCGTTCTGCTCATGCAGCGCGGTGTGGATGCCCATCTTTGCGGCGCAGCGCACCACCGGGCCGGACACATAGCCGCCGCAGCCGATGACCAGGTCCGGCCGGACCTCCTTCATGATGGCCTTGGCCTTGGGGCCGGAGAGAGCCAGATTCCACAGGGTGACGATATTTCGTTTGATGTTGTGCAGCGACAGCTTGCGCTGAAAGCCGGTGATCTCGATGTGGTGGAAGGGGTAGCCCGCCTGGGTCACCAGACGGTACTCCATGCCCTCCTTGCGGCCGGCAAAGTGGATCTCGGCGGTGGGGTCTGCTTTTTTCAGGGCACCTGCAATGGCAAGTGCGGGGTTGATATGGCCGGCCGTACCGCCGGCAGCGATCAGAACACGCATGGTGATTCCTCCTGTTTGTCGTTACTGTTCTGCCCGGGCCGCCCGTGCGTCGGCCAGAACGATGGTCTTTTCTCTGCGGGCAGCTTCCTGCTCGGCCTTTGCGGCCTCGTGCTGGGCGCGCAGCGCTTCCCGCTGCTGGGCCGCCCGCTCGCCGTTGCGGCCGATGTTCACCATCACGCCCATCTCGGCCAGCAGCAGGATCAGGCTGGTGCCGCCCGACGAGAAGAAGGGCAGGCTGATGCCGGTGTTGGGCAGGGTGTTGGTGACCACCGCGATGTTGCAGAACACCTGCCAGGCGATCTGTGCCATGATGCCGATGCCCACCATCGTGCAGTAGAGGTTTTCGGCCCGGTAGGCGATCCACAGTCCCTGCACGATGAACAGCACAAACAGCACGATGATGAGCACCGCGCCCACAAAGCCCAGCTCCTCACACACCACGCTGAAGATGAAGTCGTTGGTGCTCTCGGGCAGCCAGAGCTGTTTTTCCACACTGTTGCCCAGCCCCAGGCCGGTCAGCCCGCCGGAACCGATGGCGTACAGGCTCTGCACGGTCTGGTCGGTCATCTTGCTCAGGTCCTGGGTCCAGCCGTCCAGACGGTCCTGCAGATACGGGATGGAGTCCACATGGGACAACAGCGTTTCCAGCATGAGGCCCGCCGTACCGGCGCCCACCCAGGTCAGGATGCCGCCGCTGCCGGACAACAGCAGGATGGTGCCCACCACGGCCACCGTCAGCACGATGCCGGACATGTGTGGTTCCAGCGCCAGCAGCGCGATCACCGGGATCAGCGGCAGCACCGGGATCACCAGCTGCTTCCACACCCGGACATGCAGCCACTCCCGGAAGTTTATGATCACCATTTTACCGGGGCTCAGCTTTTCCACCTGCGGTGCCTTGGCCGCGAGGCTGGAGCACAGCAGGATCATCTCAAATTTTGCCACCTCCGAGGACTGCAGCGTGAACCCGCCAAAGCGGATCCAGCGGCGGCACCCGTTCAGCGGGGCCATGGTCAGGGTGACCGCCAGCATGGCCAGCACGATGAGGTACCCCGGCACCACCATCCTGCGCAGGAAGCGGTGGTCCACATAGCTCATGGCGAACATGCAGCCCAGACCGATGAGCATGCACAGCGCCTGCTGCTTGATGTAATGGAAGCTGTCGCCCATGCGCAGATAACCGGTGGTGTAGCTGGCGCTGAACAGCATGACCAGACCAAACACCATGATCACCGCCAGCGTGGCCAGCCAGTTGATCAGCAGCCGCGACCACGGCCCCGGGTCCCGCTGGAACACCGAGACCGGTTCTTTTCTTTTTTTGCGAATGGTTGCCATCAGCTCGTTTTCTCCCCTTTTTGTCCAATATCCGGCCCTGTGCCCTCAGCGCACAAAGGCCAGGGCAAGCGCCAGGCCGCATACGCCGAGCGCACACAGCCAGTAAAATACCGTGACCGGGCCCGCGCCCCGGGCTTCCAGCCAGCGGTGCAGCGGAGCCGCCCGGAACAGCGGCCGCCCGGTGATGCGGTGGTACAGGATCTGCAAAAGCACCATGCCGCCCTCTGCCCAGAAGGGCAGAGCCAGTGGGATGCCCAACTCTGCATACCCGATGCACAGCGGCACGCAGCCCAGCACCCCAGCCAGATACAGGCAGCCGCAGCTGCCCGGGCGCAGCTTTGCGGGCGGAAAATTCCACAGCAGAAAGGCCAGCAGTACCCCGGCCAGTGCTGCCGGCAGCACCGCCAGCGGGAACCAGCCCAGCCGTGTTTCCAGCATCATGAGGCCCAGCATGGCCGCAAAGGCCGTGCCGCACACGGTGCCGTCGGCTCCGTCGGCGGTACGGGCACATTCTGCCAGCGCCACCAGCACAAGTCCCCACAGCGCCGGGGCTGCGCCGCCCAGCTCCACATAGCCCGCACCGGGCAGCTGCAGGCCGGTGGGCAGGCAGCCGTTCACTGCCAGCAGCACCAGCACCGCTGCCGCAGCGGCGGCTTCCAGTGCAAGGCGGGGCAGACGCCGCAGGCCAAGCTGTGCGCGGCTGCGCAGGCGGGCGGCGTCATCCGCCAGCCCGATGGCCCCGAAAGCCTGTGCACCGAACAGCGCGATCAGCAGCCGGGTCATCAGCTGGCTCTCGCTGCCCAGCAGCGTGGGCTGTGCGATGCAGGCCGCCGTCCAGCCCACGCCTACGGCAGCCAGTGTGCTCACCATCAGGCACAGGCCGCCCAGCGCGGGCACCCGGCTCTGCACCGGGGTCTGCGGCTCCTGCTGTTCCTGCGGCCGGAAACGTTCCAGCTCCTGCAGCAGCGGTGCCATAAAATTGCCGAGCGCCGCCGTCAGCACAAAGCCCAGTGTTGACGCGACGATCAAGGCGAAACGAATCATTTCTCAGTCTCCAATTTTCGCCAGAATGTTATTCTCTGGCATCTTTCTGCTCTGCGTAGAAAATTTCCAGTGCCTTTTCCAGCGCCATGCCGCGGCTGGCTTTCACCAGCAGGGCGTCACCGGGCTGGATGCGGTTGAGCAGGGCATCCGCTGCCTCGCGGTAGTTGTTGGCGTGCAGGGTCTTCTGCCCCTTGGCGGCGGCCACCACGGCGGTGCGCTTGGCCTGTTCGCCATAGGTCACCAGACAGTACAGGTCGCTCTCGGCGGCCAGACGGCCCAGCTCCTCGTGGGCCTCGCGGCTCAGGTCGCCCAGCTCCAGCATATCGCCCAGCAGAGCAAAGCGGCGCTTGCAGGGGAACTCCTTGAACATGGCCAGAGCGGCCTTCATGCTGTCGGGGTTGGCGTTGTAGCAGTCCTCAATGACAGTCACGCCCTTGCTGTCCACCACCTTCTGGCGGCGGCCGGTCTGCTCAAAGGCGGCCAGGCCCTGGATCACCTTGCGGGGATCGCAGCCCAGACGGGTGGCGGCGCAGTAGGCCGCCAGCGCATTGGCCACATTGTGCTTGCCCATAGCCGGGATCTTGACCACAAAAGTGCCTTCCTCCTGATCCTCCAGCACAAAGCTCATGCCGTCCTTCTCCTGTCGGATGGACAGTGCGCACACATCGGCGCTCTCATCGGCCATGCTGAACCACACCGGCCGCACATGGGCGGGCAGCTTTGCCGCCCGCAGGAACTTGTCGTCGTAGTTCAGCACCAGCGGGGCACCCTCCGACAGGCCGTTGCAGATCTCCAGCTTGGCCTTGCAGATGTTCTCCTGACTGCCCAGATTGCCGATGTGGGACACGCCGATGCAGGTGATGATGCCCACATCCGGGCGGGCAGCGCGGGCCAGACGGTCGATCTCGCCAGCGTGGCTCATGCCCATCTCGATCACAGCGTATTCGGTGGAAGCGCCGATGCGCATCAGGGTGCGGGGCATGCCCAGCTCGTTGTTCTGGTTGCCCTCGGTCTTGATGGTCTCACCAAAGCCGCACAAAGCCGCGTAGGTCATCTGCTTGGTGGTGGTCTTGCCCACGCTGCCGGTCACGCCCACCACCTTGGGGTGGTACTGGCTGCGGTAGTTGGCACCCATCACCATCATGGCGTGGTAGCTGTCCGGGCAGAGGATGGCTTTTTCGGCCGGGACGCCCTCCACCGGGTGGTTCACCACCACAAAGACTGCGCCCTCTTCCAGTGCTTTGGCCGCAAAGTCGTGGCCGTCGAACCGCTCACCGGGAAAGGCCACAAAGATGCAGCCCGGCCGCACCTCACGGCTGTCGGTGGTGACCAGCTCCACTTCCGGGTCGCTGGTGAGGAAGCCGGCAGGCACAAGCCCTGCCAGCAGCTTGCTTGCATGGATCTTTTCCATAGTTCGTTCCCCTCTCGTTTTTCTGGTTCCTTTATCCACAGGTAATGGTAACAATGGTACCGCGCTGGACGCTGGCCCCCACCTCACTGCTCTGGCTCTGGACCACGCCGTTGGCGTCACCCTCCACCACGCAGTTCAGCCCGGCGGCCGCCAGCATCTGGCGGGCAAAGTCTGCACTCTTGCCGGACACGTCCGGCACCTCGGTCAGGCTGCCGTCGTAGGTATCGGTGTACAGATACACGGTGGTGCCGTAGGGCACCTTGGCCCCGGCATGGGGGTACTGGCAGGTCACCAGCGCCGCCGTCTGGTCGGATGCCGACTCCATCAGCTGATGCTTGAGGCCCTTGATGTTCAGCTGCACCTGCGCATTGCTCCACTCGGTGCTGATCAGGTTGGGCACCGTGACGGTGGTCTGGCTGCGGTCCTCGCCATCGGTGGCGATGCCCAGATAGGGGGCCACCTCGCTGATGATGTTGCCGGCCACAGGAGCGGCCAGAATGGACGAATAGTCGGTGCGGGCGTTGTTGGGGTCATCCAGCATCACATAGACCAGGATCTCCGGGTCGTCGGCGGGCAGGACGGCCGCAAAGGAGGCGACCTTCTTGTAGTCACCGTCGGCGCGGCGGTGCATGTTCAGCTGTTCCGACGTGCCGGACTTGCCTCCGATGCGGTAGCCGGAAACGTAGGCGTTCTTGCCGCCGCCGGTGCCGTTGCCCACCTCGTACTCCATCATCTGGCGGATGACATCGCTGGTGGACTCGCTGATGACCTGACGGCGAATGTTGGTGCCGATCTCCTCCACCACGTTGCCGTTGGTGTCGGTGATCTTATCCACCACATGGGGGGTGACCAGATAGCCGCCGTTGACGGCTGCCGCCACGGCAGTGCACATCTGCAGCGGCGTGATGGCCATGGCCTGGCCGAATGCCGAGGAGGCCAGCTGCACCTCACCCAGCTGATTGGCCGAATAATACTTCATCAGGCCGGTCTCGCTGGGCAGGTCCACGCCGGTGCGCTCGGTAAAGCCAAAGGCGTCAAAATAATTGTAGAACTGCTGGGAGCCCACGCGCTGGCCCAGCTGGATGTAGTAGAGGTTGCAGCTCTGGCGCAGAGCGTCGGCCATGTTGATGGTGCCGTGGGCCTTGTGGCCTGCGCAGTGGTAGGTCTGTTTGGCCACGCCGTAGGCACCGGCACAGGTAAAGGTGGTGTTCATGGTCGCCACGCCGGAGTCCAGACCCATGGCCGAGGTGATGACCTTGAACACACTGCCGGGGTAGTACAGCTCGGTGATGGCCTTGTTCTTCCACAGGATATCGCGGTAGGTGCCGGTATAATCCGGGTCCGGGTCCACGATCTTGTTGCCGTTTTCGTCCAGCTTGAACTTCTTCGAGTCATTTTCGTCCCGGAGGTAGATGGTGTACAGCTCCGGCTCTGCGGCCACCTGCTCCTGCAGGTAGGCCAGGTTGGCGCTGTAATCCAGCGGCGTGTTGGGGTCAAAGTCCGGTTTGGAGGCCATGGCCAGGATCGCACCGGTCTTGACGTTCATCACAATGGCACAGCCGCGGTTCTCGACGTTGTTGGCCGCAACGGCCTCCGTCAGGTAGCGTTCCACGATCTCCTGCACGTTCACGTCCAGCGACAGCACCAGATTGGAGCCGTCCTTGGCGGCAAAGGTGGTGGCGTTCTGGTCGGCAATGGCGTTGCCCACCGCGTTGCGCCGGGTGATGGTGCGGCCATCCACACCGGCCAGCGTGGACTGGTAGGATTTTTCCAGGCCGTAGGTGCCCACGCCCTCGCCGTCGGTAAAGCCCAGCACGGCAGCCGCAAAGGCTCCGTAGGGGTAGTTGCGCTGAGAGCTCTTTTCCGTCGAGACGGACACCCGCCCGATGCGGTCTGCGCCGGAGCCCTTTTTGTGCGCCTTGTTGAAACCGGACACATAATCCTCAATGGACAGCTTGACGGCGTTGTTCACCTTGGTGGCCAGCACCACATAGGAGGAATCAATTTTGGACAGTGCATCGTACACGGTCTGGTATTGCTGGGTATATTCCTCCGAGGAAGTGTCCACCGCGTCCAGACTCTCGCCGTCGCCGGAGAGCAGCCGCAGGGTGATGCCCTGGCTGACCTCGGCGCACATGGTCGGGTCAAATGTGCGCACCGTCGTTTTATCGTCGTTGGTGCTGGTGGTGTACAGGATGCTGCTGTAGCTGGGGTCCGCCCAGATGTTCCACACCACGCTGGTGGAAGCCAGCGTAATGCCGTTGGCGTCGTAGATCTCGCCGCGGGTGGCCTTGACCGTGGTGTCCAGCAGCTGCTGCTGGGCGGCATACTGTCGGTACTTGGCACCGTCCCGGATCTGGATGACATACAGGCTGTGGACGACCACGGCCGATGCCAGCACGACCGCCGCCAGCCCCAGAATGCTGCACACGCGCCGGGTGCGTCCGTTGAGCCGTTCCCGCGCAAAGGCCGGGCGCACCCGGTAGCCTTTGCCCTTTTTCTTGTTGGAATCTTGTTGCATGCTGTTCTCCCGCAGACAGGGCGGAGCACCCGTTCTGCCTGCTGTTTTCTTCAGGATATCGGCCCGCGCGGCGGCTGCCCCGGACCGGCTAAAAACCGAAAAAGCGTGCGCTGCCGCACGCTTTCCCGTTTTGATGTTATTTTACGGTGCCCAGAATGGTCACGGCACCGTTGTAGATGAAACTGGTCCACTGCCGCACAGGGGACTGCTGACGCTCCAACGCACCGGACTCGTTCAGCCGGATGTAGGTGATCTGGCTGGGGTCGATCTTCATCAGACCCAGACGGCTGGCCGCTTCTTCCACGCTGGTGATGTTGGTCTTGCTGTTCAGGGTGCTGTTGTAGTAGGTGTACTGGCTCTGGGCACTCACCAGCTGGGCCTTGGCGTCCTGGATCTGATCATTCAGCTCCACCAGCTGGGCCTCGCTCATCAGCAGGCTGATGGCAAACCCGGTGAGCAGGGCTGCCGCCACCAGATGCATGGCATTGCGCAGCGCTGCCTGCAGCGGCGAAAGACGGCGCTTGCCGCCCTTTTCCACGCGCAATGCGGTCTTGCGCTGTGTCTGCGGCGCTTTTCTGCGCCGCGCGGTGTTGTAATCGTATGCTGCCTGACCCATGGTTTCCTCTCCTCCTCACAGGACGCCTGCGGCATCCCTCAGCACTTTTCCAACACACGCAGATGAGCCGACCGGCTGCGCCGGTTTTCTTCCAGCTCCTGCGTGTTGGCTTCAATGGGTTTGCGGGTAATGAGCTTTGCCTTGGCCTTGCCGCCGCACACACACACCGGGAACTCCGGCGGGCAGGTGCAGGCCGTGGCCCAGCGGCGGAACTTGTTTTTCACCAGCCGGTCCTCCAGCGAGTGGAAGGTGATCACGCACAGCCGCCCGCCGGGCGCAAGATGCTCGAAAATGGTGTCCAGCCCCTCTTCCAGCGCATCCAGCTCATGGTTCACGGCAATGCGCAGCGCCTGAAAGGTGCGGCGGGACGGGTTCTTGTTCTTGCGCCGCTCCGCCGGCGGCATGGCGCTGGCCACAATGTCGGCCAGCTGCAAAGTGGTCTCGATGGGCGCGTTCTCCCGCGCTTCCTCGATCTTGCCGGCGATCTGCCAGGCAAAGGGTTCTTCGCCGTAGTCCCGCAGGATGCGGGCCAGGTCCTCACGGCTGAGGGTGTTCACCAGATCTGCCGCCGTCTCACCCTGCTGGCTCATCCGCATGTCCAGCGGTGCATCTGCCCGGTAGGAAAAGCCCCGGGCCGCGTCGTCCAACTGGTGGCTGGAAACGCCCAGATCCAGCAGTGCACCGTTGATCTTGTCGATGCCCAGCTCTTCCAGCGCCTGCCCGGCGTAGCGGAAGTTGATCTGCACCACGGTGGCCGGCAGCCCGGCCAGACGGGCCCGGGCCGTCTGCACGGCGTCGGGGTCCTGATCCAGCGAGATCAGCCGCCCGCCCTTTGCAGCGTCCAGCCGCAGGGCGATCTGGCGGGAGTGGCCCGCACCGCCCGCGGTGCCGTCCAGATAGGTGCCCGCCGGGTCGATGGCCAGCCCTTCCAGGCATTCGTTCAATAGAACCGGGATATGCTCAAATGAGGTCGGGTCAAAGGGCACGTTTTCTTCTGAAGCCATTGGCACGGCCTCCTTTCTCTCTTACAGAATTCTTATGTCAGATGTGCAGGCTGCGCAGCCGGGCTGCACGCTGCTCATTGCTCACCGCCGCGCGGCGGGCGTTCCAGACGTCGGTGGCCCAGATCTCGGCGTGGTTGCGGTTGCCGATGATGGTCACATCCTTTTCCAGCCCGGCATAGCTGCGCAGCTCTGCCGGCAGAAGGATGCGTCCCTGCTTGTCCGGCACCACCTCGCAGGCGGTGCTGAACAGATCACCGGACACCTCCCAGCTGTCCATCAGCTCGTCGGCCTCCAGCTTTTCCGCCAGCTTTTCCACCTCGGGCAGCGGCAGTGCGAACAGGCAGTTGTCCACCCATTCCAGCACCACGAAGCTCTCGCCCATGGCGTCGCGGAACTTTGCGGGGAAGTTCAGCCGCCCTTTGGCGTCGATGGTATAGTCATACCGGCCAAAGAACATGCTGCCTGCCCCCTTTCGGGGCTGTGGAGAGGGCCTTTGCCCTACTTTTACCCACTTTACCCCACTGACACACATTTATTGTAGCAAATCAAGCCCCCGATTGCAAGGTTTTTTGTCCCTGTTTTTGCGGCAAAATGTCACAAAAAAAGTCCCTGCGGGCCGTCATTTTTGCCTGCAGGGACGCATCATTTTGCCATGTGTGGAATTTGTGTGGAAATCAGCCGTTTTTCTTGGCGTTCTGGCGCAGGTTGGCGCGCACGTTCTTTACCTGTGCGGCATTCTCCACCATCGCCTCTTCCGTGGTCTTGAGCATGTTGTCGCAGTAGTCGGTCACGGTCTGACGCAGCGTGCGCGACTCGCTCTGGGCAGCGGCGGTGATCTCGGCGGCGCGCTGCTGGGCAGCCTTCACGATCTCGGCATCGCTCACCAGGATGCGGGCGCGCTCCTCGGCCTTCTTCACGATGGCCTGGGCCTGTGCATTGGCCGTGTCCACGATCCGGGCACGGTCGTTCACGATCTGCTGGGCCTGCCGCAGCTCGCCGGGCAGGTTTGCGCGGATATCATCCAGATAATCCCGGACCTTTTCCACGTCCACCAGACGCTTGCCGCCGGACAGCGGCATGCTGGTGCTCTCTTCCAGCGTATCTTCAATGGTGTCCAAAAGCTCGTTCACGTTCATCGTGCTTCCCCCTCCTGCTGCATGGGCTTCGTATATTTCCACAGCAGCACCTTGCCATACTTATACTGCTTCTGCAGGGTCAGGCCGCCCACCTGTGCCGGCAGCACAAGGCCTGTTTCGCTCTCGCACAGCACAGTGCCGCCGGGTGCGGTGCACTTGTCCACCGCCGGCAGGATCTTTTCCAGCGTACCGCCCCGGAACGGCGGATCCAGCAGCACCACGTCGAACTGCTCCCGGCAGGCCGACAGATACCGGGCGGCCTCGCCCACATTGACCCGGCTGCGGTCAAACACACCGCAGGTCTTGCAGTTGCGCATCACGATGTTCACCGCCTCGCGGCTCTCATCCAGGAACACGCACCGGGCCGCGCCGCGGCTCAGCGCCTCGATGCCCAGCTGTCCGCTGCCGGCATACAGGTCCAGCACCCGCGCGCCCGGCAGGTCGAACTGTACAATGCTGAACATGGCCTCCTTCACCTGCGAAAGGGTGGGCCGGGTCACGTCCGTCCCGGGCAGGGCTTCCAGACGCCGTCCCCGGGCTTCTCCTGCGATCACGCGCATGATTTGACCTCCTTCTGGTCGGCCGGGCGCGCTCGCATAGCCTCGCCCGGCGCTGCATATCCTCTTCTGGTTCTTCTTATTATCATCAAACCGTGCATTCTTGTCAAGTACCGGGGCGCATTGCACGCCCGGAGGCTTTGTGCTACAATCAGAGTATCGCACAGGCGCCGGGCATTTTGCGGCGCATTTTGGACCAAAGGAGAGTATTTTTATGAACGTCCTGCTCATCAACGGCAGCCCCCACGAAAAGGGCTGCACCTACACCGCCCTGTCCCTGATCGCCGGGGAGCTGAACAAGGCCGGTATCGACACCGAGATCCTGCACGTCGGCGGCAAGCCGGTGGGCGGCTGCATCGGCTGCGGCAGCGGCAATGGCTGCGTGTTCGGCGGCGTGGTCAACGAGGCCATTGAAAAGGCAAAGACCGCCGACGGCTTCGTGTTTGGCAGCCCGGTGCACTACGCCTCGGCTTCCGGCAACATGACCAGCTTCATGGACCGGCTGTCCTATGCAGGCGGCAAATATCTGGCCTACAAGCCCGCCGCCATCTGCTGCTCGGCCCGCCGCGCCGGCACCACCACCACACTGGACCAGCTGGTCAAGTACCCGCAGTTCTTCCACATGCCGCTGGTCAACGGCTCCTACTGGGCCATGGTGCACGGCTCCAATGCCGAGCAGGTGCTGCAGGACGCCGAGGGCTGCGCCGTGATGCAGGAGCTGGGCCGCAACATGGCCTGGCTGCTGCACTGCATCGAGGCCGGCAAGGCTGCCGGGTTCGACCACCCGCAGAACCCGCCCCGCCCCATGACGAACTTCATCCGCTGAGCAGTATGCTCCCCCATTCCGGGGGAGCATTTGTTGTTTTGGGCAGCACTCTTCCCCTTCTGCCGCCCAAAAGGTGTACAAAAAGGGCGGGAGGTGCTTTTTTCGTTCATAACTTTGTGCTACTATAAGAAGTAAAGTAACTTTGCTATGGACGGAGACCCGACTATGGAACACTACGACTGGAACGACGGCTGGCTGTTTTGCCCCACCTTCGACCCCGCGCTGGTGCGCCCGGAATGCACCGGACTGGAGCTGGAGCCGGTGCGCATCCCGCACACGGTCAAGGCCCTGCCCTACAACTATTGCAACGAGAACGACCACCAGCGCCTGTGCGGCTACCGCCGGGAGTTCTTTGCCCCTGCCGAGTGGGCAGGCCGCACCGTCCTGCTCACCTTCGGAGCCATCGCCCACGACGCCACCGTGTTCTGCAACGGGCGGCGGCTGTTCCACCACGGCTGCGGCTACACCGCCTTTACGGTGGACCTGACCAGCGCCCTGCATCTGGGCAAGAAGAATGTCGTGGCTGTGCGCTGCGACAGCCGCGAGGACCTGAACATCCCGCCTTTCGGCGGTTCCATCGACTACCTGACCTACGGCGGCATCTACCGTGCCGTAAGTCTGGACATCAAGGAGCCCGCCTACCTGCGGGATGTGTTCGTGGAGGCCCGGGCCGAAGGCGACTTTCGCATTTACACCGCCACGGTGGGCGAGACGGTGGGCTGCACCCTGCAGGCCGAGATCCGCAGCCCCGCCGGAAGCCGGGCCGTCTACCGTGGGGAACTTGCCCTGCCCATCACCGGCACCCTGAACGGGGTGCATCCGTGGAGCATTGAGCACCCCACCCTGTACACTCTTACCGTAAAGCTCATCCGTCCCGGCACCAGCGGTCTGCCCGACCGGGTGCTGGACGAAAAGACGGTCCGGTTCGGCTTCCGCACGGTCCAGTTCGTGGCCGGAGGCCTGTACCTGAACGGCCAGCGGGTGGTGCTGCGGGGCATCAACCGGCACCAGAGCTACGCCTATCAGGGCTACGCCATGCCGGACAGCCTGCAGCGGCTGGATGCCCAGTTCATCAAAAAGGACCTGGGCTGCAATGCCGTGCGCACCAGCCACTACCCCCAGAGCCCGGCCTTCTTGGATGCCTGCGACGAGCTGGGCCTGCTGGTGTTCACTGAAATGCCCGGCTGGCAGCACATCGGCGACGAAGCCTGGAAGGCGCAGGCCCTGCAGAACTGCCGGGAGATGGTGTGCCAGTGCCGCAACCATCCCAGTGTGTTTTTGTGGGGTGCACGGGTCAACGGCAGCCCCGATGATGAAGCCTTTTACAAGCGCACCAACGAGGCCATCCATCGGCTGGACCCCACCCGCCCCACGGCGGGTGCCCATATCCGCCGCCGCGAGCAGCTGCTGGAGGATGTGTACGCCTACAACGATTATTCCTACCGGGGCCGAGGCCCCGCCTGTGAGGCCCGCGCCTCCGTCACCCCGGACATCCGCAAGGGCTACCTCATCAGCGAGTTCGGCGGGCAGAACTTCCCGGCCAAGCCCTTTGACGATGAGGCCCACCGGCTGGTGCAGGCCCTGCATTTTGCCGCCGTGCTCAACGATTCCATTGCCCAGCAGGGCGTGGCCGGCAGCTTTGGCTGGTGCCTGGCCGACTACAACACCCACCGGGAATTCGGCAGCGGCGACCGCATCTGCTACCACGGCGTGATGGATCTGTTCCGCAACCCGAAGCTCTCCGCCGCCGTGTACGCCAGCCAGAAAACACCCCGCGCTCCTTCGGACATCGTGCTGGAAGTCTCTTCCGCCATGGCACTGGGGGACCTGCCTGGCGGGGTACCGGGGGCCTGCTGGGTGTTCACCAACGCCGAGAGCGTGCGTCTGTACCGCGGCAATGACTTCGTGGCCGAATTTGCCCCCGACCGGCGCGGCCGGTTTGCGGCGCTGCCGCACCCACCCATCGAGATCAACGACTTTGTGGGCTCCCTGCTGGAAAAGTATGAGGGGATGGACCATGCTTCTGCCTTGCAGGCAGCTGCCATCCTGAACGAGCTGCGCCGGGACGCCATGGAGCCTTCGCCCCTGTCCCGGGCACGGATGCTCTCGCTGCGGCTGGGCTGGAACGATGTGCTGCGGATGTACTACAAGTACATCGGCGTGCTGGGCAGCCCTGCCGCCGAATACCGCTTTGAGGCCGTCTGGCACGGCCGGGCGGTGCGCACCGTGGTGCGGGAGCCGGTGCAGAGCGTCCGGCTGGAATGCGTGGTGCACAACCCCATCCTGACCGACGGCCCCACCTGGGACTGCGCTGCCGTGAGCCTGCGCGCCATCGACCAGAACGGCAACCTGCTGCCCTACTGCGGCGAGGCCGTGCAGCTGCGCACCGAGGGCCCCGTGAAGATCCTGGGGCCTGCCGTCGTACCGCTGCGGGGCGGCATGGGCGGCACCTATCTGGCCACCACCGGCGAGGCCGGGCGGGCCGTGCTGCACTGCCGCATGGAGGGCGCGCTGGACACCGAAGCCTATCTGACCATCCGCTGCCGGGAGTAAAATCCGGTCCCTTTCATGATAGATTTGCAGTCTGTTCAAAGTTTTATCATGGATGACTGGTATGCTAAAGACAAGGAACATCACAGCAGCGCTCAGCCGCTGTTTTGACAACGAAAAGGACATGATCGTATGAGAGAAAAATTCCGTCAGTTCATGGTCGGCCGCTACGGCACCGATGGGTTGAATCAGGCTCTGAGCATCGCCTCCATCGTGATGCTGCTCATCTCCCTGCTCACCCGCATCAGCCTGTTCACCTGGCTGGGTCTGGTGCTGCTGATCCTCTGCTATTACCGATCCCTGAGCCGCAATATCTCCAAGCGCACCGAGGAGAACTACCGCTACTACACCCTGAAAGATCGGGTGGACGGCAAATTCCGTGGTCTGAAAGATCAGTGGGCCAACCGCAAGCTCTACCACTACTACCGCTGCCCCAAGTGCCGCCAGAAGCTTCGGGTGCCCCGGGGCCGGGGCCGCATCCAGATCTCCTGCCCCCGCTGCGGCACCCAGTTCATCAAAAAGAGCTGAGCCATGTTTGGATATGTGATCCCGAACCACACCGCCCTCTCCCCGGAGGCGCAGGCGCGCTACCGCACCGCCTACTGCGGGCTGTGCCGCCGCATCGACGCGCTGCACGGACTGCGGGGGCGGTTTACGCTGAGCTACGATCTCACCTTTCTGGACCTGCTGCTGTGCAGCCTGTATGAGGGTGAGAGCGAACTTTCCACCGGATGCAGCCGCTGCCCGGTGCACCCGCTGCACGGCGTGAACTGGCGGTCCAGCGGCCCCACCGACTACTGTGCCGACCTGAGCGTGGCGCTGCATTACTACAATGCCGAGGACAAATGGAAGGATGACCACAACCTGCTGGGCCTCGGCTATGAAAAACTGCTGTCCGGCTGCCGCACCGACGCCGAAGCCCGCTGGCCCCGGCAGTGTGCCGCCATCCGCAGCTGTCTGGCCCGGCTTGCAGAATACGAAGCCGCCGGCAGCGAGGACCTAGACGCCGTGTCCGGCTGCTTTGGCGAGCTGATGGCCGAATTGTTCGACTACAAGCAGGACCACTGGTCGCCGGAGCTGCGCAGCCTGGGCTTCCATCTGGGCAAGTTCATCTATCTGATGGACGCCTACGACGATCTGGCCCGCGACAAGCGGAAGGACGCCTACAATCCCCTCAAAACCATGAGCGAGCAGCCCGGCTACGAGGAAGAGATGCGGGAAATTTTTGAGTTACTGCTGGCACGCTGTGCCAAATGTTTTGAGCGCCTGCCCTGCGTGGAGGACGCCGACCTGCTGCGCAACATCCTGTATTCCGGCGTATGGCTGAAGTACAACTGCAACAATGCAAAGCGCTCCGGCCGGGATGCCGAAGCATCCACTTGATTTTTCCACGACGATACGGTAGACTATAGAGTATTGTGCGGCATTGCGGCCGCGCGAAATGAGACGTGAGGAAGTATATCCATGAGAGATCCGTATGAGGTGCTGGGCATTCAGCGCGGCGCAAGCGACGAAGAGATCAAAAAAGCATACCGCGCCAAGTGCAAGCGCTGGCACCCCGATTTGAACCCCAACGACCCCACCGCCGAGGAGCACTTCAAGGAGGTGCAGGCCGCCTACGATGCCATCACCAAGGGCGAGACCGGCCCCCAGATGGGCGGCAATCCCTATGGCGGCTACCGTCAGCAGAGCTATGGCGGCTCCCAGCAGGGCTACAGCCAGCAGAATTACGGGTTTGACGGCTTCGATGGTTTTGACCCCTTCGGGTTCGGCTTTGGGTTCAACGGCTACAGCCAGCAGAGCGGTGCCAGCTACAGCGGCAGTGACTCGCCCGAGATGCAGGCAGCCCGCAACTTTGTGGTGAATGGCCGCTACGCCGAGGCACGCCGCGTGCTGGACGGCATGACCGCCCGCAATGCCCGGTGGTACTATCTTTCCTCGCTGGCCAATCAGGGCCTGGGCAACAGCATCGACGCGCTGCAGGATGCCCGCCGCGCCGTGCAGCTGGACCCCAACAACACCGAGTACCGGATGCACCTGCAGCGGCTGCAGAACCCCGGCCGCACCTACCGCACCCAGACCACCTACGCCCAGCCGGGCGGCATCATGCGCTGGTGCTGGAGCATGATCCTGCTCAACCTGCTGTGCAACTGCTGCTGCGGCGGCTGGGGCTTCGGCTGGGGCTTCGGCCCGCGCTACGGCTTCCGCGGATAACAAAAACATATAAAACACAACAGCCTCCCTTTGCCCTTGTACCGGGCAGCGGGAGGCTGTTTTTGATCTGTTACAACACTGACAAAAAAACGCCCCGAAGCATTTCTGCTTCAGGGCGTTTGAGCTGGAGCTGCTATCCAGATTCGAACTGGAGACCTCATCCTTACCAAGGATGCGCTCTACCAACTGAGCTATAGCAGCACAATCGCAGCTCAATTATGATACCACAGGTTTTGTCGTTTGGCAAGGGGTTTTTGCAAAAAAATCCGGATTTTTTTGCAAAAGACGTTCTGATCCCAAAAAACGCCCGGCAGCGTTCGGCTGCCGGGCGTTCCGGGATGCTTGTTCCGATCACTCGATCAGGCCGTTCAGCAGCGACAGGCACTTGCGGCTGTGCAGCTTGCGGATGGCCTTTGCCTCGATCTGGCGCACACGTTCACGGGTGACACCGAAGTCGCGGCCCACTTCTTCCAGCGTGCGGGGGCGGCCGTCGTCCAGGCCGAAGCGCAGGCGGATGACCTTTTCCTCACGGGGAGTCAGGCTCTTCAGGGCCAGATTGATCTGCTGGGCCACCATGGCGCGGTCAGCGGCCTTGCCGGGTGCCTCGGCGTTCTCGTCGGCCACGAAATCGCCCAGAGAGGAATCCTCTTCCTCACCCACGGGGCTTTCCAGACTTGCCGGTTCCTGTGCCATGCGCTGGATCTCGCGCACACGCTCCACGCTCATGTCCATAGCCTTTGCCAGCTCTTCCGGGGTGGGCTCATGGCCGTTCTGGTACACCAGCTGGTTGGTGGCCTGGCGCATGCGGTTGATGGTCTCCACCATGTGCACCGGGATGCGGATGGTGCGGGCCTGGTCCGCGATGGCGCGGGTGATGGCCTGACGGATCCACCAGGTGGCGTAGGTGGAGAAGCGGAAGCCGCGGTCACAGTCGAACTTCTCGGCAGCCTTGATCAGGCCGATGTTGCCCTCCTGGATCAGGTCCAGGAAGGCCAGATTGTGGCCCACATGCTTCTTGGCGATGGAGACCACCAGACGCAGGTTTGCCTCGCTCAGGCTGCGGCGGGCGTTCAGGCCGTCGCGGCGGGTCTTGAGCAGCTCCTGCCGCTTTTCCTCGGTCAGAGGACCGTTTTCCACGGCCTCCATAGCCTCTTCCTCGGCGGCCTTCTCCTCGGCGTCCTCGCTGGACTTCTCGTTGCCGTCGTCGTCCAGATCCTCGGTGTAGCTGCGGCTGTTCTCGTCCTCTTCAAACGAGAAGCGGGCGCTGTTCTTCTTGATGTACTCGGGCGCGCCGTACTTCTGGCGGTCGGCCTGCAGGATGTGGGCAGCCTCGGCACCGGCGTGGATGCGGCGGCTCAGCTCCACTTCCTGTTCTGCGCTCAGCAGCGGGATCTGGCCGATCTGCTTCAGGTAGTTCTTCACCGGGTCATCCAGCAGCTCGTCCATGGCGGCCTTCAGGTCGGCCGGGTTCTCCTCGCTCTGGTCCTCGTCCTCATCGGCACCGATGCCCAGATCATCGTTGTTGTTCTCAGCGCTCTCCACCTCAGCCATGATGCCTTCCACATCCAGGCTGGGCTCGATCTCTTCTTCCTGGATCTTGATCCCGCGTTCTTCCAGAAGCGTATAGAGCGTGTCCAGATCCATTCTGCACTGCGCAGCCAGCGCCTTTGCCTCCTGCGCCGACAGGGTGCCTTCGCCTTTTGTCAACAGTTCCTTTAAAGTCATGCCCATTTCGCTCTCTCCTTCTTGCTGCGGGGAAAATTTTGGTTGTTGTTCCTGCACATCAGATCACAAGACCCCCGTTGACACCGAACACCTGCCCGGTGATGTAGCCGGCGTCCTCGCCTGCCAGGAAAACCAGCAGCTTTGCCACTTCGTCGGCGGTGCCAAGGCGGCCCACCGGGGTCTCCTCGGCCAGCGCCGCCTTGTCCTCAGCGGTAAAGGCTGCCATCATATCGGTTTCAATGACCCCGGGTGCCACACAGTTCACCGTGATGCCGCTGGGGCCTTCTTCTTTGGCCAGTGCCTTGGTCAGGCCGATGAGGCCCGCTTTGGCGGCAGAATAATGCACTTCGCAGCTGCCGCCGGTCTGGCCCCACATGCTGCTCACCGTCAGGATGCGGCCCGCCTTGCGGCGGATCATGCCCGGCAGCGCCAGCTGGCACAGGTGGAACGCACCGGTCAGGTTCACGTCCAGCATGTGCTGCCATTCTTCCGGGGTGATGTCGGTGAACAGCTTCTGCTGTGCGATGCCGGCATTGCTCACCAGCACATCCACCCGACCCAGCGCCTGTTCCGCCGCACGGAACGCCAGCTCGCAGCTGGCCCGGCTGGCCACATCGCACTGCACCACCGTGATGCCCGGCAGCTCCGCTTCCAGCGCGGCCGCCGCCTCGGCATTGCTGTGGTACAGCACCGCCACGCGGTAGCCCGCCGCATAAAAGGCCCAGGCCGCCGCAGCACCGATGCCCCGGTCGCCGCCGGAGATCAGCACCGTGCGCCCGTTTGCGGGCACCGCCGCGCTCTGGGGCTGCGGCTCTTCTGCCGGTTCTGCCGGAGCCGCACTGCGGGGTTCCAGAACCCGGGTGGGTTCGTCCGGAACGATCTCTGCCGGTGTGGTTTCCGGCACCGGGGCCGGAGCAGCCGACGCTTTTTCCGGTTCATACACCGGCTCTTCCTCCGGTGTGTCAAAGGTCAGTTCAAACTCGTCTTCGTACAAGAGTACTGCCCTCCTGTCGTGTTCTCTGCAGCGTGCCATTTGCACCCTGCAGGAAGGATCCGCGGCCCATCGCCCGGCAGAGCAGCGCTCTGTCTCGTTTCTCCGGTCAAGTCCGGTCCTGCGGCGTGCCCGCCGGGGTGTTCAGATGGGTTTCGACAAAATACCATTGAATAATATAGCACAATTTGCTGAAAAAAGAAAGTGGAAGCTGCTCACTTTTCCACGCAGCTTCCACTTTTTTACGGTTTCTTCATATTCTCGGCGGGCGGTGCGGGCCGTTTCCACTTCGGCCGAGCAGCCAGCCGCACCCGCAGATCCTTGAAAAACGCCTGCAGCAGTGCTCCGGCTTCTTCGGCCCGCAGGCCCTGCTCCACCATCGGGTGGTGGTTGAACGGCAGGGCAAACAGGTCCGTCACACTGCCGCAGCACCCGGCCTTGGCATCGGCCGCGCCGTACACCACCCGCCGGATGCGGCTGTTCAGGATGGCCCCCGCGCACATGGGGCAGGGCTCCAGCGTGACGAACAGCTCACACTCCCACAGCCGCCAGCCGCCCAACGCCTTGCAGGCCGCGTCGATGGCCAGCAGCTCGGCATGATGCAGGGCGTTCTTTTCCGTCTCGCGGGTGTTGTGGGCCGCCGCCACGATCTGCCCGTCGCGGGCCACCACAGCCCCCACCGGCACTTCGCCCAGTGCGGCCGCCTTGCGCGCCTCGTCCAGCGCGGCACCCATCAGTTCAAAATCGGTCATGCGTTCTCCTCTTATCCTGCGGCAAATACCAGCAGATTATTCAATGTATGCAGTGCCCAGCCCGGCCATACGCGGCCGGTGCGCTGCCGGATGGTTCCCAGCAGCACCCCCAGCACCAGCGCATAGGCGATTCCGGCCGCTCCGCCGTGCTGCACCGCAAACAGCGCCGCCTGCACGCACACTGCCGCCCGGGGTCCCAGCGGCTGCAGCAGCCCCTGCACCGCGCCCCGGAACACCAGTTCCTCAGCCAGCGGAGCCGCCGCGCAGTGCAGCGCAAAGCTCTGCCCGGCTGCGCTCAACGGCAGGGCGGCACAGACGGCCGCCAGCGCCCGTCCCTCCGGCAGGTACGCCAGCGCACAGCCAAAGGCCGCCAGCAGGGCTGCCGTCCGATTTTGTGGTCTGTGCATGGCTCTGCCTCCCTTCTGTCTGGCCTATCTTATCACAGTAGCGGTCGAACGCGCAAGTATTTTGCGTTCTGCCGCACCAAATGTTGCCCAACCAATTGACTTTGCCCGTCGGGTTCTGGTATAATGCTTTCCGACGTTTTTGTTAAAAACGTTGTCTAACAGATTTTACCGGAAATCCGGAGGTATTTTATGATCCGCATTCTCACCGATTCTGCGTCCGACATCCTGCCCGCCGAGGCAGAACAGCTGGGCGTGACCGTGATCCCCCTGAACGTGACGCTGGAGGACGGCACCGTGCTGCGTGACGGCATCGACAAGACCCCCAGCGAATACTACGCCCTTTTAAAGGAGTGTCACAAGCTGCCCACCACCAGCCAGCCCAGCCCGGAGCTGTTCGAGCGGTTCTATCAGGACGCCGCCGCTGCCGGGGACGAGGTGCTGGGCATCTTCCTGTCCCATGAGCTGTCCGGCACCTGGCAGTGCGCCAGACTGGCCGCTGACCTTGTCAACGTGGACAACGTGCTGTTCGTGGACAGCGCCAACGTCTGCCTGGGCGAAGGGCTGCTGGTACGGCTGGCTGTGCAGCTGCGCGCCGCCGGTAAGACGCTGGTGCAGATCGCCACCGACCTGGAGCACGCCAAGGAGCACCTGCATCTGGTTGCCGCCATCGACGACCTGAAGTACCTGCGCAAGGGCGGCCGCCTGCCCGCCGCTGTGGCCGTGGCCGGCGGCATGCTGGGCATCAAGCCGCTCATCACCATCAAGGAAGGCAAGGTAGCCATGGCCGGCAAGGCACGCGGCCTGCCCGGTGCCTACGTTGCGCTGTTCAAAAAGGTAGAAGAGCTGGGCGGCATCAGCGCCGCCGTGCCTGCGCTGGCCGGTTATACGCTGTCTGCCCGCGAGGTGCAGCCCATCCAGACCTACCTGCAGGACAACCTGCAGTGTGCCGAGCCGCTGGTGCGGCAGATCGGCTGCGTCATCGGCACCCACGCCGGTCCCGGTGCCTTTGGTCTGGCCTTCTTTGATCAGGGACTGGAACTGTAAGCATCCTGAAACGCGAGACAGGCTTCCTCGAAAGGAAGCCTGTCTCTTTTTTATTTCAATCAGCAGTCAATCCAGATGGTGCCGCTTGCAGAAGCGCTTGCTCACGGCGTACATGGCCACCCACAGGCCCACGGCCAGCACAAGATAGAGCGGATTCTTCATGGAGCTCACCAGCGACTGACCGAACACCGCCATCATGGCCACCATCACGCCCTTGCCCAGCAGCATCGTGATGAGATAACGCTTCTCGTCAAAGTCCGAGATGCCGAAGGCCAGATGCATGAAGGAGCTGGGCGCAAAGGGCAGCAGCATGAGCATGAACAGCGACGACGTGTCGAAGTGGTTGACCCACTGCTGGGCTTTTTCCAGCTTGGGCCAGCGGCCGGCGATCTTCCAGAAACAGCGCTTGACGATGCGCCGCCAGAGCAGGAACATGAGGGTTCCGCCCAGCGCCACCCCGATCCAGCTGTACAAAAAGCCCAGGATGCCGCCGTGGGCTCCCACGTTCAGAGCCACGATGGCAATGAGCGGCAGCGGCGGAAAGAACGACTCCACCACGGCCAGCGTGATGGGGGCCAGCGGCCCCAGATCACCAAAGCGGTCCAGCAGTGTCTGCCAGTATTCCAGCGTGCCCAGCTGATGGGCCCACTGCAGCAACGTATGTTCCATTTGCGTTTTCCCAGTCCCTTCTGTTCCAAGCGGCGGCCGCACAGCCGCCTGCTGATAGTATATCCCGTTTGTATGACAGAGCCATGAACAGACCGTAGCAGTTCTGTATGCACGACCCTCTGCCCTATAAAACGAAACGGAACAGGAACTTCCTGCAAAAGAAAAAGAATTCTGTATTCTTGTCAGTTCTCTGCGGACTTTTCGGCGCGGTTCTTCAGCCGCTCCAGCTGGGCTGCGCGCTGCTTGTTCCAGCGGGCAAGCAGGGCCTCATCCGGCAGCTGCAGGCAGCGGGCAAAGCTCCAGTGCAGCCCGTCGCGGCGGGCCAGCTTGTAGCGCTGGAACACGCCGCCGCTCACGGCATTGCCGGAACCGGCACAGTGCGGGCACTGGCTCAGGGTGTACCAGCTGTTGCTGCCCTTTTTCAGCCAGACATCGTCCGGGGTCAGGGCGGTGCCGCACTCCGGGCAGTTCATCGTGTAGATCTTGGGGTCGGTGCGCCAGGCGTACTGCTCCACATAGCCGTGGAACACCTCAAAATCACGGTATTCGCCGGGGGCCGGGCACAGGCTGGCCTGCAGGCTCTCGTCCTCGGTGGGGTAAGCGGCAAGACCGGCCCGCAGGTCCAGCAGACGGCAGACATCGGCGGTGTACAGCGTGTCGGACAGCGCATCGTGGAACTGCCGTTCCATGGGAATGCCCATCCGGGTCACGACGCTTTCCAGCGTCATGCCCTCGCCCTCCTTGCGGGGGTGCTCCCGCAGGAACACCTGCTGCAGGTCGTACCACACGGTGGGGCGGCTCTCGTCGATATTGCACAGAAACAGGTTCTGCTTGAGCACCGGCACGTCATCCATGCCCCACTCGGCAAACTCGGCATCCGGGCCGCACCACTGCATGAAGCGGCGCAGGCCCTGCACGATGGGTTCGCCCTTGTCCAGGTCGGCCTGGGTCAGGCCGGTGACCTTGGCGATGTGGTGCTGCAACTTGCGGAAGATGCGGGGACGCAGATGGATGGAAAAGGTGTCCAGCACGTTGGCATCCTCGTCGATCTTCACGGCGCCGATCTCCACGATCTCGCCCCGGAAGGTCTGCTGCACCCCGTGATAATTAAAGGTGTAGGGCTGGTAGCCGATGTTCCATTCCAGATCAAATAAAACCAGATTGCGCGGCATTGTTTTTTATTCCTCTCGTAAAATAAACTTCTCCACAGCTTCGGCCACGCCGTCGTGGTTGTTGTCGGCGGTGGTCACATAGACGGCGGCGTCCTTGACCGGCTGCTCGGCGTTCTGCATGGCCACGCCCACGCCCGCGTAGGCGATCATGGACCGGTCGTTGAGGCCGTCGCCGCAGGCCATCAGGTTGTCCCGGGTCAGGCCCATGTGGTCCAGCAGGGCCGCCAGGCTGGCGTCCTTGGCCACGCCCAGGGGCACGGCCTCAATGAAGAACGGGCTGGAAGGGTACAGGTCGGCCCGGCCTGCAAACTGCTTTTTGCCTGCGGCACATACGGTGTCGCGGCGGGCGGGGTCCAGCGGGATGAGCAGCTTGCAGACGGGGTAGTCCACATAAGAAGCCAGGTCATCCACATGGATCATGGGCAGCTTGGTGGTAAAGGTCTCCTTGACGGCCCAGGGGTCCGTCTCCCGCTCGCAGACGATGCCCTCACTGCTGTAGGTCAGGATGGCCACATCCTGCGCGGCGGCAAAGGCGCACAGCTCCGGGACCAGCGCGGGGTCCAGCGTTTTTTCCACCAGCGTTTCGCCGGTGCGGCAGTCCACGATCTTGCCGCCGTTGTAGGACAGGATGCAGCCGCCCTTTTTGTCCAGCCCCAGGTCTTTGGCCAGCGGGGTGATGCCGGCAGTGGGCCGGCCGGAGGCCAGCACCACGGTCACGCCGCGTTCAATGGCCGCATCCAGCGCGGCGCGGGTGCGGGGTGTCACTTCCTTCCGGTCGTTGGTCAGGGTCCCGTCCAGATCCAGGGCCAGCACTTTGATCTCAGCCATATTGTTATCCTCTTTCTGTTCAAAGGTGATCGCATTTCACCCCCTTATTGTACAATGAAACGCCCTCTTCTTTCAACCCTTGCGCAAATGTTTGTGGAAAAACCGGTCCTCCGCGGCCGGAACGCGCGGATTTTACCGGATTTTGCGGCTTTTTTACCGTCCGGACGGCCCCGCCCCATAGGTTTTACCAAAGCTTTGCACGGGGCTGGTTTCGGCCCGGGGCAGAAACGCGCTACAATAAAGCCGTTCCCGGATGATAAAAAACAAAGGCCTGAGGTCAGGCCGGATCAAGAGAGAGGATATTGCAATGAAGAACGAAAAGATCTCCCGCCGCAGCTTTCTGAAGGCCAGCGCTGTGGCTTCTGCACTGGGCGTGATGGCTGCGGCTCCCGCCGCCCACGCTGCCGGTGCCGACGAGGCTGCCGCTCAGATCGAGGAAGAGAACTGCCTGCTGAAGAAGCCCAAATACATCTTCCTGTTCATCGGCGACGGCATGGGCACCGCCCAGATCCAGTCCGCCCGCTTCTACAAGGGCACCGTGGACAACAACGGCGCTGTGACCGAGGCCGACCTGAGCTTCACCAGCTTCCCCCATGTGGGCAGCGTGACCACCTACGACAGCACCTCCTTCTGCCCGGACTCCGCTTCCACGGCCACTTCCATTGCCACCGGCCACAAGACCGAGAGCGGTGTCATCAACATGTGCCCCTGGACCCGCGATGTACCCTATGAGACCATTGCCGAGAAGCTGCACGCCCAGAAGGGCTACAAGGTGGGCGTGGTGTCCACCGTGAACATCGACCACGCCACCCCTGCTGCCTTCTACGCCCATCAAAAGACCCGCAAGAACTACTACGAGATCGGCGTGGAACTGGCAAACTCCGGCTTTGAGTACTTTGCCGGCGGCGAGTTCCAGAAGGTGAAGGGCGACGGCACCGGCCCCGACAACCACGAAGTGGCTGCTCAGGCCGGTTATAACGTGGTCACCACCCAAGCTGCTGCCGCTGCCCTGACCGCCGGTGCCGACAAGACCCTGATCATTGCCGAGGAGCTGGCCGACGGCAAGGCCATGAACTACGCCATGGACGCCGCTGGCGGCGAGTGGCAGCTGACCGACTATGTGAAGAAGGGCATCGAGCTGCTGGACAACCGCAAGGGCTTCTTCCTGATGACCGAGTCCGGCAAGATCGACTGGGCCTGCCACGCCAACGATGCCGCCGCTTCCATCCACGATGTGCTGGAGATGAGCAACGCCGTGCAGGCTGCTGTGGACTTCTACAACGCCCACCCCAACGAGACCCTGATCCTGGTCACCGCCGACCACGAGACCGGCGGCCTGGCCATCGGCTACAAGACCACCAACTACGACACCTTTCTCACCAACCTGACCCACCAGAAAATGTCCTACGCCAAGTTCGACACCGACTATGTGCAGAACTACATCGCCAACAAGACCCCCTTTGAGACGGCCATGCAGGATGTGAAGGCAGCCTTCGGCCTGACCCTGCCCACCGACCCGGATGCCGCCAACGCCGGCAAGCTGCTGCTGACCGACTATGAGGTGCAGAACCTGCGCACCGCCTACGACCGCACCCTGGAAGTGGGCTCTGCCAGCCAGAAGGACATGACCCAGCAGGATTATGAACTGTACGGCACCTACATTCCCTTCAGCATGGCCATCTGCCACACCATCAACCACAAGTCCGGCATGGACCACACCACCTATGCCCACACCGGTGCCATGGTCAACCTGTATGCCATGGGCGTCGGTGCCGAGAAGTTCGGCGGCGTGTACGACAACACCGAGGTCTTCCACAAGCTGGCCGAGCTGACCAGCGTGCAGTGATCACTTCATCCAAAAAGCCCCGCTCTGTGTCGTGATATGAACCCCAAAAGTTAGACAAAAAACGAATTAAGCGGCCCCAACGGTCTG
>UQDV01000035.1 GCA_900539945.1 uncultured Faecalibacterium sp.
CCGCCGTTGCGGCTGCCGCGGTAACCGCCGCGGTTGCCGTTGCGGTCGCCGTGCTCCGAACGACTGCCGCCGCGATAGCCGCCATTGCGGTTGCCGCCGGGGCGGCGTCCGTTGCCGGGGCGGCCGCCGCGGGGACGGCGCTCGCCGTAGGTGTTCTCGGTCTGGGCATCCGGTGCGGTGGAGTAGATGACCACGCGGCGGTCACGGCCCTCGCCCTTGCTCTCGCTGCGGACCCCCTCCATCTTGCTGATGGCAGAGTGGATGATGCGGCGCTCGTAGGGGTTCATGGGCTCCATGGCAAAGCTGCGGCCGGTCTTGCGCACCTTGGCACCAATGCGCTGTGCCAGGGCGGTCAGGTCGCTTTCCCGCTTGTCGCGGTAGCCGGCCACGTCCAGACCCAGCTTGATGTAATCGCCTTCCAGACGGTTGGCCACCAGGCTTGCCAGATAGGACAGGCTCTCCATGGTCTCGCCGCGGCGGCCGATCAGGGCACCCAGGTGCTCACCGTCCAGACGGATGATGGTGGCTTCGCCCTTCTGCACGGCGCTGAAGGTCACGTTCTCCACGCCCATCTTGGCAATGACTTCCTGCAGGTACTCCACAGCAGCCTTGACCTTGGCGTTCTCTTCGATCACGATGGGGACCTCGGTCTCCTCGTCTGCGGCTGCGGCAGCAGCCGGGGCGGCCTGCTCTGCGGCAGGCTGCTCAGCCTCGGCAGCCGGTGCTTCCACCGGTGCGGCAGGCTCTTCCACGGGGGCAGCGGGAACTTCCGGGGCAGTCTCCTGCACCGGAGCCGGGGCTACGGCGGGCGCTGCCGGAGCATCGGGTTCTTCCACGCTCACGCATACCTTGGCAGGGGTGGTTTTCAGGCCCAGGAAACCGGTTTTCTGGGGCATCTCCAGCACTTCATAGCTGACATTCAGATCATCGGCCTGTACGCCCAGCAGAGCGCAGGCTTTTGCGCGGGCTTCATCGACCGTCTTGCCGGTCGCTTCCTGCTTACGGATCATAACCGTTCGTCCTCCTTTATTCTTTTATTCCTTGTCCTGCTTGTTCAGCTCACTCAGCGGCACGGTGCGCTCGTCCTTGTAGCGCTCGGCATCCAGCTTGCGGGCATACTCCAGACGGCACTTGTTCATCTCGCTGGCCGAGAGGTTCTTCTCGGTGACCTTGCCGGTCTTGGGGTCGGTGACCTTCACGGTGGTGCTCTTCACGCCGCGTTTCTGCTGCTTTTTCTTTTCTTCGATCTGAGCTTCCACTTCCTTGCGCATCTTCTCGGGGTCGTAGATCTTGCGCATGACCTGGGTCTGCGCGGTCATCACGATGTTGGAAATGACGTAGTACAGCGAGAATGCCAGCGGGTAGGTAAAGCAGAAGAACAGATACATCAGCGGCATCAGGTACATGGTCACCTTCATGCTGCCCTGCATCTGCTGGCCGGAGGCCTTCATGCTGATGTGGGTGGACAGGAACATGGTCACCACCGACAGCAGCGGCAGCACCAGGTCCAGCGACAGGCCGATCTGCGGGATGCGGGTCAGGTCGATGCCCAGGAAGTTCATGTGCTGGCTAAACTCGGTGATGGTGGCGATCTGGTCTGCGCTGAAGCAGCCGATCACGCCGGAATTGCCGGCCACGACCTGTGCAATGATGTTGGTGTCGCGGGTGATGGCGGTAAAGGAAACCCCGGCGGCGGTCAGGGCCTCACCTGCGCTGGCCAGGGCAGCGGCACTGATGTGGAAGATCCGCTCCAGGGGGTTGTACACCACGCCGATAACGCCGAAGATGACCAGGAAGTTGAGCAGCATGGGCACGCAGCCGGCGGTGGGCTTATAGCCATAGTCCTGCTGCAGCTTGAGCATTTCTTCCTGCTGCTTTTCCGGTTTATCCTTGTACTTGGTCTGGATCTCCTGCAGCATGGGCTGGAAGGCCGACATTTTGGCCATGCTCTTCTGCTGGCTGAGCTGCAGAGGGATCTTGACGATGTTGATCAGCAGCGTGAAGAGGATGATGTCCCAGCCGTAGTTGGGCAGCAGCTTGTAGATCCACTCCATCACATAGCCAAGAGGAGCGCTTAGGATGTAAAAGAAGTTCATACCTTTGTCCATTCTGCCCCGCCTGTGGCACGGGACGCGTTATTTTTTATCGTAGGACACACCGCCCACAGTGCGATGCGTCACAAGAAGCTGAAATTGCAGCGGGCAGGCCAGCGGGGAGCTTTCTCCTCGGACACGAATCGGGCCATTCCATCGCCCGCCCTACTGCCTGCGGCAGCAGGGTCCCACCCCAGCGGACGGTCCTCGGAGAAACTCCCCGCCGTCCTGCCGGTAACGTTCTAGTTTGCTTTATGCCGGTTTTTAAACAGTTCTGACGGCTGCAGCCTGCGGGCGGGGTTCGTCCACTTCCCTGCTTCCGGCACGGGGTCGTAGCCCCATTTGCCCAGGGGGTTGCACCGGGCGATGCGCCAGGCTCCCAGCAGGATGCCCTTGATGCAGCCGTGGGTCAGGATGGCCTGCATGGTGTAGTTGCTGCAGCTGGGGGTGAACCGGCAGCTGCGGCCGATCCATGGGCTGAGGGTATGCTGATAGGCCCGGATGGGCAGGCACAGGGCCCTGCGGCAAGCTGCCTGCAGACGGTTCATGCCTTTGCCTTCTCGTCCGCTGCCGGCTTTTTACGGGCCGGAGGCAGGGTGGCGGGCGGCGGTGCGTCCGGCTGCTTTGCCTTGTCCGGCAGGCCGGCCTGGGCAAACAGCTTTGCCACGATGCTGCTGAGCTGCCAGCTCTTGAGCCGCGGGGTCATGCCCCGGGCCACGAATACCAGATCGTAACCGCCGATGTTGTAATCCAAATGCTCGTCGATGGCGGCCTTCATCACACGGCGGGCGCGGTTGCGCTGCACGGCGTGGCCGATCTTCTTGGTGGCGGTCAGGCCCACGCGGGTGCGTTTGCCGCGGGTCTTGAGCACATACAGCACCAGAGCCTGGTTCACATAGGATTTGCCGCGGGCATACACGCGGCCAAATTCGTTGTTGCGGCGGATGGGACGGTAGCGCATTGCTTCGGCGCCTCCTTTCTCTTCTGCCCGGCACCAAGCCGGGTGCACAAAGCAGATTCTTTAGCCAGTATATCAGAATTTTTTCGACTTTAAAAGGCCCCCATGGGCTTTTTGCGAAAAATTTTTCCGGTTTGCCGGAATTTTTCAAATAAAATAAGACCACCGATCCAGAATCAGCGGTCTTTTGTGCGCATATTGGGTTCTGCGCCGGATCTCGTCATAAAACGCGGGATCAGACAGTCAGGCTCTTGCGGCCCTTAGCACGGCGAGCATTGATGACCTTGCGGCCGTTCTTGGTGCTCATGCGGGTCAGAAAGCCATGAACTTCCTTGCGATGACGCTTCTTGGGCTGAAAAGTTCTCTTCATGGTTGTATCCTCCGTAAAAACTCGTCCCCGATGATGGGGTATTTCTGGTCCCAAAATGGGGACAGGCTTGCAATTCAACAGTATATCGCACAGTATGGCGTTCTGTCAAGCATTTTTTTCGCTTTCCTGCAAACTTTTTTGTGAAAAGATTTTCAACTTTTTCACCATTCTGCCGTGGAAAACTCGTCTGCCACAAGATATTGTGGCTTTTGGTCCGCCGCGCCACAACGCGAAAAACCCGACACAGGGCGGTCTTATTTTATGTATATAAAATTACCTTATAGAAATATAGACGCACAGAGTTTTTTGTGGTATACTAACCTGGTATCAGCAGCATTGTTGAAAACTTCAATGGAGTGGATGTTTTTATGGATTCTTTCAAGGACGTTTTAGAGGCCGCCCAGGCGTACTGCAAAACGCAGATGGCCGAGCCGACCTATAATCTCTACATCGACGGCCTGGAGCCCATCAGCTTTGAGGACTCCAGCCACATCACCCTGTCGGTGCGCAACGACTTCATCTGTAAGATCGTCACCGACCGCTACCTGGGCCTGCTGAAGGAGGCCTTCAAGACCGTGCTGGGCTTTGACGTTGACATCACGCTGGTGGTGCCCAGCACCCCGCCCCACGAGGTGGTGCTGGCCCAGCAGTACGAGGCGAACCCCGCCTCCCCCCAAGGCAACTACGAGTTCACCTTCGAGAACTTCATCAAGGGCCCATCCAACCAGTTTGCGTTTGCTGCGGCGCAGGCGGTGGCGGCCAACCCTTCCGGCGCTTACAACCCGCTGTTCATCTACGGCGGCTCGGGCCTTGGCAAGACCCATCTGCTGACGGCCATCCAGACCGAGATCAAACGCACCCACCCCGACTTCGTCATCATGTATGTGACCTGCGAGCAGTTCACCAATGAGCTGATCGCCGCCATCCGCGCCGGCAGCACCGAGGACTTCCGCATGAAGTACCGCGTGGCCGACCTGCTGCTGGTGGACGATATTCAGTTCATCGCCGGCAAGGAGTCCACCCAGGAAGAGTTCTTCCACACCTTCAACTCCCTGCACGACGCCCACAAGCAGATCGTCATTGCTTCCGATCGCCCGGCCAAGGAGATCAAGAGCCTGGAAGAGCGCCTGCGCACCCGCTTTGAGTGGGGCCTGACCGCCGATGTCCAGCCGCCGGACTTCGAGACCCGCGTGGCCATCGTCAAGCGTAAGGCAGAGCTGCTGCACCTGGATCTGCCCGAGGATGTGGCCGAGTTCATCGCCAACCACCTGAAGAACAACATCCGCCAGCTGGAAGGCGCCGTGAAAAAGCTGAACGCCTACTACATGCTGGAGGGCATCCAGCCGGTGATCAGCGTGGCCCAGAACGCCATCAAGGACATCCTCAACGAGACCCAGCCCGTACCAGTGACCATCGAAAAGATCATCGGCGAGGTGTCCCGCACCTTCAACGTCTCCCCTGCCGACATCCGGGGCACCAAGCGCAACGCCAATGTGGCCTCTGCCCGCCGTGTGGCCATCTACATCCTGCGGGAGGTCACCGGCATGAGCATGGAAGAGATCGGCCGGGAGTTCTCCGGCCGCGATCACTCCACCATCGTCTACTCCCTCAAGACCATGGAACGGGACATGAAGAACGACCAGCACCTGCGCGAGACCGTGAGCGACATCATCAAGAACGTCAAGGCCTGAGACAGATTTTGACGTAAAAGTCATACTCATTTCAGGGTCTCACCCCAAAATATGGGGAAAAACCGGGGCAAAATGGGGAAAACAGACCCATATCTTGTGGTAAAATCGCAAACCTTTCCACACTTTCCACCGAGTTTTCAACATTCAACCTGTTCTTTCCACATCCGCTGTGGAAAGCGAGACTTCTCTTCACGATTCCACAATTCCTCCACAACCCATTCACAATCCGGTGGAAACCAAAACCCCTGCATTCCGACAAGGCTTTTCCGAGTTTTCCACAAGTTCCCCACCCCCTACTACGGTTACTACAACAAGTTCAATAAGATAGACCGGTCAGCAGGCAATTCTGAAGAACAGACCTACAATACGGCCGGTGAACAAAAAGGAGCGATTCTGGTTTGAACATTGTATGCGATAAAACCCTTCTCAGTGCAGCGATCGACGGCGTTTCCAAGGCCGTCACCATGCGGTCAGCCATCCCGGTGCTGGAAGGCATCCTGCTGAAAGCCGAAGGTTTCCAGCTCACCCTGACCGGCTATGACCTGGAAATGGGCATCGTGACCACCATCGAGGCCAACGTCAAGGAACCCGGTGAGATCGTGCTGAACGCAAAACTGCTCAGCAGCATGATCAGCCGGATGCCCGCTGGTCAGATCAGCATCCTGTCTGCCGACAACGGCAAGACCACCATCAAGAGCGGCGTGGCGGAATTCGAGATCCAGTCCATGGCCGCCACCGACTTCCCCGACCTGCCCAACACCGGTGCCGAGGAGACCCTGACCATCCCCACCGGCGTGCTCCGGGACATGATCGACCGCACCCTGTACGCCGTGAGTCAGGACGAGAAAAAACCGGCTCACACCGGCGAACTGTTTGAGATCGAACCCGATAAGCTGACCATCGTGGCCCTGGACGGCTACCGTCTGGCCATCGTGGAGCGCCCGGTCACCGCCGTGAAGGACATCCGCATCATCGTGCCCAGCAAGACCATGACCGAAGTGGCCCACCTGCTGCCCAACGACGACGAAGAGCCGGTACACATCTGTGCCAACCGCCGCTATGTGGTGTTCATGGCTGCCGGTTACACCATCATGAGCCGCCTGATCGAGGGCGAGTTCCTGAACTATCACAACGTGATCCCCGCCGGCAGCCGTACCCGGGTGACCCTTGACACCAAGGAGTTCATCGAGACCATCGAGCGTGCCTCTCTGATTATTACAGAGCGTTTAAAAAATCCCCTCCGCATTACCTTTACAGAGGGGAAAGTCGTGGTGCGCTGCCAGACGAATCTGGGCCGCGTGGTGGATGAATTCAACGCGCAGTGTGAGGGCGACGAGGTGGAGATCGGCTTCAACAACCGCTATCTGCTGGATGCTCTGCGCAACGCCCGCACCGAACAGGTGCGCATGGAAATCAGCGGCCCCCTGAGCCCGGTCAAGGTGCTGCCCGTGGATGGCAGCGATTTCCTATATCTGGTGCTGCCCGTGCGCTTCAAGAACGATTAAGAAAGGCGATTTTATGCAGAAAATTCTCATTCATACGGAATTTATCAAGCTGGATGCCCTGCTGAAGTACGCAGGCCTGTGCGAGACCGGCGGCGAAGCCAAGGAGCTGGTGCAGGGCGGTGCCGTGAAGGTGAACGGCGAGGTATGCACCATGCGCGGCAAAAAGTGCCGTGCCGGTGACGTGATCGAGCTGGACGGCCAGTCCGTGGAAGTCGGGCAGGGCCAGTAATGCGGCTGCTTTCACTGGAAGTTACGAATTACCGCAACATTGCATCGGCCCGGCTGGAACCCGGACGGGAGCTGACGGTCATCTGCGGCAACAACGGTCAGGGCAAGACCAATCTGCTGGAGGCCATCTGGCTGCTTACCGGCGGCAAGAGCTTCCGGGGCGGCAAGGATGCCGAGCTTGTGCGCCGCGGGGAGACATTCGCGGTGCTGGAAGCCGTGACCCAGCGCACCCGGCAGGAAGATCAGGAGCCGGATGATCCGGCCCGGGTGCGCATCACAGTGGGTACCCCGGACGCACCCCGCCCCGGCCGCTATGCCTCGGTGAACGGGACTGCCCCCAAGCGGGCCGCCGGTCTGGCCGGCAGCTTTCCCGCTGTGGTGTTCGACCCCGGCCACCTGAGCCTGGTCAAGGGCGCACCGGAGGGCCGCCGCCGGTTTCTGGATGCGGCGTTGTGCCAGCTGTACCCCGGGTATCTGGCCACTTACCGCCGCTACGTCCGGGTACTGCAGCAGAAAAATGCGCTGCTGCGGCATTCTGCCACCGGGCAGGAGCGCCCTTATGCGGAAAAATGTGCTCTGCTGGAAGTGCTGAATGTGGAGCTGGCCGCGCAGGGCGAGGTCCTGCAGCAGCGGCGGCGGGATTACCTTGCCCTGCTGGGGCCGCTGGCCTGCGCCAACTATCAGGAGCTTTCCCACGGGGCAGAGCGCATGAGCATCCGCTATGCGGCCCAGTTTGCGCCGGGCGGTCTGGCCGATCTGCTGAAGCAGCGCCAGAACGAGGAGCTGCGGGCCGGGCAGAGCCTGTGCGGCGTCCACCGGGAAGATCTGGAACTGCTGCTGGACGATCAGCCTGCCCGTGTGTTTGCCAGCCAGGGACAGCAGCGCAGCGTGGTGCTGAGCCTGAAGATGGCCGAGGCGGCCGCTGCTGCCCGCATCACCGGCGAACACCCCGTGCTGCTGCTGGACGATGTGCTCAGCGAGCTGGACGAGGGCCGCAAGCAGTATCTGCTGACCCGCATGAAGGAAAAGCAGACCTTTGTCACCAGCTGCGATGACACCGCCTTCCTCAAGACGGACGGCGAGGTATACCGCATGAACGGCGGCGTGCTGAGCCGCGCCTGACAGCATGCAGAAATGTTGCGAAAATGGATGCATAAAACCTGCATGAAATCCTGAAATATCCAATCGGAACTGCACGAGGAAAATACAGTATGTATATCCATCTCGGACGCGATTATGTGCTGAACGACCGTGACATCATCGGCATCTTCAATCTGGAGACCACCACAATCTCCCCCCGCGGGCGGGAATTTCTGAACTACGCCCAGAAGAACGGGGCCGTGGTGAGCCTTTCGGATGAGCTGCCCCAGAGCTATGTTCTGGCGGACGGCGGCGTGGTGGACACGGTATACCTTTCGGAGCTGTCCAGCGCCGTGCTGCGCCGCCGCGCCGAAAAGATGATCGAGTGAACGCTGTGCAGCCGCCCCTTGCGAGAACCCCGCAGCCTGCAGGCGTGGAAAGTGCCTGCCGCTGCGTTTCCAGAATAGAGAAACAACACGATATCTACACGAAAAACAAAAAGGGAGAAAGGAAATGGCAGAAGAAATCATCACCAGCACCAATGCCGAAACCGCTACCGACCACGAGTATAACGCCAGCGAGATCCAGGTCCTGAAGGGTCTGGAGGCCGTGCGCAAGCGCCCCGGCATGTATATCGGCTCCACCGGCGAGCGGGGCCTGCATCATCTGGTCTACGAGATCGTGGACAACGCCATCGACGAGGCACTGGCCGGTTACTGTGACCACATCGAGGTCAAGATCCTGAAGGACAACATCATCCAGGTCACCGATAACGGCCGCGGCATCCCCGTGGACATCCAGGCCGACACCGGCCTGCCCGCCGTCACCGTCGTCTACACCATCCTGCACGCCGGCGGCAAGTTCGGCGGAGAGAACTCCGGCTACAAGGTGGCCGGCGGCCTCCACGGCGTGGGTGCATCCGTTGTCAACGCCTGCTCCGAATGGCTCACCGTCAACGTGCGCCGCGACGGCCATGAGTATGAGCAGACCTTCCGCCGCGGCGACCCGGACGGCCCGCTGAAGTGCATCGGACCGGTGGCCGACGGGGTCACCGGCACCCGCGTCACTTTCAAGCCGGACCCGGAGATGTTCCGGGATACCACCGTGTACGACTTCGACACGCTGGAAAAGCGCCTGCGGGAAGAGAGCTTCCTGAACGCCGGTGTCAAGATCACCCTGACCGACGAGCGCGAGCTGTACACCCCCGTGCTGGAAGACGGCAAGGAGGGCGAGCCCTGCTACCGCACCGAGGTCATGTGCTATGAGGGCGGCATCAAGAGCTTCGTCACCTATCTGGGCGAGAAGCGCAAGCTGGAAGTGCTGCACCCCAATGTCATCTACCTCAAGGGCCAGACCGACCGCGGTATGGCCGAGATCGCCCTGCAGTACAACTCCAGCTACAACGAGCTGCTGCTGAGCTTTGCCAACAACGTCAACACTCCGGACGGCGGCACCCACGAAGAGGGCTTCAAGTCCAGCCTGACCCGCGTGTTCAACGATTACGGCCGCAGCCACGGCCTGCTGAAGGACAAGGACGAGAACCTGTCCGGTGCCGATGTGCGCGAGGGCCTGATCTGCGTCATCTCGGTCAAGCTGCAGGAGGCCGAATTTGAGGGCCAGACCAAGGCAAAGCTGGGCAACACCGAGATCCGCACCCTCGTGTCCAACATGGTCTATGCAAAGCTGATGGAGTTCTTTGAAGAGAACCCCGGTGTGGCCAAGGCCATCTTTGAAAAGGCCACCCAGGCTGCCCGCGCCCGCGCTGCCGCCAAGAAGGCCCGGGAGCTGGTGCGCCGCAAGAGCGCGCTGGAGACCAGCCGCATGCCCGGCAAGCTGGCCGACTGCCGGGAGAAGGACCCCACCAAGACCGAGATCTTCATCGTCGAGGGCGATTCTGCAGGCGGTTCCGCCAAGATGGGCCGTGACTCGGCTATTCAGGCCATCCTGCCGCTGTGGGGCAAGATGCTGAACGTGGAAAAGGCCCGCGCCGATAAGATCTACGGCAACGATAAGCTGATGCCCGTGGTGCTGGCCCTGGGCTGCGGCATTGGCGAGGAATTTGATATCTCCAAGCTGCGTTACGACAAGGTGTTCATCATGGCCGATGCCGATGTGGACGGTTCTCACATCTGCACCCTGATGCTGACCTTCTTCTTCCGCTATATGCGCCCGCTCATCGAGCAGGGCCATGTGTATGTGGCCCAGCCGCCCCTGTTCAAGGTGCAGAAGGGCAACACCATCAAGTATGCCTACAACGACGCCGAAATGGCCGTGCTTTCGCAGGAAATGCCGGGTGCCAAGGTGAACCGCTACAAGGGCCTTGGTGAGATGAACCCGGACCAGCTGTGGGAGACCACCATGAACCCGGACAACCGGGTGATCGTGCAGATCACCATCGACGATGCCGAAAAGGCCGACGAAGCCTTTACCATCCTCATGGGCGACCAGGTGGAGCCCCGCCGCCGCTTTATCGAGACCAACGCCCAGTACGCAAAGCTGGACGTGTAATACACGGAGGAACAAATGGAAGAAGATTATGTCATGATTCCGGGCAGCGGAACCAAAAAGATCATCCGCGACGTCAAGAAGGAGATCGAGACCGCGTTCCTGGACTACTCCATGTCGGTCATCGTGTCCCGTGCCCTGCCGGATGTGCGTGACGGCCTGAAGCCCGTTCACCGCCGTATTCTGTATACCATGCATGAGCGCGGCAACGACCCCAGCCATCCCTACCGCAAGTCCGCCGATACCGTCGGTGCCGTGCTGGGTTCCTACCACCCCCACGGCGACGCATCCGTTTACGACGCCATGGTCCGTCTGGCCCAGGACTTCTCCCTGCGCTACCCGCTGGTGGACGGCCAGGGCAACTTTGGTTCGGTGGACGGCGACCCCCCGGCTGCTTACCGTTACACCGAGGCCCGCATGAGCCGCATGGCGGTGGAGATGCTGACCGACATCGAGAAGGACACCATCGACTGGGACCCCAACTTTGACGAGACCAAAAAGGAACCCAGCGTGCTGCCCTGCCGCTTCCCCAACCTGCTGGTCAACGGCAGCCAGGGCATCGCGGTCGGCATGGCCACCAACATCCCGCCCCACAACCTCAGCGAGGTGATTGACGGCTGTGTGGCCTATATCGACAACCCGGACATCGACCTGCCCGGCCTGATGGAATACATCAAGGGCCCGGACTTCCCCACCGCCGGCATCATCATGGGCCGCAGCGGCATCCGTGCCGCCTACGCCACCGGCCGCGGCAAGATCACCCTGCGGGGCCGTGCCACCATCGAGGAGACCAAGAACGGCCGTACCCAGATCATCATCACCGAGATCCCCTATATGGTCAACAAGGCCCGCCTGATCGAGAACATGGCGGACCTGGTCAAGGACAAGCGCATCGAAGGCATCACCGGCCTGAACGATGAGACCAACCGCAAGGGTATGCGCATCGTGGTGGATGTGCGCAAGGACGCCAACGCCCAGGTCATCCTGAACCAGCTGTACCAGTACACCCAGCTGCAGGACACCGTGGGCGTCATCATGCTGGCCATCGACCACAAGGTGCCCAAGGTGCTCACCCTGAAGCAGATGCTGCAGAAGTACGTCGAGTTCCAGGACGAGGTGGTGCGCCGCCGCACCCAGTTCGACCTGAAAAAGGCCAAGGAGCGCGCCCACATTCTGGAAGGCCTGAAGAAGGCCACCGACATCGTGGATGAGCTGATCGCCACCATCCGTGCCTGCAAGGGCGGCATGGCCGAAGCCAAGGCTGCCATCATGGAGCAGTTCGGCTTCGATGATCCGCAGGCAGATGCCATCGTCAAGCTGCAGCTGGGCCGTCTGGCCGGTCTGGAAATCCTCAAGATCGAGGAAGAGCTGGCCGGTCTGCACGTCAAGATCGAAAACTGGGAGGCCATTCTGGCCGATGACGCCCGCGTGCTGGCCATCGTCAAGGAAGAGCTGCTGGACATGAAAAAACGCTTTGGCGACGAGCGCCGCACCGAGATCCAGTCCGTGACCGGCGAGGTGGACATCGAGGATCTGATCGCCGAGGAACAGTGTGTGTACACCCTGACCGAGGCCGGTTATATCAAGCGCCAGCTCAAGGCCACCTATCAGGCCCAGCGCCGCGGCGGCCGCGGCATCTCCGGCATGACCCGCAAGGAAGAGGACATCGTGCAGGAAATGTTCGTGGGTTCCACCCACGACTATGTGCTCTTTGTCACCGACAAGGGCCGCCTGTTCCGCATCAAGGGCTACACCATCGCCGAGGGCAGCCGCACCAGCAAGGGCAGCAACATCGTCAACCTGCTGCAGCTGGCCGAGGGCGAAAAGGTCACCAACATGATCTGCCAGAGCAAGGACGCCGACACCGAGGGCGGCTTTGTGACCATGGTCACAAAGCAGGGCCTCATTAAGCGCACCCCGCTGGAGCAGTACGCCAACATCCGCAAGACCGGTCTGATCGGCATTGCCCTGAACGAGGGCGACGCGCTGGCATGGACCCGCCTGACCACCGGCCACGACATGCTCATCGTTGCCACCCGCAACGGTCAGGCCATCCGCTTCAATGAAGAGGATGCTCGTCCCATGGGCCGCAGCGGCCACGGCGTGCGCGCCATCAAGCTGGCCGAAGGCGACGAAGTGGTGGGCGTGTGCATCTGCCGCGAAGGCGGCACGGTGCTCACCGTGACCGAAAACGGCAAGGGCCGCCGCTCCGACATCGACACCTACCGCATCACTGCCCGCGGCGGCAAGGGCATCCGCAACTACGATGCCTCCAAGGATAAGGTGGCCGCTGTCAAGATCGTGGATGACGTAGATGACGTGCTGCTGAGCAGCCAGGAGGGCATCATCATCCGGCTCCACGCCAACGAGATCCCGCTGCAGAGCCGCTACGGCTCCGGCGTGCGGGTGATGCGTCTGGGCGAAAACGACAAGGTGATGGTGCTGGCCCGCACCGACCACGACGACGAGGCCCAGACCGAACAGATCGACGCTTCTGAAGCCGATGCCGAGCCCACCGCCGAGCAGCTGGCCGAGATGGAAGCGGCCGATGCTGCCGCCGCCACCGAAACCCCAGAGGCAGACCCGGAAGAAAAGGAATAATTGACCTGCCGTCAGGTTTGTCTGGACTTTGCCTTGAAACTGTGCTAGAATAAACAAAATCACAATACCCGTGGGGGAGTAGCAGGCGCTTTTGCAGGGCGCAGCAAGTCAACACAATGACTGTTTCGGTCTGGCTTGCTTTCATTTGCGAGACTCATGTGTTTTGGTGCGTGTTTGCTGCGCCCGTGCACATGGAGTGGATTTCAAAAAATCACCCGGTCCCGGACGTACAACGCGCCCGGGACCGGGTTTTTGTATTGTTTGGAATACGGTCAACAAACAGGAGGCAGACAATATGGAATGGAGTTTTGTGTTTTTCCTCAACAGTGCCCTGCTGGGCGTAGGTCTGGCGATGGATGCGTTTTCGGTGTCCATGGCAAACGGTCTGCATGACCCCAAAATGGGCAAAGACACCATGTGCAGGATCGCGGGCACCTTCGGCGTGTTCCAGGCCGTGATGCCCATGACCGGCTGGATCTGTGTGCACACCATCGTGGAGCTGTTCTCGTCCTTTGAAGCGTTCATCCCGTGGATCGCGCTGGCCCTGCTGGGCTACATCGGCGGCAAGATGCTGGTGGACGGCATCAAGGGTGAAGAGGCCGAGGAGGCCACCGAGCTCAGTGCCGGTGCCCTGTTCATGCAGGGCGTAGCCACCAGCATCGACGCGCTTTCGGTGGGTTTTACCATCTCGGAGTACGGCTGGCTGATGGCGCTGGTGGCATCCATCATCATTGCGGTGGTCACCTTTTTCCTCTGCATGGCGGGCCTGAACATCGGCAAGAAGTTCGGCACCGAGCTCTCCGGCAAGGCATCCATCCTGGGCGGCGTCATCCTCATCGGCATCGGTCTGGAGATTTTCATCTCCGGGGTGTTCTGCGCATAAAGCCAAAAGGGCAGCTGCACAAGTTCGTGCAGCTGCCCTTTTCCTTTATAACAACCCTGCCTTACCGTTGAAGAAAAACGCTTAGTGCTTCAGTTCCAGCAATGCATCGCCCTGCTTTACGGTGCCACTGGCTTTAGCCGCGACAGCGGCATAGTCATCGGTGTTGCAGACAATGAGCGGTGTGGTCACAGGATAGCCTTCGGCCTTGATGGCTTCCAGATCAAAGCGGATCAGCGGCTGACCTTTCTTCACCTTGTCACCCTCGCTGACGAGGTAGGTAAAGTGCTTTCCGCCCAGCTTGACCGTGTCGATGCCAATGTGCATCAGCAGTTCCGCGCCGTCAACGGTGGTCATGCCCACGGCATGGTGGGTCTCAAAGGTGGAGGAGATCTCACCGTCAGCAGGTGCCACCAGTTCACCATCGGTGGGCTCAATGGCAATGCCGTCGCCCAGCGCACCGCTGGCAAAGGCTTCGTCCTTCACCTCGGCCAGCGGGACGACGGTGCCGTTCAGGCAGGAATACAGCACGGTATCCTTTGCGGCTGCTGCCGGGGCTGCGGGAGCTGTTGCCGGGGCGGGTGCTGCGGTCGCTGCCGAGGTCTTGGGTGCATTTTCCAGATAATCTTCCAGCTTTGCCTTGATGACCGCCACCTTGGGGCCGTATACCACCTGCACACCGTCGCCCTTGCAGATCACGCCGGAGGCACCGGAGGCCTTGAGCACATCCTGTTTGACCAGCGCAACGTCCTTGACGGTGCAGCGCAGGCGGGTGGCGCAGCAGTCCACGTCGGACAGGTTGTCGGCACCTCCCAGACCTTCTACAATCAGGGCGCTGACCGGATCATCCCCTGCGGGGGTGGTGCTGCCGGAAGCGGCGCTGCGGGCGTTCACGTCCGCACGGGTGTACAGCTTGACTTCCTCGGCATCATCGCGGCCCGGGGTCTTGTAGTCAAACTTGGAGATCATAAAGCGGAAAATGATGTAGTACAGCACAAAGTACACCGCACCGACCACGACCACCCACATCCAGTGGGTCTTGTCGTTGCCCTGCATCACACCGAACAGCACCAGGTCGATGAGACCGCCGGAGAAGGTCATGCCTACGCCCACATTCAGGATGTGCATCAGCATGAAGGACAGACCGGCCAGCACGCAGTGCACGGCGTACATGGGCAGAGCCACAAAGATAAAGGTGAATTCCAGCGGCTCGGTGATGCCGGTGAGGAAAGCCGTCAAGGCGGCAGACAGCAGCAGGCCGCCTGCTGCCTTTTTCTTTTCCGGCTTGGCGCACTGGTACATCGCCAGCGCTGCGCCGGGCAGACCGAACATCATAAAGGGGAACTTACCGGCCATGAAGCGGGTAGCGCTGACCGAGAACACCGTGGTGGACTTGGAAGCCAGCTCAGCAAAGAAGATGTTCTGTGCGCCGGTCACGGTGATGCCGTCGATGATGGCGGTGCCGCCCACAGCGGTCTGCCAGAACGGCATATAGAACACATGATGCAGTCCAAAGGGGATCAGCGCACGCTCCAGCAGGCCGTAAATAAAGGTACCTGCGTAGCCGGAAGCCAGCACCAGTGCACCCAGTGCGGCAATCCCGCTCTGCACCACCGGCCAGATATAGAACATGGCAATGCCGACCACCAGATACACGATGGAGCTGATGATGGGCACAAAGCGTGTGCCGCCAAAGAAGGCCAGCACCTGCGGCAGCTCGATCTTATAGAACTTGTTGTGCAGCGCCGCCACGCCCAGACCAACCACGATGCCGCCGAACACACCCATTTGCAGGGTCGTGATGCCCAGCATGGTGGTGGTGGAGTTGGCAGGCATCGCTTCCACGCCGCCTGCCGCATTGATCATGGCCTGAATGGCCGTATTCATAATGATATAGGCCACTGCACCGGACAGGGCGGCCACCGCTTTTTCCTTGCGGGCCATGCCGATGGCCACGCCCATGGCGAACAGCAGCGCCAGATTGTTGAACACGGCGCTGCCGGTCTGGCTCATCACGTCCAGAATGGTGTAGATCAGGGTACCAGGGTGGATGACGCTGTTCAGGCCATAGGCCGCCAGCATGGTTTCGTTGGTGAACGAGCTGCCGATACCCAGCAGCAGGCCCGCCACAGGCAGCAGTGCAATGGGCAGCATAAAGCTGCGTCCCACGCGCTGCAGCACGCCAAAGATCTTGTCTTTCATCTTCAGTTCTCCTTTTCTCAAGTTCGTATCCAGCATATATATATCCACACAGGAAAGACCTGTGGAGAATCAAAGGTGAAGCAAAAGAGCTTATTTTCCCATCCGGATCCGTTTCAGATGGATCGTAAGGAACACCAGTTCCTCGTCCGAAAGCTCCTTGTGCCAGGTGTTGCGCACATACTCCGCAATGCAGCAGGCGCATTTGTAGTGTTCACTGCAATTGCGGGCGATCAGGGCGCGGAACACTTCGTCATGGGGATCGTTTTCCTGCTCCTGTTTTCCTTGAAATACGCGCTGCGCAAAAAAACGCAAATGCACTGTAAAGCGGCTGAAATCCAGTGCATCCCGGTCAAAGTGGCAGTTGTAAAAGCATTCCACTACCTGCACGCAGCCATCCACAAAGCGGGTGACATCGTTCACCACGCTCATGGTGGTGTTGAGCTCTGCGTTGACGATGTGCAGCGCAATGAAACCGCCCTCGTCGTCCGAAAGGTCTGCATGGCAGCGCTGGCGGATGGCAGCAAGGCACTCCATGCCAAGGAGATATTCTTCCGGGTAGAATTCCCGAATGGGAGCCATCAGCGGGTTGGAAAAGCGAATCCCCTGTTCGCTGCGCTGAATGGCAAAGCTGATGTGGTCGGCCAGCGTGATGAGCAGGCTTTCGTTCAGCGGGTATTTCAGCCGCTGCCGGATGGTTTCTACCAGCTCATCGGTAAGCAGCAGATGCTCATAGGGGATCTGTTCCAGAAGTTCCACCAACTTTTGCTGCACGGCAGGGCTGGTCATGCGGTAGCTGTGCTCCACGGTTTCGGCCTCGATTTTATAGCCCGGCTTAGCGCCAAAGCCCAGCCCGCGCCCGGTGACGATCAGCTCACAGCCCGTGGGGTCCACCACGCGCAGGATGTTGTTGTTGATTGGTTTTTTAACGGTATATTGCATTGTTTCTCATCCTCAGGTTGGAAAAGGCAATAAAAAAAGACCACTCTTGACACAGCAAACATACCGAAGGCTGAAACACGCTTTCGGCTTGTGCTATGCAGAGTTGGTCTAGCCCGCCAAACGGTAACAATCCAACGACGCTGCTCGCGTACAATTTTCTTTTTTGTAAGGCACAGACAAATTAAGCACTTGAATCACAATTTATTCTATGCACGATTACAGTACCATATTCTTTGCTGTGTGTCAAGACAGAAACGGGTTTCTTTTTTGCTTTGTTAATTTTGCCCAAACTTAGGCGATATTTTGCAGCAGAGCAACAAGGAAGAGCCTTCCTTATTTTATTGTTCCGCGTGGAACATTTTTTTACTTTTCGGGTTCCGGCTCAAAATAGTCGGCGTATTCGCCGGTCAATTTGGAGCCCAGGCGGCGGATGCCGCCGTACAGGTGCCGCTCTACCAACGGCTCAAAGGCAGCCAGGTCGCACCGCTCAATGGCGTTGAGCAGGTTGCGGTGGTCGGCGATCACCTCGTCCAGTCCGCCGGTGGTCATGGTGTCCAGCATCCGGAAGCGGCTGTAGTCCGCGTGGGCGTTCTGCAGCGTGCTCCACAAATACATCTTATCCATAGCCGCAAACCAGGTCTCGTGCAGCAGGCGGTCGGCCTCGTACAGCTTGTTGTAGTCCGGGGCCTCGGCCCGTGCAAGGGCTTCGTAGGCATCCACCCGCACCCGGATCAGCGCCCGCTGCTCCGGAGTGCATTTGGGGGTGAAGTCCCGCAGGACCTTTGCCTCCACCGCTGTGCGCTCGTAGATCAGTTCATCCACGATGCGGCGGTTCAGGCGGGTGACGGTGGTGCCCTTGTAGGGCACGATGCGCACCAGACCGCTTTCTTTCAGGCGCTGCAGCACCATCCGGATCAGGGTGCGCGGGGCGCCGAAGCGGGCACACAGTGGGTTTTCACTCAAGGGGGAGCCGGGACGGATGGTCAGGTCGATGATCTCCCGCTCCAGCACCGCATAGATCTCAGCATCAGTTTTGTATTGTTCCATCGTTTTCACCAAGGCGCGGCATCATTCCGCGAACAGATTCCAGGGGGCAGTGTCCGGCAGCGGCAGCGTGAAGTTCATGATCCTGCCGGTGTCCGGGTGTACGAACTGCAGACCGCAGCTCTGCAGGGCAATGGCACCCTTCACACGGCTGCCGTATTTGCCGTCGCCCCATAAGGGGTGTTTCCGGGAGGCAAACTGCACCCGGATCTGATGAGTGCGGCCGGTGTGCAGGGTGATCTCAGCAAGGCAGGCATCCTGCGTCTGCCGGACAATGCGGTATTCCAGCACGGCTTCCCGCACGCCCTTGCGCGGGCGGCTGACCGGGAACACCCGGCCTCTGCGGCTGTCCTTGAACAGCCAGTCCCGCAGGGTGCCCGCCGCAGGCAGGGCGTCGTTTGGCCCGCCGGAAAGCACCGCCCGGTACTGCTTGACAAAGCAGGGGGCCTCTGCCCTGCCCTCGGCCCGGCCGTCCTGCACTGCATAGGCTTCCTGGCTTTGGGTGATCTGTCGGCTCAGGGCCGCGGCGGCCGCCGGGGTGCGGGCAAAGACCATCAGGCCGGACACGCCGGTGTCCAGCCGGTGCACCACCCCCACAAAGGCATCCGGGGTGTCCCAGTGCTGCCGCAGGGCGGCCGGGACCCCTTCCTCGCTGGACAGCCCCGCAGGCTTGTCCAGCACCACAAGGGCATTGTCCTCGTACAGGATATTCACAGCTTGCCCTCGTTCAGCAGGGCTTTCAGTTTCAGGATGCCGGCAATGGTCTTGCCGTCCTTGATCTCGCCGCGCATGACCATCTCGTAGGCCTTCTCCAGCGGCACCCGGTCCGGGGTCAGGAACTCGTCCGCGTCCAGGTGCATGTGGGTCTCGTGCAGGCCGGTGGCCACCCAGGTGTAGATGATCTCGGTGTCGTAGCCCACGGTGGGGTAGAACTCGCCCAGCGAGGTGTAGTGGTCGGCGGTCAGGCCGCACTCCTCTTCCAGCTCCCGCTTCGCAGCTTCAAAGGGGTCCTCCCCTTGTTCCAGCTTGCCGGCGGGCAGCTCCCACAGCTCCTGCTGCATGGCATAGCGGAACTGCCGCACCATGCAGATGGTGCCGTCGGCAAAATAAGGCAGGATGCACGCGCCGCCGTGGTGATGCACCACTTCGCGGGTGGCGGTCCTGCCGTTTTCCAGCAGTGCAGTGTCCTTGGTCAGGGTGATGACCCGCCCTTCAAACAGCGTCTCGCTGGACAATGTCTTTTCAAAATGGACCGGATTGCTCATTTTCTTCAACGCCCCTTTTTCCGGCACAGCGCCGGTTTTCTGCTTCCCAGTTTACGGCAAAATGCGGTTTGTTGTCAATGATGAGATTCGCCCCGGAGCGGGCATTCCAGCCGGAATTTTAAAATTTCTGTAAAAGAGAAGGCTGCCTGTTGCCCAAAAACCGGAAAATCCGCGCCATTGCTCACTTTAACACGCTAAAGACGTACAAAAGCGCTAAAAATTTTTTTTTATTTTTGGTGCGTTTGTCGGGCGGTTTGCGTTTACTTTGCGAGCGGAATTTGCTATTATAGTATACAAGCAATAGTGCCTTTATGGGGTTCTCCGGTCCCATGTGGGGCATATTGCCCCGCGCAAAAGGTACCAAATTCTGAATAATGGAGGAAGAAAAATGCCTAGAGCAAAGCAAACTATGGATGGCAATACCGCTGCCGCCCATGTAGCGTATGCCTACACGGACGTGGCTGCCATCTACCCCATTACCCCGTCCTCTCCGATGGCTGACTCCGTGGACCAGTGGTCTGCTGCCGGCCAGAAGAACATCTTCGGCAACCAGGTCAAGGTCGTCGAGATGGAGTCTGAGGCCGGCGCTGCCGGCGCTGTGCACGGCTCTCTGGGTGCAGGTGCTGTCACAACCACCTTCACCGCTTCTCAGGGCCTGCTGCTGATGATCCCCAACATGTACAAGATCGCTGCTGAGCAGCTGCCCTGCGTGTTCGATGTTTCCGCACGTACCGTTGCTACCCAGTCTCTGAACATCTTCGGTGATCACAGCGACGTCATGGCATGCCGCCAGACCGGTTTTGCAATGCTGGTCGAGAGCAGCGTGCAGGAAGTCATGGATCTGTCCCCTGTTGCACACCTGTGCGCCATTGAGGGCAAGGTCCCCTTCCTGAACTTCTTCGACGGCTTCCGTACCTCTCATGAGTACCAGAAGATCGAGAAGTGGGATTACGCCGACCTGAAGGAAATGTGCAACATGGAGGCTGTCGAGGAGTTCCGCAAGAAGGCTCTGAACCCCGAGAACCCCAAGATGCGCGGCTCCCACGAGAACGGCGACGTGTTCTTCCAGCATCGTGAGGCATGCAACAGCGTTTACAACGCTCTGCCTGCTGTTGTTGAGAAGTACATGGCCAAGATCAACGCAAAGCTGGGCACCAACTACGATCTGTTCAACTACTACGGCGCACCCGATGCTGACCGTGTGATCGTGGCTATGGGCTCCATCTGCGACGTTGCTGATGAGGTCATCGACTACCTGAACGCACGCGGCGAGAAGGTCGGTATCATCAAGGTCCGTCTGTACCGTCCCTGGGTGTCCTCCGCTCTGCTGAAGGTCCTGCCCAAGACCGCCAAGAAGGTGGCTGTGCTGGACCGCACCAAGGAGCCCGGCTCTCTGGGCGAGCCCCTGTACCTGGATGTTGCCGCTACCCTGCGTGAGGCTGGCCTGAACGATGTCGTTCTGACCGGCGGCCGTTACGGCCTGGGCAGCAAGGACACCCCGCCGTCCTCCATCTTCGCTCTGTTCAAGGAGCTGGAGAAGGATCAGCCCAAGGAGCGTTTCACCCTGGGCATCACCGACGACGTCACCTTCCTGTCTCTGCCGGAAGTCAAGCCCGCTCCCATCACCGCAGCTGCTGGCACCAAGGAGTGCAAGTTCTGGGGTCTGGGCGGCGACGGTACGGTCGGCGCTAACAAGAACTCCGTCAAGATCATCGGCGACCACACTGACAAGTATGTTCAGGCATACTTCCAGTATGACTCCAAGAAGACCGGCGGCGTGACCATCAGCCACCTGCGTTTCGGCGACAAGCCCATCCGCAGCCCCTACTACATCAACCAGGCTGACTTCGTGGCCTGCCACAACCCCGCTTACATCCACATGGGCATGAAGATGGTCCAGGATGTCAAGCCCGGCGGCGTGTTCATGATCAACTGCCAGTGGTCCGATGAGGAGCTGGGTCACCACCTGAACGCCGAGGCAAAGAAGTATATCGCTGACAACAACATCCAGCTGTATACCATCAATGCCATCGACAAGGCCATCGAGATCGGCATGGGCAAGCGCACCAACACCATTCTGCAGTCTGCATTCTTCAAGCTGGCTGACGTCATGCCCATCGAGGATGCCGTCAACTTCATGAAGCAGGCCGCTCAGAAGAGCTACGGCAAGAAGGGCCAGGACGTCGTTGAGATGAACTGGAAGGCCATTGACGCAGGCGTTGACGCCATCCACAAGGTGGACGTGCCCGCATCCTGGTCCAACCCCGAAGCTGATCCCGCACCCAAGGCTCTCACCGGCCGTCCGGAGCTGGTCAAGCAGATCCGTGAGGTCATGGAGCCCATTGCCCGTATGGACGGCGACAGCCTGCCTGTCTCCTCCTTCGTGGCAAATGCAAACGGCGAGTGGGAGCAGGGCGCTTCTGCATACGAGAAGCGCGGCACCGCTGTCAACGTCCCCGAGTGGGATTCTGCAAAGTGCGTTGGCTGCAACCAGTGCGCATTCGTGTGCTCTCATGCTACCATCCGTCCCTTCCAGCTGACCGCCGACGAGCTGGCAGCTGCTCCTGCTCAGACCAAGAGCCGCGACAACAAGCCCGCAAACGAGTACAAGTTTGTGATGGCTGTGTCTCCTCTGGACTGCATGGGCTGCGGCGAGTGCGTCACCGTCTGCCCCACCAAGGCCATCACCATGGTCCCGCAGGACAGCCAGGCAGATCAGCAGGCAGTGTTCGACTACTGCGTTGCCAACATCTCCAAGAAGCCTTCCAAGTTTGCTGACGATACCGTCATCGGTTCTCAGTTCAACCAGCCGCTGCTGGAGTTCTCTGGCTCCTGCGCAGGCTGTGCCGAGACTTCTTACGCTCGCCTGATCACTCAGCTGTTCGGCGAGAAGATGTACATCTCCAACGCTACCGGCTGCTCCTCCATCTGGGGCGGCACCGCATCCATCTCTCCGTACACCGTCAACAAGGACAGCGGCCATGGTCCTGCATGGTGCAACTCCCTGTTCGAGGATAACGCAGAGCATGGCCTGGGCCTGTACATCGGCCAGAAGACCGTCCGCGAGAACCTGATCAAGGAGATCGCTGAGGTTGCTGGTTCCGACAAGGCATCCGCAGAGCTGAAGGCTGCTTACGAGCAGTTCATCGCTACCAAGAACAACACCAAGGCCAACGACGAGCCCGCAAAGGCCCTGATCGCTGAGCTGGAGAAGGCTGCTGCTGCTGGCTGCGAGAAGTCTGCTGAGATCCTGAAGAGCAAGCAGTACATCGCCAAGAAGTCCGTCTGGATCTTCGGCGGCGACGGCTGGGCATACGACATCGGCTTCGGCGGCCTGGATCACGTCCTGGCTTCCGGCGAGGATGTCAACGTCATGGTCTTCGATACTGAGATGTACTCCAACACCGGTGGACAGGCATCCAAGGCTTCCAACATTGGTGAAGTCTGCCAGTTCGCTGCTGCTGGTAAGGAGATCAGCAAGAAGAGCCTGTCCGAGATCGCTATGACCTACGGTTACATCTATGTTGCTCAGATCGCACTGGGTGCTAACCCGGCTCAGGCTGTCAAGGCCATTGCCGAGGCTGAGGCTTATCCCGGCCCGTCCCTGATCATCGGCTACGCTCCCTGCGAGCTGCACGGTGTCAAGGGCGGCATGACCAACTGCCAGAACGAGATGAAGAAGGCAGTTGAGGCTGGTTACTGGAACCTGTTCACCTTCAACCCGGCCAACAAGGCTCAGGGCAAGAACCCGTTCACTCTGACCTCCAAGGCCGTGGACAACGACAAGTATCAGGCACTGCTGGCAAACGAGACCCGTTACAGCCGCCTGACCCGTGCATTCCCCGACCGTGCAAAGGAGCTGTTCGCACGCAACCAGCAGGTTGCAAACGACCGCTACGAGCACCTGACCCGTCTGGTCGATCTGTACAAGTAAGCAGGTCCCCTGCATCCACCGGGCCGCAGCCACGGCGGCACCCAGCTCCCGCAAATGAGAGGAGCGGCTGCTCCGCACTGGCGGTTACTGCGCAACGCAGCAGTGCGAAACTGTGTGTATGGCCCATGATGTGCAGGCGATGCGGTTGAAGTACAGCCCCTTATCGCCCAAACGGCTCAACCAACTGATTTCACGCTCCGGCTGGCGGCTGCCTTCGGGCAGACGCAGCAGCGGGGTCTGAGATACCAAAGCGCCCGCGAGGGTCCTTGAAAGCACACCCCGTGTGTGTCAGGAGCATAAGGTCTGCTTGCAGATACCTTGTTCCGCTTGCTGCATAAGACCTGCTTTGCAGGGATCTTGCCGCAGAGAAAAAACGGATATCGTTTTTAGCGCCCCGTTCATCGGCAACGATGACCGGGGCGTATTTTTTATGTGTGTCCGGGTTCACACAAAAACTTCCAATTTCTTCCACGGCGTTTTTACACTTTCTTCATAGCTTCTTAACGAAATCAAATGTGAAAGCTGTTATACTTTTGCCATGGGAAGCGGGGCCGCAACCGATTCCCAAGTAACATGATTCCTCCTCACACCAAGGCAATATCCAAACAAAACGCCCTTTCCGACGCGCCGCAACGTCGGAGAGGGCGTTTTGCTTCTGCCGTCCGGAACATGTAAAGGCTTTGCAGGCGGCAAATAAAATTGCTGTAAATGCATGGTTTAGGGTTGACCCTGTTTTTTTGCGGCGCTATAATAAAAACGGTTCAATAGATTTTTGAAAAACGGGAGGTGAACGCAGAACAATGGACCCGGATCATAGTCCAAACCGAACGCCCGGCGCGGTGGATCGGACAACAAAAGCAGCTGCGTTCGCCTTTTTCGCTGAGATGAGCGGCAAAGCGTCTTTTTGAGGCGCTTTTTTCCGCAGAACAACAGAAGGAAGGCGCGGTTTTGTGCGCGCGGAAATGGCGGTTTCCGGGCAGCATGAGGCGGCGCATTTTTGTTTCCCGATCTGCTGCGTCCTCCGGACACAAAACTGAGGAGGTACGCCCATGGAAATGGAAGATAAGAAGATCGACACGGCGGCAGAACAGGCCCTGCCGGTGCAGGAACTGCCCGCCGATATCCCCGCTGAGGTGCGCCAGAAGCTGGCAGAGGACCTGAACGAGGAAGCCACCGAGGACCTCAAGCAGGATATGCGCGAGGCCGAAAAAGAAGAGGCCAACGACGAAGAGGTCAAGGCCAACCCCGAAATGCTCACCAAGAGCCGCCTGCTGAAGCTGCTGATCAAAAAGCAGTACGTCAAGCTGCGCGAGGTCACCGAAGAAGAGCAGCCCGCCGACCTGGCCGAACTGCTGGAAGAGCTGGACGAGAACAACCGTCTGGTGGTGTTCCGCCTGCTGAAAAAGGAAGTGGCCACCGAGGCCTTTGCCTATATGTCCGACGAAGCCCGTGACGATCTGGTCAACGCTTTTTCGGATGTGGAGCTGGTGAGCGCCATTGAAGAGATGAGCCTGGACGATGCTGCCGACCTGCTGGAAGATATGCCGGCCGGTGTGGTCAAGCGGGTGCTGGAAAAGTCCTCCAAGCAGACCCGTGAGAGCCTGAACAAGCTGCTGAATTACCCGGAAAGCTCCGCCGGCAGCCTGATGACCCCCGAGTATGTCCGCCTGCGCAAGGACATGACCGTGGGCCAGGCCTTTGACGCCATCCGCAAACAGGGCGAGAACGCCGAGACGGTGTACACCTGCTATGTGGTGGAGCGCAACCGCCTGCTGGGCGTCGTGTCGGCCCGCAGCCTGCTGCTCTCCGACCTGAACACGCCCATTGCCGACATCATGGACGACAATGTGGTCACCGTGAAGGTCACGGATGACCAGGAGTATGTGGCCCGTGAGATGCAGCGCTACGACTTTACCGCCATGCCTGTTCTGGACAACGAGGGCATGTTCGTGGGTATCATCACCATCGACGATGCAATCGACGTTCTGACCGACGAGAGCACCGAGGATATGCAGAAGATGGCCGCCATTCTGCCGGATGACGATGCCACCACCTACTTTGGCACCAGCGTATGGACCCACGCCAAGCAGCGCATTCCCTGGCTGCTGATCCTGATGCTGTCGGCCACCTTCACCGGCATGGTCACCACCCACTACGAGCAGGCCTTTGTCAGCCTGCCGCTGCTGGTCTCCTTCATGCCCATGCTGATGGACACCGCCGGCAACTGCGGCAACCAGATCAGCACCCTGATGGTGCGTGGTCTGGCCCTGGGCGAAGTGGAGCCCTCCGACTTTGTAAAGGTTCTGGGCAAGGAGCTGCGCGTGTCTGCCATCGTGGGCGCGGTGCTGGGCATCGTCAACGGCCTGCGGATCTACCTGATGTACACCTTCCTGTTCCCCGGCCAGTATCAGAATGTCATGGGCTATGCCATCGTGGTCAGCGTGTCGCTGTTCTTCAGCGTCATTCTGGCAAAGCTGGTGGGCGGCATGCTGCCGCTGGCCGCCAAGAAGCTGGGTGCTGACCCGGCCATCATGGCAACGCCCTTCATCACCACCATCGTGGATGCCTGCAGTTTGATCCTGTACTTCCAGATCGCACAGCTGGTGTTCCGCAATATGATGTAAAACAGGAAAACTCCCTCCGTCATGGCGTGAACTGAACTGCACCCCATTTGTTAGACAGTATGGTATACTGTTTAGGAAATGGGGTGT
>UQDV01000036.1 GCA_900539945.1 uncultured Faecalibacterium sp.
TGTTATGCCCTTCTAGGGCTTACTCAAGCCACCGGCTCAGCCGGTGGTTTTGACTGCTGTAAAATCAAAGGGCGGCGGCCTGTCCGCTGGCGGGCAGGTCGTTCATGATGAACCAGAAGATGGTGCCTTTGCCCAGCGTGCTCTGCACGCCGAAGCGGAAGCCGTGCTGCTGGAAGATGGCCTTGGTGATGGAAAGGCCCAGCCCGGTGCCCTGCTTGCCGGCGTCCGAACGGGAGCGGTAGTAGCGGTCGAAGATATAGGGCAGGTCGGCGGCGGCGATGCCGGGGCCGTGGTCCTCCACCTCCACGCGGACCCCTTCGGTGCAGCGGGAAGCCCGCAGGATAAAGATGCCGTCCGGCCCGATGTGGTGCATGGCGTTGCCCAGCAGGTTGTGCAGCGCGCGCTGCATCATGTCCGGGTCGGCGTAGACGGGCAGCTCCTCGTCCGGCAGCTCCAGTTTGAGCTGCCAGCCGTTCTGGGCGCAGATGGCGTCGTAGCGTTCGCTCACTTCGTCGCACAGCTGGCCCATATCAAAGTTCACCCGCTCACAGCGGTCGGCACCGCTGGTCACCTTGCTCAGCTCCATCACGCTGGACACCAGCGCGGTCAGGCGGTCGGTCTCGTCCACGATGATGTTCATTTGTTCGTCGCGGTGGGCCTTGTCATCGCCGGTCAGGTCGCGCACCGTCTCGGCGTAGCCCTTGATGAGGGTCAGCGGAGTGCGCAGGTCGTGGGAGACATTGGCCAGCAGGTCCCGCTGCATCTGGGCCGCCCGCTGCACCTCCTCTGCCATATGGTTGAAGTCCTGTGCAAGGTCGCCCAGCTCGTCGCTGCGGCGGCTCTCCACCTGCACGGCGTAGTTGCCCTTGGCCATCTGGCGGGCGGCGCGGGACAGCTGCCGCAGGGGCTTTGTGAACCACTCACTGAACAGCCACGCCGCCGACATGGCAAAGACAAAGATCAGTGCCGCCGCCAGCGGCAGCAGGGTTCTCAGCACGTTGCTGGCCTCGGCCACATGCACCAGACTGGTGGTCACCAGCACGGTGTAGCTGCCGTCGGCTGTGGTGCGGCCCACCAGAAGCTGGGCCGAGCCGGACAGGCGGGGCGGGTTGAGCGTCTGCTTGAAGCCGCCCGGCGAGGTGCGGCACTTCTTGCGCATGGCAATGGCGGTGTTCACCACCTCATTGCTGGATGCGTCCGAAAGATACGTCTCATGTAAGTTGCAGTAAGACTGGTTCTCGATCTTGTAGATCTGCCGCAGGGTGGAGTCGGAGATGTCCACACAGAAGCTGCTCAGCGCCCCTTTGGAATACAGGTCCATGGCCAGCTTGTCAAAAAAGCCGGTGTTGACATACAGCCGTCCGAAGGACCAGGAAGAAAGAGCGGTGCCCTCGGCCAGGGCGTCGTCCAGCTGGGACACCACGTTTTCGGCCTGGGTGGTCAGCTGCCGTTCGATGTGCCGGGTATACAGCGGTTCCAGCAGCTGGGTGGACAGGATCCAGAACAGCACCAGCAGAAACAGGCAGATGAAGCACAAAAAGAACATCAGCTGCCCGCGGATGCCAAGCCCGCGCCGGGCATTGTTTGTTCGCCGCATGAACTGCACAGCCTCCGTTTACCGCACTGCGTCGGGGTCGAACTTGTAGCCGATGCCCCACACGGTGGCAATGTAGCTGCGGCATTTGCCCAGGTGGCCGCGCAGCATCTTGACGTGGGTGTCCACGGTGCGGTCCTCGCCGAAGTAGTCGTAGTTCCATACCTTCTGCAGGATCTTTTCGCGGCTGAGGGCGATGCCCTTGTTGGAGGCCAGGAACACCAGCAGGTCGAACTCCTTGGGGGTCAGGGCCACATCCTCCCCGGCCACCCGCACGGTGTGGCTGGCGGTGTCGATGGTCAGGTCCCCGAAGGTCATGGTGGCGGAAGAAGTTTCCGCCCGGGGCATGGTGCGGTTGAGCACGGCACGCACGCGGGCCACCAGCTCCCGGGGGGAGAAGGGCTTGACCACATAGTCGTCGGCGCCGCCCTCCAGACCGGCCAGCTTGTCGTATTCCTCGCCGCGGGCAGTGAGGATGATCACGGGGGTGTTGATGTGGCGGGTGCGCATCTCACGCAGGCAGGTCATACCGTCCATAAAGGGCATCATCAGGTCCAGGATCACCAGGTCGAACCCGCCGCCGGACAGCAGCGACAGGGCGGCAGAGCCGTCACCGGCTTCCTCGCACGCATAGCCCGCATATTGTAAATTCTCGCGGATGAGCTCCCGGATGCGGGGCTCGTCGTCAACGATCAGGATCTTTGCCATAAAACAGGTCCCTCCTATCAGCTTGAATCACATCTATCTTAATCGAAGAATTGGAAAATCCTGTGAAACTTGCGTGAAGCATTTGAAAACCCCTTCACACACCCCAGTATACCACACAAAATGTGTGCTGCACAGGGTCGTTTGCGCAAAAGTGCTTGACGCTGCGTGTTTTGTATAGGATAATAAACTTGTTGAGAAAGGTGCAAAGGCACGCCATGCGAAGAAAAACAGCGGCCGTTTGCAGAGCAACAGATGAGGTATTGTGTGTGAGTATCCCGAAAATCATTCATTACTGCTGGTTCGGCGGCGGGCCGATCAGCGAAGCGGACCGCAAGTGCATGGAAAGCTGGCAGAAGTTCTGCCCGGACTACAAGATCATCGAGTGGAACGAGCAGAATTTTGAGATCAGCGCAAACCGCTACGCACAGCAGGCCTACGAGGCAAAGAAATACGCCTTTGTATCGGACTATGCGCGGCTGGCGGTGGTGTACGAGTACGGCGGCATCTATCTGGATACAGACGTGGAGCTGGTGCGCCCGCTGGATGAGCTGCTGGAACTGCCCGGGTTTATGGGGTTTCAGAACAACAACGAAGTAGCCACCGGGCTGGGGTTCGGGGCGTGCAAGGGCAACCCGGTGGTGCAGGCGTTGCTGCGGGATTACGATGCACTGGATTTTATAAAGGCAGACGGCAGCGTGGATCTGACGCCCTGCCCGGAGCGGAATACAAAAGTATTGCAGACGCTGGGCGTGCGCGTAGACGGAACAAGGCAGAGCATCGCGGAAATGGAGATCTTTCCGGCAGAGTATTTCTGCCCGATGGAGTTTGCCACCCGGAAGCTCCGGGTGACGCCCAAGACCTACTCCATCCACCGCTATGCCGAAAGCTGGAAGCCGAAGCCCAGCGCGGTCAGCCGCATTTTGCAGCGGCTGCTGAAGAAGCACTATTATACATGGTACTGCCCTCTGCGTGGCCGGATCGAGGGACGGCTGAGAAAGAGAACCTGAAAACCGGAGCTGCTGCACGATGCTGTGTGGCAGTTCTTTTTTGTCCCGCTTGCCCTTTGTGCGCGGGAATGTTATACTAACGCAGGATGGGAGTTCCATCATTTTCAGACAGACAAAGGAAATTTTTGCATGCGAATCGGACTGGTTGAATTTTTGCTGATCCTTGCCATTGCGTCCCTCACGGTGGGGCCGCAGGTGGCCTTGTTCGTGGACCGCTGGATGCGGCGGGCCAACCGCGCCAACGCCCGGGCGGCACGCCGCCGGGCCGAATATGCGGCCCAGATGGCGGCCGAGCGGGATGCGCTGCTCAAGCGGTTCCGTACCGCCAGCACCGTGTTCGGGGTGGGCATCCTGCTGGCATTGGTGTATGCGCTGGTGTTCCGGCCCATCGACACCCCGCCGCAGGCCTACACCGCGCCGGAGGTGCGCCAGAGCACCGGTGCCGTGCAGACAGCCCTTTCTGCCGACAGCCGGGATGTGCTGGCACTGAGAGACTATCAGGGCGTGGACTGCATCCGTGAGCAGGACGGCTTTGTGTATGCGGCTGCGTACAACGGCGCGACCCTGAAAAAGCGGAAGAGTGACCTTGTGCGCACCGATGGCGGCAGCTTTTCGGCCATCCTGAGCGTGGACGGAGAGCTGACCGGCTTTGCTTTTGATGCAGACGGGGACCTGTGGCTGACCGTCCTCACCCCCGGCGGCGGGGCTCTGTGCCGTGCAAGACACGACAGCTGGGGCGCGGCCGTGGAACAGGTGGTCACCCAGATCGACGGGGCCCCGCTGGGGGCCGTCTCTGCGGTGGAGGCCGGCCCGGACGGCAAGGTGTACTTTGCCGTGGCGGGCGGGGAAGCCGTGGACAATGGGCTGGAAGCGGCCCTGCGCACCGAGCTGCTGGCCCACACCGGCACCGGCTGGGTGTATGTGTACGACCCGGCGGACCGGTCGGTGCAGCGGGTGGTCGGCGGCGTGGCCGGGGCATCCGGCCTGGCCCTGAGCCCGGACGGCAGGACCCTGTATGTTTCGGATCTGGGCAATCGCTGTGTATGGAGCATGGACGCTGACGCCCGGGAACTGACGGCCGGCGGCAAAAACTGCCAAAGTGCCTTTTCCGGCCTGCCGGGCTACCCCGGTGCACTGGCAATGGAAGCCGACGGCACCCTGTACATCAGCTACCGCTGGGCCCGCAGCGGCTGGCTGGAAAAGAACGCCGACAGCACCCTGCTGCGGGGCATCGCCCTGCGGGCGGGTCAGAATCTGCAGGAAAAGCTGTTCGGCCTGCCGTCCGACGCTCCCTGCGCGGAGGCGGTGAGCACCGCCGACGGCAGCTGGAAGCGGACGTTCACCGGCGGCAGCAGCTGCACGGCGGTGTGCCCGGTGGGCAGCAAAGTGTATTTTGGCGCGGCGGACAGCGCACAGGTGCTGTCGGCACGCATTTAAAGACCGAGGTGTTTTGATATGACAGAAGCATTTCAGAAACAGATCGAACAGGAGGCCCGGCAGGCCGTGACCGAACTGCTGGCCGAAGCAAAGCTGAAAAAAGGCGATGTGTTCGTGGTAGGCTGCTCGTCCAGCGAGATCGTGGGCGGGCACATCGGCAAGGATTCCAGCCTGGAAGCGGCCCGCGCCGTGTATGCAGGCATTGCCCCGGTGCTGGCCGAAAACGGCATCTGGCTGGCAGCGCAGTGCTGTGAGCATCTGAACCGGGCCATTATCATCGAGCGGGAAGCTGCGGAAAAATACGGCTGGGAGGAGGTATGCGTGGTGCCCCGGCCCCATGCCGGCGGCAGCTGGGCCACTACCTGCTGGAAGAACTTCCAGGACCCGGTGGCCGTGGAGGAGATCCGCGCCCACGCGGGTATCGACATCGGCGGCACCCTCATCGGCATGCACCTGAGGCGGGTGGCCGTGCCGGTGCGGCTGAGCCTTTCCAAGATCGGCGAAGCAACTATCCTGTGCGCCCGCACCCGCCCGAAGCTCATTGGCGGCGAGCGCGCCAAGTATACCGAGGAGGACTGAGATACCATGGCAGAAAAGACGTTGGAGCAAATGCGGGAAGCCGTGGAGGAGATCCGCGCAAAGATGGCTGCCGCTGCCCGGGAAGCAGGCCGGGACCCGGCGCAGGTGCAGCTGTGCGCCGCCTGCAAGACCCGCACCGCTGAGACGGTGGCCGCCAGTGCCGCGCTGCCCATTGACGTGTTTGGCGAGAACCATGTGCAGGAGCTGTGCGCAAACTTTGACGCCGGGGCCTACTGCGGCAAGCCCAGCCATTTTATCGGCCACCTGCAGACCAACAAGATCAAAAAGGTGCTGGGCCGCGCCAGCCTCATCCAGAGCGTGGACAGCGAACACCTGCTGGCCGCCATCGAAAAGGAAGCCGCTAAGGCCGGCATCGTGCAGAATGTGCTGCTGGAGGTGAACATCGGCGGCGAGGAGAGCAAGACCGGTGTGGCACCGGAAGCCCTCTGGCCCCTGCTGGATGCGGCTGCCGCACAGGAACACATCCGGGTGAAGGGCCTGATGGCCATCCCGCCCGTGAACGACGATGACGCCCAGAACCGCCGGTATCTGGCCCAGGTGTACAAGCTGTTCGTGCAGGCCGGGGAGCGCGGCTACCAGAACGTGGCCATGGAGACCCTTTCCATGGGCATGAGCGGCGACTTTGAAAACGCCATCCGCGAGGGTGCCACGCTGGTGCGCATCGGCACCGCCATTTACGGCGAGCGGGATTACAGCAAGAAGGGATAAGGAAACTTTCCCCCTCAGGGGAGCCTATTATGGGAGGTATTATGCCAAAACAGAAGATCAATGACCCCGGGGCACATCACGCCAGCAGCGGCGCGCTGATCCGGCGCTTCCTGCCCTATCTGGTCAAGTACAAAAAGACCCTGTTCCTGGACCTGTTCTGTGCCGCACTGACTACTCTGTGCGACATCGTGCTGCCCAAGATCATGAGCACCATCACCAACTCCGCCATGGGGGTGGGCATCACCCTGACGGCGGGCATCGTGCTGCGGCTGGCGGCGCTGTACTTCGTGCTGCGCATCATCGACGGCGCGGCCAGCTACTATATGTCCAGCATCGGCCACATCATGGGCGTGCACATCGAGACGGATATGCGCCGCGACGCCTTTGACCACCTGCTGCGTCTGGACCACACCTACTACAACAACACCAAGGTGGGCACCATCATGGGCCGCATCACCAACGACCTGTTCGATGTGACCGAGTTCGCCCACCACTGCCCGGAGGAATTTTTCATCGCGGCCATCAAGATCGTGGTGTCCTTCGTCATCCTGTGTCAGGCCAGCATCCCGCTGACGCTGGCGGTGTTTGCCTGTGTGCCCCTGATGGGGGTGGTGTCGGTGTACCTGAACGGCCGGCTGCGGGCACGGTTCCGCCAGCAGCGGGTGCAGATCGGTGAACTGAACTCCACCATCGAGGACAGCCTGCTGGGGCAGGGCGTGGTCAAGGCGTTTGCCGCCGAGGACGAAGAGCGGAAAAAATTTGCCAAGGGCAACAAGGATTTTGAGCAGATCAAGACCCTTGGTTACTACGCCATGGGTGCCTTCAACACCTCCACCCGCCTGTTCGACGGCCTGATGTATCTGGTGGTCATTCTGGCGGGCGGCTTGTCGCTGGTATACGGCAGGATCACCGCCGGTGATCTGGTGGCCTACATGCTGTACGTCACCACCCTCATCGCTACCATCCGGCGCATCGTGGAGTTTGCCGAGCAGTTCCAGCGCGGCATGACCGGCATCGAGCGCTTTGCCGAGATCATGGACACCCCGGTGGCCATTCAGGACGCCCCGGACGCCGTGCCCCTGCAGCCCGGCCCCGGCGCGATCCGGTTCGAGAACGTCAGCTTTGAGTACCCGGATGACCACAACAAGGTGCTGCACAACATCAGTCTGGACATCCACGCCGGGGAGCGGCTGGCGCTGGTGGGCGCTTCCGGCGGCGGCAAGACCACTCTGTGCAACTTGATCCCCCGCTTTTACGAGGTGACGGACGGCCGCATCCTCATCGACGGGCAGGATATCCGCCATGTCACCCTGAAGAGCCTGCGGCAGGACATCGGCATCGTGCAGCAGGACGTGTACCTGTTCAGCGGCACGGTGGCCCAGAACATCGCCTACGGCAAGCCCGGTGCCACACGCGAGGAGATCGTGGAGGCGGCCCGTCTGGCCGGTGCCGAGCGGTTCATTCTGGCCCTGAAGGACGGCTTTGACACCTACGTCGGAGAGCGCGGCGTCAAGCTGTCCGGCGGCCAGAAACAGCGCATCGCCATTGCCCGTGTGTTCCTGAAGAACCCGCCCATTCTGATTCTGGACGAGGCCACCAGTGCACTGGACAACGAGAGCGAGATCCTGGTGGGCCAGAGCCTGGAAAAACTGGCCCACGGCCGCACCACCCTGACCATTGCCCACCGCCTGACCACCATCAAGGATTACGACCGCATCCTGGTTCTGGGCGAAGAGGGCATTGTGGAATCCGGTACCCACGAACAGCTGCTGGCAAAGCAGGGCGTGTACTACCGCCTGTGGAACCAGCTGCCGGGAGAAGATACACTGTAAAGGATAAGAAAAGAGGCGCTGCCATCCGGCAGCGCCTCTTTTGCGATCAGGTATGTTTTATTCGCCCACGATCAGGCGGACGGAACCATAAATGCCGGCGTCATTGCCAAGGGTGGCCGCCACGATGGGGGTCTCCCGGCAGGACTTGAAGGCGTAGGTCTTGTAGTGCTCGCGCAGCGGGTCGAACAGCACCTCGCCTGCGCGGGCCACGCCGCCGCCGATCATGAACATCTCCGGGTCGGTGGTGGCAGCGATGCTGGCCAGTGCCATACCCAGGGTGTCGGTCATCTCGTCCACCTCACGGGCGGCAAGGGCGTCGCCGTTGCGGGCAGCGTCGAATACGTCCTTGGCGGCAAAGTCGATGCCGCGCAGGGTGCAGGGGATGTCCGGGTTCTCGTCCAGCAGCTTCTTCATGCAGCGGACCACGCCGGTGGCGCTGGAATACTGTTCCAGGCAGCCGTGCTTGCCGCAGCCGCAGGTGGCGGTCTCGTGGCGGTTCACTGTAATGTGGCCGATCTCGCCGCCGGCCCCGTGGGAGCCGTCGATGACCTTGCCGTTCACGATGACGCCGCCGCCTACGCCGGTGCCCAGGGTGACCATGACAGCACTGCGGCAGCCCTTGGCGGCACCCATCCAGATCTCGCCCAGGGCAGCCACGTTGGCATCATTGCCCACCAGCACCTTCAGGCCGTCCAGCAGGCCGGAAAGCTGGGCCGACACATTGCGCTGGCCCCAGCCACCCAGGTTGGCACAGACGATGGGCACCACGCTGCTGTCCAGCACCGGGCCGGGCACGCCGATGCCCACGCCCTCCACCTGCTCGGCGGGAATGGCCTTTTCCTGCATTTTGCCCATGATGGCCGCAGCCAGATTTTCCAGGATGTGTTCACCGGCATTGGAGGTGTCGGTGGGGACCTCCCACTTTTCCAGCAGAGCGCCGGCGGTGGTGAACAGGCCGATCTTGGCGGTGGTGCCGCCCAGGTCGATGCCAAATGCGTATTCCTTCATAATCTCATTTACCCCTTTGCTGCAGCCCGGAGGCTGCCGTATTCTCGTATCTTCCAGTATAGCACAGCAGCCCGCGAAAAAGCAGGGCCTGACTGGATTTTCATGCAAACAGACGGAAAAGCTGTGCCGGATTTGGCACAACTGCCCAAACGGTTACCGCACGGTATTGGTCAGGCTGCCAATGCCGTCGATCTCGCAGCGCACCGTGTCGCCCGGCTGCAGGAACTGCGGCGGATCCATGCCCATGCCCACACCGGCGGGGGTGCCGGTGGCGATGATGGTTCCGGCCTTCAGGGTCATGCCCTGCGAAAGCTCGTGGATGACATGGTCGATGTCAAAAATCTGCAGACGGGTGTTGGAGTCCTGCCGCTTTTCGCCGTTGACAAAACTGCGGATGCCCAGCTGCGGCGGGTAGGCCTCAAACTCATCTGCCGTCACGATGCAGGGGCCGATGGGGGTAAAGCCGTCCAGACTTTTGCCAAAGTACCACTGCTTGTGGGCCGTCTGCACATCGCGGGCGGAAACGTCATTCAGGATGGTGTAGCCGAACACATAGTCCCTGGTCTGCCCGGCGGGCACGTCTTTGGCATCCCGGCCCAGCACCACGGCCAGCTCACACTCGTAGTCCAGCTTCTTTACCAGGTCGGTGTGGGCCTCGATGAAGCCGCCGTCCGGCACGGCACGGGTGACCCGCTTGGAAAAGTAGATGGCGTCCTGATGCTGGGTGGAAAAGGCGTCGGCGGAATACTTTTCCGCCTCGTCCGAGTGAGCCATGTAGTTGATGCCCAGGCAGACAACGTCCTGTGCCGGGCAGGGAATGGGGCTCTGCAGCTGCACGGCATCCAGCGGGACCGACGGGATGGCCGACAGGGCCAGCGCCAGCCCGGCCCGCACGGCGGGGGTCAATTGCGGGATGGCCTCGGTCAGGGTGTCGCAGGGCAGGCCCAGCCAGCGCAGCGGGGTGACGGCGGTGCCGTCGGCAGAGAGGACGGCGGGCTCCTCCACACCATCCGGGCCAAGGCAGGTGACAAAACGCATGGAACAGGCCTCCTTTCAGTGCCGGTAGGCGATGGCGTTCCGGATGCGGTCGGCCTCGGCCTGCCCGGCCAGCTGGCGCACCAGCTCCAGTGCAAACGGGATGGCACCACCCAGACCGTAGCTGGTGGTGATGTTGCCGTCCACGACCACTTCGGCGTCCAGCACATGGGCACCGGCCAGCTTGTCCTGAAATCCGGCGTGGGCCGTGGCATTTTTGCCTTCCAGCAGGCCCAGAGAGGCCAGCACGCTGGGTGCGGCGCAGATGGCGGCCACCTTTTTGCCGGATTTTGCAAAGGCGGTGCAGGTGTCGGTCACGGTCTTGTTGGCGGCCAGATTCGGCGTGCCGGGGATGCCGCCGGGCAGCACCACCAGATCCACGTCGGAATAGTCCACTTCTTCGGCCAGTGCGTCGGCGGTGATGCGGATCTTGTGGCTGCTCAGGATCTCGCGGCTGCCGGATGCGCTGGCCACGGTCACCTCCACTTTAGCGCGGCGGAGCAGGTCCACCACCAGCAGGGCCTCGCACTCTTCGGTGCCCTCGGCAAAAAACACAACAGCTTTGCTCATTGGGATAAAACCTCCTTGAAAATAAGAACGCCGCGCACCGCAAAGCGGCACGCGGTGAAAAAATCAGTGCGTATTCTTGTCGGCTTCCAGCAATTCGCGCAGGACGCTGCCGTCTGCGCTCAGTACCCGGCTGACCCGGCTGATGATGGCACTGGACGCGCCGGTCTTGTCCATGATCTCGGTATAGATGCGCTTGTCTGCCAGCATCTCCGCAATGTTGAAGCGCTGTTCCATTGCACTCAGCTCGGAATAGCTGCAGACGTCCTGCAGAAAACGGTAGCACTGTTCCGGGGTCTTGAGCTGCAGGAAAGCCTCGTACAGACCGGATTGCCCGGTCGGATGATCTTTTGCCATGCGCGTTCTCCTTTTTCTGTCCGGCGGCGGGTGCCGCTGCTTCATTGCACTACACCAGTGTAGTACAAACCGGGAGAAATTTCAATGCCTTTTTGCGGCAAACCGGGCACAGCCTTACAGAGTGTGCTCAAACACCAGCTCATTGCGGGGCACGGTGCCGGTTTCCTGCTCGGCGGGCTTCAGGCTGCGGTAGCGCAGCGCCTTGAAGAACTGCTGTACGGGCAGGGCCTTGGCATGCACGGTGCACCACATGCGGCCCTTGCCCTCGCCCCGGGCCAGACGCTCGCAGGAAAGCACGATGTCGCGGCCGATGGCCTTGCCGCGGTACTCCGGCTTGAGGTACAGGTGCATCAGGTGCAGGGCGGTGTTCTCCATCTTCCAGGCAAAGTAGCCGATGTTCTTGCCGCCCAGCACGACGAGAAAATAGTTCACGTCGTTGTCGATGTCGGCCTCGATGGCTTCGGCGCTCTGCAGCTCCTCCACCAGAGTGTCCAGCTGCTTGCCGGGGTAATAGCGTTTGTAGACCTCGTGCCAGATCTCGCTGGCAAGGTCGGCGGTGGTGTGGATGTATTTGGCCTTGGCGACCAGTTTGTAATCGGGTTTCATAGTGCTCCTACTTTTGTCGGGGATCACACCTTGAGGATGTAATCCGATTTGCGGGGCGCGGCGGGCTGAGGGTCCCCGGCGGGGTAGCCCAGGATGCAGTGGCCGACGCCGATCCACTCGCCCTCGATGCCCCACTTCTTCAGCAGGGTCTTGCCCTCTTCGCTCTCAAACTCTTCTTTGGCGCGGTTGATCCAGCAGCTGCCCAGCCCCAGCGAGGCGGCGGCCAGCATCAGGTTGCCCATGACAAGGCTGCCGTCCTGCACAGCGCACTTGGCGTTGGCATCGGCCAGCACCACCAGAATGGTGGGCGCACCGTACATGGGGTCGCAGTCCTTGCCCATGATGGCGGCGTTCATGCGGGAGAGCGTTTCCCGCGTGGCAGCGTCCTGCACCACCACGATCTTGGCGCTCTGCTTGCCCATGGCGCTGGCAGCATAGGTGCCGGCACCCAGAACGGCTTCCAGTTCTTCGTTGGTGATCTGCTCCGGTTTGTAGGCGCGGCAGCTGCGGCGGCTCCGGATGGTCTGAATGGTCTCATTGGTCATGGCAATTTCCCTCCTGTGATCGGATAAGTTTATTGTACCACATTCCACGGCAGAGTGCAAAGTGGCCGGAACTCTCGGAAAAAGATGCAAAGTGCACAAGAAATCGAAAAAAGATTATGGAAAAGCATCCTTGTTGCCGCGCGGCCGATACGTTATAATAGGGATACCAGGAAGGAAAGGAGTCGTGCTCTATGGCGAAGGCATCGCAGGTCGTTATACTGGAAAATGAATTTTACATCATCAAAGCCCCGAACGGGAAGGTGCTGGAAGTAAAGGACTTCAACACGGAGAACGGCGCCGCCATCCAGCTGTGGAGCTACGCGGGCCATCCGTGGCAGCAGTGGCAGTTCGTGGACGCAGGCGGCGGGCGCTGGCGCATCCAGAACCGCTTTACCGGCAAGGTGATCGACCTGGCCCTGGGCGGCGTGGTGGAAGGCACCTGGCTGCACCAGTGGAGCCGCACCAACGGCTGGAGCCAGTGCTGGACGCTGGAACCCACCCGCAGCGGTCACACCCGCATCCGGAATGTGCTGGCGGACAAATACATTGACCTGGTGGGCATGAACACCGCAAACGGTGCTCATGCCCAGATCTGGACCTATGTGGCCGGCGGCAACCAGGAATGGGATCTGGTGCGCATCGACCCGGACGCCGCCCAGGCGGCAAAGCGTGCGGAGGAAAAGCCGGACCCCCAGCCCACGCCCAGCCAGCGCAAGCATCAGAATGATCTGGTGCGCAAGCTGAACAATGCCGGACAGGGCCGCGCCAGCCGGAAGGGCTGACGGCTCCCCGACACCGAAAAAGCATACGAAGTGACCCGGCAGAGCCTGCGGGCTCTGCCGGGTCCTCTTTCTGGCCGAAAATAACGCAGAAAAAGGAGAATACACCCATGAACTTAGGTGCTTTTATGGATCCGGAGTACCCCATCTTCAGCACGACGCTGTGCTATCTGGAGCGGGATGACGCCTACCTGATGCTGCACCGCATCAAAAAACAGGACGACTACAACCACGACAAGTGGGTGGGCGTAGGCGGCAAATTTGAGCGCTTTGAAAGCCCGGAGGACTGCCTTGTGCGGGAGGTGCGGGAGGAAACGGGCCTTACCCTGACGCGCTGGCGCTGCCGGGGCCTGCTGACCTTTGTGTGGGGCAACATGACCGAGTTCATCCACCTGTACACCGCTGACGGCTGGCAGGGCGAGATGGTGCAGGGCGACGCCTGCAAAGAGGGTGTGCTGGAGTGGGTGCCCAAGGAAAAGGTGACGGAACTGCCCATCTGGGAGGGCGACAAAATTTTCTTCCGCCTGCTCAACGGGGATCGGCCGTATTTTTCGCTCAAGCTGGTGTACGACGGCGATACCCTGAAACAGGCGGTACTGGACGGGAAACAGATCGTCGGAAAGACCTGACTTCAAAGCTGGCATAAAGCCAAAAAGCCGGAGACGCATTGAAACGCCTCCGGCTTTTCATATCATAATGCTTTAGTTCAGCTTCAGGTCGCCGTCCTTGATCCAGCCCAGCTTGCGCTCTGCCTCACAGAAGAGGACGCTGAGCACGGCGGGCAGGACGAAGCACAGCAGGATCATGGCCGCCCAGTCCATGGGGGTGATGGCAGCTTTGGTGCCGGCGGCAATGTCGCTGACCCAGCCGGTGTACACGCCGATCTGGCCCACCAGACCGCAGGTGCCCATGCCGGAGGAAACGGCGGCACCGTTCATCTCAAAGTGGAACAGGCAGGTGGCCAGCGGGCCGGTGATGGCACTGGCCAGCGTGGGGGCGATCCAGATGCGGGGGTTCTTGATGATGTTGCCCATCTGCAGCATGCTGGTGCCCAGGCCCTGACTCACCAGACCGCCTACACCGTTCTCGCGGTAGCTCATCACGGCAAAGCCCACCATCTGGGCGCAGCAGCCCGCCACGGCGGCACCGCCGGCCAGACCGGTCAGGCCCAGTGCGGCGCAGATGGCTGCCGAGGAGATGGGCAGGGTGAGGGCTACGCCCACGATCACCGACACCAGAATGCCCATGATCAGCGGGGCCTGCTCGGTGGCCCACATGATCAGGGTGCCCACCTGGCTTGCGGCTGCGCCGATGGGGGCAGCGATGAGCATGGACAGACCGACGCCCACAAAGATGGTCACCAGCGGGGTGACCAGGATGTCCACCTTGGTCTCCTTGCTCACGGCCTTGCCCAGCTCAGCGGCCACGATGGCAATAAGCAGCACGGCCAGCGGGCCGCCGGCCCCGCCCAGGGCGTTGGCCGAGTAGCCCACCGTGATCAGACTGAACAGCACCAGCGGCGGGCAGTGGAGTGCCCAGCCGATGGCGCAGGCCATGGCCGGGCCGCTCATGGCCGTAGCGTAGCCGCCCAGATCCACCAGCATCTCCAGCCCGGTCTGTTGGCCCAGCGTCTTGATGATGGTGCCGATGAGCAGACTGGCGAACAGGCCCTGTGCCATGGCGCCCAGTGCTTCAATGAGGTAGCGCTGCGGAGAAATGACGATGTCCTTGCGCTTTAAAAAATCTTTCACATTTTCCATAAATAACCAACCTTTCCGGTCTGCGGCGCGGTATGCCGCAGAGAAACTGCATGTCAAGTATAATACCATACACCTGTCAAGACAGCAAGAAAAAACGGGATTTCGGGCGGCAAAAACAGGAAATTTCGGCTTTGTGCAATGTTTTGCCCCAGCGAAACGTATCCCTTTTGGAGCATTTTTCGGGTGTGCGGACGCAGGCCTGCCCGTGCGCGGCGGCCGCGGCGGCAAAGTCCAGCCGATTGACGGCGGGACGGCATCGGGTGTATACTGAACCTGTGTGAAAATGCATGAATGGCCGTCCGCTTTTGCGGCGGCAGACTATAACCAAAACAGGGATCCGGAGGCGAAGAAGTACGGCATGAAACGAATTTGGAACAACAGATCTTCGGCACGCGGCTGGGGCAAGGCTGCGGCTGTTTTTACCATGGCTATGGTGCTGGCCGTCGGCGGTCTGGGGGCGGCCATGAATCTGGCCGACCTGCAGGGGGCTGTGACGGTGCAGCCCATCGTCCGGCAGCAGAGCGGGACGGAACCGGAGCAGAAAACAAAGCTCTTCGGGAAGAAACAGACCGGGTCGGCGGCTTCTTCGGAAGAATGCGCTGCGGACAGTACGGAAGAGCCCCGGACGGCGGAAGGACCCACGGCACAGGCACAGCCGGAAGCCGCCGAGCAGCCTGCCGCACAGACCGCGGAGTCTGAGACGACCGCAGAGCAGGGCGAAGAGCCCGCCGCAGCGGAGAACCCGGCGGAGCCTGCACAGGACACCGCAGAGAAACCGGACCCGCTGGTGCCGGGCCGCGCGGAGGACGCAGAGCCGGACACCACGGAAAGCACGGAAACGGCAGAGACCGCACAGGAGAACAGCCCGGTGATCCTGCAGCAGGAAACGCCGGAGCTGGCCGCACAGGATCCGCTGGCCGCCCCGGAGGAAACGGACGCCGCAGAGAATGACCTGTCCGGCCGCACGCCGGAGGGTTCCATGCTGCTGACCGACGAACAGATCCGGAAGGCACTGGACGAGGGCGCGTTGGATGAGGCAGAGGCACAGTGCATCGACCTGGGCGACGAGAACGGCTTTTTCAGCTGGCTGTGGAACTGGCTGTTCGGCAAAAAGGACAACCAGGAGGAATACACCGGCTGGCTGACCAAGAACGGCAAGACCTATTACTACAGCGCCTCCACCCATAAGCCGGTCACCGGCATCCAGACCGTGGACGGCAAACTGTATTACTTTGACGCCGACGGCGTGATGCAGAAGAATGTGAACTTCGGCATCGACGTGTCCAAGTACCAGACCAGCATCGACTGGAACAAGGTGAAGAAGGCGGGTGTGAACTTTGTGATCATCCGCATCGGCTACCGCGGCTACGGTGCCAGCGGCACCCTGGTCAAGGATCCCATGTTTGAAGAGCACTTCACCAACGCCCGCAACGCGGGCCTGAAGGTGGGCGTGTATTTCTTCACCCAGGCAGTGACCGAGGATGAGGCCCGCGAGGAAGCGCAGGGCTGCAACTGGGCGCTGAACGGCCGCAAGCTGGACTACCCCATCTATTATGATACCGAGGCTTCCACCTCTCCCAACGGCACCGGCCGTGCCGATGGCCTGGGCAAGGAGGACCGCACCAAGTGTGCCATCGCCTTCTGCGAGGAAGTCAAGTCGCTGGGGTACAAGCCCGGTGTGTACGCTTCCACCACCTGGTTCCGCAAGCGGGTGGACTTGGACGCCCTGCGCAAGTACACCATCTGGAACGCCCATTACGGCGTGTCCAGCAGCCCCATCGACTGCGATATGTGGCAGGGCACCGAGAAGGCCCGCATCAATGGCTACAGCGGTGAGCTGGATGCCAACATCAGCTACATGGGATGACAGGAGGAGCGCGATGGACCGCATTCGTCTGATCGCGTCGGACATGGACGCGACCCTGCTGGACGGGCAAAGTCAGCTGCCGCCGGACTTTCTGCATCTTGTGCAGGAGCTGGCCGGACAGGATATCCTGTTCGCGGCTGCCAGCGGGCGGCCGCTGTACAAGCTGGAAGAGATGTTTGCTCCGGTGCTGGAGCAGACCCTTCTGGTGGCCGACAACGGCGGCGCTGTGCGCTGGCGCGGCAAAGACCTGTTCGTCTCCCGCATGGAGCCGGAGGTCTGGCACCGGCTGACGGCCTGCGCGGAGGAAAACGGGGATTCCTTTGTGGTCTGCGGGCTGGAGAACGCCTACCTGCGCCCCTGTGACCGGTGCTATGATGCCGTATACCGCAACTTCTACAACCGCATTGCCTATGTGTCGGATCTGTACACCATCGACGCCGCAGTGGACAAGTTTACCATCTATCTGCCGCAGGACAATGCGCAGGAGGTGTACGAGAAGGTCTACGGCCCCCGCTTCGGGCAGGAACTGGCCGTGGCGGTGTCCGGCAAATGCTGGATCGACGTGACCAACCCCGGCGTGACCAAGGGGAAGGCTGTGGAGCGTCTGAGCAGGCTGCTGGACATCCCATCCGGTGCCATGATGGCCTTTGGCGACACCTACAACGACATCGAGATGCTGGAGGCCGTGGGATACGGCTTCCTGATGGAAAACGGCAGCCCGGAGCTGCGCAGCCGGGTGCCGTATCTGGCCCCGCCCAACACGGAATACGGGGTGGCCCGGGTGCTGCAGCAGGTATTGCGGCAAAAGGGCTGCGTCTGCCCGGCGGATTTTACAAAAGCACACTGACCCCATAGGGGAGCTGCTGCACGGAAAAAGCGTGCGGCGGCTCCTTTTTTGTGCCGCATACCGGCCCCGGGCGGTGCATACACTGGTTCCAGAGTGTGCAACGCAAAAATGGTGCTGGGGAGGCAGGGCGATATGTTTGTGATCACGTTGAGCAGAACGAGCCTGAAAAAACTGGGGCTGGGGGCCATGTGCTGTGCCCTGGTGGTGTGCAGCGCGCTGCTGGGGCGCTACATCAGCACCCGCACGGTGACGGCTGCAGCGTCGGTGAACAAGATCGAGAGCGCACAGGACATCCAGACCTGGTTCACTGGCTACGGGCTGGAGGTGGACGGTGCGTCCATCACCGCCGACAAAGTCAAGATCCCCCGCAAATGGGACGACAGCTTTTCCGCCTTCAATGGGGTGGTGCAGCAGAGCGGCATGGATCTGACCCGCTGCAAGGGCAAAACGGTGGAAAAATGGACGGCCCTGATCCCGGCGGCCAGCAGCGGCGAGACCAGCCGCTACGGGGTGTTGCTGGTGTGGCGCAAAAAGGCTGTGGGAGCCTACCTGCTGGAGCGGCCCTCCGGCGTGGTGGTGGGTCTGAAGGACCTGCAGACGGCCATGGCCGAAGCCCAGCAGACTTCCGGCGAGGACTACAGCGGGGACTGGGGCGAACGGCACGACGAGGAACTGGACGCGCAGCAGACCTCCGGGGAGGACTACAGCGGCGACTGGGGCGAGCGCCATGACGAAGAACTGACCGGCGACGCGGCGCAGCAGACTTCCGGGGAGGCCGGAGAGCAGGCCCAGGCGGTGGATTATGCGTCCCTGCCGCTGGACGCCGAAGGCTACCCCGTGGAGTGATGCGGGCCGGAACTCCCGGCAAAACCGGTGCGATCCCGGAAATGAACAACCGGTTTTGCATGGAAAATTGGGTCGCAGAATGCATAAATTTTGCAAACAAAAATGAAAAAATGTAAAAAATGAGCATTTTTGGAGCTTTTGTATGTTCAAAACTACCAAAATTTTGCCGCAAAAATCAGCAATATAGAACGGTGCAAAAAGATGGTGCAGGGTTTATAATAGATGTATAAACTTTTCCTGTATTTTTACGCCCCATGTGCTGGAGTTTGCAGCGCCGGGCACAGGAAAATCAAGTAAGGAGAAAATGATTATGAAGGAATTCCAGTATACCGTTAAGGATGCCTGCGGCATCCACGCTCGTCCGGCCGGCCTGCTCGTCAAGACCGTGAAGGGCTTTGCCAGCACCGCCACCCTCGAGAAGGACGGCAAGAGCTGCGACATGCGCAAGCTGATGGCTCTGATGGGCATGGGCGTCAAGCAGGGCGAGACCATCACCATCAAGGTAGAAGGCGACGATGAAGAGGCAGCCGCTGCAGCAATTCAGAAGTTCCTGACCGAGAACGTCTGATCCCGCCGTGATGCCACAGCCCTCGCGGAGTGATCTGCGGGGGCTTTTTTGAAATGGAAGAGTAAGAAGGAGAATGAGCGATGCAGGTAGGCACCGGTAGAAGCATTCTGAACGGCATTGCCATCGGCAAGCTGAAGATCTATAAGAAAAAGGACACCGTGATCTCCACCGCAGAGATCGCCGACACCGCTGCAGAGGTGGCCCGCTTTGAGGCTGCCCAGCAGAAAGCCATTGAGCAGCAGACTGCTCTGTACGAAAAGGCACTGGCCGAAGCAGGCGAGGACATTGCCGAAGTGTTCAACATCCACGCCATGATGCTGGAAGATGACGACTTTGTGGACGCCATCAAGGAGATCATCAACGGCCAGCACAAGTGCGCCGAGTACGCTGTCAAGACCGCCGGCGACAATCAGGCTGCCGTGTTCGCAGCCATGGATGACCCGTATCTGCAGGCCCGCAGTGCGGACGTCATCGACATTGCACAGGCGATCCTGGACATCCTGCAGGGGGTGGACAATGCCAGCCTGCAGGGCACCGAGCCCAGCATTCTGGTGGCCGAGGATCTGGCCCCGTCTGAGACGGTGCGCATGGACAAGAGCCTGCTGCTGGGCTTCATCACCCGCGAGGGCAGCTCCAACAGCCACACCGCCATTCTGGCCCGCAGCATGAACATCCCTGCCCTGATCCAGTGCAAGGATATCCAGGATGACTGGGACGGCAAGATGGCCGTGGTGGACGGCTACAATGCCTGTGTGTATGTGGACCCCACCCCCGATTTGCTCAAGAGCCTGAAAAAGCGCCAGCAGGAGGACCAGAAAAAGCAGGCCCTGCTGCAGGAGCTGAAGGGCAAGCCCAACACCACGCTGGACGGCAAGACCATCAACGTGTTTGCCAACATCGGCGGCATGGGCGACGTGGGTGCTGTGCAGCAGAACGACGCCGGCGGCGTGGGCCTGTTCCGCACCGAATTCGTCTACCTGAACTGCAAGGACTTCCCCACGGAGGACTACCAGTTTGAGGCCTACAAGCAGGTGCTGGAGAGCCTGGCCCCCCGTAAAGTGGTGGTGCGTACCTGCGATATCGGTGCCGACAAGACCGTGGATTACATGAAGCTGGACCACGAGGACAACCCGGCTCTGGGCTACCGTGCCATCCGCATCTGCCTGACCCGCAAGGACTTTTTCAAGACCCAGCTCCGGGCTCTGCTGCGCGCTTCCGCTTACGGCAACATGAGCATCATGTTCCCCATGATCACCAGCCTGCGGGAGCTTCAGGACGCCAAGGCCGTCCTGGAGGAATGCCGTGCAGAGCTGGCCGCCGAGGGCGTGAAGATGGGCCAGAACATTGAAGTGGGCACCATGATCGAGACCCCCGCCGCCGTGCTGATCGCGGACGAGCTGGCACAGGAGTGCGACTTCTTCTCCATCGGCACCAACGACCTGACCCAGTACACCTGCGCTCTGGACCGCCAGAACGCAAAGCTGGAGCCTTTCTTCAACCCGCATCACCCGGCAGTGCTGCGCGCCATCAAGATGACCATCGAAGCCGGCCATCGCCACGGCATCTGGGTGGGCATCTGCGGTGAGCTGGGTGCCGACACCGCCCTCACCGAGACCTTCCTGCGCATGGGCGTGGACGAGCTGTCCATGAATGCCAAGAGCATCCTGCCGGTGCGCAAGATCATCCGCAGCGTGGACCTGAGCAAGCCTTCTGAAAAGTAAGGCGGGCCCTTATTTGCAAAATCGACCCCGGCAGGGCACACACCCCGCCGGGGTCTTTGTATACCGGGCAAAGTTTTCCGGAAACCACTTTAAAACCATAAAGCAAAATGCTATACTAGGGACATTGGGTATGCAGGCTGCCAGCGCTGCCCGGGAGGTTTTTTATGACGCAGTTGTTGATCCGTCTGTTTATCCGTCACCCCGACAATCCGCAGGACCCGCACACCCGGGCCGCCTATGGCAATCTGGCCAGCATCGTGGGCATGGTGTGCAATGTTCTGCTCTGCCTGGGCAAGCTCGCCGTGGGCACGCTGTTCGGTTCCATCGCCATTATGGCCGATGCCCTGAACAACCTGTCGGATGCATCGTCCAATATCGTCAGTCTGGTAGGGTTCAAGCTGGCGTCCAGAGCACCGGACGCGGAACACCCCTTCGGCCATGCCCGGTATGAGTATCTGGCCGGGCTGGTGGTCAGCGTGACGGTGCTGGGCATTGGCTTTTCCCTGCTGAAGGAGTCGGTGGTCAAGGTGCTGCATCCCACAGCGGTGCAGTTCAGTCTGCTGACCGTTGCCGTGCTGGTCGCTTCCATTCTGGTCAAGCTGTGGATGAGCGGTTTCAACCGCACCGTCGGCCGCACCATCGGTTCCGAGACCCTCATTGCCACGGCGGCGGACAGCCGCAACGATGTGCTGAGCACCGGTGCGGTGCTCATTGCCACCATTCTGTGCCGCCTGACCGGCTGGAACATTCTGGATGGTCTGATGGGTGTGGGCGTGGCCGTGTTCATTCTGATCTCCGGCTGGGGTCTGGTGATGGACACCCTCAGCCCGCTGCTGGGCGAACGCCCCAGCGATGACCTGGTGGATCACATCGAGCAGACTGTGATGAGCTACCCCGGCGTGCTGGGCATGCATGACCTGATGGTGCACGACTACGGCCCCGGCCACCAGTTTGCCTCGCTGCATGTGGAACTGCCTGCCGAGCAGGATCCGTTGGACGCCCACGACCTGATCGACAACATCGAACGGAATTTTATGAAGAATGACCATCTCATGGTCACCATCCACTACGATCCCATCGTGACCTCGAATGCTGCGGTGGGGGTGCTGCGCACCCGTCTGACCGAAAAACTCCGCCAGATGGACCCGGCCCTGTCACTGCACGATCTGCGCATCGTGCCGGGCAAGACCCACACGAATGTGCTGTTCGATCTGGTGCTGCCGGCGGGCTATGCCGGGGACAAGGTGGAGCTGCTGACCCAGATGGAGCAGTTCATCAAGGAACAGGACCCCACCTATAACTGCATCATCAAGGTGGAGCAGAGCTATACGGCGGCACATCAATCATAAATCCAGGGGGGAAGTATGATGCTGAATGAGACCTACCGCGCCATGCTCGGCAACAAGAGCGTGATCCGCGAGACTTTCATGTACGGAAAAAAACGTGCCGCCGAGATCGGCTACGAGAATGTGTTCGATTACTCGCTGGGCAACCCCAGCGTGCCCTGCCCGCCGGAATTTACCGCCGCCATGCAGGACCTGCTGGCCAACGAGGAACCGGTGAACCTGCACGGCTACTGCCCCAGCCAGGGCGACCCCGGCTTCCGCGCCGACGTGGCGGCCCATCTGGCAAAGACCTTCGGCCTGCCCTATGAGCAGAAGCACATCTTCCCCACCACCGGTGCTGCCGGTGCCATTGCCCATGCCATCCGTGCCGTCACCCAGCCCGGTGAGGAGGTGCTGACTTTTGCGCCCTACTTCCCGGAGTACGGCCCCTATGTGGCCGGCACCGGTGCGGTGCTCAAAGTGGTGCCGCCGCAGGCCCCGGCATTCCAGCCCAATCTGGATGCCTTTGAGCAGATGATCGGCGAAAAGACCACCTGTGTGCTCATCAACACCCCCAACAATCCCACCGGTGTGGTCTATTCGGCCCAGACCCTCACCCGGATGGCCGACATCCTGACCGAGAAGAGCAAGGCCTTTGGCCACAATATTTTCCTCGTGAGCGATGAGCCCTACCGGGATATCGCCTTTGACGGCAAGAAGGTGCCCTACCCGGCGGCCTTCTACCCCCACACCCTCACCTGCTTCTCCTACTCCAAGAGCCTGAGCCTGCCCGGCGAGCGCCTTGGCTATGTGGCCGTGCGTCCGGGCTGTGAGGGGGAGGACATTCTGGTGGATATGATGGCCCAGATCTCCCGTTTTACCGGCCACAACTGCCCGCCCAGCATCATCCAGCGGGCCGTGGGCCGCTGCCAGGAGGTCACCAGCGACCTGAGCGTCTACGAGACTAACATGAACCTGCTGTACGATAAGCTCACCGCGCTGGGTTTTGAGGTGGAGCGCCCCGGCGGCACCTTCTACATCTTCCCCAAGGCACTGGAGGAGGACGCCAATGCCTTCTGCCTGAAGGCCCGCGAGTTCGACCTGCTGCTGGTGCCCAGCGATACCTTTGGCGTCAAGGGCTATGTGCGCCTTGCCTACTGTATCGACACCGAAAAAGTAAAGCGCAGCCTGCCGGCTTTGGAAAAGCTGGCGGCCGCTTACCGCAAGTAACCGAACCGTTCCTGTGGGCATCTGGCAATGCAGCGCGGGACTGGGAATACAATGCTACATGAGAGGAAAGGGAACCCTGCTATGGAAAAGATCAAAATGACCACGCCCCTCGTCGAGATGGACGGCGACGAGATGACCCGCATCCTGTGGAAGACGATCAAGGACGAACTGATCCTTCCGTTTGTGGACCTCAAGACCGAATACTATGACCTTGGCCTGCCCAACCGCGATGCCACCGGCGACCAGGTGACCATGGACGCTGCTCTTGCCAACAAGAAGTATGGCGTGTCGGTCAAGTGCGCCACCATCACCCCCAATGCCCAGCGCATGGACGAGTACAAGCTGCACGAGATGTGGAAGAGCCCCAACGGTACCATCCGCGCCGTGCTGGACGGCACCGTGTTCCGTGCCCCCATCATGATCGACAGCATCAAGCCGGTGGTCAAGAACTGGAAAAAGCCCATCACCATCGCCCGCCATGCCTATGGTGACGTGTACAAGTGCACGGAGTTCCGCATCCCCGGTGCCGGTAAGGCAGAGCTGCTGTTCACCGGTGCCGACGGCACCCAGCAGCGTGCCACTGTGTTCAATTTTGAAGGTCCCGGTGTGCTGCAGGGCCAGTACAACAAGGACGATTCCATCCGCAGCTTTGCCCGCAGCTGCTTCAACTACGCACTGGACGTGAAGCAGGATCTGTGGTTTGGCGCCAAGGACACCATTTCCAAGAAGTATGACCACACCTTCAAGGATATCTTCCAGGAGGTGTACGACGCCGAATACAAGGCAAAATTTGAGGCTGCCGGCATTACCTACTTCTACAGCCTCATTGACGACATCGTGGCCCGCGTCATCCGCAGCGAGGGCGGCTTTGTCTGGGCCTGCAAGAACTACGACGGCGACGTGATGAGCGATATGGTGTCCACCGCCTTTGGTTCGCTGGCCATGATGACCAGTGTGCTGGTAAGCCCGGACGGCAAGTACGAGTACGAGGCTGCGCACGGCACCGTGACCCGCCATTACTATAAGTATCTGAAGGGCGAAAAGACCTCCACCAACCCCATGGCCACCATCTTTGCATGGTCCGGCGCACTCAAGAAGCGCGGCGAGCTGGATGACCTGCCGGAGCTGGTGAAGTTCGGCGAGGCACTGGAAGCTGCCAGCCTGCAGACCCTGAACGATGGCATCATGACCAAGGACCTGTGCGGCCTGGCCGAAGGCATCACCCCCACTCTCGTGGACAGCGAGGGCTTCATCAAAGCCATCCGGGAGCGTCTGGAAGCCAAGCTGGCGTAAAACGATTTTCAATATAACATAAAAACCGGAACGATCCACCCGAAAAAGGGACGATCGTTCCGGTTTTTGTTCTAGGCAGGATGTGCGACAAACTGGAATTTAGTAACGCAAAAGGAAATATACGACATATACCCAACTAAGTAATCCATGAAAAATCGCCCAACCGACAGACTTCCACGTTGTATAACTAATAACCATAGCTAATGCACTTCCAAAAGTTATTCCTGATTTTACCGTTTTCTTGACATTCGTTGATTTATTATCTTCCACGTTTGTTTCCTCCACAACTTCCGATTTGTTGGTTACAGATGCAGTGCATCAAGCACTTCATTTACGATGTTCAGCGATACCTGCCCCGGGGCGCTGGCCTGCCCGGGGTTTGCAAAGGTCATGGCAGAGCCAAAAGCCTCTCCGGCCAGACGGCTCACAGCGCCCAGCGTGCCCATGCTCATGGTGATGACCGGTGTTTCCGGGTGAAGGTCGGCCATCTCGGCGGTAGCGGCTAGCAGCTCCAGTACATCGGTGCGGCACCGGGGCATGACCGCCAACTTGGGCAGGTCGGCTCCGGCCTGCTGCATCTGTACCATCCGTTCCACCAGCTCTGCCTGGGGCGGCGTCTTGGCAAAATCGTGGCTGGAACACACCACCGCTACCCCGGCGGAATGCGCCTGCTCCACCAGCTTGGGCAGGTCTGCCCCGGCGGTGAAGAACTCGATGTCCAGAAGGTCGGCGCAGTCGGTGTCGAGGATCAGGCTCAAAAAGGCAAGGTACTCCGGGTGGGAGAGCGCTTGCTCACCGCCCTCCGTTTTTGTGCGGAAGGTCACCAGCAGCAGCTTGTCCCTCAGGATGACCCGCATCTTTGCCAGACAGCGGGCAACAGCACCGGGGGCACGGGCACCTTCAAAATAGTCCACGCGCCATTCCACACAATCGGCTTGCAATGTTGAAAACTGCGCGGCCTTTTCCAGAATAGCAGCTTCGGCACGCTCCACGATGGGCAGAATGACCTTGGGGCGACCTTCCCCGATGCGGCAGCCGCGGATATCGACACAGGACATGGCGTTTCTCCTTTATATAATAAGTATAGCTATCTCATACAGGATACTGGAATGATCCCATAATACGTTCTGCCCGCCGCCTTGTCAAGAAAAGGCGGCTATTATAATAAGAGAAAAACAGGGGGATTTTCTGCGGCGCAAAGAAATTGGAAAAAAGATGTCAAAAAGTGTTGACAGAAGGCGGGAGGTGTGGTATTATACTTGAGCGCCAAGCGCTGAGACAAAAGAATGACTTCTGAA
>UQDV01000037.1 GCA_900539945.1 uncultured Faecalibacterium sp.
CAGACCGTTGGGGCCGCTTAATTCGTTTTTTGTCTAACTTTTGGGGTTCATATCAAACCGTGACGGAGGGAGTTTTTTTTACTGGGCACAGAGCGGGACGGAACACAAGCAATCGCGCGATTCCGGACGCATTCCGGAGCAAAAACGGCATGTGGAGTACTCTCTGCCGGAGAACGGCGGCAGACGGTGGAAAACCGCAGTTTTCCCCGCTTTTTCCACACGAAAAAGCGGCGTTCCCGTTCTGTGGAAAACTCAGGACTTCTTTTTTCCAATCTGGAGAGGGGCCGAATCGTCAGCCGGAACAAACTGTAAAAAGAAAAGAAAATCCTTCGACTTTCTTTTATATAAAAGGCAAAGTGCCCACTTTTCTTCCCAGAAACTGGCATGAATCGCCGGGCTGCATTACGGCTTGTATAAGCAAAACCAGATTTCCATGTGGAAAACCCGGTGGAAAAAGTGGAAAACCTCGTGGGAAACTGGGCCTTTTTTTCACAAAATCAGTGGAAAACCCGGTGGAAAAAGTGAAAAGTTCTCTCCGGAATGGAAAAATACCACCCTTTTTTGTTGTGAAATGGGCCGGAGTACGGCTGCATTTTGCTGTAACGGCCTGCGTTTTTCCCCGCCGGTGTGTACACCGCGCCGGAGTGCCTGTTTTTTCTTGAATGCCCTGTCCAATCATGGTACAATAACCTCAGACAAGCGTGAAACATCAACTTCTGGAGGCATGATGCATGAACAATTGGCTGAACAAGTTGGAGCGCAAATATGGGCGCTTTGGCATTCCAAACCTGACCAACATTCTGGTGGCGGGGCAGATCCTTGTCTTTGCCATTGAGCTGTTTATCGACCGTACCATCACCGCCTGGGTGGGCCTGGACCGGTTTTTCCTGCTGCAGGGGCAGATCTGGCGGGCGATCACCTTTGTGTTCATCCCCTTCTCCGGCGGCAGCATCCTCAGCGTGGTGCTGGGCATCTACTTTACCTGGTTCGTGGGCACGGCGCTGGAAAAGGAGTGGGGCGATTTCCGCTATACCCTCTATTTCCTGCTGGGCATGGTGGGCACGGTGCTGGCCTGCCTGCTTACCGGCGTGACGGCCAGCACTTACTGTCTGTCCCTTTCGCTGCTGCTGGCCTTTGCCATGCTGTACCCGGAGGTACAGCTGCTGCTGTTCTTCGTGATCCCCATCCGGGTGAAGTATTTCGGCTTCTTTGCGGCGGCCCTGTGGGTGTTCAGCTTCCTGTCCGCGCCGCTGGCCGGCAAGCTGAGCTACCTGCTCAGTATGCTGAACGTCTGGGCATTCTTTGGCCCCATGGCCTACCGCAGTGTGCGGGCCTGGATCCGCCGTGAGCAGTGGAAGCGCAAGAACCGGCGGTAAACTGCTGCTTTCCCGGACTGGCGGGCCGGGAGTTTCTCCGAGGACCGTCCGCTGGGGTGGGACCCTGTTGCCCGTCAGGGCAATAGGGCGGGCGATGGAATGGCCCGATTCGTGTCCGAGGAGAAAGCTACCGGTCTGCCGGTCGAGCTAGTCGTAAATCAGAAGGAGCACTTAGACCATGATGCTGGACCGCATGGAAGGCAACGCAGAACTGAAAACCAGCGTGCACCAGATGCTGGCGTCCCGCCGCTTGACCCACAGCGTATTGCTGGTGGGCGAAGAGGGGCTGGGGGCCGGGTTTGCGGCCCGCTGCATTGCCGCAGATTATCTCTACCCGGCTGGTGGTGCCCCTGCCGAGGCCCTGCTGCGGGGCGAATGCTGCCGCGCTGTGGGCAAGGCCGGCAAACGCGACAGCGGCCAGATCGAGACCGGCATCGTGCGCGAAGCCATTTCGGTGGAGGGCATGGGGGCTGGCGGTCGGTATCTGGTCAGTCAGGTCACCGCCATGCGCAGCGAGATCTTCAACACCAGCCTGTCGGCCGAGGGCCGTGCGGTGCTGCTGTATCATGTGGAGCGCATGAACGAGGAATCCGCCAACGCTCTGCTGAAGGTCATGGAGGAGCCGCCGGAGGGCGTGCTCTTCCTGCTCACGGCCGATTCGCTGGCCGGGGTGCTGCCCACCATCCGCAGCCGCTGCGTCAGCTTTGCCATCGCGCCGGTGTCCCCGGCGGACTGTGCCCGCTACTGCACCGCCCATGGGGTGGACAAAAAGACGGCGGCACTCTACAGTGAACTGTTCGACGGGCACATTGGCACGGTGCTCACGGCGGCCCGCGACAAGGCTCGCACCGAGCAGGTGGACAAGGCCATGGAACTGGCCCGAGCCGCGCAGGCGGGCGACAGCTACACCGCCGCCGTGCTGCTGGCCCCCTACGAAAAAGACAAGGCCGGTGCGGCAGCTCTTTTGCGGGACCTCCGGGCCGTGGCAGCGGCGGGGCTGCAGGGCAGCCCCCATGCCCCGGTACAGGGCCAGCAGGCCCAGCGTACCCTGCGGCTGGCCGAAGCTGCCATCCAGCGGCTGGGCGCACAGGTGAATCCCAAGATCGTACTCACGGTATTTGCCGCAAGGCTGGCGCATGCATAAAAAAGACAAAAACAAACAGAGAACCCCTCCGGCGCTTGCGGTACACCGGAGGGGTTCTCTGTTTGGGGTATTGCTTTGGTGTGAGGAGGAATCATGTGTAAGGGGGCGGTTGCGGCCCCGCGTCCCTTACAGGCCCTAGTATACCCGATTTTAAGGCGAATGTCATTACCTTTTTGTGAAAAAATCGTGGATTTCTCAAAAGTCTTCACAAATCAGCGTGCAAAGGCAGAGCACCGATGCCGCCGGAGCGGGGCCGGGCCGGAGAAAAACGACGGATGATGCGGAAATGGTCGATTATTCCGGATTTTTTAGCGCTCTTGCGTGGAGTTTTCCGTGCTCCACATAGTGGGCGGCATTGTGGAGGTTTGCGGCGATCTGTGCCTCGGTCACGGGTTTGATCACCCGGGCAGGGACGCCTACGGCCACCGATCCGTCCGGGATGACCATGCCTTCCGGCACCAGGGCACCGGCCCCGATGATGCAGTTTTTGCCCACCACGCAGTGGTTCAGCAGGGTGGCGTGCATCCCGATCAGGGTGCCGTCGCCCACGGTGCAGCCGTGTACCACGGCGCTGTGGCCCACGGTGACGCTGCGGCCCAGGGTCACGGCCCCGCCTACGTCGCAGTGCAGCACGGCATTGTCCTGCACGTTGCTGTTCTCGCCGAGGGTCAGGGTACCGTCGTCGCCGCGCAGCACGGCCCCATACCATACGGTGGAGCCGGGCTTCAGGATCACATCGCCCTGCACGGTGGCGTTGGGAGCCACAAAGGCCGCGCCTTCGTTGCGGGGACTTTTTCCACAAAAGGACAGGAACATTGTGAAAAACCACCTTTCTCTTTTGGTTCGTTTATGGTATTCTTATAAGTAAGGAACAAAAATGTGCGCACCGGTTTTGCCGGAGCGGGATTCAAGGGGGTACCTTCATGCTTCACAACACGTTCTGCCGCCGGTTGGCGGCGCTGGTGCTTACGCTGGCGGTCGCCGTCAGTGCAGTGCTGCCGGTATTTGCAGTATACCCCATGCCCATCCAGACTGCAACCGAGACCGAGGCCGTGTACCTGTTCAATGCCGATACCGGCAAGACACTGCTGACCCAGAATGCTGACCAGCCCCGCTATGTAGCCAGCCTGACTAAGATGATGACGGCCCTGCTGCTGCTGGAAAGCGGCAAGGACCTGAACGGTGAGGTCACGGTGCCCACCGACCTGACGCAGGAGTTCAAGGACATCCAGAACGCCAACGGCACCACCATGGGCCTGCGCATCGGGGAGACGGTGCGCCGCATCGACCTGCTGAACGCCCTGCTCATCACCAGTGCCAACGACGCGGCCAGCGTCATCGCCTGGGACGTGGGCGGCAGCCTGAATGCCTTCATCCAGCAGATGAACGCCCGTGCCGCAGAGCTGGGCTGCACCAGTGCCACCTTTACCTGCGCCCACGGCCTGTACGATTACGGCAATGTGGCCTCGGCAGAGGACATGGCAAAGATCGCGGCGGCCTGCGCGGCCAACGAGACCTTTGCGCAGGTGGCCGGTTCCACCACCTATACGCTGGGCCAGACGAATTTCCACAGCGAGCAGCGCACCATCAGCAGCTCCAACCCGCTGATGGACACCTCTGGTGCTTATTATAAGGATTCTGTCAAGTGGGTCAAGGGCGGTTTTACCACACTGGCAGGCCGCTGTGCGGTGGCCCTTGCCCAAAAGGACGGCCACACCTACGGCCTTGTGATCCTGGGCAGCGACAGCAACGAGCATCTGTACAGTGAGTGTGACGACCTGTTCGACTGGGCCTTTGCCAGCTTTGCCGACCGGCCGCTGGTGGACACCAAGACCGTGGTGACCACCGTGGACCTGACCAAATGCCGCACCCATCCGGAGGTAGAATTGTATGCGGCTGCTCCGGTCAGCGGCTACGGCCACGCGGACGACAAGGTGAGCTATTCCTTTGACCTGCCCGAGAGCGTGTCGGCCACCGTGAAAAACGGCCAGAAGCTGGGCACCGCCACGGTGTATCTGGACGGCTGCGAGGTAGGCCAGGTGGATCTGGTGACCCATCAGGAGTACGTCTCCGACTTCCGCACCGACAGCTGGTCCACCCTGCTGCTGTTGGCCGCACTGGCGGTCATCCTGCTCGTGCTGAGCGTTGTCACGCTGGCATGCGGCGGCGGTTCCCGCAGCCTAAACCGGCGGCGCAGAATGAAGCGGAGAAGATAAGCCGAACGATAAGAGCCGCTGCTGCACATCCTCCGTGCAGCAGCGGCTCTTTTTGCATATTACACGGCGCCGTAGATGCCGTGCACCGATACTTCGCCGGTGAACACATGCACTTCGCCGCTGTCGGTGCGCACCACAAGGCGTCCTTCCTCGTCCACGTCGATGGCCTCCCCGGCACCCTGCCCGCCCTCCGGCAGGTCAAAGGTGACCCGGCGGCCCAGATTGACGCAGGCGGCCTTGTACTCCTCCCGGAAGGGCGCAAAGCCGTCCCGGGCAAAGGTGTACAGGTTGCGGTCAAAGCCAAAGTCGGTCAGGCCCTCGGCCAGCCAGGCAGGGTCGGCGGCAAGATCAACGTTTGCCCCCTGCAGTGCCAGCGAGGTGCCGTTGGGCAGGTTGGCGGCGTCAAAATAGCTCTGGGGCTGGGCCAGATTGATGCCGATGCCGCACAGGATGCCGCGCCCCTGCTGCTGGTAACCGTAGCTCACGCTTTCGCACAGGATGCCCACGACTTTTTTGCCGTTGAGCAGCAGGTCGTTGGGCCATTTGATCTGGCAGTCCACGCCGTAGCGCAGCTGCAGCTGGCGGCGCACCGCCAGACTGGCCAGCAGCGGCAGGGTGGCAGGCTGGGCCAGCGGCTCCCGGATGGCCACCGTATAGTACAGGGCCTTGCCCTCGGCATTCACCCAGCTGCGGCCCAGACGGCCGCGCCCGGCGGTCTGGTTTTCGGTATACACGGCCCCCACCGGACCGAATTCTTCAAAATGCTCTTTCACATAGGCGTTGGTGCTGCCGCATTCCGGCAGATAGCGCACCTCGTTGATGCTCATTGCTTCGGTACCTCTTTGTGCTCATAGGCGGTCACCTTGCCGTTTTCCAGCGTCAGCAGGCCGTAGGTGTTGGGGCCGGTGTAGCAGCGGCCGCAGGAGCCGGGGTTGAACAAAAACACCTTGCCCCGCTGCTCGGCATGGGGAACATGGGTGTGGCCGAACAGGGCCACTTCCGCGCCCCGGGCGGCAGCGGCATCTGTCAGCGTGTCCAGATCGTATTTTACGCCGTACATATGGCCGTGCGTATAGAACGCGATGGTCTGGTCAAAGGCGGCCAGACCGTCCATCGGCTCCAGAGCGCCGTAGTCGCAGTTGCCGGCCACCGAGTAGGCCCGCAGCCGGGGGTACAGGGTCAGGGCCTGTTCCAGGTCCCGCAGGCCGTCGCCCAGAAAAACCAGGGCGTCAATGTTCGCATTCTCCTTCAGCAGCACCCGCTCAATGGCGGCGCGTCCGCCATGACTGTCGCTCAGGATCAGAAGTTTTGTCACGAAAAAAGTCCTCCTCTTATCATTCCGCAGTCTGCCGGTCCTGTTGCAGCACCAGCAGCTGCTTGTACACTTCGCTCTTGGAATAGGGCGTGCCCTGCGCCGCCGCCTTGGCCGCTGCCGTGGGGCCAAAGCCCTCACCCGTCAGCTCCAGTGCCCGCTGCGCTGCCTGCTCCAGCGTCAGCCCGGCGTCGGCATCCTCCCCGGCGGGGGCACCGGCCATCACCAGCACATACTCGCCGCGGGGGTCGTTGGCCCTGTAGTGCTCCACGGCCTCGCCCAGGGTGGTTTTCCAGATCTCCTCGTGGAGCTTGGTCAGCTCCCGGCACAGGGTGATGCTGCGCTCCGGGCCAAAGGCGGCGGTCAGGTCGTCCAGGGTGGTGCGCAGCTTGTGGGGTGCTTCGTAAAAGATCACGGTGCGCTTTTCGTGCAGAAGATCGGCCAGCCGTTCCTTTTTCTGCTTGCGGTTCACCGGCAGAAAGCCCTCGAATACCCAGCGGGAGGTGTCCTGCCCGGACACGGCCAGTGCTGTGACGCAGGCCGAGGCAGCCGGCACCGGCACCACCTTGATGCCGCGGGCCAGAGCGTCCCGCACGATCACCTCACCGGGGTCGGAAACGCAGGGCATGCCCGCATCGGAGCACAGCGCACAGCTCTCCCCTGCCTCGATGCGCTGCAGAATGGCCTCGCCCTTCTGCAAGGCGTGCTCGTAGTAGCTGACCATGGGCTTTTTCAGGCCCAGAAAGTTCAGCAGCTTCATGGTCACGCGGGTGTCCTCGGCGGCAATGAAGTCTGCCGCGCCAAAGGTGGCGGCCACCCGGGGCGGCATGTCGTCCAGGTTGCCGATGGGGGTTGCCACGATGTAAAGAGTTCCTGCCATAGTTACCTCCCGTAGAGCGCCGCTCCGGCGCTGATGAGCACATCCGGCTCCACACGCAGGCCGGTCTTGCGGTTTTTCTGGGCTTCCACAAGGAAAAGCCACGGGGCTGCGTCTGCCCGGTTCTTGACGAAGGCCAGCCGCTTGGGCTCCAGCCGGTGGGCCCGCAGCACATCCAGCACTTCGGCCAACCGCTCCGGCCGGTGGCACAGTGCCAGCCGCCCGCCGTCCTTCAACAGGCGGAACGCGCAGGCGCACACATCGTCCAGCGTGCAGGTGTTTTCGTGCCGGGCCAGCGCGTGGGCCGCATTCTGACTCTGAGGCCCGGCGGTAAAATAGGGCGGATTGCACGCACACACGTCAAAACTGCCCTCCCCCTGCCGGAAGGTGCGCAGGTCGGCGCAATGGGGCGTGATGTGGCCGATGCCTTGTTCGGTGACAGCATCGGCCAGCAGGGCGCTGCCCTCGGGTTGGAGTTCCAGCGCCGCACAGGGGCCGCGGTGGCCGCGGTCGTGCCACTCCAACGCCACGATGCCGCAGCCGGAGCACAGGTCGGCCGCCGTCTGGCTGCGTTTTGGCTCGCAGAAGCGGGCCAGCAGCAGCGCGTCCGACCCGAACCGGTGGGCAGGGGTGCAGTAGACCTTTGTTCTATTATACAAAACTTCGGTAGAATGTTCCATAGACAGTGTGCCGATTCCTCTCAGAAAAATAACCGGAATTGCTCCCGGAATTTGTGCAAAAACAAAAAGCAGCAGACCCGCCTGAACAGGTCTGCTGCCTTGGATGCGTTATTCCGGCAATGCCGCTGATTATTCAGCGGTGATTGCACCGGTGGGGCAAGCGCCCTCGCAAGCGCCGCAATCGATGCAAGCGTCTGCGTTCACAACTGCAACGCCGTTCTCAACGGCAACTGCACCAACCGGGCAAGCGCCCTCGCAAGCGCCGCAGCCAACACATGCGTCAGAAACCTTGTGTGCCATAATAAAATCTCCTTTTATCCCCGTGCCCGTTGTAATGTATGAAGAAATGTGTCAGGCACGGCTGTACACATCTCTCCGGAATTCATATCCTTGCCTGCATTTTAACAAAGCCGAAAAGAAAAGGCAAGACTAACCGTAAGCGCCCCGCACCAAAAGGAGATTTTTTGTTGGGTTGCACAAAAGCATGGGCTAACTTATGGACAAAATTGCCGGAGATTTTTAGCGAAAATCACGAAGAATGGTTAGTTTTGCTTTACTAACCGCTTGGATGCTCAGCCATTCTTCTCGCTGCGCTTTTTGGCGCAGCAGCCGCCTGCACAGCGCTTGTCGTCATCGGAGGAAGCCACCACCGGGGCGGGGTTGCGCACACCGGAATAATCGTCGTCCGGGTCGGGGCGGCGGGGTGCGCGCTTGCCGCCGCTGATGTATTCACACACGCCTACCTTGTAGTACCGGGGCGACAGGCTCTCGGTGCCGCAGCGCACCCGCAGATAGCCGGACACCGGGTTCACTTCCAGCACGGTGCCCAGGCCGTCCGGGGTGCGCACGGTGCTGCCCACCATGGGCATGATGCTGTTCAGGTATTCGTAGGCGTTTTCCTCATAGGCCAGGCAGCACATCAGGCGGCCGCAGGCACCGCTGATCTTGGTGGGGTTCAGCGACAGGCCCTGCTCCTTGGCCATCTTGATGGAAACGGGCTGGAAGTCCTTGAGGAAGCGGCTGCAGCAGAAGGGCTGGCCGCAGATGCCCAGACCACCGATCATCTTGCTCTCGTCGCGCACGCCGATCTGGCGCAGCTCGATGCGGGTGTGGAAGATGCCGGCCAGATCCTTGACCAGCTCACGGAAGTCCACGCGGCCGTCGGCGGTGAAGTAGAACATGATCTTGGAACGGTCGAGGGTATACTCAGCCTCCACCAGCTTCATCTCCAGCCCGTGGCGGGCAATGCAGTCCTGGCAGGTGCGGTAGGCGCGCTTTTCGTCCTCGCGGTTCTGGCGCATCCGGCGCACATCCACGCTGTCGGCCATGCGGGTAATGGGCTTGAGGGCCTTGGGCACCGCCGCGTCGGCGATCTCCTTGACGCCCTGCACCACCTCGCCGCACTCGATGCCGCGGGCAGTCTCCACGATGACGTAATCGCCGGTACGGATATCCGCATCGGCAGGGTCAAAATAATAGCTTTTGCCGTTTTCTTTGAAACGGACCGAAATGACTTTTTTCATAGTTCTCCTCGTCTGCTGGTTCGCTCTATCGGGAAAAAGGCCGCAAAAGGGCCTGTTACTCCATTCTGAACTCTAGTATACCATATTCAAAAGCACATTTCCACGCAAAAAACAAAATGCGCCCGGTGCAATGATCCGGCCCTCCGGACCGTATTTCAGGCGGAGTGTGACGGAATTTGGTCCCGAACAGACAGCAAAGAGAAAAGTTTTGTGAAAGAAAGTGACAGGCTCTGTTGCAACCCTACGTCTTCTGTGTATAATAGGAATGTTAAAGTGTGAACGAGCCTCTTGCGGAGGTAAGGACTGCGGTGCTGCGGCGCATGGCAGGGAAACGGTAGGAAAAATGGAAAAATTCAGTGTCAAAAAGCCATTCACGGTGCTGGTGGCTGTGGTGATGGTGCTGATCCTGGGCTTTGTGGCCATCACGAAGATGCAGACCAATCTGCTGCCCGACGTCAGCACGCCGTATCTGATGGTGGTCACCGTATACCCGGGTGCCAGCCCGGAGCGTGTGGAGAGCGAAGTGTCGGACGTGCTGCAGAACGCCCTCACGGTGCCCGGTGTGGAGAATATCACGGCCACCTCGGCGGAGAACTACAGCCTGCTGCTGATGCACTTCACCGATGATACCGACATGAACAGTGCCCTGGTGAAGGTGTCCAACAAGCTGGATCAGGCCAAGAGCGACCTGCCCAGCAGCTGCCTGACGCCCTCCATCATTGAGTACAGCCTGAACATGAACGCCTTCATGACCGTGGCGGTGAGCCGGGAGGGCAGCGACATCTACCAGATGTCTGAGCTGGTCAAGGACACGCTGGTGCCCTATGTGCAGCGCAAGGGCGGCGTGTCCAATGTGTCGTCCAGCGGTCTGGTGGAAAAGCTGGTGCAGGTGCAGCTGAATCAGGACAAGATCGACGAGATCAACGCCCAGCTGCTGGACCTGATCGACACCAAGCTGGCGGACGCCCGTGCCCAGCTGGACAGTGCGGAAAGCCAGATCGCCGCCGGCCGCGCCGAGTACAACAAGCAGATGAAGAACTTTGGCAACACCGTGTCCAACACGGTGCTGGCCTCCATGAGCACCGAAGTAGGCAACGCGGTGGATGTGGTGCGCAAGCAGGCCCGGGCGCTGATGGAAAGCGTGAACCAGCTCATTGCCGTGGTCAAGGAGCCGGAGATCCAGCAGGCACTGATCGAGGTGCAGCAGGGTCTGCAGAAGGTGCTGGACAAGTTCGACAACACCGGCATGCGGGACATCGACTCCCTGATCGAGGTCGTGTCCGAATTGCGTGACGTGACCGACAAGCTCACCGATGCCCTGCAGAAGCTGCAGGAGCGGGTGAACACCGAGACCGGTACGGAGGGCAGCAGCGCTGCGGATCTGGCGGACGAGCTGCAGCTGCAGAAGAGCCTGCAGGTGATCTACAGCACGCTGGAAGATACCATCAAGGCCATGGACAACGTGCCCCAGCTCATGAGCACCTTCTCCCGTGCACTGGGCAGCTTTACCCAGCAGCAGCTCAACGCCTACATGCAGTTTACCGAGGCCCGCGAGCAGCTCAACGAGTACGAAAAGCAGCTGGAAACGGCCAAGCAGGAGTACGAGACGGCCCGCACCCAGGCGCTGGCCCAGGCGGATGTGCAGAAGCAGCTGGACATCAACACCCTGTCCACCCTGATCTACGCCCAGAACTTCTCCATGCCGGCAGGCTATGTGCAGGACGCCAGCGGCGAGTCCTGGCTGCTGAAAGTCGGCGAGGAGTACAGCAGCGTGGATGACATTGCCGGTGCCCTGCTGCTGCATGTGGAGGGCTACGGCGACGTGCGCCTGTCCGATGTGGCGGACGTGGAGGTCATCGACAACGCCGCCGACAGCTTCACCCGCCTGAACGGCGAACAGGCCGCCGTGCTCAAGATCTATAAAAACGCTACCTCCAGTGCCAGCGACGTTTCGGACAACTGCCTGAGCGCCTTCCAGGAGCTGGAAGCCCAGTACGACGGCCTGCACATCGTGGTGCTGTCCAACCAGGGCAACTATATCACCATCATCATCCGCAGCATCCTCACCAGCATGGCGGTGGGCGCTGCACTGGCCATCATCGTGCTGGCCATCTTCCTCAAGGACGTCAAACCCACGCTGGTGGTCGGCATCAGCATCCCGCTGTCGGTGCTGTTTGCCGTGGTGCTCATGTACTTTACAAATCTGGACATGAACGTCATGACCCTGGCGGGCCTCTCCCTCGGCATCGGCATGCTGGTGGACAACTCGGTGGTGGTCATCGAGAACATCTACCGCCTGCGCAGCCGGGGGGTCCCGGCGGCCCGCGCCGCCGTGCAGGGCGCAAAGCAGGTAGGCATGTCCGTCATCGCCTCCACCCTCACCTCGGTGTGCGTGTTCCTGCCGGTGGTGTTCTCCTCCAGCATCGTGCGCAGCCTGATGCTGCCCATGTCGCTGTGCATCGGCTACTGCCTCATGGCGTCCCTTATCGTGGCCGTCACCGTGGTGCCGGCGGCTGCCTCCACCGTACTGAAAAAGGCCGAGCCCAAGGAGCTGCCCTGGTTTGAAAAGGTCCAGGACAAGTACGTCCAGAGCCTGAAATGGTGCCTGCAGCACCGTGCCGTGCCGCTGGCAGCTGCCGTGGTGCTGCTGGTGTTCAGCGGCTGGCAGGTGCTGAACATGGGCATCGAGCTTCTGCCCCAGATCACCAGCAACGAGGCGGTCATCACGCTGTCCACCGACGCAAGCCTGAGCAAGGAGGAATCCTACGTTGTGGCCGGCAAGGCCGTGGAAGCTGCCATGGCCGTGGACAACGTGACCGAGGTGGGCATCACCACCGACACCAGCGTGGCGGGCATGGACATCAGCCAGCTGGGCCTGCCCAGAACCATCACCGACCTGCTGGCTGCCGCCAGCAGCTACGGCAAATATCAAATCAACGTGATGCTGAAGGAGAATCTGTCTTCCCGTCAGATCGAGACCGCCCGGCAGGCGCTGGAAACCGCCATTGCCGGGGTGGAACAGTGCACCGGCACGGTGGAGATCTCCGGCATGACCGGGGAGCTCACCAGCCAGCTGTCCAGCGGTCTGTCCATCAAGATCTATGGTTCCGATGTGAACACCCTCACCGCCCTGTCGGAAAAGGTGGTGGACATCGTGAACAGCACCCCCGGCTTTGCCAACGCCACCAACGGCCTTGGCGCCGGTGACTCCACCATCATCCTGAAGGTGGACCGCGACAAGGTGCGCACCTACGGCCTGACCGTGGCCGAGGTGTATCAGAAGATTGCCCAGCGGCTCACCACCACCGCCACGGCCCAGACCCCGGTGACGGTGGATGGCACCACCATGGACGTAAAGATCACCAATAATCTGGACCCGCTGACCAAGGAAAACATGATGGACATGACCTTTGACACCAGCGTCCTGAACACCGATGGCGAGACGGTGACCGGCACCTGCACCTTGGCTGACATTGCCACCTGGGAGGCCGGCACCGCGCCGGACTCCATCACCAGCGAGAACCAGACCGAGTACGTCACCGTCACGGCCGACACGCTGGACGGCTACAACACCACCGTGCAGTCCCGCGTTCTGCAGAAGGCCCTGAACGAGTTTGCGGCCGGCAGCGAGATGCCGGAGGGCTGCAACTTCTCCATGGGCGGCGAGACCGAGAACGTGGACTTCATGGTCAAGGAAATGGTCCAGTGGATGGCTCTGGCCCTGCCCTTTGTGTATCTGGTCATGGTGGCGCAGTTCCAGAGCCTGCTGTCCCCCTTCATCGTGCTGTTTACCGTGCCGCTGGCCTTTACCGGCGGCCTGATCGGCCTGCTGGTCACCGGCCAGCAGCTCACCATGATCTCCCTCATGGGCTTCATCGTGCTGATGGGCACCGTCGTCAACAACGGCATCGTGTTCGTGGACTACGCCAACCAGCTGCGCATGGGCGGCATGGAGCGGCGCGCCGCGCTGATCGCCACCGGCAAGACCCGTATGCGCCCCATCCTGATGACCACCCTGACCACCGTGCTGGCCATGCTGCAGATGGTGTTCAGCAGCGATATGGCCAGCCAGCTGATGAGCGGCATGGCCATCGTGATCATCTGCGGCCTGAGCTACGCCACCCTGATGACCCTGTATATCGTGCCCATCCTGTACGATGTCCTGTTCAAAAAGCCGCCGCTCAGTGTGGATGTGGGCAGCGACGACGATCTGGACGATATCCCGGACGATGCAGCCGAGTTCATCGCGGCACAGGGTGCCGCACAGCCCCAGCCGTAAAAGAAGGTTCTGTTTGGAGCACCTCGTATCCTGTCTGTTGGGATACGGGGTGCTTTTTTGTGCGGCAGCACCGGTGGTGTTCTATAATTCCTACAAAAAATCCCCTGAAAAATTGGATGCAAATTCTAAAAGGATGCTCACACAAACACACAAAACTGTGATATAATCATAAATACAGTAGAAAGACGGGGGCAGTCTGCCCGGCCGTGTGTTCCAAAAATCCTTAGGAGGCGATGCCCAATGGCACAGATCCGCTCAAAGCCCTTCGGAGTGACCAAAGAGGGCGCGAATGTTACCGAATATATCCTGTCCAACCCCGGTGGGTTGACCGTCAGCGTACTGGACTACGGTTGCGTGATCAAAAGCATCATCGTGCCGGCCAAAAACGGCCCGGTGGACGTGGTGGTGGGTCACGACACCATGGCAGACTACGAGGCGGACTTCAACTCCTCCGGCAGCACCTGCTGCGGTGCCTTTGTGGGCCGCTACGCCAACCGCATCGAGAATGCAGTATTTACCGTGGGGGGCAAGACCTATCAGCTGGAGGCCAACAACGGCCCCAACCACCTTCACGGCTGCTTCAGCCGCAAGCTCTACCGGGTCAAATCCTTTGGCGACACCCTGCTCATGGAGGCCGAGAGCCCCGACGGTGAGGACGGATTCCCCGGCAACCTGAAGATCGCGGTGCGCTATACCCTCACCGAGGACAATGCATTCCGCATGGATTACCGCGTCTCTTCCGACGCGGACACCATCGTGAACCTGACCAACCACAGCTACTTCAATCTGGACGGCGGCGGCGACGTGCTGAACCAGAAGCTGCGCATCTATGCCTCCCGCTATCTCGAAGGCAACAATCAGTGCTGTCCCACCGGTGCCATTCTGCCGGTGGCGGATACGCCCATGGACTTCACCGCGGGCAAGCTCATCGGCCGGGAGATCGACACCGGCTTTGCCCAGACCACCATGGTGGGCGGCGGCTACGACCACTGCTATGTCATCGACCGCGCCCGCGGTTCCAGCCAGAGCATCTGCGCCTGGGCCACCAGCGACAAGACCGGCATCAGCATGAAGCTGTACACCACCCAGCCGGGCATCCAGCTGTACACGGCCAACTTCCTGCAGGACTGCCCCAGCCCCGGCAAGGGCGGCAAGCCGCTGCAGAAATACGGCGGCTTTGCGCTGGAAACGCAGCACTACCCCTGCAGCCCCTCCCACCCGGAGTTCCCCTCCACGGTGCTGCGGGCCGGCAAGGTGTTCCGCGCCACTACCACCCTGCGTTTCTTCACCGGCAAACAGTGCGGCAAACTGTAACGACTCAGAACGGACGGCTGCCGGAAACGGACAGCCGTCCGTTTTCTTTCTCCCATTTGCACAAAGAGGGCTATCCATCCATTTGCGGCAGACAAAAAATGCTTTGAAATCAGAAATTGCAAAATTGAAGATGCAACAAAATTACATGTAAATAAAAACCGCGTCCCTTGATTCTGCGCAGAGAACGTTGTATTCTTTAAGCAGGCCGGGGCACGCCCGGCCGCAGCTGAACAAGTGATAAGTGAGAGAGGTACTGGACTATGGCAATTTTGGTTTCCGGCGGTGCCGGCTATATCGGCAGCCACACCTGCATCGAACTTCTGAATGCCGGCTATGACGTGGTCGTGGCAGATAACTATTATAACGCTTCCCCCGTGGTGCTGGACCGCGTGAAGCAGATCACCGGCAAGGACTTCCGCTTCTACAATGCGGACATGACCAAGCACGAGGACGTGGAGAAGATCTTCACCGAGTGCCCGGACATCACCGCCGTCATCCAGTTTGCCGCTTATAAGGCGGTGGGCGAGAGCGTGTCCAAGCCCATCGAATACTACTATAATAACCTCAACTGCACGCTGGTCATCCTGGACGTGATGCGCCGCCACAATTGCAAGAACTTCGTGTTCAGCTCCTCGGCCACCGTCTACGGCGACCCCGCCAGCGTGCCCATCACCGAGGACTTCCCCGTGGGTGCCACCACCAACCCTTACGGCACCACCAAGGCTTTCACTGAGCGCATCCTGCAGGATGTCTGCAAGGCCGACCCCAGCCTGAACGTGGCCCTGCTGCGCTACTTCAACCCCATCGGTGCCCACAAGTCCGGCCTCATCGGCGAGGACCCCAACGGCATCCCCAACAACCTGATGCCCTACATCGCCAAGGTGGCGGTCGGCAAGCTGGAAAAGGTGCATGTGTTCGGCAACGACTACCCCACCCCGGACGGCACCGGCGTGCGCGACTACATCCATGTGGTGGACCTGGCCCGCGGCCATGTGTGCGCCATCCGCAAGCTGGAAACGAACTGCGGCCTGTTCATCTGCAACCTGGGCACCGGCAAGGGCTACAGCGTGCTGGAAGTGCTCCACGCCTTTGAAAAGGCCTGCGGCAAGCAGATCCCCTACGTCATCGACCCGCGCCGCCCCGGCGATATCGCTGAGTGCTACGCCGACCCCACCAAGGCCAAGAACGAGCTGGGCTGGGTGGCACAGTACGGCATTGAGGACATGTGCGCCGACAGCTGGAACTGGCAGCAGAAGAACCCCGACGGCTATAACACCGCAAAGTAACGCATGATTTCCAAAAGCCGTGCATTCTCTGAAAAGAGTGCACGGCTTTTTTGGTTACGGAACGATTGGAAATCCCCTCCGCTTCGCTCTGGGGATATTCAGCGGAAAATTTATTTTGAGATTGGCGTTTGTCGCGGCCTGCGGGCCGCTCCAAACGCATTTTCACCAGAGGGTCGTAACGGGAAGCGGCATCTGCTGCCGGTAACTGTTCTGCTGTTCCTGCTGCGCGTCGGCTGCAAAGCCGGCAGCAGCCGATGCCATCATCCGTAACGACCCCATCTGTGAAAAGGCAAATCCGGCAGGGCCGCAGCCCTGCCGGATTTGCAAACTTAAAAATAGTATTTCCGCTGATATAGCCAGAGCGAAGCGGAGGCTATTTTAAATCGTATTTTCTCTGCTCTTCTATTGACATATTTCGCCAGTTAGCCTATATTACTATTGTTCGCAAAAGCTAACATTTTTCGCTCAAAGGAGCATGAAATATGACACTGAAAGAATTGCAGATCGGCAAGAGCGCGGTGGTGGACACGGTGGGCGGCACCGGGGCGCTGCGGCAGCATTTTCTGGATATGGGCCTTGTTCCGGGGGCGCAGGTCACCCTGATCAAGCTGGCCCCCATGGGCGACCCCATGGAGCTGCGCATCCACGGCTATGAGCTGACCCTGCGCCTGGATGACGCCGCACAGATCGGCATCATCCCCACCGAAAAGGTCCCGGCGGCCCCCGCTTTGGTGGATGATAAGATGGTGGACCACCCGGGTCTGGGTGAGGGCGGCAAGTACCACATCAAAAAGGGCGAGCATCCCCTGCCGGACGGCACGACCCTGACGTTTGCGCTGGCCGGCAATCAGAACTGCGGCAAGACCACCCTGTTCAACCAGCTTACCGGTTCCAACCAGCATGTGGGCAACTTCCCCGGTGTGACGGTGGACCGCAAGAGCGGTGCCATCAAGGGCCACCCGGAAACGGAGGTCACCGATCTGCCGGGCATCTACTCCATGTCGCCCTACTCCAGCGAGGAGATCGTCACCCGGCAGTTCATCATCGGCGAAAAGCCCACCGGCATCATCAACATCGTGGATGCCACCAACATCGAGCGCAACCTCTACCTGACCATGCAGCTCATGGAGCTGGACACCCCCATGGTGCTGGCCCTGAACATGATGGACGAGATGCGCGGCAACGGCGGCACGGTGCGCATCAACAAGATGGAAGCCATGCTGGGCATCCCGGTCATCCCCATTTCGGCTGCCAAGAATGAGGGCGTGGACGAGCTGGTGGACCATGCCGTGCATGTGGCAAAATATCAGGAGCGGCCCGGCCGCATGGACTTCTGCAGTGAGGATGACCACGGCGGCGCGGTGCACCGCTGCATCCACGGCATCATCCACCTCATCGAGGATCACGCCAAGGCGGCGGGCATCCCGGTGCGGTTTGCCGCCACCAAGCTGGTGGAGGGCGACCACCGCATTGAGGAAGCCCTGAAGCTGGACCAGAACGAAAAAGAGATGATCGAGCACATCATCGTGCAGATGGAGCAGGAGCGCGGCCTGGACCGCGCTGCCGCCATTGCGGATATGCGCTTCTCCTTCATTCAGGAGCTGGTGGCCCAGACGGTGGTCAAGCCCCACGAGAGCAAGGAGCAGCTGCGCTCCAACCGCATCGACAAGTTCCTTACCGGCAAATACACCGCCATCCCGGCGTTTATCGCCATCATGGGTCTGGTGTTCTACCTCACCTTCAACGTCATCGGCCTGTTCTTCCAGAACCTGATGGAAGCCGGCATCGACGCCCTGACCGGTGCGGTGGACACCCTGCTGACCAACTGGAACATCAACGAAGCGATCCATTCCCTGATCATTGACGGTGTTTTTACCGGCGTGGGCAGCGTGCTGAGCTTTTTGCCCATCATCGTGGTGCTGTTCTTCTTCCTCTCCATGCTGGAGGACACCGGTTACATGGCCCGCGTGGCCTTTGTGATGGACAAACTGCTGCGCCGCATCGGCCTGTCCGGCCGCAGCATCGTGCCCATGCTCATCGGCTTTGGCTGCACGGTGCCCGGCGTCATGGCCAGCCGCACCCTGCCCTCGGAGCGGGACCGCAAGATGACCATCCTGCTCACCCCGTTCATGAGCTGCTCGGCCAAACTCCCCATCTACAGCCTGTTTGCGGCGGCGTTCTTCCCGGATTATGCGGGCCTTGTCATGGTGCTGCTGTACTTTGGCGGCATCGTGGTGGGTGTGCTGGCGGCGCTGCTGCTCAAGAGCACCGTGTTCCAGGGCGAGGCGGTGCCCTTTGTGATGGAGCTGCCCAACTACCGCCTGCCCGGCCTGAAAAACGTGGCCCAGCTGCTGTGGGAAAAGGCCCGCGACTTCCTGCAGAAGGCCTTTACGGTCATCTTTGCGGCCACCATCGTCATCTGGTTCCTGCAGAACTTTGACCTGCAGCTCAGCCTGACGGCCTACCCGCAGGACAGCATCCTGGCCCGCATTGCAGGCGACATCGCCCCGCTGTTCGCCCCGCTGGGCTTTGCGGACTGGCGGGTGTCCACGGCCCTCATCACCGGCTTTATGGCCAAGGAGAGCGTGGTATCCACCCTGCTGATCCTCTTTGGTTCCACGGCGGCCCTGTCGGCGGCTTTGACCCCGGCCCAGGCGGCTCCCCTGCTGGTGTTCTGCCTGCTGTACACCCCCTGCATTGCGGCTGTGGCCGCAGTCAAGCGGGAACTTGGCGGCAAGTGGGCCACCATTATGGTGGTGAACCAGTGTGTCGTGGCCTGGGTCTGCGCCCTGCTGGTGCGGCTTGTGGCCGTGCTGGTGTTCTAAGACAATATAAAAGGTTATAAAAGGGACAGCGAAAGGCCCGGAGGCTTTCCGCTGTCCCTTTTTGTGGGTTTTGGGAACCCTCTCAGTCAAATCCTGCGGATTTGCCAGCTCCCCCGAGGGGGGAGCTTTTATTCATCGATCGGTTAGCTGTGATAAACCTCCCCCTTTCGGGGGAGGTGGCACGGCGTAAGCCGTGACGGAGAGGGTTCGTCTCCCGCCCCCCCTTGACAATCTCCGGCGGCTGCACTATAATACTTCAAAAATGAATGATTCAAAAATGAAAGGAGAACTCGGCGTGAATCCGAACATGGAATTTGCCATCAAAACCGCGCAGGCCTACAATGCGGTCTGCAAGCCCCTGTGTCAGGAGCTGAAGCTGCCGCAGACGGCCTTTGATATCCTGATGTTCCTTGCCAACAACCCGGACCGCAGAACGGCCAGCGACATCGTGGAGTTCCGCCATATCAAGGCAAATCTGGTGTCGATGAATGTAGACCGGCTGGTGAAGGAGGGGTATCTGGAACGGCGCGCCGTTGCGGGCGACCGCCGCAAGACCGAGCTGCTCTGCACCGAAAAGGCCCGCCCGGTCATCGAGCGGGGCCGCGCGGTGCAGAATGCGTTCTTTGCGCGGCTGCTGACCAACACCGACGAGCCGACCCGGGAGGCCTTTTTCCGGACCATGGAAATCATCGGGAAAAATCTGGACGATATTTTAAAGGAGAATGCATGAGATGAACGTGTTGTTTCCCGTTCTGGTCACCTTTTTTGCCGGCATGGGGGCCGGCCTTGGCACCGGCTTTGCCGGTATGAGCGCGGCGGCGGTCATCAGCCCCATGCTCATCACTTTCCTGCACATGGACCCCTACATGGCGGTGGGCATCGCCCTTTCGTCAGATGTGCTGGCCAGTGCCGTCTCGGCCTATACCTACCATAAAAACAAGAACCTCGACATCAAGAACGGCCTTATCATGATGGCCAGCGTGCTTGCCTTCACGGTGGTGGGCAGCTGGGTGGCCAGCAAGGTGCCCTCGGCCACCATGGGCGGCTTCTCGGTGTTCATGACCTTCCTGCTGGGCGTCAAGTTCATCCTGCGCCCGGTCATGACAACCAAGGAGGCCATGGAGGGGGTCAGCGCCAAAAAGCGGGCTGTCCAGTCTCTGGTGTGCGGCATGCTCATTGGCTTCATCTGCGGATTCATCGGTGCGGGCGGCGGCATGATGATGCTGCTCATCCTCACCAGCGTGCTGGGCTATGAGCTCAAGACGGCTGTGGGCACCAGCGTGTTCATCATGACTTTCACCGCCCTGACCGGTGCAGTCTCCCACTTCATGATCGGCGGTGCGCCGGACTGGGGCGTCTGGGTGCTGTGTGTGGTGTTCACCCTGCTGTGGGCCCGCATTGCGGCCGTGTTTGCCAACAAGGCTGCCCCAAAGACCCTGAACCGTGCCACCGGTGTCGTGCTGGTGGTGCTGGGCATCGTCATCATGGGCTTCAAGCTTCTGGCATAAAGAGAAAATTTCGGAGAACGAAAAAACCGCCTGTGCATCGGCACAGGCGGTTTTGGTTTTTACGGATTTACTTTTCCTCGATGGTGGAGCGCTCGATCACCCAGTCGGCAGCGCGGCGGATGGCCTCGGTGCGCTTCAGAGCGGGGATGTTGGTCTTTTCGCGGATCTCCTCCACGGTCTTTTTGGTGCGCTCGGCACGCTCGGCGATCATCTTGTCGATCTCCTCGTCGGTGGGCACCAGATTTTCCTGCTGTGCGATCTGCAGCAGAGCCATGCGGGCACGGGTGTTCTTCTCGGCACCGGCGTGCAGCTTGGCGGTAAAGCTCTCACGGGTCTCGTGGATCTGGCTCAGATAGCTGTTCAGGGTCATGCGCTGCATCTGCAGCTGCTGCTGCACGTTCTGCATCTCCTGCTGGTAGGTGCTCTCCACCAGAACGCTGGGCAGCTCGCCCTCAGCGGCGTCGGCCAGCTTGGCCAGCACCTGATCCTTGGCGCGGTTCAGTGCACCGCCGTGACGGCCGTCGTACAGCTGCTTGCGCACCTTCTCGCGGAACTCTTCCATGGTGTCCACGCCGCCCACTTTCTTGGCAAAGTCGCTGTTCATGGAAGGCAGCTGGCGCACGCACACGTCGTGCAGCTTGATCTTGAACACCACAGCCTTGCCGGCCAGGTCCTTTGCATGGTAGCGCTCCGGGAAGGTGACGTGGATGTCGAATTCGTCGCCTGCCTTGTGGCCCAGGATGCCGTCCTCAAAGCCGGGGATCATGCGGCCGCTGCCCAGCTGCACGGACTGGTTCTGTGCGGTGCCGCCCTGGAAGGCCACGCCGTCCAGCAGGCCCTCAAAGTCCATGTGCACCACGTTGCCCTTCACGGCCGGGCCCTTGTGGGGCACCAGCGCGGCGGCGGCATTGCGGCGGCGCTCCAGCACCGCGTCGATCTCCTTGTCGGTCACGGCGGGAGTGACGCACTCCACCACAAAACCGGTGGTCTGGGTCAGGTTCAGCTCCGGCTGCAGGGCCACGGTGGCGGTGGCTACAAAGCCCTCGTCCTTTTTCACGCTCACCAGGTCGTAGCTGGGCTCGTCCACCGGGTGGAAGCCGTGCTCGGCCAGCGCAGCGTCGTACAGTGCGGGCACGTCCTTGTCCATCAGGTCGTTGATGGCGTCGTACCAGAAGGTGTGCTCACCGCGGTCGGCCTCGATCTGGGCACGGTCGGCCTCGCCTTTTTCAAAGCCCTTGATCGTATAGTTGGCGCGGGTGCGCTCATACACCGCGTTGGATGCGGCTTCCAGTTCTTCGGCGGTGGCGCTGAAGGTCATTTTGCAGACGCTCTTTTCAGGAGTTTCCACGCTTACCAGTTTCATAGGATTTACCCTCCGTGTTGTCCTCTGCAGGGGAATACCGGGCTGCGCACCATGCCCTGCGGCATGTCCGGCCCGGCCCCTGTGTCCCTGCCAGGACGCAATTTCAAACATATAGTAAAGTTATTATAGCACAAGATAGCGAAAAGCGGTATAATAAAAATCATAAAATATGCCATTCTGGTATTTTTGCCCCGCCCTCCCCCGGCGGGACAGAGAAAGGATGTAGATGTCATGCGACTTTTCGACGTTCTGGGCCCGGTGATGATCGGGCCGTCCTCCAGCCATACCGCCGGTGCCGCGCGGATCGGCTACACGGCCCAGAAGCTGCTGGGCGAGGTGCCGGCAAAGGCGGACATCGGCCTGTACGGCAGCTTTGCCACCACCGGCAAGGGCCACGGCACCGACCGGGCGCTGGTGGCGGGCCTGCTGGGCCTGCGCCCGGATGATCCCCGCCTGCCGGACAGCTTTGCACTGGCAGAGGAACAGGGCATGACCTTTACGATCCACCCGGTGGAGCTGCGCAGCGCCCATCCCAATACGGCGGTGCTCCGTCTTACCGCCCGCAGCGGCCGGGAGCTGTCGCTCAAGGCCGCGTCGGTGGGCGGCGGCCGCATCCGGGTCACCGAGATCGACGGGGTGCCCGCCGACTTCGGCGGCGACAGCAACACCCTGATCATCCACAACGAGGACACCCCCGGCTGCATCGCCGAGGTGACAATGTCGCTGGCGCTGCGGCGCATCAACATTGCGTCCATGCAGGTGTTCCGGGCGGCGGTGGGCCGCTACGCGGTCATGGTGCTGGAATGCGACTCCCACATCCCCCACACGCTGGAACAGCAGCTGGCCGTGATGCCGGGCCTGCTCAAGGTCACCTGCCTGAATGTGGACGAGCCGGAAGGAATGGAGGAATGAGCCGTGTCGTTTTTGTCCTGTGAAGAGATGCTGGCGGCCGCCCGCAGCCAGAAGATCACGCTGGCCGAAGCCGTGCTGCGCAGCGACCTGGAAGAGAGCCGCCTGACCGAGGAGCAGAGCCGTGCGGCCATGCACCACCTGTGGCAGGTGATGCAGGCCACCAGCCGGGAGTACGACCCGGCCCAGCGAAGCCGCAGCGGGCTTTCCGGCGGCGATGCCGCCAAGGTGGAACAGGCTCACAAAGAAGGAAAGCTGCTGGGCGGCGATTACCTGTCCGCGGTGACCGCCGAGGCCCTCAAGACCGCCGAGTGCAACGCCTGCATGAAGCGGATCGTGGCGGCCCCCACGGCGGGCAGCTGCGGCGTGCTCCCGGCGGTGCTGCTGCCGCTGGCCCGCGCCGGAGAAGCGGACGAAGAGGCCGTCTGTGAGGCTCTCTATGTGGCAGCAGGCTTCGGGCAGGTCATTGCAGCCCGGGCCACGCTGGCCGGTGCCGAGGGCGGCTGTCAGGCCGAGGTGGGCGCTGCCAGCGCTATGGCCGCCGCTGCCCTGTGCAGCCTGAAGGGCGGCACACCGGAACAGTGCGCCGCCGCTGCCGCCATGGCGCTGGGCAACCTGCTGGGCCTGGTGTGCGACCCTGTGGCGGGCCTGGTGGAAGTGCCCTGCGTCAAGCGCAACGTAGTGGGTGCCGTGAACGCCGTGTCCTGCGCCAATATGGCGCTGGCCGGGGTGGACTATGCTATCCCCTGCGACGAGGTCATTGACGCCATGGGCCGCGTGGGCAGTCTGCTCTCCCCGGACCTGCGCGAGACCGGCCAGGGCGGCCTTGCCGCCACGCCCACCGGCGTGAAGATCGCCCAGCGCCTCGCACAGGAGGGCTGATGGGCCCTTTGATATGATATAGAAAAAAGTCCGGAAAGACGCTCTATTCAAAAAAGAATCGAAAAAATTCAAAAAACCTGTTGACAAACCCGACTCTGCGTGATAAAATACATCATGTTCCGACCGGAACGTATGCGTTGGTAGCTCAGCTGGATAGAGTGACTGACTACGAATCAGTAGGCCGGGGGTTCGAGTCCCTTCCATCGCACCAGAAAATGCCGTGAAATCGAAAGATTTCATGGCTTTTTTGTTTTTCTGGCAGGGTCTGCACACTTTTGCACATCTCCTGCACACTTTACAAAAAAGCCATGAACTCTTTGCATCGCTTGCACAGCGTGTATTTCGCTGCACAAAAAAGAATCTTTTACGCGAAGAGCACCCGCGTCAGCTCGCGGCGTTCCTCTGCGTCCATCTGCCGGATGGCTTCAAGGATCATTTTGCCTGTGATTTTTGTTGCCACCGGCGTTTTGTTTTCCGGGGACGCCTGCGGCACTGCTCCTGCTGTGTCCTGCCGGTAGAAGTCGGCTTCGATCTTCTCTGCCAGCTCCAACCGGGGCCTGTTCTGCGTGTGAGCGTAGGTGTCCATCAGGACAGTAGCAGTTGCATGACCTGTGTTGCCCTGCACCGATTTGAAGTCGCCGCCAGACTGCAACAGCTGATAGGTGGCACTGGAGTGTCGCAGACCATGAAACACGATCTTCTCAAACTCCGTGTGCTCCGCTCTCCACTGGCGATACCACTTGGTCAGAACGTCCGGGGCAATGGGTAAGCCGTCTGGTAAGCGGAACAGCTGACCGCAGTTGCTGTACTTTTCCGGGGCGTTCTGTTCGTCCTGCTTCATCTTGTCGAGCCATGCCAGAAGTTCCTCTTTCAGCGGTTTCGTCATATACAGGACACGGTTGGACTTCTTGGTTTTGGTCTTTTTCAGAATCAGCGAGGACTTGCTCCCCTCCCGTCTGTCCGGGAAGGTGTGGTAGATCTGGCTGGGGTCGATCTTGGACAAGGCTTCCTTGTTGGCGCGCTGCATTGCCTTGTTCACCGTGATAGCTCCACGACCATCGGCGGCATCGAAGTCGAGGTCTCCCGGCTGTAAGCCGAGGATCTCACCCTCTCGCAGGGAGAGAATCATGCTCAGATGCACCGCCAGATGGAGGGCGGGGTTCTCAATAGTCTGCAACGCTGCCAGCATGGTGCGCTCATCCCAGATCGTGCGCTCCTCGGTGTTGACCTTGGGGGCTTCACGAGGGGTAGGCGATTTGTGAATCAAATCCCAGTCAACAGCATACGAAAAGGCGGTCTTCAGGAGTGTGTGGACTTCGTGAATGGACGTGCTGGACAGCAGCCGCTTCTTCTGGTTTTCCGTCAGCTCCTGCTTCTCGCCGTGAACGTACTGACCGCATGGGGTCTGGCTCAGCGTGGCGTAGAACTGCTCGATGTCGTAGGTGCGGAGGTCTTGCACCTTCCGCTTGCCGATATACGGCACAATCAGGTTCTGCACCATCGCAACGGATTGCGTGTAGGTCTTTGGCGACCACTTGTGTTTGCTGGACTGAATGGGGATCCACTTGTACAGCATCTCCTCCACCGTCATTGCATCCGGCACGAGGAATGTACCATCCAGCAGTTCCTTTTCGACCGTGATCTTGCGCTCCTGCGCTTCGGCCTTGGTCTTGAAGGTCTCCCAGCCCTTGCAGGGCTTGCCATTGTGGTCTTTGTAGTTGTATCGGACAGAATACGTGTTGCCACGTTTCATAATAGATGCCATAGATGTTCCCTCCCTCAGAC
>UQDV01000038.1 GCA_900539945.1 uncultured Faecalibacterium sp.
ACACCCCATTTCCTAAACAGTATACCATACTGTCTAACAAATGGGGTGCAGTTCAGGAATGCAGCGGGACATTGCTTTTATGCGAAAAATTATACCTGATGGGCTTCCAGCCAGTCGGTCATCTGCTGGGCGATGCCCTTGACGCTGCCGTCCTCAAACGGCACCTTCAGGCCTGCGGTCTGCAGCAGCTCGGTGTAGCTGGCCAGACCGGCACGGCGCACCAGTTTCAGGTAGCGCTCCCAGGCGTCCTTGTGGTCGGTGAGGCTCAACAGGAAGAACTGCAGGGCGGCCATGGTGGACAGGCAGTAGTCGATATAATAGAAGGGGCACTCGTAGATGTGCAGCTGACGCTGCCAGCCGGCACCCCGGCCATAGAAGGGCAGGTTGTCAAAGTCGATCCAGGGGCGGTACTTCTTTTCCAGCTTGAGCCACTCGGCGTTGCGCTCGTCCGGGGTCAGGTCCGGGTTCTGGTACATGATGTGCTGGAACTCGTCCACTTCGCAGCCGTAAGCCAGGAACACAAAGCTGTCCTCGGCATGAAGCAGGGCATACTTGTCGGTGTCCTTGCCGAACAGCAGGTGGTGCCAGGGAGCGGTGAGGAATTCCATGGCCATGGAGTGGATCTCGGCGCTCTCCATGCCGGGGCATTCCAGGTCGGCGGGCACGTTGGGGTCGCGCTCGGCCACATAGCCCTCAAAGGCGTGGCCGCACTCGTGGGTCAGCACATCCACGTCGCCGGAGGTGTTGTTCCAGTTGGCGAAGATGAAGGGGGCCTTGTAGCTGGGCAGGCTGGTCATATAGCCGCCGGACATCTTGCCGGGGCGGCTCTCCACGTCGAACAGCTCGTTGTCCTGCATGAAGTCGATGAACTCGGCCGTCTCCGGACTCAGCTCGTGGTACATGGTGCGGGCGGCATCCATGCGGGCCTGATAGCCGGGGATGGGCTTGGGGTTGCCGTCCTTGAAGATGATGGGCAGGTCGGTAAAGGTGGGGTGCTCGATGCCGGTGCGCTTGGCGCGCATGGCCATCACCTTCTGCAGCAGAGGCACCACGTCGTTGGCCACCTGATCGCGGAAGGCCTTGATCTCCTTGGCACCGTAGCCGATGCGGTTCATCCGCACATAGGACAGCTCGCTGTAGTCCTTGTAGCCCAGCACATGGGCCTGCTGGTTCAGATTTTTGACGATCTTGCCGTACAGATCATCCAGCTCGGCACGGTGGGCGTCGAAATACCCGGCCTCGGCCTCATAAGCGGCACGGCGCACGGCAGGGTCCAGATCCTCTTTGTAGGGGCCCAGCTGGGGAATGGTGAGCTGCTTGCCGTCCAGCTCCACCAGCGCGCCGCCGTATACCTGCTGGTACTGGCTGACCAGTGCGTTGAACTCCTTCTGCAGGTCCACGGTGCGGTCGTCCATGCCCAGCACGGCATTCTTCATGCCGGCCACACAGGTGGTGCCGAAATGCTCCGTCAGGGCGTCCACATGGGGGTTCGACAGGAAGGCCCGGCTGATCTCTACCTGGGCATTGGCCACGGCGGGGCCGTTGGCGTCAAAGAAATCCTGTTCAGCCTTCCAAGAAGCGTCGCGGGTGTCGCAGGTGTAGTGGATATTGGCCAGCTGGGAGGCGGTGGTGTAGTCGGCAAAAGCACGGCTCTGCTCGTAGTACACGGCCACCAGTGCGTCGCCGTCCGGGGCAGCTGCGGCCTTGGCGGCCAGAGCTTTGCAATCGGCCAGCAGGGCGTCGATGTCCGGGCGGGTATAAGTCATTTCGCTGAATTTCATGGGAATGAGTTCCTTTCCGGGAGCGGAGCTCCCTTGTACATCTCTTGTGCCCATCTTACCACGTTCTGCCCCAAAAGAAAAGGGGTGTGCAGGCGAAGAAAGCCACACTACTGTGCAGCATAGACAAAAATAAGAACGCTGCCTTGGCAAAGCTGTCGGTTTCTGCGGTTGCGGGGGCGGGGAAAAAGGGCTATAATAAAACCATCAACAGAGTAAGATCCTGTGCGTTAAGTGCCGCATCAACGGGGAGTTGTGCTGTGGACGAAGGTGTACCCGCGGTACAGGATCTGCATCCCGCTGCTGCATGGACTTGGGTGCAGGCGAGACGGTCTGCCGCCTTGCCCGGAAGTGAAATTTGTTGGATTCACGCCCTCCTTTGTGCGGTTTGTCGCGCAGGGAGGGCGTTTTGCGTCTGCCCTGCTGGTTCCTTTCAGTCGAAAGGGGAGGACAATTGATATGAACAATTCATCCAGAACTTCCGTCCGCACACTGGTCATGCTGGCATTGCTGGTGGCCATGAGCATCGTGTTCAGCCGGGTGCTGAGCATCTCCACCGGCTTTGTCCGGTTCAACCTGGGCAGCCTGCCGGTGCTGCTGGCCGCACTGCTGTTCGGGCCCGGGGCAGGCTTTGCCGTGGGCGCGGTGGCCGACATCATCGGCGGCGTACTGGCCGGTTATGCCATCAACCCGCTCATCACGCTGGGTGCCGGGGCCATTGGTCTGGTGGCGGGCTATGCCTGGCAGAAGCTGCCGGACTACCGCACCGGCCTGCGGCTGAGCATCAGCGTACTGCTGGGCCACTTTGTGGGCTCCATGGTGATCAACTCGCTGGCGCTGCGCATCTTCTATGGCTACGCATGGAGCGTGCTGCTGGCCCGCATCCCCAATGCGCTGGTGCTGAGCGCGGTGAACATCGTCCTGCTGCGCATCCTGCTGGAAAACCGCAGCCTGATGAAGCTGGCAAAGAAATAAAACGAGAACGATTGAAAATGGCTCCGCGTGCGCTGCGCCATAGCCAGAGGAATGAATTTTCTTTTTGTCAATGGGAAACGACTGCGGTCGTTTCCCATTGACCTGTTCACGAAAAGGGGTCGGTACGGGAAATGCTGTTGCCCGCTGCGACCCCACCTGTGAAAAAGCAACTCCGGAAAATCCGCAGATTTTCCGGAGTTGCAAATTTAAAAATAATATTTCCGCTCAATATGCCCAGAGCACAGCGGAGGGCATTCAAAATCATAAAGAGGCAATATCTATGAACTACGAACAGGCAATGGAATACATCCACGCGGTGCAGTGGGCCGGGCACAAACCCGGCCTGAGCCGCACCCGCACCCTGCTGGCCGCTCTGTGCGACCCCCACAAGCGGCTCCGGTTCGTCCATGTGGCGGGCACCAACGGCAAGGGCAGCACGGCGGCCATGCTGGCTTCCTGCCTGCAGGCCGCCGGTTACCGGGTGGGCCTGTTCACCTCGCCCTTCATCAACCGGTTCAACGAGCGGATCCAGGTGGACGGGCAGCAGATTCCGGACGAAGAACTGGTGCAGTTGGTGGAGCGGGTGCAGCCTGCCGCCGACGCCATGACCGACGTCCCCACCGAATTCGAGATCATCACCGCGCTGGGGATGCTGTATTTTGCCCGCAAACAGTGCGATATCGTGGTGCTGGAAGTGGGGCTGGGCGGCACGCTGGATTCCACCAACGTCATCGAGAATCCGGAGTGCGCCGTGATCACCGCGCTGGGTATGGACCACGTCAGGGAGCTGGGCCCCACGCTGGCCGATATTGCCGCCGCCAAGGCGGGCATCATCAAGCCGGGCTGCCCGGTGGTGAGCTACGGCGGGGTCCCGGAGGCCGATGCGGTCATCCGGCGGGTGGCAGCAGAGCAGAACGCGCCCCTGACCGAAGTGGATTTCCACAACCTGCAGATCGACGGTGGAGATCTGGACGCAGTCACCTTTGATTTTGACGGGCTGGACGGGGTGCACCTGCCCCTCATCGGCAGCTACCAGCCCCGCAACGCGGCGGTGGCCATCACCACCCTGCGGGTGCTGCGGGCCAAAGGCTGGAACGTGCCGGAAAGTGCCATCCGCACCGGATTGGAGACCGTGCAGTGGCCGGGCCGCTTTGAGTTGCTGCGGCATGCCCCGGCTTTCCTGCTGGACGGCAGCCACAACGCCCACGGCATGCGGGCCACGGTGCAGAGCCTGAAGGACCGCTTCCCCGGCGAGAAGTTCGTGTTCCTGGTCAGCATCATGGCCGACAAGGATGTGGACGAGATGCTGCAGCTGCTGGCCCCGCTGGCAAAGCAGTTCGTGACCGTGGCGGCCCACACGCCCCGTGCCATGCCGGCGGAAACGCTGGCGGAGCACATCCGGGCCTATGGCTGCCCGGCGGAGGCCGCAGGCAGCATCGAAGCCGGTGTGGCCCGGGCCATGGAACTTGGCGGCACCGGGCCGGTGTGCGCGCTGGGCACCCTCTATTTTTCCGGTGACGTTCGGCAGGCGTTTGCCGCGCAGACAAAAGGCTGACGTTGCACAATAGGATCCGATAAAAAAGAAAAAGCGGTGACCCGTGCAGGTTGGGTCATCGCTTTTCTTGCCCCTTGCGGGGCAGGCAGGGTAAATGATAAGAAGGTAAATGAAGAAAATAGCAGAAATCAGGGGACAAAGGCCGGATGGAGAAGATGTGTACATTTGTATCCAACGAAATGCCTTTGTTGGATACAACATACCACGTTTGCCGGAAAATTACAAGAGGATTTTTAAATTTTTTGAACAAAACACACGGGAAATCGCATTTTTGTAGGAACGCACAAATTTGATGGAAAGTTCCCGGCAAACTGACGAATAAGCCCAAGACGGGCGGCAGACAGCCCCGCCGGGCGTGCAAAGACGATTCTTTACAACATGGGGCGGGTGTGTTAAGATGAATGCGTATGTAAAATCGAGGGGCCTGCGCACCGCGCAGGAAGAGCGCGGGCAATGCGGCCCGTGCAGGAGAGGAGTTCAATGATGCAGCAAACGGCACGCAGCGGGGAAAAAGCGCCGCTGTTCGGCGGACGGAAACCGCTGTTTACCCAATCACAATTGTTGAAGCTCACCTGGCCGCTGCTGGTGGAGCAGTTCCTGGCCGTGACGGTGGGCATGGCCGATACCATGATGGTGTCCCGCTGCGGCGAGGCCGCCATTTCCGGCGTCAGTCTGGTGGACATGATCAACAACCTGATCATCGTGCTGTTTTCGGCGCTGGCCACCGGCGGTGCCGTGGTGGTGAGCCAGTTCCTGGGCGCAAGGGAGCAGAAGAGTGCCAACAAGAGTGCCGGACAGCTGATCCTGCTCAGCGGCATCCTGGGCCTGGGCGTGGGGGTGCTGTGCTTTGTGCTGGCGCGGCCCATGATCCGGCTGTTCTACGGCTCCATTGACGCCGATGTGCTGGATGCCGGTACGTTGTACCTCAAGATCATTGCGGTCAGCTACCCGTTCCTGGCGCTGTACAACGCGGGCGCGGCACTGTTCCGCAGCATGGGCAACTCCCGGATCTCGATGCAGATCAGCGTGCTGATGAACATCATCAACATCGTGGGCAACGCGGTGTGCATCTTCGGCCTGAAAATGGGCGTGGACGGCGTGGCATGGCCCAGTGTGGTGTCCCGTGTGGTGGCGGCCGTGCTCATTCTGGGCAAGTGCTACCAGAAGGGCCACGCGCTGCAGGTGCCCAGGACCGTGCAGCTGGACGTCGGCATGACCCGGCGCATCCTGGGCATCGGCATCCCGTCCGCCTTTGAGAACAGCCTGTTCGAGGCCGGACGCATCCTGGTGGTGAGCATGATCTCCACGTTCGGTACGGTGCAGATCGCAGCCAACGCGGTGGCCAACAATCTGGACGGCATGGGCGTCATCCCCGGCAAAGCCCTGAGCCTTGCCATGATCACCGTGGTGGGCCAGTGCGTCGGTGCGCGGGACTACGAGCAGGCCGTGCACTACACCCGCAAGCTCACTTTGTGGGCTTACCTGACCATGGGCCTGTTCAACGGGGCCATTCTGCTGTTTTTGCGGCCGCTGGTGGGCATCTATGAGCTGTCCGGTGCCACCATGGAGCTGGCCATCCAGCTTGTGACCATCCATGCGGGCTGCGCCATCTTTTTCTGGCCGCTGTCCTTCGTGCTGCCCAACGCCCTGCGCGCCGCCAACGACGTGAAATTTACCATGATCGTGTCCATCCTCAGCATGGCCGTGTGGCGGCTGGGCTTCAGCTACCTGCTGTGCGTGCGCATGGGCTGGGGGGCCGTGGGCGTGTGGATCGCCATGGTCATCGACTGGCTCTGCCGTGTGACCTGCTTTGTGACCCGCTTCCGCAGCGGGGTATGGAAAACCAAGTATCACGCATAAAACAAAAAGGGAGGACCCTTTGCATGAAACTCATCAGCTGGAATGTGAACGGCCTGCGGGCCTGCCTGACCCACGGCTTTGCCGACAGCTTTGCCGCGCTGGACGCCGATATTTTCTCGGTACAGGAGACCAAGATGCAGCCCGGTCAGGCGGATTTTGCCCCGGAGGGCTACACAGAATATACATACTCGGCCGAGAAAAAGGGCTACTCCGGCACGGCCTGCTGGTGCAGGCAGGTGCCGCTGGCCGTGACCACCGGCATCGGGCTGGAGGAGCATGACCACGAAGGCCGGGTGCTCACGCTGGAATACTCGGGCTTTTATCTGGTGAACTGCTACACCCCCAACAGCCAGGACGGGCTGAAGCGGCTGGACTACCGCATGACCTGGGAGGACGCCTTCCGCGCCTACCTGCTGGGGCTGGACGCGAAAAAGCCGGTGATCCTGTGCGGCGACCTGAACGTGGCCCACACCGAAATGGACATCAAGAACGCAAAGACCAACCGGATGAGCGCAGGCTTTACCGACCAGGAGCGGGCCAAGATGACCGAGCTGCTGGCGGCCGGGTTTGCCGACAGCTTCCGGGTGGTGCACCCGGATGAGGTGAAGTACAGCTGGTGGAGCTACCGTTTCCATGCCCGCGAAAAGAATGCGGGCTGGCGCATCGACTACTTTATCGTCTCGCAGCGCATCGCAGATAAGATCCGCGCCGCCGAGATCCACAACGAGGTGTTCGGCTCGGACCACTGCCCGGTGGAGCTGGACATTGACCTGTAAAGGAGAAGCTATGCTCAAGAATTATCTGCTGGTGTTTTTCATCTCCATGGTGCCCATCGTGGAGCTGCGCGGAGCCATTCCCATTGGGCTGGGTCTGGGGCTTCCGGCACTGCCCACCTACTTTTTGTGCGTGCTGGGCAACATGCTTCCGGTGCCCTTTATCTACCTGTTTGCCCGGAAGTTTTTGATTTGGGGCTACCATAAGCCCCTCATCGGGCCCATCTGCCGCTTTTGCATCAACAAGGGCGAAAAAGGCGGCCGTGCACTGGAGGCCAAGGCGGGCCGCGGCCTGACGGTGGCGCTGCTGCTGTTCGTGGGCATCCCCCTGCCGGGCACCGGTGCCTGGACCGGCACCCTGGCGGGGTCCATCCTGGATATGAAGTTCAAAGATGTGCTCATTGCCTGCATGGGCGGCGTGCTGCTGGCCGGTATCATCATGGGTCTGGCCAGTGCAGGCCTGTTGGGTGCGTTGAGTGGTCTGTTTGCCGTGGGCTGATGGCCCAAACCTGCCGCCGCTTTGTCGTGGAAATTGCCCATAGCATTTCTGCCCCGAGTGTGCTAGAATGAACAGGATGTGTTTGAATACAGCGGTCTGCGTGCAACAGCCCGCCCGGAAAGGAAACGATGATCATGGATCAGGGACTGAATCAGAAGATCGACGCGTACATCGCGGAAAACAAGGAGCAGCTGCTGCAGGACATTGCCGCGCTGGTGGCCATCGACAGCGTGGAGGGCACCCCGGAAGAGGGCGCACCCTTCGGCAAGGGCCCCCGTGCCGCACTGGACAAGACGCTGGAGCTGGCAGCCGGCATGGGCCTTGCCACCCGCAACTGCGAGAACTACATGGGCTACGCAGAGCTGGCCGGTGCCGATCCGGAAAAGTATCTGGCCGCCATCTGCCATGTGGACGTGGTGCCCGTGGGCAACGGCTGGACGGCCGACCCCTTCAAGATGCGCATCCAGGACGGCTGGCTGCTGGGCCGCGGCGTTTCGGACGACAAGGGCCCTATGGTGGTCACCCTGTACGCCCTCAAGTTCCTCAAGGAGCAGGGCTATGAGCTGCGCTACCCCATCCGTGCCCTCATCGGTGACAACGAAGAGACCCACATGCAGGACGTGGAGTACTACCTGAAGAATTACCCGGCTCCGGTGTTCTGCTTTACCCCGGATGCCGAGTTCCCGGTGTGCAACGGCGAGAAGGGCCACTTCGGCGGCAAGATCGTCAGCCCGGTGTGCAACGGCGTGATCTGTGATTTTGAGGGCGGTGTGGCCAACAATGCCGTGCCGGATCGTGCCAGCGCCCTGCTGCACACCGACATCACCAAACTGAAGAACGCCCCCAACATCACGCTGGAGCCCGCCGGGGAAGGCTGCGTGCGGGTGCGCGGCTGGGGCAAGGCCGGCCATGCTGCCATGCCAGAAGGCACCGTGAATGCCATTGGTCTGGTGGTGAACTACCTGCTGGACAATGGCCTGTGCAACGACGCCGAGCGCGCCTATCTGGAAGCCCTGCGCAAGCTGCACGCTTCCACCGCCGGTACCGGCCTTGGCATCGACTGCGCCGACGGCCCCTTCGGCCCGCTGACCATCATCGGCGGCCGCATTTATATGGAGGAGGGCCGTCTGGTGCAGACCATCGACAGCCGCTTCCCCACCTGCACCGACGGCGACAAGCTCGCCGCACAGGTCACCGCAGCTCTGGGCAGCGGTGCACAGCTGCAGGATGTGGACGCTGCCGAGCCCTTCTACATTGAGGCCGACAGCCCCGCCATTCAGGCCTGCATCAACACCTACAACGAGGTGACCGGCGAGGACGCCAAGCCCTTTACCATGGGCGGCGGCACCTATGCCCGCCATTTCCCCTATGCGGTCAGCTTTGGCCCCGAGCATGTGGACCTGCCCCTGCCGGAGTTCGGCGGCCCGATGCACGGTGCCAACGAGGCGGCTCCCATCGACAAGCTGCTGGAGGCCGTGAAGATCTACATTCTGGCGCTGCTGCGTCTGGAAGAGATCGACTTCTGAGGAAAAGCCAATGAAGATCCTGGTCATTGACGGGCAGGGCGGCGGCCTGGGCAAACAGCTGGTAGCGGCCCTGAGCGCCCGGTGCCCCCAGGCCCAGCTCACAGCCGTGGGCACCAACAGTCTGGCCGCCAGTGCCATGCGCAAGGCAGGCGCGGTGCGCACCGCCACCGGCGAGAACGCGGTGGTGGTCAACTGCCGCCACGCGGATATCATCGTGGGGCCCATCGGCATCGTGATCGCGGATGCCCTGCTGGGCGAGATCACCCCCGCCATGGCCGCTGCGGTGTGCCAAAGCGGGGCCAAGCGGGTGCTGATCCCGGTGAACCATTGCGACAACTACATCGTCGGCGTGCCGGAACAGCCCATCGGGGATCTGGTGGCCGCTGCAGTGCAGAAGGTGACCGACCTGTGCGGCGGCAGCTCCTGCTGACCTTAGAAAACTGAAACGAAAACACCCGCCGGGCCTTCTGCTGCTGCAGAAGCCACCCGGCGGGTGTTTTTGCGTTGATGGATGCTCAGATGAGGCCGTTGTCGGCGCAGAAGTGGTAGATGCCGTCCTCGGCACAGGAGCCGCAGAGGTGGGTGGCAGCGGCCTTGAGGTCGGCAGAGCCGTTGGCCATGGCCACACAGGTGCCCACGGCCCCGAACATCTCCAGATCGTTGTTGCCGTCGCCAAAGGCCATGGCGTCGGCTTTCGGGATGCCATAGGCCTGCAGCACGACGGCGATGCCGTTGCCCTTGCCTCCGGCAGCGGGGATGATGTCCACGGCGCGGTCCCACCAGGCGGCGATCTTGGCTCCGCGCACATCCTGCAGGATGCGGCTGTACTCGTCCTTCCGGCCGCCCATCATGATCTGGTACACGGTGCCGGAGGCAATGGTGTCAAAGTCGGGCGTTACCGGAACGGGGATCTTGGCCACGGCAAAATAATCGTCCAGATCCTGCTCGTTGCCGTTGGCGGCAAGGGTGCTCTCGGTGGCCACGCACAGGGGGCGGCCCAGGGCGGCGGCGTTCCGGCGCAGCGTGCGCACGTCCTCTGCCGGGATGGGGCTGGCAAACAGCACCCGGTTCTTATCGTAGCAGTAGGCACCGTTGAAGGTGACCAGTACGTCAAACTGCACACCGGGGAAATCCCACAGTGGGACCGTCATGGGGGAGCGACCGGTGGCGATGGCCAGCCGGATGCCGTTTGCCTGCAGACGATGCAGGGTGTCCAGCATGAGCGGCGTCACCTGCTTTTTCTCCATGTCGATGAGAGTGCCGTCGATGTCAAAAAAGATGATCCTGGGTTTGCGCATAGAGAAGCTCCTTTCAGGCTTGTGTGGGGGCGGCAGGCTGGGCGGTGCCTTCCCGCACCAGTGCAATGAATCCCTTCATCTGGGGGGTCAGCCATTTGTCCCGGTGGTAGAACAGCTGCCGGTGCATCTCCACCCGGCAGTCCGGCACGTTCAGCCGGGCCAGTGTCCCGGCGGCCAGTGCGGCACGCACGATGTATTCCGGCAAAAAGGAAAGGCCCATGCCCCGCTCCACCATCTGGCACAGCAGCGCGGCGCTGCCCAGTTCCAGATAGGGCTGCAATTGCAGGCCGTGGGCGGCCAGACACTGGTCCAGTGCATCGCGGTAGCTCATGCCCCGCTCGGTGAGCAGGAATTCCTGCTGCACCAGCTCTTCCAACGACACGGTGTCCCGGGCGGCCAGCGGATGCCCGGCGGGCGCGATGAAGCACACCGGCTCCGGTACGTCCACGGCCCGCACCAGCGTAGGCTGCAGCAGGGGATGGTCCAGCGTATAGGCCAGGTCTACCTGATTGGTGGTCAGCATCTGCAGCATGCCGTCGTCAGTGGCGGTGCAGAGCACCAGTTCCACCTGCGGGAACTGCGCGTGGTACCGCTGGAGCAGGTCAGGCAGAAAGGTGCTGCACACCGAGTCGGCCAGCGCAATGCGCAGCCGCCCGCTGATCTGCTGGGGCCGCTGCAGGGCGGCCTGCGCCTGCTCCACGGTGGCCAGCAGAGTGCGGGCGTAGCCCAGAAAGGTCTCACCGGCACCGGTCAGGCGCACGGTCTTGCCCACCCGGTCGAACAGGGGGGCACCCAGTTCCGCTTCCAGCTGGGCGATCTGGGAGGACACCGCCGACTGGGAGTAGCCCAGCTGCCGCGCGGTGCGCGAAAAGCTGTGCAGCTCGGCAATGTGCAAAAAGGTGTTGATGTTGCGCAGTTCCATAGCAGGCTCCTCAGCGGCGGGTGATGTCCCGCACGGTCAGCACGGGATCGTCTACAGTAAAGTGCACTTCCAGCCCGCCGAACTCCATGCCGTAGACCCGCGCAGGGTCGTGCTGGTAGGAGGGGCGGGGGTCGTTGGCCAGTACCCCGCGCAGGGCGTCGCGGTCGGCCTGCGGCACGGCGGCCCAGAGTTCTTCCGGGCAGGACACCTCCAACAGGTGGCGCCGGGTCTGGCCGGTAAAGCCCTCGGCAGCGTCCGGGTGACAGTCGGCGTAGGGGATATAGGGCTTGATGTCATAGATGGGGGTGCCGTCCATCAGGTCAGCCCCGCGCACCAGCAGGACGGGGCCCACCTCCGGGCGCATCTCGATGCCTTCCAGCTTCACGCTGGAAAGGCCCAAGGGGTTGGGCCGGAAGGGGGACCGGGTGGCGAACACGCCCATGCGGGTATTGCCGCCCAGACGCGGCGGCCGAACGGTGGGGGACCAGCTGTCCCGCACCGCGCCGGAGAACTGCCACACCAGCCAGATGTGGCTGAAATCCTCCAGCCCGCGCACGGCGTCGGCGCTGCGGTATTCCGGGGTAAAGATCACCTCGCCCCGCAGGCTGTCCACCAGCCCGCTCTGCCGCGGGATGCCGAACTTGGTGGGAAAGGCAGTGTGGATGTGGGCAATGACCTTCAGGGTCATCTCTTCGGGTGCTGTGGGCATAGGACGCTCCTTGTTCAGTAGATTTTTTCGATGACGGTCTCCGGCGGGATGCCGTACCGGGTGCGGAAGGCCGCCAGTTCCTGCGGGGTGCGGATGAGCTGGACGTCCTCAAAATGGCCGTCCGGGTGCACAAAACCGGCCACCTGCTCCCCGGTGCAGATGCTGCACCGCAAAGCGGGCCGCTGCACGGCCGGGTCGTAGGCGGCAGACGGTTTCTTTTTGGAAAAGAACATGGCGGACCCTCCTTATGATAGGTTATAAACCGCGGCAGAAGCCCACGGCCCGGCCCTCGATGCGGATCTCGTTCAGCTGGGGACCGGTGTAGACCATGGGCGGGCAGACGGCGGCGTTGTCGGCCAGCAGCATCACAGTGTCGCCCTGCCGGTGAAAATGTTTGAGGGTGGCTTCCTCGCCGATGCGCACTGCGGCGATCTCGCCCTGCTCCACCTCCGGCTGGCAGCGGATGCAGACGATGTCGCCGTCGCAGATGGTGGGAGCCATGCTGTCGCCGTGGCAGGTCAGTGCAAAGTCAGCGTGCCACGCCGCCGGAACGCCGATGTACTGCTCGATGTTCTGCTCGGCGGTGATGGGGGTGCCGCAGGCGATGGAGCCCACCAGCGGCACCATGGCCATAGCGGGCAGCGGCTCAAAGCCCGGCGGCGGGCAAGGCACGTCCAGCCCCAGCAGATAGGCCGGGGTGGTCTCCAGTGCCGCGGCCAGCTCTTCCAGCTTTGCCTGCGGGATGTCGTTGACCCCTTTTTCCAGCTTGGTGATGGAGGATTTGGAGCGGTATCCCATGCGCTGGGCCAGCTGCTCCTGCGAGAGGCCCAGTTCTTCGCGCCGCAGCCGGACGCGGGTGGAAAGTTCGGACATAGACGCCTCCGTTCAAAAACGAATGGTTGTGCGGTGAAATGGATGCTTCTGGAGGCAGTATACCAGAAAAGTGGGCGAAAATCAACTTTTTTCGCGCGATTTTTGAAAATTGGTTGACAGACAATCAACTTGCGACTATACTACAACCAAAGATTGTTGGACAACGTGAAACCGACAAAAAGGGAGCGGAGAACATGGCCAATACCAGACTGATCGAAGAATACATCCGCGACAGCGGCTACAAGCTGCGGCATGTGGCCCGCGCGCTGAACATCAGTGAGAGCGCGCTGCACAGCAAACTGCAGGGGCAGACCCAGTTCAAACTGAACGAAGCCGAAAATCTGTCGGCGATGCTGGGAATGACGATGTCGGAGCGGGATGCCTGCTTTTTTGACACCCAGAACCGCTATGAGCGCAGCCTGGCCGCTGCAGAAAGGAGAAAGCCGAAATGACAAAACAGCAGCGTGATGCCACCCGCAGCGCCCTGCTGGCCTATGGCCGGCGGCAGTGGGCGCGGTCGCCGGTGAACCGCCGGTGGGAAAAGGCCATTGAGGACAGCATGGCCTATTACAAGGAAGCGGATCCCATCCGGGCCGATCTGTTGCAGCTGCGCTATCTGCAGCACCGCAAGGAGGCCGACGTGCTGGAACAGCTGCACATCGGCCGCACGACCTACCAGAAAGCGGAACTGGACCTGCTGAGCACCATTGCGGTGTATGCCGCCCAGAATGGTGCCTTCAACTGAAGAGATGCTGATAAAATCCCATTGATTTCCGCAGCAGGAAGTCGGTGGGATTTTTGCGTCGGAAGAAAACTGCCGCGACCCGGCCAATGGAGCGGATCAATAAAAACATGCCTCGTAATATCCAAAAAATACAATAAAATATTGAAAATAACTGGAATAGTTGCTATAATGACGATGCGGATAAAAAGAGAACATGATATAGCATAATAATCCGCTTCCTGCATTTGCGGGATTGCTCCAATGATTTAGCACAATGAGGGATTTTCCCCGCATTTGCGGGGGGGGGACAGAAGAAAAACAGAGTAAAAATCGCTGAAAAACGTGAAAGTCCTGTTTATGGGATGGCATGTCTGTTATTCTTTGCGTATCAGAAAATCACCGGCTGCCAATGGGAACGATGCTTTGGAGGTGGAACGATGAAACGACCGGAACGATCCTGCAAGGTACGGCGTTTTGCAGGCAAAACAGACCCGGACAACAGCAGTTTGTGGCTGCCGCTCTGGATGCATCTGCGGGACACAGCAGGCGTTATGCGGTTTCTGGTGCAGCAGTGGCTGCCGGAAAGTGTGCGGCGGAATCTGGACCTGGACGAGGAACTGCTGACCCGGACTGTCGTTTTTCTGGGGTGGGTCCACGATATCGGGAAAATCACGCTGGCCTTTGCCGGCCCGATCATGAGCCTGCTGCCGGAGGCAAAACAGCGGTTGAAGGAGGATACCGAGCTCCGCTGGAACGAGCGGGAAAAGAAATTTTCCCACCATGCGCTGGCCGGGGAGGTGATCCTGCGGAAACTGGGCTGCCCGGAAGGACTGGCCTCGATCGTGGGGGCACACCACGGCAAGCCGCAGGAGGCAAATAATGTTCTGGACCAGCTGGAAGACGGAGTGTACGAAACGAACTACTGGCCCAAAGGACGGAAAACATTCTGGTGGAGCTGCTGGCAGGAACTGTTCGATCACGCCCTGCAGGAAAGCGGATTTTCTGACGTGAAAGAGCTGCCGGAGCTGTCGGTCCCGACGGAACTCCTTCTGACCGGCCTGCTCATCATGGCGGACTGGATCGCCAGCAATCCCCGGTATTTCCCGCTGATCCCGGTAGAGGAACTGGGCGACGAGAGCCTTTATCCGGCCCGCGTGGAACGGGCATGGCAGAAATTCGCGCCGACCCTTCCCTGGGAAGTGCAGGAGGCCGCGGCGGACCCGGCGGAGTTCCGGGAGCGGTTCGGCTTTCTTCCGAACGAAGTGCAGCAGGCTATGCTGGAGGCTGTGAACAACGCACAGGAACCGGGCATTTTTATTCTGGAAGCCCAGATGGGCGTGGGCAAAACCGAGGCTGCGCTGGCAGCAGCGGAGGTTCTGGCACAGCGCTGCGGGGAGGGCGGCATCTTCTTTGGTCTGCCGACCCAGGCCACCGCCAACGGTATTTTTGGGCGGCTGCTGGACTGGGCGCAGAAACAGTCGGATGGGCTGGAACACTCCATCCGGCTGGCGCACGGCATGGCGCAGCTGAATACAGACTATTTGAAATTGCAGCAGGAGCCGGTGCCGGTGGAGGATGACGCCGACGACCCGGAGGAACGGGTGATGGTGCACCAGTGGTTTCAGGGCAGCAAACAGGCGCTTCTGGCCAACTTTGTCATTGGCACGGTGGATCAGCTGCTGATGGCGGCCTTGCAGCAAAAACATGTGATGCTGCGGCATCTCGGCCTGGCGGGCAAGGTGGTGGTGATCGACGAGTGTCATGCTTACGACGCCTACATGAACTGTTATCTGGACCGGGCACTGAACTGGCTGGGAGAGTACCGGGTGCCGGTGATCCTGCTTTCGGCCACGCTGCCCGCCAAGCGGCGCACCGAACTTGTGACCGCATATCTCAACCGGAAAACGCTGCCGGATGCACCCTGGAAAACCTGCCGCGGCTACCCGCTGCTGACCTGGACCGATGGAAAACAGGTGCAGCAAACCGGCATTCCGCTGCACACACCGCCGCGCCGGGTGATGATGGAATCCCTGACGGAGGAACAGCTGCCGGAAATGCTGCAGAGTGCCCTGCGGGAGGGTGGCTGTGCAGGCGTGATCGTCAACACGGTGCGGAAAGCGCAGGACCTTGCGGCCCGCCTGCGAGAAGAGCTGCCGGAATTTGAAGTGCTTGTGTTCCACGCACAGTTCCTGATGCCTGACCGCGCCGAAAAGGAACAACGCCTGATGGAGCGCATCGGCAAGCGCTCGACCCCGGCGCAGCGCGACCGGCTGATCGTGGTGGGTACGCAGGTGCTCGAGCAGTCACTGGATATCGATTTCGATTACATGATTACGGAACTGTGCCCGATGGACCTGCTGCTGCAGCGCATCGGACGGCTGCACCGGCATCCGGGCCGGGCGCGTCCGCAGCCGGTGCAGGACGCCCGCTGTGCAGTGCTGGACACCGGGACCGAGGAATTTGACGAGGGCAGTGCAGCCATCTATGGCGAATGGCTGCTCGGACGTACCCGGAAGCTCCTGCCGCAGGAAGTGCAGCTGCCTGCGGATATCGCCCGGCTGGTACAGGACACCTACGGCTGGGAGCCGGACTGCCTGCCCGCAGACCCGCAGAGCACAGCGGCACGGGGAACATATGAGCTGGAACAGGCCAAGAAGCAGCGCAGCGCCAAGGCCTTTGCCATTTCGTCGCCGAGAGCATGCGGTGATGCGCTGGACGACTGGATGAATGAGGTCGGGGCGACCAGCGACGCCGGTGCCCGCGCCGCTGTGCGCGACGGCGACCCGTCCATTGAGGTGCTGGTCATGATGCAGGACAGCAGCGGCAATGTCCGCTTCCTGCCCGGAGAGGGAGAAGCAGCCGGGCCCTGTGTAGCGGTGGACCAGCCCCCGCAGCCGGAAGAAGCCTTGCAGATCGCGCGGCAGAGACTGCGTCTGCCGGGGTATTTCAGCAAACGATGGAGCGTGCAGCAAACCATTGACGCGCTGGAAGCCGAGACCCGGAAGCATTTTGCGGCATGGCGGCTCTCCCCGCTGCTGCGCGGGGAACTGGTCCTGCTGCTGGACGAGCGCCGCACGGCACACCTTGCCGGGCAGGTGCTGCACTACGACCGTGAGAACGGCCTGACCTATCAGAAGGAGGATGAGAATGGAGACAATGGAGTTTAACCTGCTGCGGGAACCGTGGGTCCGGGTGCGGACACAGGACTGCACTGTGCAGGAAGTCTCGCTGACCGACGCCCTGCTCCATGCACACGCGTATGTGGACCTTGCGGGCGAGATGCCCACACAGGACGCCGCCATGCTGCGGCTGCTGCTGGCGGTGCTGCACACCGTGTTCTCCCGCGTGGATGGGAACGGTGTACCGGCACCGTTTGAAGAACCCCGGGATGCTCTGCAGCGCTGGAGCGAACTGTGGCAGTTGGGGCGCTTCCCGGAACAGCCGATCCGGGATTATCTGGACAAATGGCAGGACCGCTTCTGGCTGTTCCACCCGGAGCGCCCCTTCTGGCAGGTGCCGGAAGCGAAGATCGGTACGGAATACACGGCCTCCAAACTGAACGGTGAGCTTTCGGAGAGCAGCAACAAGCTGCGTCTGTTCTCGGCCTGTACGGGTGCAGGAAAAAACGGTCTGAGCTATGCGCAGGCGGCACGCTGGCTGCTGAGCGTGAATGGCTACGATGATACTTCGGCCAAACCCAAAGGCAAGGGACTGCCTTCGGTGGGAGCCGGTTGGCTGGGAAAGCTGGGGTATCTTCAGGCGCAGGGCAAAAATCTGTTTGAGACCCTGATGCTGAACCTGACCTTTTTACAGGACGGCAGAGAGCTGTGGGAAGAGGACCGTCCGTGCTGGGAGCTGGATGTGCCCCGCAGCGCAGAACGAACAGAGATCGCATTGCCGGATAACCCGGCCCAGCTGCTGACACTGCAGTCCCGGCGGCTGCTGCTCTGCCGGAAAGGACAGACGGTGACGGGCTTCACCCTGCTGGGCGGCGATTTCTTCCCGCGGGAGAATGCCTTTGCGGAGCAGATGACCGTCTGGCGCGACCCGGACCCCAAAAAGAGCAAAAAGACCGGAACCCCCACTTTTGTGCCCAGTCGGCATGACCCGTCCCGGCAGTTCTGGCGGGAGTTCCCGGCGGTGTTCTGTGATGAGGGCGAGTCGGTGCGCAAGCCCGGCATCGTCCGCTGGATCGAAGCACTTCAGAGTAGCACCCCCCGACAACTGGATCGCCGCAGAATGATCTGCTTTCGGATCAGCGGCATGAAGTACGGGGACAAGGATTTCTTCGTGAACGATGCATTCAGCGACAGCCTGACCTTTCAGGCAGAACTGCTGGAGGATTTGGCAAAAAACTGGCGAAAACGGATCACGACCGAAATCGGCAGCTGTGAGCAGGCCGCGCGATATGTGGGTCGTCTGGCACAGAACCTGGCCCTTGCGGCAGGGGACAAGAACGACACCGGTGCCGAAGCCGCCCGCGCGCAGTTCTATTTTGCGGTAGACCAGCCGTTCCGGCGGTGGCTGCAAGGCATTGACCCAGAGACGGATGAACCGGTCGAGAAAGCGGCCGAGTGGCAGGAGCAGGCATACCGGCTTGCGGCAGAATTGGGCAGACAGATGGTGGAGCAAGCGGGGACCGCTGCATTCATCGGGCATCGCGTTCCGGATAAAAAGAATCCGGAAAAGAGTTATCTGTATACAGCACCCGAGGCCTACAACATCTTTCTATATGGCCTGCGGAAGCTGTACCCGAAACAGGATGAAGGAGGGACAGAATGAAAACCAATGAGGTGAAAGCCTGCGTGACCCGGCAGCTGCGTCGGCTGCAAATTTTGCCGGAGCCGCAGAGACGGGCCGAGCTTGCCGAGCTGCGCCGGGGCGTGGGGCGTCAGCCCGGAGACCTGCCTGCGTTGTGGGGCGCTCTGCTGGCCGACATGCCGGAGCAGCTGCAGGGCAGCAATGGCCCGTCAAAGGCGGAATGGGCCGTCTATACGGCGTTGACCCTGTTTGCCCTGCACCAGCAGGGGGAAGCCGGTGTTTCCATGAACCAGCCGGGCAGAACGCTGGGCGGTGCAGTGCGGCAGCTGGCCGAAAAAACGGCTGCCGGGCAGGACTGGACCGAGAGCAGCGTGCTCCGGCGGTTCAACGCACTGGCAACGGCGGATTCCATGCCGGAAGTCTCGCACCACCTGCGCGGGATGATCCAGCTGCTGCGGCGGGAAGGGATCCCGCTGGATTATCCGCAGCTGGCCGAGGATCTGTATCAATACCAGTTTGTGGACGGTGCGCCGAATGTCCGTTTGCGGTGGGGCCGGGACCTTTATGCGAGCCCCACGGAGAAAACCAAAGAGAACGAAAAGGAGAATTGAGATGGATACCAAACGCCTGTATGTTGATTTTCATGTTCTGCAGACCGTGCCGCCCAGCTGCGTCAACCGCGACGACACCGGCAGCCCCAAGACCGCTGTCTATGGCGGGGCCGTCCGTGCCCGGGTGTCCTCGCAGGCGTGGAAGCACGCCATGCGCGTGATGTTCACCGGGGAAATGAGCGATGCAGTTGAGACCGGTTACCGCACCAAGAAGGGCACGGATCTGGTGGCAAAGCAGATCAAAGCCCTTGCTCCGGACAAGGATGCCCTCAAACTGGCCCAGAAGGTCATTGCAGATGCAGGCATCAAGAGCGATGACAAGGGCACAAAAGCGCTGTTTTTCATGAGTACGGCACAGGCAAAGGCATTGGCAGAGCTGGCTGTAGAAGGCTGCAAGGACAAAAAGCAGTACAAGGAAGCCCTGAAAGAGGCTCCCTCTGCGGACATGGCGCTGTTTGGCCGCATGGTGGCAGATGACCCGTCGCTGAACTACGACGCTGCCGCACAGGTGGCCCACAGCATCTCCACCCACACCGTGCAGAACGAGTTCGACTATTTCACCGCCGTGGACGACTGTGCCCCGGAGGACAACGCCGGTGCCGGGCATCTGGGCACGGTGGAATACAATTCCGCCACCCTGTACCGCTATGCGACGGTCAATGTTCTGGAGCTGGTGCGCACGCTGGGCGCAGAGCAGGCGGCACAGACGGTCCGGGCGTTCGGTGAGGCGTTCATCCGCTCCATGCCCACCGGCAAGCAGAACAGCTTTGCCAACCGCACTCTGCCGGATGCCGTTTACGTCACTCTGCGGCAGGACCAGCCGGTGAACCTCTGCGGTGCCTTTGAAAAGCCGGTGCGCAAGAGCGAAGAAGGCTATGCAGAACCGTCCAAGATGGCGCTGAAACAGTATGCAAAGGAACTCTACAATACCTTTGCAGAGGCACCGGAGCAGAGCTTTACGGTGGGTACCGGGCTGGAAGAACTGGCACAGCCCATGCCGCTGAACACCATGCTGGCGGCACTGGAAAAAGCCGTAGAGGAGAAGCTGTCCGGGAATGAGGTGTGACCATGGCGACCTTATTGCTTCGGCTGGCTGCACCCCTGCAGTCCTGGGGTTCGGACTCCAAGTTTGAGACCCGCAAGACCGACCGGGAACCCACCAAAAGCGGCGTGGTCGGCCTGTTGGCGGCGGCGCTGGGGCTGCGCCGGGACGACACGGAGGGCCTTGCCCGGCTGAACGGCCTGCGTTTTGCCGTGCGGGCGGATCAGGAGGGCAGCCTGCTGGTGGATTTTCACACCGCCAAAAGCCGGGACACCTCCTATGTGACCTACCGCCACTATCTGCAGGATGCCGTTTTTCTGGCAGGGCTGGAAAGCGAGGACGAAGCTCTGCTGCGGGTGCTGGAAGCGGCTCTGCGGCACCCGGTCTACCCGCTGTATCTGGGGCGGCGCTCCTGCCCGCCCACCCTGCCGCTCTGTCTGGGCATCCGGCAGGGGAGCCTGCTGGACGTCCTCCGGACGGAACCCATGCAGGGACGAAAACCGGAAACAGGGAAGCTGCGCATCGTGGCCGACGCCGACCCGGCAGACCCTGCAGCAGTGCCCCGGCAGGATCTGCCGATGTCCTTCAGCCCGGTGCACCGGCAGTACGGGTTCCGCCCGGTGCGGGAATGGCGGCTGGACCGGCCGGAAATGCCGGAACCGACGGAGCACGACCCCATGGCGGAATTGCAGAATTGAGGTGAGATGCAATGTATTTGTCCCGCGCAGAACTTGACCCCGCCCGCCGCAGTACCATGATCGCACTGACTTCTCCACAGAAGTTCCACGGCGCGGTGGAAAACTCGTTCTCCGGCGAACGACGCCGCAGGCTGTGGCGGCTGGACAGCCTGAACGGAAAACTGTATCTGCTGCTGCTCAGCGAGGCGCTCCCCGACCTGACCGGACTGTGTGCGCAGTTCGGGACGGGAGCCGCACCGGAAATGCGCCGCTACGAGCCGCTGCTGGAACGGGTGACCCCGGGCAGCTGTTGGCAGTTCCGTCTGACGGCAAATCCGACCCGCACCCGGAAAGACCCGGCGGACCCGCTGGCGCGGGGTGCCCTGAAGCCCTGCTATCTGGAAGCGGAGCAGGAACAGTGGCTGCTGGAGCAGGCCGGGAAGCACGGCTTTGCCCTGACGGAGGGCGCTTTTCAGGTGACCCGGAAACAGACCTGTCACTTCCGGAAGAACGGAAAGCGGCCGGTCACATTGCTGGCGGTGACCTATGAGGGCATCCTGCAGGTGACCGACCCGGAAGCGTTCCGGGAGATGCTGTGTCAGGGCATTGGCCGCGGCAAAGCCTACGGCCTTGGCCTGATGACCATCCTGCACGGAGGAAGCAGCCATGGATGATGTGCCGGGCATGATCCGCCCTGATCTGCAGGCGCTGCCGCAGGTCCGGGACCGGATGACCTTTCTGTACCTGGAACACTGCACGCTGGGCCGTCAGGACGGTGCCATCACGGTGACGGATGAAAAGGGCATCGTTCAGATCCCGGCGGCGGGCATTTCGGTGCTGCTGCTCGGCCCCGGCACCCGTGTGACCCACCGTGCCATGGAGCTGATGGGAGACGCCGGCGTGGGCGCGGTCTGGGTCGGGGAGCACGGCGTGCGCTATTATGCCCACGGCCGCCCGCTGACCACCCATTCCCGGATGCTCATCCGTCAGGCGGAACTGGTGAGCAACCACCGGAAGCATCTGGATGTGGTGCGCAAAATGTACCAGCTGCGCTTTCCGGAGGAGGACGTCTCCCATCTGACGATGCAGCAGCTGCGCGGCCGGGAGGGCAGCCGTGTGCGGAACGTCTACCGCAAGGCGTCCAAAGAAACTGGCGTGCCGTGGAGCGGGCGGCTGTACCGCCCGGAGGATTTTGCATCCGGGGATCCAGTCAATCAGGCGTTGTCTGCTGCGCATGCCTGCCTGTACGGGCTGGCCCATGCGGTCATTGTGGCGCTGGGGTGTGCGCCGGGGCTGGGATTCGTGCACGTCGGGCATGAGTGCTCTTTCGTGTACGACATTGCCGACCTATACAAGGCGGAGGTAACCATCCCGATCGCATTTGAGGTGGCGGCGCAGGCCCCGGAGGACCTGCCTGCCGTCGTGCGCCGCCGTGTCCGGGATGCTATGGTGGAGCATCATATTCTGGAACGGATGGTCCACGACATCCGCTGGCTGCTGCTGACCGAAGAGGAACAGACGGAAGAGCCGGATGTGGTTTACCTCTGGGATAACAAGGTCGGTGCGGTGTCAAACGGCATCAATTACTTTGACCGGGAAGCGGGTGAGGAGCCATCGTAGTTCTGACCATGACCAACTGCCCGCCCCGCCTGCGCGGCGACCTGTCCAAGTGGCTGTGTGAGATCAACACCGGCGTTTATGTGGGCAATGTGAGCAGCCGCGTCCGGGATGCAGTGTGGGACCGTGTCTGCCAGAACCTGAAAAACGGGCAGGCGACACTGGTCTACACGGCGGCAGGGGAGCAGCGGATGGAGTTCCGCACCCACAACACCAGCTGGGAAGCTGTGGATTTTGACGGCATCAAGCTGATGCGCCGCCCGCTGCCCCAGACGCAGACCGAGGCGATGGACCTGAAACCGGGGTTCAGCAAGGCGGCAAAGTACCAGATGGCACAAAAAATGGCACAGCGGACTGCCCGAAAGCCCGGAAAAAACGATTACACGGTAATCGACCTGGAAACGACCGGCCTGCACGCGGCGACGGACTCGATCGTGGAGTATGGGGCCGTCCGGGTGCGGGACGGGCAGCCGACGGAAGAATTTTCGGCCCTGGTGCACCTGCAAACTCCGCTGCCTGCGGAGATCACGCAATTGACGGGAATCACACAGTCGGAACTGGAAGGCGGGATGGACGCGGCCGCTGCGCTGGAAGCATTTCTGGAATTTGTAGGCAAAGATGCTCTGGTGGGGTACAACCTGCAATTTGATCTGGAATTCCTGCGCGCGGCCTGTACGCGAAACCAGAAGCCGATACTGACCAACCGGAAGATCGACCTTTTGCCGCTTGCGCGGCGGAAGGTGATAGGCGTTGCCAACTTTAAGCTGCTCACACTGGTACGGCATTTTGGGCTGGCAGACAGGGTGGAGCACAGGGCCCTGCCCGACTGCCGCCTGACGCAGAGGCTCTATGCAAAACTGAATGAAACAGGCACAGGATGCAACTGAAATGGCCGATGCGATGGGATCTTTTTAGTCTTTTCCCCGCATACGCGGGGGTGATCCCGGGAAGCAGGCACAAATTCCGCGATACTACGACTTTTCCCCGCATACGCGGGGGTGATCCTATCGCTCACTTTGCGTAGCAGTTTGTAGTTTGCTTTTCCCCGCATACGCGGGGGTGATCCCCCCCCGGGCAACTGGTCGGGCAGATGATAATTCTTTTCCCCGCATACGCGGGGGTGATCCTATCTTGCTGTGCTCTGGCTTTGTAGTATGCCGCTTTTCCCCGCATACGCGGGGGTGATCCCAAATGGGGTATAATACCTTGAGCGCAATCGCACTTTTCCCCGCATACGCGGGGGTGATCCTGCCACAACGGACGTTATCAAGCTGGCACTTGGCTTTTCCCCGCATACGCGGGGGTGATCCCTCCTGCAGCTCATCATCGGTCATGCCGTTAAACTTTTCCCCGCATACGCGGGGGTGATCCCCAGATGCTCACCTCCGGGCAGCTCTCACAACACTTTTCCCCGCATACGCGGGGGTGATCCCTGGAGTGTCGGTGTGTCTGACTACTTAAAATTCTTTTCCCCGCATACGCGGGGGTGATCCCGTATCCTCTGATCCAATATCTTCAGCCACCTTCTTTTCCCCGCATACGCGGGGGTGATCCCCATTGCCGCACTCGCAGGCCACGCCTGCCGCTCTTTTCCCCGCATACGCGGGGGTGATCCCGACTGGTTATGTGCCGGAGCTGCCGCAGCAGCCTTTTCCCCGCATACGCGGGGGTGATCCCTCCTACGGCAGAAGCTGAAAAACGCCTCATAACTTTTCCCCGCATACGCGGGGGTGATCCCATACCAGCAGGGTCTTGAAAGATTCTGGAGCCCTTTTCCCCGCATACGCGGGGGTGATCCCGTAAGAGACCAGACCGAAGAAACATTAAAAAACTTTTCCCCGCATACGCGGGGGTGATCCCATCCAGCACAATCGAACAGGTGCGGGAGTATACTTTTCCCCGCATACGCGGGGGTGATCCCAAATGTGGTGGGCGGAAGAGAGAAAACGGAGACTTTTCCCCGCATACGCGGGGGTGATCCTGGCCGCAGACATTCGGGTTGATGGCATGACCGCTTTTCCCCGCATACGCGGGGGTGATCCCATTTCCTGGGAAAGCACGGCCATTTCGGCGTCCTTTTCCCCGCATACGCGGGGGTGATCCCCCATGCCCTTGCAGGGTGCATTGCATACATGCCTTTTCCCCGCATACGCGGGGGTGATCCTTGGGCAGCGCTTGTTCCAGTTCTTCAGGCAAGCTTTTCCCCGCATACGCGGGGGTGATCCTAGACCCTCTCACAACTACCAGTGAGGGGGTTTCTTTTCCCCGCATACGCGGGGGTGATCCTTTGTTTACCGGCAGCAGGTTCCCGCCCAGCACCTTTTCCCCGCATACGCGGGGGTGATCCCCATTCTGGAACTACTCAGAAAAGAACTGGGCACTTTTCCCCGCATACGCGGGGGTGATCCTGAGTTGTTACAAGCCACTTATAAGGCTGTACACTTTTCCCCGCATACGCGGGGGTGATCCCCATTCATCGCTGAGATAC
>UQDV01000039.1 GCA_900539945.1 uncultured Faecalibacterium sp.
GGACCCACCACCGAAGCCGCCGCTGCGGGGCGGAGTGCTGCGGGGCGGGGTACGGCGCGGCGGCGGAGAGTTCCGCGGGCCGCGTCCGCCAGAACCGCCAGGGCCGGGACCGCCAAAGCCGCCATAGGGGCCGCCCGGCGGGGGCGGGGGCGGGTTGCGGCGTCCGCGCGGCGGACGGGGTCCTCTGTGCCAGGGGCCGCCAAAGCACCAGAACAGGCCGCCCAGCGGGCCGGAGAAGGTGTACACAATCACCGACACGATGATGAGCAGCAGGATGATCGTGAACAGGATGGTGACAAAGCCAAGCAGGATATCACCAAAGCCTCCTCCACTGCTGTTGTCATCATAAGCAGGCTCGTTGTAGGAGCCGTTGTTCGTGTTCCCGCCCGAAAGGCTCACGCCGTAGATGTCCGCGATGGTCTGCGCCACGTTCTGGGCGCAGGTGGTCACGGCGTCGTCATAGTCCTGCCGGACGAAGTCGTCCTCCATGGTCTGGGCAAGGGCACTGGCCTGACTTTCCAGCGTGGTGTTGCGGAAACCGTCACCTGTGGCAATGTAGTAATCGCCGTCGGCGTACTGCTGGGTCTCCATGACCAACAGGATCAGCACACCATTATTGCCGGTAGAAGAACCAATGCCCCAGGCATTGGCCGCCTGCAGGGCATATTCTTCTGTGGTGCAACTGCCGGTGTAATCCACCGTCAGCACGCCGATCTGCGCCCCGCTGCAGCTGCTTTCCAGCTGGGCGTTCAGGTCGGTGATGGTCTGCACGGTGCTGCTGCTCAGGACGTTGGCATCGTCCACCACACACTGGCCGCTGGGCAGCGAGGGCAGGCTGGCCGAGGCCGCAAAGGCCGGGCACAGGGCCGCCGCGCTGACCACGAACACCAGCAGCAGTGCGCTGAGTTTTCTTGCAATGTTTTTCATGCGAAGGGCTCAACCTCCTTCACGCCGGCAAGGCCGCCCAGCACATTGGCCGGGAACCCGCCGACTTCGTTCTGATAGTTGTAGACGGCTTCGTTGTATTTCAATGTGCCGATGATGGTGCCTGCGCTGTTGAACTGGCCATACTGGCCCTGCACAGCGCCCATCTTCATGGGGTCGGCGGCCTGCTCCTGCAATTTGGCATAGAGCTGGTCGATGGCCTTGCCCAGCGTCTCGTTGGCCTGATACAGCGCGTGCATGGAACTGCCGTTGTAGTAGCTCAGGGAGGTCAACGCCTGACTCTTTCCGCCAGACTGCACGGCGTCCAGGCAGGCCGAAAAGTCATCCAGCGCCGCCTGCGCGGTCTGTACTTCCGCATTGTCGGCCCCCAGCGTATTGCCGGCGGTGGTGATGACGTTTGCCGCCGTATTGGCCCGGGCGGTCAGTTCCTCGCTGAGGTTGTAGCCGTTGTCGGCAGACACGCCAACCGTGAACCACTGCCGGGCCGTGTTGTATTTGCTGCGCACCTTGGCACTGCCAAAGCCTGCAAAGGCCGCCAGCATCACCACGATGCTCAACGCCAGGGCCATGGCCTGCCGGGTGAGGGCGGCGGGCAGTTTTGCTTCCAGCCCGGCCAGCTTCTGCTGCAGCGGGGTCAGCTGCACGGTCTGCTCCGGGCTGGCCTTTTCGCGGTAGCTGCCCGCGTCAAAGCCGCCGGGGGTGCCGGTCTGCTTGGGGTTAAAATCTGCGTTTGCCATTTCAGCTCCGGATCTCCATCATTTTGGATTTCAGTTCGTCCTCGATACGGGTCAGTTCCTGCTCGGCGGCAGCGCGCTTTGCGCGGCCCTCGGTCTGGATCTTGTTCAGCTCGTCCAGCGTCTCGATCAGGCTCTTGTTGGTCTGCTGCAGGGTCTCGATGTCCACCACGCCGCGCTGGGACTCCTTGGCCGTCTCGATGGTGCCCAACTTGAGCGCCTCGGCGTTCTTCTTGAGCAGGTCGTTGGTCATGTCGGTGACGGCACGCTCGGCCTGCATGGCCTGCTGGCTGTGGGCCAGGCCCAGGGCCAGCACCATCTGGTTCTTCCACAGGGGGATGGTGTTCACGATGGTGGACTGGATCTTCTCGGCCATCATGGTGTTGTTGTTCTGCAGCAGGCGGATCTGGGGGCCCATCTGCAGGCTGATGTTGCGGGTAAGCTCCAGATCGTACAGCTTCTTTTCAAAGCGCTCGCACTGGTCGGCCAGGTCGCGGGCCGCCTGGGCGTCCTCCGGCAGGCCGGAGGCCTTGGCCTTGTCCATGGCCTGCTGCAGCTCCCCTGCACGCACCTCGGCCAGCTTCTTTTTACCGGCCAGAATGTACATGCTGAGCTCCTTGAAGTAGGCCATGTTCAGGTCATACATCTTGTCCAGCATGGCGATGTCCTTGAGCAGCTGCACCTGATGGGCCTCCAGCATGCCCTGGATATTCTCCACGTTGGTCTCGGCCTTGTTGTACTTGGTCTTGAGGGCGTCGATCTGGTCGCCCTTTTTCTTGAAGAAGCCCAGAATGCCCTTCTGCTGCTCTTCGCCTGCGTCAAAGCTCTTCAGCTCGCCGATCAGGTCGGTGATCATATTGCCCACTTCGCCCAGGTCCTTGGTGGACACCTTGGAAAGAGCTGCTTCGGAGAAGTCACCGATCTTCTTCTGGCAGGCGGAGCCGTACTGCAGCACCTGCTGGCTGTTGGTGATGTCGATCTTCTCCGCGAACTGATCCACCATGGCCTGCTCTTCCGGGCTGAGCTTGACCTGTGCCTCGGGGGCAGCGGCGGGTTCCGGCTGTTTGGGCTGGGCCTGCTCCTGTGCCGGAGCCGGGTCCAGCGTCAGGGTAGGCACAGCGGGTGCGTCGAGGTCAAAGTTGAACGTGTTGTCTGCCATAGGAGATTCCTTCCTTTCCAGTATATCCGTTTATTTACTCAGTCCCTGCCCTTTGAGCATGTTCTGCAGCACGGTCAGGTCTGCCGACAGGTCCATGCTTTCTGCGGCGTACAGTGCATCCAGCTGGTTTTCAAAGGCCGTGGCAATGGAGGACGCATTGTGCTCCACCTCGGCACGGATGGCGGCGGCGTTCTCGCCGCGCACCCCCTGCCGGGCCAGCTGCGCATACTGCTGCAGCACATTCACGGCGTCCGGAAGATAGTAGTTGGCAAAGCGGCGCACCTGCTTTGCCTTGGCGGGGTTGGCCTCCACCACTTCCACAATGGAGCGTCCGGCCTTTTCCATGCGGGTCATGGCGGCGGACAGCTGCGGGTCGGGCAGGGATTCGTTCAGGCTGTGCAGAGTGTCCAGCTTCTGCTGGATGTCTGCCAGCATGGCGTCCACGTCCTCCACACCCGTGTGGAAGGGCACCTCGGTTTCCACCACACGGGGCGGGCAGACCTTTTTGGCCGCCAGGAATGCCGCCGCAGCGGCTGCCAGCGCCGCCGCAAGGGCCCACAGCCGGTACACCGGCAGCGCCGCGCACAGCACCACGAACACCAGCGCCGCCGCGTAGTACGGCAGGACACTGGGCTTCCGGGTGCGGATGATCTTGCTCATGGTCGTTCTCCTTTTCCGGGGCAGGTGCCCCTTATAGTACCCATAATACAACCCTTTGCGAAAAACGCAAGCGGATTCATGAAGAATTTACAGCTTGGCAATTATTTGGCGATCCAGTCTGCCAGCGCCGTGCCCCACACCTGCCGCAGCATCTCCGGGCGGCAGGCCGCATTGGCCGGGCTGGTGCTGGGCAGTTTGACCGCCGCAAGGCCGGTGACCGGCTGCAGATACTTTGTATAAATGCGATAGGCCGTGGCCCCGTTGCAGAACACCGCCTCAATGGGCACCTTCTGCAGCAAAGCGGCGATGTCGTTGGGCACCACGTCCCGGATGGAGGCATCCGACGCCCCGGTGATGGTGCAGCTTTCCAGCGTGTCCCACAGGGCCAACCCATGGCGCAGGATGATCTGCTTTTTTGCTTCGATGTCCTCCCGCTTCGGCACCGGCTCCCCGGTCAGGGCGGCCATCATCGGCCAGAAGCGGTTCTGCGGGTGGCCGTAATAAAAGGCCATCTCCCGGCTTTTGGGGCTGGGCCAGGTGCCCAGGATCAGCGCCCGGCTATGCTCATTGTACACCGGCGCAAAGCTCATTGGCCGCCTGCGCTTTCGATCTGTGCCCAGGCCGAGCCCAGGTCCCGGCCGGAGGGCTCCGCTTTCGGGCCATCAAACCAGAGTTCCTCGATCAGCGCCGCCAGGCCGTCCTCCCGCACATCACCGATGATCCGGTCAGCAGCGGCCTTTGCATCCTCGGTTCCATTGTCCATGCACACGCCCAGGCCGGCCGTGCGCAGCATGCTCAGGTCGTTGGCCGAGTCTCCCGCCGCCACCGTCTCTTCCAGCGGCAGGGCCAGCCGGGCACACAGATCGGTCAGACCCACGCCCTTGTCCATACCGCCGCGCACGATGTCGTAAAAGCAGTAGCCGTCGGCGTTTTTCGCGCCTACCTGCATCCAGTTCAGGTTCAGATGGCCGTATTTTGCCATGAAGTCTGCTACATGTTCCGGCGGCACCGCGGCAAACGCCGAATGCGGCATGTCGATGAGGTGCCGGTCTTGGTCCTCGCCGTCCACGCAGGTCAGGCCGCTGCTGCCCATCTTTGCATAATTGTTGCGCAGGGCCTCGTACTCACAGTACACATAGCAGGCATCCCGGAAATTGAACTGCAGCGGGTAGTTGTAATCCTCGCAGAAATCCACCAGCGCGTACATTTCCTCGTTGGTGAGGGGGTGTTCCGCCACCACAGTGCCCTTGCTGTCGGTCACACAGGCACCGTTGCAGGTAACGATGTAATCCGGCCGGATGCCGCCCAGCTGCTCCCTGTGCACGCAAGGATAGGCGCGGCCGGTGCTCAGCGCAAATTTCACCCCGGCGGCCTGCAGTTTTTTCACGGCCTTTACCACCGCCGGGCGGGGCTTCGGCTCCCCAAAGGGCACCAGTGTATTATCAAAATCACTTACCAGAAGTTTGTATTGCATTCTTTTCTCCTTCGCGGGTCACTGTTTTCTACCAGTATACCACAAATCGGCACGCCGTGGGGCTTTTGCTGCATAAAAAACAGGAGCCGCCTCTTCTGTGAGGCAGCTCCCGTTTTTCGGTCCATGTTTTACAGCACTTCGCCCCGGAACAGTCCTTCCAGGGTAGGCATCCAGCCGTCGGCCGTGCGCTGGGCCAGGCCGTTTTCCACTGCCTTATCCAGCAGGGTGGAAAATTCCTGCGGCAGTTCCTGCCCGAACCGTTCCCGGAACAGCGGCTCCACCACGCCGTCGTTCAGCTTCATGCGGCCCCGCAGGTAGCGCAGCATCCGCGCGTTCTCGTCCAGCTGCGCGGCCTGCGCCGTGAGCTTTTCAAAGTCACCGGCATTTTTAATGTAAAGCTTGAGGCTGTTGGTGTTGCGCACGGCATAGCCGTCGTACACCGAACCGCCGTTGACGCCCATGCCGATGACGTCATCCCCGTTCCATTCCATGGCACGGGCGCGGTACTCGTAGCCGGGGCGGGCAAAGCACCCGGCAGCATACATCTTGTAGCCGTTCTCCGGCAGGTACTCGCAGGCATAGCGGAACATCTCGAACCGCTCCGCCGCGTTGGGCATGCCCTCGGCGTCGGTCACGGCCAGCGGCTCTGCCGTGATGTGCCCGGCCTGCATGATGACCGCCGCGTGCAGGCTGTTGTGCCAGCTCTGCATCGTCTGCCCCGGGATGCCGTAGTTCAGGGTCAGGCCCACATTGTTCAGGTGGAACTTTGCCAGAAACAGCATGGCGTTGCGGATATGCTGCGCGTTGTGGGTGCAGCCCAGCGCCTTCAGCTCGGCGTCGTTGTCCGAGCGCATCATCAGTTCGGTGCGGTTGGGGTGGCCGGACGCGATGCCCGTGAGGGACGGCGTGCCGATGGTGACGGGCAGCGAGTCGTAGCTGACCTCTGCCCCCTGCGCCACCGGCAGATGGGTGCGCACCGTGCGCAGCACATCGCCCAGCAGGTCCGGGGCCATCACGCTGGCGCTGCCGCCGCTGAGGTGCACGGCCCGGATCTCGTAACCGTCCAGTTCTCCCTCATAGGAGAGCACCTCCCGCTTGAGGGCGTCCATATAGGCGTTTTTTTCCGCATTGGAGCCCACCGCGTTGAAGTGCGCGAGGTAGTTTTCCGGGCGGATGCAGTAAGGGATGTGCAGGTCAAGCACGAGCGGTTTTGCCATGGTGATGCTCCTTGTCGTTTTTTATAAAGTATACACGCATTCATGCAAAAGGGGAAGCCCTGTAACGGGGCTTCCCCAGAGAAGAAGAAAAAGAAACGCGTCAGAAGAGATCAGTGGGGACCGCCGGGGCCGCCGGGGCCGCCAGGGCCGCCTGCGGGTGCCTCCATGGCCTCCACGGGCTCACCCAGGAACTTCTTGTCGGAAGCCACCTGATGGCCTGCGGTCCAGCCGTGGGTCATGGCCATACCGACCGAGTTGCCGGCGAACGGAGTGCTGTAGCCAAAGCCGTAACGACCGCCCAGGCAGTTGCCAGCCACATACAGGCCCTCGATGGGCTCCCAGTCCTTGTTCAGGACGTTCTGGGTCTCGTCGGTGATGACACCGCTCATGGTGACCATCATCGGGTTGGAGGAGTGGCCGGTGGAGCTGGTACCGCCGAAGAACGGAGCGGTGTCGATGGGCACCATGTACGGTGCATCCTTGCCGTAGTCGCTGTCCACGCCTGCATAGCACAGCTCGTTGTAGTGTGCGATGCTGTCCAGGAAGTTCTGCTTGGCAGCGCCCTTGTAGCCCAGCAGATCTGCCAGCTCCTCCAGAGTGTCGGCACGGTAGATGGTACCGGCCATCTGGGTGCGCTCGGCCAGGTTTGCAATGGTGATGGTGTTGGCCTGACCGGACACGGTGTTGTTCATGTCCTGCTCGATCTTATCCCAGTAGTCCTGCATGCCAAAGTTGGGTGCGCCGTGGTCCAGCGGAGCAGCCTTCAGGGTCTTGGCCCAGTTGGCGTCGGTGACGTAGCAGGCCAGACCGGCGGGCTGACGCAGGCAGGTGGCCTGCATCTGAGCAATGGCGCCCTCGTTCATGAAGCGCTTGCCGCGGCTGTTCAGCATCAGCATGGGAGCGGTGCCCCAGGGGCCGGAAGCGCCGCCGCCGATGGCCATCCAGCCACGGGGGGTGGGCTCGATCATGCCGCCTGCCCAGCAGGCCATCTTGTGGCCCTGGCCGTTGCGGGTGCCTGCAGAGGCCCAGCTGTCAGCGGTCGCGCCGCTGCGCTCAGCCCACTCCATGCCCTCGTTCAGCAGCGCCCAGCACATCTCGGGGTTGCCGATGAAGTCGCCTGCGCACAGGATGACGCCCTTGTTGCAGTTGTAGCGGTAGTAGGTGCCGTCTGCGCCCTTGGCGTACACGCCGGTGACCTTGCCGCTGTCGTCCTGGATGAGCTTGATGCCCTCGCGCTCAAAGTCCCAGGCACAGTTGGGGGTCTCCTGCACATACTTGACGATGTACTTGTGGATGTACTCGATGTTGTTGCCCTGATAGCCGTAGAACTGGGCATTGCAGGGCCAGGTCAGGTAGCCGCCGCAGCTGATGGGGTAGCTGGCCTTCTGCTGGCCGTAGGCTGCCTGGGTGTTGCACAGCGGGTACTGGAACATATCGCTCATGTCGTAGTGACCGGCACCGCCTGCGGGCTCGCCGTCCACCCACTGGTCGCCGGTCTTGCCGTCGCCGGTGGCCTTGGGCACGATGACAGCGGTATCGGCCAGATACACATCGCTGTCGTTGGCCTTGCGCTCTTCCTCATAGGAGTCGTAGATCTCCTCGTAGCGGTCGAACATCTGGCCGGAATACTGCACGAAGTTCTTGATGATCTCGGGGTTCACGCGGCCTGCGGCACGCTTGCAGAACTCGGAGGTGATGGCACCGGTGTCATAGGGGCCATAGCCGCGCTCGATCAGCAGCTTGGAGTTGACGTGGCCGATGTCCTCGCCGTACCAGCCGCCCATGTTGGTGCCGGTGCCGTCCAGGTCCACAAAGTTGCCCCAGGGCTGCTTTTCAATGACCGCCACAGTAGCGCCCTCGTCCACAGCGCCAAAGGCTGCGCCCACGCCTGCATGGCCGCCGCCCACAACGATCACATCATAGGTGCCTGCATCTTCGTACTTGTCGGGGTCAGCCGGAGCCTCGCCCAGCCAGTCGCCGGGGCCGCAGTAGCCGGGCACGCGGCCGGTCACTTCGGTCGTCTCAGGCTTTTCCACCTCAGTGCCGGCAGCCTGTGCGATACAGTCGGCTACGCACTCCTGGATGGCGCCCACGGAGGCCACCAGCGTGCAGCTGGTCACAGCGTCCACATCGGCGCTCTGGCCCTCCACGATGGCCTTGGCCATGGCAGTCTTTTTGTCGTCGGTCAGTAGGTCCTGCTCACCGGAGGAAGTGATCTCGCAGGCGGTGATGCTGTTGGCATCAAAGGTCATGGAGACACCGATCTCGGAGTAGGAGATGGTCTTGGAGGCAGAATAGGTGCCCGGGGTGTACTTGTCCTCAGCGGCTGCGGTGCTGCCGGAGGATGCGGCGGTGCTGCTGGAGCTGCAGCCTGCCAGCAGACCCAGCGCAGCGGCACCGCTGCCAGCGGCAGCAATGTTGCGCAGGAAGCTGCGGCGAGAGATCTTGCTCTTCATTTGGTTACCTCTTTTCTTCTTTTGCACCGGTCTTGTGTAGGCCCGGCGCTCTTGTTACAAGTTTAACAGGTTTCGGCAAAGATTTGAAATACCAATAATTTGCTCGCTTATAACTTAGACGCATAAGGTGGTTGAGTTTGCATAAGAAATTTGTTATACTCTTGGCAAGGTTTCACAATTTTTGATGCAGGCAGGAGAAAAAGCGTATGACATTGCAGCAGATCATGTACTTTCAGCAGGTAGCCCGCTCCGGCAGCTTTACCAAGGCGGCGCGGGCCTGCTTTGTGTCCCAGACGGCCATCAGCCGCCAGATCTGCGCGTTGGAAGAGGAGCTGCATGTCACCCTGCTGGAGCGCGACACAGCCCATGTCAAGCTGACGCTGGCCGGGGAGTATTTCTTCCAGCAGGTCAACGAGCTCACGGCCCGGCTGGAAGAGGTCGTGACCCGGACCCAGACCATCGCCCAGGAGCAGCAGACCCACCTGACCCTGGGCATCCCCACCATCCTGGAGCAGCACGCCATCTCCCAATTGCTCCGTCAGTACCACAGCCTGCACCCGGAAGTGCAGCTTGCCACCGTGACCGGCTCCCGGCAGCAGCTGGTCAGCCAGCTGGTGGACCGGAAGATCGACCTGCTGGTCGCCATGGATTTTGACCTGCCCGATCTGGAGGGGCTGGACAGCATCATCCTGCAGCAGGTGCACGCCACCTGGCTGCTGCCGACCGGCCACCCCCTTGCCGGAGCGGAAAAGATCGCGCCGCAGCAGCTGCAGGGCGAAACGCTGATCCTGACTCAGGAGGACCCCCAGGGCAACACCGAGGAGCTGCTGCGCCAGTACTACAATCAGCTGGGTCTGAAAGGAAACCCGGTCCTTCACACCCGGACGCTGGAGGAGCTGTTTCTGCTGGCCAGCGCCGGGGTGGGCATCGGCCTGCTGCCCTCTTCCGCGCCCAAATACCTGCGCCCGGACCTGTGCAGCGTGCCCATCGACGGCCCGCAGTGGAGCTTCAGCTTCCTGCTCATTTCCCGCCGGGAGCGCAGCCGCGCCAGCGTGCGCGCCATGTTTGGACTGGCAGAACATTTATAAGGCAAAAATTCCCCGGTCCGCCTGCAGCGTGGACCGGGGGATCCTTTTGCGTAAAACACAACAAAAAAGCGTTCTGAGAAATCTCAGAACGCTTGGTGGTTGCGGGGGCCGGATTTGAACCAACGACCTTCGGGTTATGAGCCCGACGAGCTACCAGACTGCTCCACCCCGCGATATTTACTTTTCGCTCATCAGCTGTTCGCTGACTGCTCAAGTATAATACCACAGGGCAGGGACAATGTCAACCCCTTTTTCCAAAAATTTTGAATTTTGTGCAGGAGGGGCTTGCCGCCCTTACTTTTTCCGCTTTTTGCGCCAGACGGCAAAGCCTGCGGCGGCGGCCGCGACCACCAGCACCACCGGCCAGGCACCGGCCAGCCAGACGGCCAGCTGCTGCAGGCCGTTTACAAAATTGGACCAGCCCTGTGCAAAGGCTGCACCGACGCTGCCCAGGAAGCTCTCATCGGTGGGGGTGTAGTTCTGCACCTCGCTCAGGTTGACGTACACGGTGCACTGCTGCACCTGATTGCTGTACCAGTCCAGCTGGCTCTGCCAGCTCTCGATCTGGGACTGCACGTCGGTCAGGCTGGTCTCGATCTGCAGCAAGTCGGACAGATTGTCGGCCTGGGCCTGCAGCTCCTGCAGACGGGTGCGCTGGGCTTCCAGATTGGCCAGCCGCGTTTCCACGTCCATGTACTGGGTGGTCACATCGTCGGCCTGCTGGCTCTTGTAGGTCACATTGCCCGCCTGCGCCACAGCATCCAGAAAGCTCTGGTAATTTTCTTCCGGCACACGGAAGGTCAGGTTGACGCTACGGCTGGACCCGACGTCTGAATATTCACTGCTGGATTCCAGATACCCGCCTGCGTCATTCAGGGCAGCATCCAGTGCGGCGCGGGCCGTGTCGTAGTCCTTGCTTTCCAGGGACAGGTTGGCGGTGTAGATGATCTTGGGGCTGGTGCTGGTCTGCCGGTCCTCGGCGGCAGCAGCGTCGTTCTCAGAAAGGACATCTGTACCCACATTCATGCGGTCCGTCGCACCGGCGTCCAGACTGTAGGTAGCCGCTTCCGGGGCGTCCATCATGGCCTGCTGGGTGGTAAAGCCACCTGCGGTGGAAGCTGCGGAACTATTGGCCGAATACAGAGCCATGTTGCTGCTCTTTGCACCGATGTCCAGCTTCCCGGTGCTCAGGGCACCGTAGCCCAGCACGCACACGGCCAGACAGGCGGCCAGCGCGCCCACCGGCTTTGCAGGGAAATGGATGAGCTTTGCCTTTTTGGGCGGTTCCTGCGGGCGCACGACAGCCGTGTTGTCTGCCTGCGCCGGCATCATCGGGCGGTTCTTTTCCTCTTCGGGCAGGGTGTCGGCCATGGCCAGCAGCTTTGCCTTCAGATCTTCCGGGGCGTGGAGGTCATCCGCCTCCATCTTGTACTCATACCACCTCATCTTCGATTTCCTCCTTCAGCATCGTCTGTAACTGCGCCCTTGCCCGCCGCAGCCAGCTCAGCACCGTGTTGGTGGGCACCTTCAGCATCCGGCCGATCTCCGCCGTGGTGTACCCTTCATAATAGTGTAAGTAAATGGCGTTGCGGTAATTCTCCGGCAGCGCCTTCACTGCATCCAGCACACTGCCGTCCTCCATCTGTTCCGGTGCGGGCAAGTTCTCGTCCAGTTCGGTATCCTTCTGGTGCGCCGCACGGGTCAGGTCCCGGCAGCGGTTGATGGCCACCCGCAGCAGCCACGCCTTGAGATGCTCCTCACTCTCAAAGCAGCCCTCGTAATGCAGGAGCTTTTCAAATACATCCTGCACCACATCCTCGGCATCAGCCGTGCATCGGCAATTGTGCACGGCCGCGCGGTAAACGGCGTCGCTGTATCGCTGCACTGCCAGCGAGAACACTTCGTTTTTGGTCAGCTGTCCCATTGTTCAAACTCTCCTTTGACGCCCTCAACGGGCACGGTGGAAATACTTTCCACGGGGACATTTCACTCAAGAAACGGTTGAGCAGTCCCGATTATTGCGTATCATTCATAAACGTGCAACAAAACTTTTTTCACCCCGCCGCAGCGGCGTATCGGTTTTAGTATACCATGAACCCCTGCAAAACAAAAGAGGGAGCCGCCGCGTCTGCGGCAGTTCCCTCGCTGCTTCATTCTTTTTCCGGCCGGTCAGCGGCGGTAGACCCGCTGCAGCAGCGCCACCCGCTCTGCCAGAAAGGTCTCGGCCTTGGGGTGGGTCAGCCAGCACTTGCCCGCCGGGCTGCCCACCAGCCGCCGCCCCAGAGCTGCCGGGTCAGCGTCGATGGCCTCCACATCCTGCACGGTCAGCTGCAAAGTGAGTGCCGCCGGAACATCCGGCAGCGGCGGCAGCGGATCCTCCCACACAAAGGGCGGCAGCAATTGCAGCGCCGTCACGCTGCGGGTGCACTCCTCGGTGAGCAGCAGCGCCGCCGGGGCACCGTCGGCTGCCACCTGCAGGCTGCTGTACAGCACCTGCATCTGCACCGCCGCCTGCAGGCGGACAAAGCCCTCCCCTGCCTGCGGCGCAAGACGCAGATACTCCCGCGCTTCTTCCGGGTAGATCCGGCGCGCCGGGGCCTGCAGGCTGGCATACAGGGCAGGCAGCGCAAAGCAGCCTGCCTTGTCCAAAGCCTGCTGCACCAGCAGATAGAATTCGGTCAGCGGATGTGCCGGGTCCGGCTGTGCCATGCCGAAATCCGGCCGTGAAACGTGTCCTCCGCCCATACAGTCTCCCTTCCGTTCTCTCCCCTCCACAGCCAATTGTAAACCCTGCGCAAACTTTTCTGTTGACCATTTGTCCGTTCACAGGCTATACTCTTGCACAGAACTGCCTTGCAAATTTTTACAGAGGGGAATTTTACTATGAAAAATCAAAAAATCACCACTTACCAGATGGCCGTTACTGCGGTGATGGCCGCCGTGCTGTGCGTACTCGGCCCGCTGACCGTGCCCATCGGAGCCATTCCCATCTCGCTGGCAAACTTTGTCATCTGCCTGACCGCCTGGCTGCTGGGCCCCAAGTTCGGCACCCTGAGTGTCGTCATCTATCTGGCCATCGGCCTGATCGGCGTTCCGGTGTTCTCCGGCTACGGTGCCGGTCTGGCCAAGGTGGCAGGCCCCACCGGCGGCTATCTGGTGGGTTACCTGCTGCTGGCTTTCATCGGCGGCCTGTTCATTGAAAAAAGCAATGGCCAGCCGGTGGTCTCCGCCGTGGGTCTGGTGCTGGGCGATGCCGCCTGCTACGTCCTGGGTACCGCCTGGTTCGTGTTCCAGATGCAGTGCGACCTGGGCTATGCACTGGCTGTGTGCGTGTATCCCTTCATCGTGCTGGATCTGGCCAAGATCGTGGTGTCCTGCATTGTGGGTGCCCTGCTGCGCAAGCGTCTGGTGCAGGCCGGTGTGCTGCATCTGAAAGAAGCCTGAGCCAAAACCTAGCTCCCATCCTTTAAAAGCCGTGCTCCCTGCCGATCTGTCGGCGTGGGAACACGGCTTTTTTCCTTATTTCTGAGGCAGTTCCTGCACCACCGGTTCTGCCGGGGGCGGCGTCAGGGTGGAATGCTCCAGCACAAAGGCCGTCGCCTTTGCACGCATCAGGCGCTGGCGCACCTTGCGGGCATCGTTGGCCGGGAAGGTGCGTTCCCCGTCCAGTTTCTCATTCCAATCGGTCAGGGCGGCTGTCACCTCGGTTTCCGTGGGCTGCAGGCCCTCTGCTTCCGCTACCAGCAGCAGCCCCAGCCAGCTGCGCAGCTTGCGTTCCGCCTGGGTGTGCAGCCAGGTGCGGAACTCTTCCACCGTCTGGCCCCGCACCTTGAGGAACTGATCAAAGTTGATGCCGTTGGCCTGCAGGCTCAGGTTGAACTGCCGCTGCTCGGCGAAGTAGTTGCCGCCCACCAGCTGTTTGGGCAGAGGACCGGTCACCTCGTCCCCCAGCTGCCAGATGACTTCTTTTTCCGCGCGGGCCTTTGCCTGCACGCAGCGCTGGGCGTAGAGTTTCCGGGCCACCTGCTGACGCAGGGCGGCCTTTCCAGCAGCATCTGCCGCACGCTCCTCATCGCCATGATGACGGTTGATCTCCATTTCAATGGTAAGCTGCCGGATGAGGTGCGGCTCTACCGCCTGCACAAAACCGGTGTACCGGCCCAGCGTCAGCGGCGGCAGGGCATAGAACTGCGCCCCGGCCCGGAACCCTTCGGCCCGGTTCACGGCCAGCAATTCAAAGTCCGGGTCGGTCACCGGCGTAACGCCGTACTCCGCCGCGATCTGCTCATACAGAGCCGAAAAGCCCTCCAGGATGGTGCGGTTCACCGCCGCCGTCAGCAAGGCCTCTTCGGCCTGCGGGGCGTCCGGCACAGCCTGCTCGGCCGTGATGGCCCGTTCAAGCTCTTCGGCATCCGCCGTAAATACCAGCCGGCAGTCCCCCGGCTCTGCCATACCAAAATGTTCCAGTTTCATCTTATAGTTCCTCCCCTCACAGCAGTGCGAACATCAGCACCAGCAATGCCACGCCGATGCCTGCGTACAGCGCCTCGGCACCCAGCACCGACTTATCGCCCTCCACATACATTTTCTCCGGGGCTTCCGGGTCGTAGTACAGAGTCACCACGCTGCCCTCGGCAAAATCCTTGCTGCGGGAGGGTTTGGGGTACTGCAGCCGGTGGCTGCCGCCCGCCGTGGTGAACTCCAGCACATAGGCCGTGCCGTCCCGGCTCTGCACTGTGCCAGTGATGCGTGCCTGTACTTTTTCGCCGTTCGTGCAGAGACTGCGCCGCTGCCGCACACTGCGCAGCGCCATGTAAAACATGATCAGTGCACCCACCAGAAAGATGATTCCGTTTGCCATATGCATTCCCTCGTTTTTATCATTGTACGGGAAGCGCCCCGCCGCGTAGCTTTTATTGTACCACACTTTAATGAATTTTTCGCCCCACAGCTGCTGTACGGACTGCATCAATTTCCATGCAAAAATTTGTCAGAAAAATTTGAAAATAGGTGTTGACATTTCTGTTGCATCTGGTATAATAACTATCGTTCCGAGCGACACAGCTCACGAACAAAACAGAATATGCGGATATGGCGGAATTGGCAGACGCGTTAGATTCAGGTTCTAATCGGGGCAACTCGGTGGAGGTTCAAGTCCTCTTATCCGCACCAAACCATGAAAATCCGAACCTTTTCTCGATAGGAGAAGGGTTCGGATTTTTTGTTTTCTTCGGAAAGCAAAATGAATCCCTTGCTTCCATCGAAAAGCGTCCTAGACCTTATCATAAGAAAGCACGACAGACCACTGTAAGAGTGCCGTAAGGCAGAAAGGACACAAACATGAAGTACGATGAAAGAACCTGCAAGTTCAACATGGATACCGGGTGTGTAGAGCTGCTACTCCGGGATGGGAGAAAAATCTCCATCGACTGCACCGGGGTCGAGGATGCACTGGACGTGACCATGGCGCAGAGGTCGGAGTTGGATTATCTTATCTATAATGACCCATTGGGCTATGCTGATTTGATTCTGAATGGCGATCCGAAGGAATATCTGAGGAATGCGGCTGGGAGTCACGGATTAGAAGATTAAACATCACGAAAAGCTGGTAAAAACTGCACGGGTTTTGCCAGCTTTTATCAATATATGCCCAATCTTATGCGTAAGCCTTCCTCTCCCGGAATTCCTGTGGTGTCATATGATAAAGCTCGGTAAACTTGCGGTAGAAAAAACCAAGATTGTCATAGCCAACCTTCTGTGCGATTTCGTAGATGGGGAAATCCGTATTCGTCAGATAAAAGCAGGCCTGGCACATTTTTTGCAGGATGACCAGTTCTTTGAAGGTGCGCCCGGTTTCCTTTTTGATGAAAGCACTGAGATAATTGGGATGGAAGCCAAAATGGTCGGCGGTGCTCTGCAAGGTGACGGTTAGATAGTTTGCTTCCAGATAATCCAGAATATCCACGATCTTCCACTGGCTTTTGGCCTTTGGAGAAAAGCTCTGGCTGCGGTACTGGCGTAAGATCTCGCAGAACAGAACGATCATATAGGCATCGATCATTTTATCGCTGCAGATCTGTGGGGCGTAATACTCACACAGGATGCTTTGAATAACAGAATGGATCGGAGTTTCTTCCCGGTTGTGGAACAGCAGATATTGGTCATGTGCTGCATCGGAGGAGAGGGCGTTGATCAAAAAACCGTTGATGATACCGTTGTTGCCCAGACGCTGCAAAAAGCCCTGTGTCAGATATTCCTTTTTCATTTCAATCGTAATGACGATATCGTTTTTGCCCAGGGGCTGGATGCTGTGGGGGACATGCGTATCCAGCATACAGATATCGCCTTGCGCCATCTGTATGCTCTGACCGTTGATTATCTGGGTGCAGTGTCCGGAATACACATACAAAAATTCAATCACCGAGTGGATATGCTCTGGAATAACGGTAAAACGGGATTCCTTGTTGACACAAACCGAACGATTTTTCAAAAGGCTTCCGAAATTGAACTGGTACATCTCCCGCCCGTTATAGACCACTTTGGGGATATTGCGATAGCGGGGCGAAAGCTGCGGTGGCTGTTCGCGGAGATGCCGCTGCTCCGATTCGGTGTACTGAAATAGAAATGTTTCCAGCTGTTGATTGGTCATGGTATCACCTCTCCATCAGCATATCATATTAAGTTTGGTAAGTGAAGTCCTTTTTTGTGGAAATTGAAAATTCTGTCAAAATTCGGTAATATAAAGATGCCGGCAAGAGAAGAAAATGAACTGCAGCTGTATGGTTTCAGTGCTGTACAGCCTCTATGAAAATGCGGCACCCCCGCACAAGGAGGACTTTTTCATGGGTACAACGTCAAAATCCGAATACACTCAGCTCTGCACGGAAATTCTGGAAGCTGTGGGCGGAAGCAAGAATGTAAAGAACGTATTTCACTGCATCACTCGGCTTCGCATCGTTCCGGTCAACCGCGATGCGGTAGATATGGAAAAATTGAGTAAAGTCAGCGGCATTCTGAAAGTCGTAGAATCCAGCGGCCAGATCCAGTGCGTCATCGGCACTACTGTGCCGGAAGTGTACGAAGAGTTTCTTGCAATGTCCGGTGTGGCTGCCGGCGGTGCTGTGGAGGCAGAGCCTGCTACGGATGATGTGCCGGAGAAAAAGCCCAACATCATCACCCGGGGTCTGAATACACTGGCATCCTGTGTGACGCCCGGTCTGTATGCCATTGTGGCTGGCGGCATGATCAAGGGTGTTGTCTCCCTGCTCACTGCGATCGGTCTGATATCGTCCAAGTCGGATATCATCACCGTGCTCAATGCTGTGGGCGATGCACCCTTCTACTTTATGCCGTTCATTATCGGCTACGCAGCAGCAAAGCGGTTCAAGGTCAAGGAGATCTTCGGCATCATGACTGCCGGTATCCTGATGTACTCCACCTTCCTCTCGCCGAAAGAAGGAATCACCGGTTATGCCTTTGGCCCCATCAATATCCCCGCCTATAACTACAAGGGTTCTATCTTCCCGGTTATTCTGTCGGTGTGGATCTTCTCCATCATTTTCCATCTCATCGACAAGCATATGCCCAAAAATCTGCGCATCGTCTTTTCCGGTGCGCTGTCTTTCCTGATCTCTGCACCGCTGTTCCTTGGTTTTGCTGCTCCTCTGGGCAACTGGATCGCCAAGGGCATGACCGGTGGCTTTGCATGGCTGTTCACCCACGCCGGTCCGTTTGCAGGTGCGCTGTTCTGCGGCATCATTCCGCTTACCATTATCTTTGGAATCAAGGGCTGGTCTGCCGTAGAGCTGCAGAATCTGGAAGTTCTGGGTCATGACTATATGCTGCCCAACTTCTTCTATTCCAATCTGGCTGTTTCCGGTGCTGTTCTGGCATGGGCACTCAAGCAGAAGCCCAGTGAGCAGCGTTCTGCCGCTGTTTCTACCGGTCTGGTCTGCATCCTTGGCATTACCGAGCCTGCCCTGTACGGTATTGCACTGCCGGAAAAGAAGCCTCTGTATGCCGCCATGGCAGGCGGTGCAATTGCCGGTGCCAGCGCCATGCTGATGGGTGTTGTGACCTATGCGTTCTCCATGCCCGGCATCACCAGCATCGCCACCTATGTGGATGACGGCAACAATTTCTTTAAGCTTCTGATCGTTATGGCAATCGCATGGGTGTCCAGCTTTGTGATTTCCTTTGCAATGAACAAGAAGGAACAGTAAGAGAGGAGCATGTGATAATGAAAACAGGTTTTCCCAAAGACTTTCTCTGGGGCGGTGCAATGGCATCCTCCCAGGCGGAAGGTGCGTTTTTGCAGGACGGCAAGGGGCTGGATACGCAGGATCTGCGGTATTTTGACCCCAATTGGACGAAAGAAGAGCGCGCTCAAAAATCCAACCGCCGCATGAACGATGAAAAATTCAAGGCTGCTCTTGCAGACCTTGAGGATCTGGAGCATTATCCGTTCCGTCATGGTATCGATTTTTATAACCGCTGGCAGGAAGATCTGGAGTTGTTTGCAGAGTTGGGCATCAAGGTGCTGCGCACCTCTATCTGCTGGGCACGCATCTTCCCCAATGGCGATGATGCGCAGCCCAACGAGGCAGGTCTGAAGTTTTACATGGATCTGTTCGATGCCTGCCACGCCCATGGCATCAAGGTGTTCGCTACCATTCTGCACTACAATATTCCACTGCATCTGGTAACAGAGTACGGCGGTTGGAAGAGCCGCAAGACGGTGGAGTGCTATGTGCGCTACACCCGCACCCTGTTCGAGCGTCTGGGTGATCGGGTGGATTACTGGCTGCCCTTCAATGAGTTCAATGCCGGCAAGTTCAACCCCTACAACGGTGTGTGCCTGATCGAAGATCAGGAAGAGGACTATCAGAACGCAATCTTCCAGTGCCTGCACCATCAGTTCATTGCCAATGCACTGACCATTCAGCAGGGGCACGAGATCCTGCCCGGCAGCAAGATCGGCGGAATGATTGCCCGATTCACCACCTACCCTGCCACCTGCAAACCGGATGATGTGATGCAGATGATCCTGGACGACCAGTATTCCAACTGGTTCTATCTGGATGTAATGACCCGCGGCAAGTACCCTGCCTATATGGAACGGTATTTTGAACAGCAGGGCATCCGCATCGACTGGCAGCCCGGGGATGCTGAGATCCTGAAAAACAACAGCATCGATTTCGTGGCATTTTCCTACTACTTCTCGCAGGTGTCTACGACCGAGCAGGGCTGGGAAAAGACCAGCGGCAACCTGATCATGGCCAACAAGAATCCGTATCTGGAAACCAGCGAGTGGGGCTGGCAGAAGGATCCGGTGGGGTTGCGTGTCACCCTGAATCAGGTGTACGACCGCTACCAGCTGCCCGTATTTATTGCCGAGAATGGTCTGGGCGCTGTGGATAAGGTAGAGGCTGATGGCTCCATCCATGATCCCTACCGCATCGACTACATCAAAGCCCATGTGGAGCAGATGAAGGAAGCTGTCAAGGACGGCGTGGAGTTGATTGGCTATACCATGTGGGGCTTTATCGATCTAGTCTCCTGCGGCAGCATGGAAATGTCCAAGCGGTATGGCGTGATCTATGTGGATCAGGACGATGCCGGTCACGGCACGCTGGCTCGCAGTAGAAAAGACAGTTTTTACTGGTATCAGAAGTGTATCGCCACCAATGGTGAAGACTTAGAAGGCTAAATGAAGGCCGGAACCGCGGGCAGAAAACTGTCTGCGGTTTTCGGCGTATTCAGAGAGGGAAAGTTTTTATGAACGAACAGACAAAAATACAGGTGGAAGCTTATGCGGAGGAATGCCGCACCGAACAGCTGGAACTGCTGCGCACACTTGGAAAAATGCCTGCGCCGACCCGAAAGGAGGATTTTCGAGCAGCGTTCTGCCGGGATTGGCTCCGGGCACAAGGAGCAGAAAATGTCCGCATCGACAGCGCTAAAAATGTAATTTGCAAATTGGGGCCGGACACCGAAGAACTGGTTGTTTTTGCCGCCCACACGGATATTGTGTTCCCAGATGTAGAAAATCTTCCCCTGCGGGAAGAGGGCGGTAAGCTATTTGCACCGGGCATCGGCGATGATACTGCCAACCTCGTCAACTTGCTGATGGCTGCAAAATATCTGATCCAGAAACAAACCGCGCTGGAATATGGTGTGCTGGTGGTGGCGAATGCCTGCGAAGAAGGTCTGGGCAATCTGGACGGTACGAAGGCGTTGTTTGCCAAGTACGGCACCCGTATTCAGGGGTTCTATTCTTTTGATATCTATATGCCGCTTTGCTGCAGCAGTGCCGTGGGTTCTTATCGGTATAAGATCACCTGTAAAACGCCCGGTGGTCACTCCTATGCAAATTTTGGCGACCCCAGTGCCATTCAACTGCTGTGTGGACTCGTGAATGAACTGTACCAGATCCAACCGCCGGTACGCTCCCGCACCACCTATAATGTAGGGCGTATCGAGGGCGGCACGACGGTCAACTCCATTGCACAGCAGGCATCCATGCTGTATGAGTTTCGTTCCACTGCACAGGACTGTCTGGAAGAGATGGAAGAAAAATTCCGTCGTGCCGTAGCGCACTGGAATGGCAGAGGCGGCGATTTTGAGGTGGAGCTGCTGGGCATCCGTCCCGGAAACGGCCCAGTGGATCCGAAAAAACTCGGTCAATTTACAGCAAAAAGCAAAGAGATCATCCGTACCTTCACAGGCCGTGAGCCGGACGAAACACCCAACTCCACGGACAGCAACATCCCACTGTCGCTGGGCATTCCCGCCAACACCATCGGCACCATTGAAGGCGGATCAGCGCATACCCGGCAGGAGTGGGTGGACATTGCCAGCTTGCCCACAGGATTGAAAATCGTTCTTGGGCTGATGCTGGAGTATCAGAAAAACGATTGCTTTTGAAATAAGCATGGGGTGTTCTGGCGGCAGTAGGGAGGAATTGTGCCAATTTGACACAATTCCTCCTATGAGATATGCGGCTGGGTACATCGGGCGTATAACAAAAAAACAGGGTGCGCCCTGCGGACGCACCCTGAAAAATCCACATACGATAGCAATATGTACAACAGGGCGTTCCCCGTCGGGAACGCTCTGTTTTTCTTTGCTGGGGGTGTGATGAGCTTGTTCCGCCTGCCACGCGGCAAACTCCCTCTGGCCTTCCTCGCTGTTCCAGCAGGCAAGGATGGCCGGGTAGAACGCCCGTGCCAGACGGTCGATGACTTCATCGGGGTAAGGGGAAGTGTTTGTGGACTTTTTCTTTTTGTTCAAACGCACGCTCCTTTGGACATCTGTGAACAGCATACCATGTGCCTGATGTTATGCTGTCTGCTCCTTGTCATCTGCGAGTGCAGCTTCCAGAGAAGCAAGGTAGTCCTTGTGCTTCTGAATGATCTCCAGAATCACATCACGCTGCGCATTATCGGGCATCTGCTCCAACTGATAGTTGAACGAAATGCGGAAACGAGTAGTGAGTTCTTCCAACGCCACATACTCGTACCGTACATCCTCCGGGTAAGCATCGCTGTCGTAAACCGATTCAAACTTTCGGAATGGCATGACAGGCGCTTTGCCCGGAACACGGATCACACCGTCAGCGTCAGGCGTCGGTTCCACCTTCAGCTCCGGGTGCAGAATATCCTGCAAAGTTTGTGCACGGTCATTGTAGGCAGCCTTGGCGAGGCGGTGCATATCAGCTTTGGACACTTTCGTCTGTCCGGACAGGATGCTCTGCTTTAAGCCCGGTATCAGTTCTTCCGCAATCTCCACACCTTTCATATACTTTGAGGCACGAAGAACAGTGTTTTTACTGACACCGTTTTCTTTGGCGATACGCTCACACGTTTTAACGCTCTCACCGGAGTTCCCATTTTGGGAACTCCGGCTAAACTGACCGTTTGTGCGCTGGACATCGTCACGAGTACAGCCATGTTCCGCACGTTCCGCTTCGTACTGCTTGCCGATGAGGAACAGCTTCTGCTCCGGCGTGAGATTGCGCCGCCCCAGCTGATTCTTGCAGATCCAAGCGAGAGCTTCCTCACGATTTGCAAAGCGGAGCGGCATGGTAGAAAAGTAGATTTCGGGATGCTTCTGAAGAATCGCATAACGATTGTGACCGTCAACAAGTGTATTGTTCCACACGATCAAAGGAGAGAGCAGCTTGCCTTCCTTGAGGATATTTTCTTCAAGCTGCTTAAATTCATCATCGGTCAGAGGGGGAATCTGGGACTGGAACTCCGGGTCGATTTTCAGATTGATCATACGCACACTCCTTTATCTCTCCTGCTGCGTCTGTTCTTCCTCCCGGAAAAAGGACGCAACATTCTGCTTTGCGGTTTTCAGCTTGAGCAGTTCCTCTTTGGCTTCCTTGTACTGCTCGTAGAATTTTGCCTTTTCGGATGCCAGCTGCGCATACTCGGCTTCCAGCTTTTTCGGGCTGGGCAGCTTGGTGAGGTTGTTTGCCTTGAAATAGGCTGCTGCCGCCCGGTACGCTGTCAACTCTGCACGGTGCTGTTCCTCAAAGGCTGCGGGTCGTTTGGCAGTCTTTAACTGCTGTGCGACATTCTTGGTGCTGGTGTAGGCTGCGATGTGATAGCGCAGCTCTTTGTTGGTTTTCATGCGGCCTTCGAGGTCTTTCACCACCGCCAGCGAGTCGTGATACTTGGTTTCCAGTTCGGTGATGCGCTGGTTCAGGGCGTCCTCGTCGGTCAAGCCCTTTTCCTGCAGAAGCTTCACGGTCTGTGCCATAACTTTGAGATTGTGTTTCGTGAGCCAACGCTTATAGCCGATGCCCTTGCCCTCGGTCGTTCTCGACTGGATGTCGATCAGTTTCCCGATGGTATCCTGCTTGAACTGTGCCTTGGGTTTGCGTTCGGCATTTGCCTGCAACGTGGCAAGCACCGCCGCCTTATCGAACTTGTCACCGAGATGTTTCGCCCGGATGAACTTCGTTCTGCCAGAGGGCAGATAGCTGAGCTGTCCACGGCTTTCCTTGACCGTGATGCCGTACTGCTGCATGAGCTTCGCCGAAAAATCTTCAAAGCTGGTAGCACGGTACAATACAGACGAAAGCTGTCTCCGTAAAGTATCCTTCACAGTTTCAAACTTCTTCTGCCGGGGCGGTTGTCCAGCTGCGGTGAGGGCTGCGTTCTCACGGTCAAGTTTCAACTGACCGCGCCTGCGTGCCCAATACTCCGCTTCACTCACGCGCTCCTTGGAGCCGTTGAGCAGGTCAATCTGGTACAGTCCGGCACCCTCGCACAGCTCCATGACCTCAACACGCAAGTGCCGCATGGTCTGGGCGGTGCTGGAATGCTTCATACCCTCGCGCCAGTCGCGGGGCTTCTGCATATAGGGCTTGCGTTCCACCTCGCGCATTCGGATGCTGCCGATCACGATGTGGACATGGATGTTTCCCGAATTGTTGTGCCCATCCGGGTGAGTGCAGACGATGGCAGGATGACCGGGAAAATTTTCAGAACAAAACTTCAGGCCAAGTGCCTGTGCCTTTTCCATGGTCAAGCCGTTGTCGGCTGCATCTCGTGGGTCAAAGCTGATGATATACTGGTGACTTTTGATATCACCATGCTGGGTATTCTTACCATACTTGCGGTTTGCCAGCAGACAGGCCGTTGCAAACGAGAAATCGCCACACTCAAGGGTGTCGAGCAGGTACGAATCCCGCAGCTTCGGCTTGCCCTGTTCATCCAGAAGTTGCTTTCCGGTGAACGCATCGTGCTGGTAAACGAGGTACGCTTCGATGGCGGCGTAGTCCGAGTTCTTAGAGGCGATATGCTTGAGCGTTGCCATACAGTTCACCCAGAACTTTCTCGGCGTGCAGCCGGAATGCGGTCAGGTCTGCAAGTTCGTCAAG
>UQDV01000040.1 GCA_900539945.1 uncultured Faecalibacterium sp.
GGCCCGCCGGGCCGACAGCCGCGCCTGCCGGGATGCCGTGCAGGGCGGGCGCAGCCGCAGCCGGGACGCCGGGGCAGGGGAGACCACCCCGGCCCAGAGCCTGGCCGCGTGGAAGGAGTTCGCGCAGGAGGTTTTCCCGGCACTGGCCGGACGTTCCGCCGTGGTGCACGGGGGCGGCGTGCTGCTGCCGGTGCCCTTCCCTCAGACCGGCCTGCATGTGCTGCGGGCCGGGGTGTTCGTGGGCAGCGTACAAAAAGGCCGCTTTGTGCCGGAGCACCACCTGTTCACAGCCTTCGGGGCGCAGTGCGCCAACCGCGAGGAGCTGACTCTGGCCGACCCCCGCTGCGTGGAGTACCTCTCCGGGCGGGAGGTGGAGGCACGCACCGCTGCCGACGGCTGGTGCTGCGTGACCGTGGACGGCTGGCCGCTGGGCGGCGGCAAGGTGTCCGGCGGGCGGGTGAAAAACCACTACCCCAAGGCCCTGCGGCTGCTGTAAGCGGCGGCAGAAAGCGCTTTTTTGCGCATTCGGCGGGAAAACAGGCCGGATAAGGCTTGAACGCGCAAAGCGATTGTGTTAAAATGTTAAAGTTAGATTTTGTGTGCTGCCACAATGCGGGCGACCACAGCCCGTCTGCCCGCAGGCGGAGATCTCGATAAAATTTAGGAGGCTCATTCCCATGTCCGGACATAGCAAATGGAACAACATCAAGCGCAAGAAGGAAAAGACCGACGGCGCACGCGCAAAGGTCTTTACCAAGATCGGCCGTGAAATCAGCGTTGCCGTGCGTATGGGCGGCCCGAACCCCGCTTCCAACAGCAAGCTGGCAGACCTGATCGCCAAGGCAAAGCGTATGAGCGTGCCCAACGACAACATCCAGCGCATCATCAAGAAGGCTGAGGGCGGCGACAAGACCGAGTACGAGGCAATCACCTACGAGGGTTACGGCCCCGGCGGCGTGGCTGTCATGGTGGAGACCCTGACCGACAACCGCAACCGTACCGCTGCCGACCTGCGCCACTACTTCGACAAGAACGGCGGCAACCTGGGCGCTATGGGCTGTGTGGCCTTCCTGTTCAGCCAGAAGGGTGTCATCGACATCTCTCTGGAGGACAAGGACGCCGACGAGGCCATGATGGATGCTCTGGACGCCGGTGCCGAGGACTTTGACGCCAGCGAGGACGCTGCCGAGATCACCACCGATCCCGAGAACTACTCCGCTGTGGTCAAGGCTCTGGAGGAGAAGGGCTACGAGATCCTGTCCGACGACCTGGCCATGGTGCCCATGACCACCACTCGTCTGACCGACCCCGACCAGCTGAAGGCCATGGGCAAGCTGCTGGACGCTCTGGAAGAGAACGACGACGTGCAGAACGTCTGGCACAGCCTGGAGAACGAAGAGGACCTGCCGGAATAACCGGGAGCGCTTCGGAATAAGAACGGAAAAAGCTGCTTTTTGCGTGCACTGCACGGGAAGGGCAGCTTTTTTCTTTGCAGTGCCGGCGATTGAATTGAATGGTGCTTCGTGATATAATAAAAGAACAGAAGGAAGGTGCAGAGGATGAGCAACCGAGAATATGCCCACGCATTATTGGATCGCATCCCGGAAAGCAGATTGGCCTACATTGTTTATTATCTGGAAGGTGCAGCGGTCCCGGATGAAGCTGAAACACCGAATGCGGAAACGCAGGAAGCCTTTGAGGAACTGGACAACGGCGGCGGTCATGCCTACAACGGACCGGTCGAAAATCTGATCAGCTCGTTGCTGGAGGACGAAAGTGCTTGAAGTAAAATACTCCACCCGGTTCAAAAAGGACCTGAAGGTATGCCAGAAGCGGCATTACGACATGAACCTGCTGCAGCAGGTCATCAACGTGCTGGCAGTCCCGGCGGCACTTCAGCCCCAGAACAAGGACCACAGCCTGACGGGCAGCTATATCCCGCATCGGGAATGCCACATTCAGCCGGATTGGCTGTTGATCTATTACCAGACGGATACCGAACTCTATCTGTATCGCACGGGAACGCATGCAGACCTGTTTGGATTGTAAGGCAGCACCCTGCCGCTCGATTGGAGCGGCAGGGTGCATTGTTTTAGGGCGGCAAAGCGGCGTTTCCAGAAACTTTCATGAAAAAACACCGGACGTGACGCATTTTCAGGCGTCGAATTTGTGCGAAAACCATATCCTTTTGCGGGGGCCTGTGATATACTTCAGGGGAGAGGAACCAGAAAAAGGACAAGCGTGGAGGAAGTGCGGATGAGTGAACAGGAGCGGATCATGAACGTTGCCCTGCTGTGGGGCGGCTGTTTCTGCCTGACGGCGGCGTTCTGCCTGTCCATGGGAAATGACTACAACCGGGAAAAACGCAACTGGATGATCTGGATGGAGCTTTCAGCGGCTGCGCTGCTGTGCTGCGATGCGGCTGCCTGGTTCGTGCAGGGCACGCCGGGGGAAGCAAGCCACCTCATCATGGTCGCCACCAACTTTGTGGTGTATGCGGGGCTGTATCTGGTGCTGTTCCTGTTCAACCGCTATGTGGGCTGCTATCTGCGGGAGGACGGTCGTCTTTGCGCCCCGAAACGCAGCCGGACGGTGGACATTACCTGCGCCGTGGGCATCGGGCTGGTGTTCGTGTCCCAGTTCAGCCCACTGTTCTACTACATCGATGCCCAGAACATCTACCACCGCAGCGATACCTTCCCGCTGTCCATGGTGCTGCTGCTCATCGGCATGGGCACAGAGACCACCATGATGGCCCAGTTTTACCAGAAACTCACGATGGGACGCCGCATCGCCATGTTCGGCTGTGTGGTCCTTCCGCTGTCGGTGGCAGCGTGTCAGGTGTTCCAGGACGACATTTCCCTCATCAGCCTGTCGGTGGGGGCATCCATGATCCTGCTGTTCGTGGTGGTCACCAGCGCCCAGAACCGGGAGCTGGCCGTCTCAGAGCGGACCAAGGAGCAGATCCACCAGCGTCTGGAGATCGCCACCATGCTGAACAGCTGCGTGGGCAAGCTGAACTCCGACACCGACATCGACGTGGGCATCAACAACCTGCTGGCCACAGTGAACGACTATTTTCAGGCCGACCGCACCTATGTGTTTGAGATCGACCCGGACCGGGACGTGCTCATCAACACCTTTGAGTCCATCTGCGGGCAGGAGGTAAGTGCCCAGATGGACAATCTGCAGGAGGTGCCTGTTTCGGTCATCAAGGTCTGGATGCAGAACTTCCGGCAGGGCCGTTCCTATTATATGTCCGATCTGGAGCAGGAGCGGGGCCAGCCCAGCTACGAGATGCTGAAGGCGCAGCAGGTGTGGCGCCTGCTGGCCGTGCCGTTGATGAAAGGCGGAGCCATGGTGGGCTTTCTGGGTGTGGACAACCCCCGCGCGCACTACGATGACGCGACCCTGCTGGCGTCCATCCAGTTCTTTGTGACCAACAGTCTGGACCGCAAAAAGCAGCAGGCCTATCTGGAAAAGCTCAGCTACCGCGACATGCTTACCGGCCTGTACAACCGCAACCGATACATCGAGCGGCTGGAAGCCTACAAGCAGGTGCAGGATCAGCAGATCGGTGCCATCTACATCGACCTGAACGGCCTGAAAAAGGTGAATGACGAGCAGGGCCACCGCGCCGGTGACGAGCTGATCGTGCGGGCGGCGGGCACCATTGCGGGCATTTTTGCCGAGGACGCCTACCGGGTGGGCGGTGACGAGTTCGTGGTGATCCTGCTGGATGTGAGCCGCGAGGAGTTTGCCCGCAAGACCGAGCAGCTGCGCCGCCAGATGCAGGAAAACAGCGTGGATGCGTCCATCGGCGAGGTATGGCAGGCCAGCACCGAGAACCTGGAAAACCTGCTGCGCCGGGCCGATGAGAACATGTACAGGGAGAAGAAGCGCTACTACAGCCAGGTCGATGCCGCCCGGAAACCGGAAAGCTGACCGACCTGCACGGACAAAGAAACGGGAAATCCGACAAAGGTATTCTATTTCCCTCACGCTTTGCCATAGCAGGGTGAATGATTTTCATCTAAATTGACAAATTTCAACCTCCTTACTATAATTAAAAAAGTGTTTCTCGGTTATGGACGATGGTGTTTATGCAGCCGCAAGATGCCATCGTTTTTCTATTCGCTTTTTCTGTCCGTGTGCCAAGGACAGACGTCTGCACTGTGAGACGCAGATGCGGGAAAGTGCCTGGCTCAGACCGGGAACGCCAAAATAGTATTTCATTGATAGGAATGGAGTGGCATCAAACGATGGCAAAGTACATCATCAAGCGTGTCGCAATGGGCATCTTCAGCATCTTCATTGTGGCCACGGTTACCTTTTTTGTCATGAACTTGGTCCCCGGCGGCCCGTTCGTGGCAGAAAAGTCCATCAGTGCGGCTGCTCAGCAGGCGCTGGCCGAGAAATACGGCCTGGACAAGCCGCTGGGTGCGCAGTACGTCAATTACATGAAGAGCCTGCTGCACGGCGACCTGGGCCTGAGCCTGCGTCAGCGTGGCCGCACGGTCAACGAGATCATCGCCAGCAAGCTGCCGGTGTCCTGCCGCCTGGCAGGCGTGGCGGTGCTGGTGGCCCTGTGCATCGGCATCCCGCTGGGCTGTATCTCGGCTTACAACCGCGGCAAGTGGCTGGACAACATCATCATCGTGTTCGCAACCTGCGGCATTGCGATCCCGAGCTTTATTTCCAGCGTGCTGCTGCTGTATGAGTTCGGTATGAACCTCAAGCTGCTGCCCACCGTGGGCCTGAACAGCGCTGCAGCGTATATCATGCCGGTCACCGCACTGGCGATCTACCCCTCTGCATACATCACCCGCCTGATGCGTTCCAGCCTGCTGGACGTCATGGGTCAGGACTACATGCGCACCGCCCGTGCCAAGGGCGTGTCCCAGTTCATGATCCTGTTCAAGCATGCGCTGCGCAATGCCATCCTGCCGGTCATCACCTACGTCGGCCCCATGCTGGCCAGCCTGATGACGGGCTCCTTCGTGGTGGAGAAGATCTTCTCCGTGCCCGGCCTGGGCCGCGACTTTGTGTCTGCCATCACCAACCGTGACTATACCCTGATCATGGGCACCACCATCCTGCTGTCCAGCATGGTCATCGTGGCCAACGTGATCGTGGATATCCTGTACAAGATCATCGACCCGCGCATCAAGCTGCAGTAAAAAAGGAGGAACGCGTTATGGAAAACATCAAAAAGAATCCTCTCAGCCTGCAGCTGAACGCTGATGACTTTCTGCCTGCCAGCAACGAGGAAAAGCAGAGCCTTGTGATCATGCGCGAGAGCGTCAACTTCTGGAAGGACGGTCTGCGCCGCCTGAAGAAGAACAAGATCGCCATGGTCAGCTTTGTGTTCATCATCGCCATTGCCATTTTTGCCTACCTGCTGCCCGCCGTGTGGCCCTACAGCTACTCGGAGCAGGTGAAGGGCAGCAACAATCTGGCACCGTTCGAGTACTCTGCCTCTGAGCAGGCCCGCATCGATGCCGGCGAAAAGGTATTCCCGCACATTATGGGTACCGACCGTATGGGCCGTGACTTTGCGGTGCGTATCATGATGGGCACCCGCGTGTCCCTGTCCGTCGGCCTGATCGCCTCGGTGCTGGTGCTGATCATCGGCGCCACCTACGGTGCTGTGTCGGCCTTTGCCGGCGGCTGGGTGGACAACATCATGATGCGTATCACGGATGTCCTGTACACCATCCCGGATATCCTGCTGATCATCCTGCTGGGCATGGCCCTGAAGGAGCCCCTGGAAAGTCTGGCCACCAAGCCCGGCTTCAAGTGGATGCAGACCCTGGGCCCCAACATGATCTCCATCTTCATCATCTTTGCTCTGCTGTACTGGGTCAGCATGGCGCGTATCGTGCGCAGCCAGATCCTGATCCTGAAGGAGAGCGAGTACGTCACCGCTGCCCGCGCACTGGGCGCTTCCAGCGGCCGTATCATCAAGAAGCACCTGCTGACCAACTGCATCGGCACCCTGATCGTGACCACCACCCTGCAGATCCCGGCTTCCATCTTCACCGAGAGCTACCTGAGCTTCATCGGTCTGGGTGTTGCAGCCCCGCTGCCGTCTCTGGGTTCTCTGGCCACCGATGCCGTCAAGGGCATGAACACCTACCCCCACCTGCTGATCGCCCCCGCACTGATGATCAGCGTGATGATCCTGGTGTTCAACCTGTTCGGCGACGGCCTGCGCGATGCCTTTGACCCGAAGCTGAAGAATTGATGAGGTGAACGAAGATGAGCGAAAAAATTCTTGATATCAAGGAAGAGCGCCTTTCCTTCTTCACCCCTGCCGGTGAGGTCAAGGCACTGAACGGCGTTTCCTTTGCGATGAACCAGGGCGACGTGCTGGGCATCGTGGGCGAGTCCGGTTCCGGCAAGTCCGTTACCGCTTACTCGGTCATGGGCCTGACCGCCTACCCCGGCAAGCTGGTGGGCGGCACCGTGTGGTTCAACGGCCACGAGATCGAGAAGATGAAGGAGAAGGACTTCCGCAAGATCCGCGGCAACGAAGTCTCCATCATCTTCCAGGACCCCATGACCAGCCTGAACCCGGTGTACACCATCGGCAACCAGATCGTGGAGGTCATCCGCCTGCACACCAAAAAGAGCAAGCAGGAAGCCTGGGCACGCGCCGAGGAACTGCTGGAGCTGGTCGGCATCAACGAGCCGGAAAAGCGCCTGAAGCAGTACCCCCACGAGCTGTCCGGCGGTATGCGCCAGCGCGTGATGATCGCCATCGCCCTGGCCTGTGAGCCCAAGCTGCTGATCGCAGACGAGCCCACCACCGCGCTGGACGTGACCATCCAGGCACAGATCCTGGAGCTGATGCAGGAGCTGCGCAAGAAGCTGGGCATGAGCATCATCATGATCACGCACGACCTGGGCGTCGTGGCTTCCATGTGCGAAAAGATCGCCGTCATGTACGCCGGCCACATCGTGGAGTACGGCACCACCGACGAGATCTTCTACCAGCCGGGCCACGAGTACACCAAGGGCCTGATCAACTCCATCCCCAAGCTGAACACCGAGGTGCGTGAGCGTCTGGTGCCCATTGAGGGTACCCCTGTGGACCTGCTGAATCCGCCGGCCGGCTGCCCCTTTGCACCCCGCTGCAAGAACTGCATGAAGATCTGTCTGAGCAAGATGCCCCCGCGCACCGAGCTCAGCGACACCCACTATACCTACTGCTGGCTGCAGCAGAAGGCTGCATTTGAGAAAGGGGAAAAGGCAGAATGAGTGAACAGAAAACGCTGGTTGAAGTCCAGCACCTGCAGCAGTATTTCCCCGCCGGCGGTGTGGGCAAGAACCGCAAGTATGTTCAGGCCGTGGATGACGTGAGCTTTGCCATCCGCAAGGGCGAGACCCTGGGTCTGGTGGGCGAGTCCGGCTGTGGCAAGACCACCACCGGCCGCACCCTGCTGCGCCTGTACGAGCCCACCGGCGGCAAGATCTACTATGACGGCAACCTGCTGTTTGATAAGGAAAAGAAGATCGCCGTGGATATGCTGCCCTACCGCCGCCGGATGCAGATCGTGTTCCAGGACCCCTACGCAAGCCTGGACCCCCGCATGACCATCGGTGACATCGTGGGTGAAGGCATCGACATCCATCACCTGGCCGAGAACGAAAAGGATCGTCACGACAAGATCATCGCCCTGCTGGAGCGCGTGGGCCTGAACAGCGAGCACGCAAACCGCTACTGCCACGAGTTCTCCGGCGGCCAGCGTCAGCGCGTGGGCATTGCCCGTGCACTGGCTGTGAACCCCGAGTTCATCGTCTGTGACGAGCCGGTCTCCGCACTGGACGTGTCCATTCAGGCACAGGTCGTGAACATGTTCGAGGACCTGCAGCAGGAAATGGGCCTGACCTACCTGTTCATCGCCCATGACCTGAGCGTGGTCAAGCACATCTCCAACCGCATCGGCGTCATGTACCTGGGCAAGCTGGTGGAGCTGGCCGACAGCTTTGAGCTGATCGCCCACAGCATCCACCCCTACACCCGCAGCCTGATCTCTGCCATCCCGGTGGCAGACCCCATCACGGCACGCCAGTCCAAGCGTATCGTGCTGCAGGGCGATGTGCCCAGCCCCCTGAACCCGCCGTCCGGCTGCCGCTTCCGCACCCGCTGCCCCTACGCAGACGAGCGGTGCGCCGCCGAGGTGCCGGAGTTCAAGGAAGTGACCAGCGGCCACTGGGCAGCCTGCCACCATCTGGACAAGGTGAAGTAAAAACACTTCATTCTCCTGAAAGATGAACACATCTCATCTTCCGGCTGAAATATTGTAACGAAATGGTTACAGACACCCGTTGGGACTTGTAACCAAAGCGCGAACGCATTATACTATTCGTGTTCCTCCGGAGGACAGGCTGTTTTGGCAGACCGTGCTCCGGATCGAATATAGAGGAGGCTGGGGGAACCTGGCACACTCAATTTGATTTTAAGGGAAGGGATATTTACTATGAAACGCATTTCTCGTCGTAATTTCCTCAAGGTCGCTGGTGTCAGCGCCGCTGCTCTGGGCCTGGCAGCCTGCGGCGGCAGCAAGTCCGGTTCTACCGCAACCTCTGGTTCTACTGCCGGTTCTACCGCTGGCGGCGTCAACACCGCTGGCTTCACCGTCCAGTATGGTTCTAACCCCGAGACTCTGGACCCCGCTCTGAACAGCGCAATTGATGGCGCTAACACCATCATCACCATCTTTGAGCCCCTGCTGCTGATCAACGAGAACAACGAGGTCGTCGGCGGCCAGGCTGAGAGCTGGGAAACCAGCGAGGACGGCCTGACCTGGACCTTCACCATGCGTGACGGCCTGAAGTGGAGCGACGGCACCGACCTGAACGCCAAGGACTTCGAGTACAGCTTCAAGCGTATGGTTGACCCCAATACCGCTGCTCCCTATGCAGAGACCTGCCTGGGCATGATCGACGGCTTTGAAGAAGCTGCCGGCTTCCCCGATGCAGACGGCAACCCCACCGCGGAGCCCAACCCCGATGCTCTGAACGTGAAGGCAAGCGATGACGGCAAGACCCTGACCATCGTGCTGTCCTACCCCTGCTCTTACTTTGACAAGATGGCTGCCTTTGCAACCATGAGCCCTGTCCAGCAGGCAACTGTTGAGGCCAACGGCGATGCATGGTGCACCTCTCCCGACACCTTCGTGTCCAACGGCCCCTACATGATCACCGACTGGACCCCGTCCGAGCGCATCGTGCTGACCAAGAACCCCAACTACGTTGGCGGCTGGGACAGCTCCAAGATCGTCTCTGACACCATCACCCTGCTGCTGCTGGAGGACTCTTCTGCTTCCTATGCAGCTTACAACAGCGGTGAGGCTGTCCTGGTCAAGGACGTGCCCACCGATGAGATCCCCAGCCTGACCAAGGCAGAGGACGGCGGCGACTTCTATGTTGACACCATCCTGGGCACCTACTACGTCAGCCTGAACCTGCAGCGTGATGCCTTCAAGGATGCCAAGGTCCGCAAGGCTCTGAGCCTGGCCATCGACCGTGACTACGTTGCCAACACCATCATGCAGGGCACCTACTCCGCCGCCGACAGCATCGTTGGCCCTGGCATCGTGGACGAGAGCGGTTACTTCCACGACAACGGCAATGCTCCCTACATCTCTGCCGACTACGAGGCAAACCTGGCCGAGGCTAAGAAGCTGCTGGAAGAGGCTGGCTACCCCAATGGCGAGGGCTACCCCACCATTGAGTACAGCACCAACGACGCTGGCTACCATGTGCCTCTGGCAGAGTACCTGCAGCAGGCTTGGGGCGATCTGGGCATCACCCTGACCATCAACAAGATGGAGTGGTCCTCCTTCACCCCCGCTCGCCGTGCAGGCGAGTACGACGTTGCCCGTAACGGCTGGGTCATGGACTACAACGATCCCTCCAACATGCTGGATCTGTTCTGCTCCGGCAACGGCAACAACGATGGCAAGTACTCCAACCCCGACTTCGATGCTGCCATTGATGCTTCCCGCGTTGCTGATTCTGCTGAGCACTTTGCACAGCTGCACAAGGCTGAGGACATCCTCATGGAGGATATGGGCTGCCTGCCGATCGCTTACTACAACGACTACTGGCTGCAGAGCTCTTCTCTGAAGGGCACCTGGCACAGCCCCTACGGCTACTGGTACCTGCAGTACGGCTACCTCGAGGGCTAATCGCCCCGGTGCGGCGTACAGCGTGAGCTGAACCGTAAATCACAGGCACCCCGCTTACCGGAAACGGCAGGCGGGGTGCTTTTTTTGTGAAGTACCGAAAAACGGATATCTTGCGCGGCCAGACGGGCTATGATACAATAAATAATATATCAGAGCACAAGAAGGGGAGAGAAGAATGGAGCAAAAACGCCTGTGTCCGTACTGCATGGAGGAGCTGCCCCCCGCCGCCGACAGCTGTGTGCACTGCGGCAGGGTGTTTGCGGGGCGCAACCCCGCCGGCTGCCTGCCCGTGGGCACGGTGCTGGCCGGGCGCTACACCGTGGGCGAGATGCGGAGCCTGGACGGGGAGGGCATCCTGTACCGGGGCGTGGAGAACCTGGGCTGCTTCCGGGTGACCATTAAGGAATATCTGCCGGTGACCCTGTCTGCCGAGCGGGGTGCGGACTGCATCCTGCAGCCCAAGACCGGCAGCGAGGTGCTGTTCAAGACCACCCGCATGGACTTTGCCGACCTGTACCGGGCGCTGGAGCGCATCACCCCGGCCACCGGGCTGGAAGCCGTGCTGGACGTGGTGGAGGCCAACAACACCGTGTATGCGGTGATGGAGAACCTGGGCGGCACCCCGCTGGACCAGTGGCTGGAAGCGCAGGGCGCGCCGCTGCGCCCGGACAACGCCTGTGCCATGCTGCAGCCGGTGTTTGAGGGCGTGGCCGCCATGCACAAGATCGGGCTGGTGCACCGGGGCATCTGCCCGGAGAACCTCCGGGTGATGGCCGACGGCCGGTGCCGTCTGGCGGGTTACGCCACGGTGGGCCTGCGCACCGCCGGAAGCGGCCTGCGCGAGCAGCTGTACGAGGGGTATTCGGCCCCGGAGCAGTATTCCACCGCCGAGTTTGAGGGCCGCTACACCGACGAATACGGCCTTGCAGCGGTGTTCTACCGCATGGTGTGCGGGCAGGCCCCGGTGCCGGCCGCCCAGCGCATGGTGTCGGACTCCAACCCCCGCGCCCGCACCGTGAACAGCGCCGTGCCGGGCTATGTGTCGGACGTGCTGCAGATGGGCCTGCGGCTCAAGCCCATGGAGCGCATCCAGACCGTGCCGCAGCTGGTGCAGGCGCTCTCCTCCAAAGAGTACACCGAGGAGCTGGGCCGCACCATGAAGCCCGAGACCCCGGTGGGCCAACCGGAAGAAAAGGCCCATCTGCTCAGCATCAAGGGCCTGCTGGCGGGCATCCTGATCCTGCTGGCCATTCTGCTGGTGCTCATGGTGTGGACCATGGTGAGCCACAGCCTGCCCTCGGCGTCATCGGGATCGGTGGAGCCGGAACCGGCCAGCAGCGAGGTGCTGGAGCCCCAGAATCTGGTGCCCAGCTTCATCGGCATGGATTACGCCCAGGTGCAGAACAACCGGGAGTACACCGGCATGTACCTGTTCTACGTCACCGAGGAGTACAGCGACACCGTCCCGGCCGGGCAGATCATGACCCAGGAACCGGCGGCGGACACGGTGCTCAAGGCAGGGGAGACCATTCGTCTGGTGGTCAGCAAGGGCCCGCAGAAGGTGGAAATGCCCACCATCATCGGTTTCAGTCAGGACGCCGCCGTGCAGACGCTGCAGAGCCGCGGGCTGATCGCCAGCTGCTTTATGGTGGTGAACGACGGCTCCTATGCTGCCGGATGCGTAGTGTCGGCCAGTGAACCGGCGGGCGCACAGGTGGACGTGGGCACGGTGATCACCGTGTATATCGCGGCGGACCCCAGCGTGGAGATCACCACCCCGCCCGAGGAACCGGCAGCCACCGAACCCACCACGACCCCGGCTGACCCGGAGACCCCCGCAGACGGCGGGGACCCTGCCGCCGACCCGGAGCAGGGGACCAAGTGAGCACGGAAGGATCGTTTTAAATCTGCAAATCCGGCAGGGCTGCGGCCTTGCCGGGTTTGTTTTTTGCCGGAGGGGAGCGCCGTTGCTGCGGCGGTTTTGGTTGTATGCCGCGCACAGCTGCGGGGGTTCGCGGCGTTTCGCACAAGAAGCGGTGCAAAGCGGCTGTTATATTTGGCGCAGCTGTCACTTGAACATTTTTCAGTGCAGGGTATAATAAAGCTATCGGAACAAAGGCGTTCCGCAGGGGCATCGTCTGCCCTTGCGGGGCGCTTTTTTCGTTTTCCGGGGTGCGGAGGGTGCCGCGCCCGGCAGAGCACAATCTGGAGTGTCAAAAGGATGGGAAAGACTATGCAAAACTTTACAGAGCAAACGCACACCCTTGGCCTGTACGATCCACAGTTTGAGCACGATGCCTGCGGCATCGGCGCTGTGGTGGACATCAAGGGCCGCAAGAGCCACCAGACCGTGGACGACGCTTTGCGCATCGTGGAGCGGCTGGAGCACCGCGCCGGGAAGGACGCCGAGGGCAAGACCGGTGACGGCGTGGGCATTCTGCTGCAGATCAGCCATAAATTTTTCTCCAAGGTGGCCGATGAACGCAACATCCGCCTTGGCAACGAGCGGGAATACGGCGTGGGCATGTTCTTCTTCCCCCAGAACGAGCACATGCGCGCCCAGGCCATGAAGCTGTTCGAGGTGGTCACCCGCAAGGAGGGGCTGGAGTTCCTGGCCTGGCGCAAGGTGCCCGTGGACCCGGACGCCGTGGGCCAGAAAGCCCGCGACTGCATGCCCTCCATCTGGCAGTGCTTCATCAAAAAGCCCGCCAAGGTGAGCAAAGGCATCGACTTTGACCGCAAACTGTATGTGGTGCGCCGCGTGTTCGAGCAGGCCAGCAACGGAACCTATGTGCCCAGCCTGTCCAGCCGCACCATCGTCTACAAGGGCATGTTCCTGGTGCACGACCTGCGCCGGTTCTACGCCGACCTGCAGGACCCCGACTACGAGTCCGCCATCGGCATGGTGCACAGCCGCTTCTCCACCAACACCAACCCCAGCTGGATGCGTGCACACCCCAACCGGTTCATCCTGCACAACGGCGAGATCAACACCATCAAGGGCAACACGGACGCCATGCTGGCCCGGGAGGAGAGCATCTCCAGCCCCATCCTGCAGGACGACATGAACAAGATCCTGCCCATCATCAACACCTCCGGCTCGGACTCCGCCATGCTGGACAACGCGCTGGAATTCATGGTGATGAACGGCATGGACCTGCCCCTGGCCGTGATGATCACCATCCCGGAGCCGTGGGAGAACAACAAGAACATCAGCCCCAAAAAGCGGGACTTCTACCAGTATTACGCCACCATGCTGGAGCCGTGGGACGGCCCCGCCGCCATCCTCTTCTCGGACGGCGACGTCATGGGCGCGGTGCTGGACCGCAACGGCCTGCGCCCCAGCCGCTACTACATCACCAAGGACGGCCGCATGATCCTGTCCTCCGAGGTGGGCGTGCTGGAATGCGACCCGGAGAACATCCTGGTCAAGGACCGTCTGCGCCCCGGCAAAATGCTGCTGGTGGACACCGTCAAGGGCGAAGTGGTGGATGACGAGAAGCTGAAAGAGTTCTACGCCAGCCGCGAGCCCTACGGCGAATGGATCGACCGCAATCTGGTGGAGCTGGCCAAGCTGCGCATCCCCAACGTGAAGGTGGAGGGCTACACCGGCGACCAGCTCACCCGCCTGCAGAAGGTGTTCGGCTACAAGTACGAGGACGTGAACACCCTCATCCTGTCCATGGCCCGCACCGGCGCGGAGCCTTCCGGTGCCATGGGCACCGATACCCCGCTGGCCGTGCTCAGCAGCCAGCACCCGCCGCTGTTCAGCTACTTCAAGCAGCGGTTCGCCCAGGTCACCAACCCGCCCATCGACGCCATCCGCGAAAAGGTGGTCACCTCCACCAGCGTGTACATCGGTGCCCACGGCAACCTGCTGGAGGACAAGCCCGAGAACTGCAAGGTGCTCAAGGTGCACAACCCCATCCTGACCAGCACCGACCTGCTCAAGATCCGGTACATGAACGTGCCGGGCTTCAAGGTGGCCACGGTGTCCATCAACTACTACAAGAACACCAGCCTGGAAAAGGCCATCGACCGGGTGTTCCTGGAAGTGGACCGCGCCTATAAGGACGGTGCCAACATCATCATCCTGTCCGACCGCGACGTGGACGAGTACCATGTCACCATCCCCAGCCTGCTGGCCGTGTCGGCGGTGTCCCAGTACCTCATCCGCACCAAGAAGAGCACCGCGCTGGCCCTCATTCTGGAGAGCGCCGAGCCCCGGGAGGTGCATCACTTTGCCACCCTGCTGGGCTACGGTGCCTGCGCCGTCAACCCCTATCTGGCCCATGAGACCATCGGCCAGCTCATCGACGAAGGCCTGCTGGACAAGGACTACTATGCCGCCGTGGAGGACTACAACAACGCCATCCTCAACGGCATCGTGAAGATCGCCTCCAAGATGGGCATCTCCACCATCCAGAGCTACCAGAGCAGCCAGATCTTTGAGGCCGTGGGCATCTCGCAGGAGGTCATCGACAAATACTTTACCGGCACCGTGAGCCGGGTGGGCGGCATCACTTTGGCCGACATCCAGGCCGACGTGGAGGCCACCCACAACGCCGCCTTTGACCCGCTGGGTCTGGACATCAACATGGAGCTGGCCGACGGCGGTGCCCACAAGTTCCGCAGCGGCAAGGAAGAGCACCTGTTCAACCCCCAGACCATCCACCTGTTCCAGAAAGCCTGCTGGACCAACGACTACGGTGCCTTCAAGCAGTTCACCCACACCGTGGACAACATGGGCAAGGACGGGGTCCACCTGCGCAGCCTGCTGGACTTCAACTTTGACCCGGACGGCGGCATCCCGCTGGAGGAGGTGGAGCCGGTGTCCTCCATCGTCAAGCGCTTCAAGGGGGCCGCCATGAGCTACGGTGCCCTGAGCAGCGAAGCCCACGAGACCATTGCACTGGCCCTGAACCGTCTGGGCGGCCGCAGCAACACCGGCGAGGGCGGCGAGCCGGAGGACCGCTACCACAGCGAGAGCAATTCCAAGATCAAGCAGGTGGCTTCCGCCCGCTTCGGCGTCACCAGCAAGTATCTGGTGTCCGCAGAAGAGATCCAGATCAAGCTGGCACAGGGCGCAAAGCCCGGCGAGGGCGGCAACCTGCCCGGTGCCAAGGTGTACCCGTGGATCGCCAAGACCCGCCACAGCACCACCGGCGTGGGCCTCATCTCGCCCCCGCCCCACCACGACATCTACTCCATCGAGGACCTGGCCGAGCTGATCTACGACCTGAAGAACGCCAACCGCAGCGCCAACATCAACGTCAAGCTGGTCAGTGAGGCCGGTGTGGGCACCATTGCGGCCGGTGTGGCCAAGGGCGGTGCCCAGGTGATCCTGGTGTCCGGCTACGACGGCGGCACCGGAGCTGCGCCCCGCACCTCCATCCAGAACGCGGGCCTGCCCTGGGAGCTGGGCATCGCCGAGACCCACCAGACCCTGATCCTGAACGGCCTGCGCACCCGGGTGCGCATCGAGAGCGACTCCAAGCTGCTGTCGGGCCGTGACGTGGCCATCAGCTGCATGCTGGGCGCGGAGGAATTCGGCTTTGGCACCAGCCTGCTGATGGCCGAGGGCTGCGTGATGATGCGCGTGTGCAATCTGGACACCTGCCCCATGGGCATCTGCACCCAGAACCCGGAGCTGCGCAAGCACTTCCACGGCAAACCGGAATACATCATCCACTACCTCACCTTCGTGGCACAGGAGCTGCGGGAGTACATGGCCAAGCTGGGCGTGCGCACCGTGGACGAGCTGGTGGGCCGCACCGACCTGCTGCGCGTGAAGGACGCTGCCCCCGGCAGCCGTGCTTCCAAGATGGATCTGGACTGCATCCTGCACAACCCCGCCATCGCCAACAGCAACGTGCACTTTGTGCCCGCTGACACCTACGACTTCCATCTGGAGAACACCCTCGACATGAAGGTGCTCATGAAGAAGTTCAAGCTGGGCAGCAAGGCACCCCAGAGCGTGACCCTGAACGTGTCCAACACCGACCGCGCCTTTGGTGCCATCTTCGGCAGCGAGATCACCCGCAAGTACGGCAGCACCCTGCCGGATGACGTGTTCACCGCCCACTGTGTGGGTGCCGGCGGCCAGAGCTTCGGCGCGTTCATCCCGGGCGGCCTGACGCTGGACCTGGTGGGCGACTGCAACGACTACATGGGCAAGGGCCTGTCCGGCGGCAAGATCGTTGTGCGCCCGCCGCAGGGCATCCCCTTCAAGCCGGAAGAGAACATCATCACCGGCAACGTGGCCCTGTACGGTGCCACCAGCGGCAAGGCCTTCATCTCCGGCGTGGCCGGTGAGCGCTTTGCCGTGCGCAACAGCGGTGCCACCGCCGTGGTGGAGGGCGTGGGCGACCACGGCTGTGAGTACATGACCGGCGGCACCGTGGCGGTGCTGGGTTCCACCGGCAAGAACTTTGCGGCCGGTATGACCGGCGGCATCGCCTATGTGCTGGATGAGAACTGGGACTTCTACCAGCGGGTCAACAAGGAGACGGTCAGCCTGGAACCGGTGGAGCATAAGTACGACGTGGCCACCCTGAAGGAGCTGATCCGCGAGCATGTGGAGCTTACCGGCTCCCCCCGCGGCAAGGAGATCCTGGACAACTTCAGCGAGTTTTTGCCCAAGTTCAAGAAAGTTCTGCCTTACGACTACGACCGCATGCTGCGGGTGATCGCCTCGGTGGAAGAGCGCGGTCTGGACGGCGAGCAGGCGCAGATCGAAGCATTCTACACGGTGCAGAAGAACAAGTAAGGAGGGGAACATCATGGGCAAGACCACAGGATTTATGGATTATACGCGCAAGACCAGCACGGACGTACCGCCGCTGGAGCGCATGGAAACCTTTGACGAATTTCACATCTGGCTCTCCCGCGAGGAGCAGCAGACCCAGGCGGCACGCTGCATGGACTGCGGCGTCCCCTTCTGTCAGGCGGGCATGATGATCGGCGGCATGGCCTCCGGCTGCCCGCTGAACAACCTGATCCCGGAGTGGAACGATCTGGTGTATCACGGCAAGTGGGAGCTGGCGCTGCATCGGCTGCTGGCCACCAACCGCTTCCCGGAGTTCACCAGCCGGGTGTGCCCCGCCCTGTGCGAGGCCGCCTGCACCTGCGGGGACGTGACCGGCAGCAGCGTGACCGTGCGTGAGAACGAGCACGCCATCATCGAGACGGGCTACGCCAAGGGCTGGCTCCACGCCGCCCCGCCACCGGCCCGCACCGGCAAGAGCGTGGCCGTGGTGGGCAGCGGCCCGTCCGGCCTGTCGGTGGCCGAGTACCTGAACAAGCGCGGCCATGCCGTGACCGTATTCGAGCGCGCCGACCGGGTGGGCGGCCTGCTGATGTACGGCATCCCCAACATGAAGCTGGACAAATCGGTCATCGAGCGCCGCATCCAGCTCATGCAGGCCGAGGGCGTGGAGTTCCGCACCAACATGGATGTGGGCGGCAGCGTTGCCGCCGAAGAGCTGCTGAGCAGCTACGACGCCGTGGTGCTGTGCTGCGGTGCCAAGCAGGCCCGCGACCTGAACGTGCCCGGCCGGGACGCCAACGGCGTCCACTTTGCGGTGGACTACCTCACCAGCGTGACCAGGAGCCTGCTGGACAGCAAATTTGCCGACGGCAAGGCCATCGACGCCAAGGGCAAGAACGTGCTGGTCATCGGCGGCGGCGACACCGGCAACGACTGCCAGGGCACCGCCCTGCGGCAGGGCTGCACCGACCTGGTGGCTCTGGAAATGATGCCTCAGCCGCCCAAGGAGCGCGCGGCCTCCAACCCCTGGCCGGAGTGGCCCCGTGTGCTGAAGGTGGACTACGGCCAGACCGAGTGCCTTGCCAAGTTCAACAAGGACCCGCGCATCTACCAGACCACCGTGAAGGAGTTCCTGAAAGACGATGCCGGCAACCTGACCGGCGCGGTCATCAGCACCCTGAAGCCGGAGCGCGACCCGGAGACCGGCCGCACCAGGATGGTGCCCACCGGCGAAGAATTCACCTACGACTGCCAGCTGGCGTTCATCGCCGCAGGCTTTACCGGCTGCGAGAGCTATGTGGCCGACGCCTTTGGCGTGGACCGCACCCCCCGCGGCAATGTAGCCGACCAGAACTTCAAGACCAACGTGGACAAGGTATTCGTCTGCGGCGACATGCGCCGGGGCCAGAGCCTTGTGGTGTGGGGCCTGCGCGAGGGCCGCGACTGCGCCGCCGCCGTGGACCGCTACCTGATGGGCTACACCAACCTCTGATCAAGCCATTCTCTTTCCTATCCTAAACAAGCAGAAGCGGGAGCCTTTCCGGGTTCCCGCTTCTGCTTTTGTGCGGATGAAAACAAGAAACCGCCGCACCCGGCGTTGTGCACGCGGGTACGGCGGTTTGGAGGAATTGCCCTGAGTGATGCGGAACACTCAGAACTCAGGAACGCTTTGCTTTGCAGGTCAGGCACTGCCCGGCGGCCAGCAGGCCGGTGCCAAAGGCAGCCAGTGCGGCGGCGGCCCAGCCGGTGGTGCCGGTCTGGGGCAGGGTGGGCACTGCCGGGGCAGCGGGCTGTGCGGCGGCGGGCGCTTCCGTGTGGGGAGCCTGAGCCGGGGCGTCGGATGCGGCGGCAGCTTCGGTGCCGTTGGTGTCGTCAGAGTCAGCCGGGGCTTCCGGGGCGGAGACGTCTGCGTCGGGGTCCGGTGCCAGAGAGATCTCTTCCACCGGCAGCACCTCGGCCACTTCCAGCTCCAGGCCATCCTCCTCCCAGGCAAACCCGATCTCTTCCGGGGTGGTGTAGCTGATCTGGATGGGCGGCTTCTCCGGCAGGATGGGCACCTCCACGGTCACAGTCACTTCTTTGGTCACTTCTTCGGTCAGGGCCTGCCCGGCGGGCTCAGCGGCGTCCGGCGCGGCTTCCTCAGCGGGAGCGGCAGCAGTGTCCGGGGCGGGGACCTCCGGCTGGTTTTCCAGCGCGGCGGCCGACGGGGCGAGACAAAGCAGGGCACCCAGTGCCAGCGAGAGCGCAAACATTCTGCACTTCATAGCCTTGTCCCCCCTTTCATAAGAATTCATACTATTATAATATGCATGGCAGGGATGGAATGCAAGCCCTACCGTCATTTTTTGGTGGAGTGAATAAAAACCGGAAAAATTCCTTGGGCAGAATCGCTAATTTTGAGTTGCGGGTTTGTTGAAAAATAACCAAACGAACCCTCACCCGCCCAGAATGGCCTGCAGGTCGGCTTCCGGGGTGGCAATGGGCTTGAGGCCGTACCGTTCCTGCAGGGTGCGCACCACCCCCGGCGAGAGGAACGGGGGCAGGGTAGGCCCCAGCCGGATGTTCCGGATGCCCAGCGCCAGCAGCGCGATGAGGATGCACACGGCCTTCTGCTCAAACCAGCACAGCACCAGCGAGAGGGGCAGGTCGTTGACGCCGCAGCCAAAGGCGTCGGCCAGCGCCAATGCGATGCGGATGGCGCTGTAGGCGTCGTTGCACTGGCCCACGTCCAGGATGCGGGGCAGGCCGGTGCCCGGCACGGTGCCAAGGGGCAGGTCGTTCAGGCGGAACTTGCCGCAGGCCAGGGTCAGCAGGATGGTGTCGGGCGGGGTCAGGCGGGCAAACTCGGTGTAGTAGCGGCGGCTGGGCCGGGTGCCGTCGCAGCCGCCCACCAGAAAGAAGTGCCGCAGCTTACCGTCCCGCACCGCCTGCACGATCTCGTCCGCGTGCTGCAGCACGGCGGTGCGGGCAAAACCGGTGGTCACCGTGGAGCCGCCGTTCAGGCCGGGCAGCAGGGTGTCCTGCGCGTAGCCGCCCAGCTCCAGCGCCTTTTCGATCACCGGGGAAAAGTCGCGCCCTTCGTCGATGTGGGGCACGCCGGGGTAAGCCACCACCGAGGTGGTGAACACCCGGTCGGCGTAGCTGGCGCGCAGGGGCATGATGCAGTTGGTGGTGAACAGGATGGGCGCGGGGATGTCCTCGAACTCCCGCTGCTGGTTCTGCCATGCGGTGCCAAAGTTGCCCTTGAGGTGGGGGTAGCGGCGCTTCAGCTCCGGGTAGCCGTGGGCGGGCAGCATCTCCGAGTGGGTGTAGACGTTGACGCCCCGGCCTGCGGTCTGTTCCAGCAGCTGCTGTGCGTCGTAGAGGTCGTGGCCGGAAATCACGATGAACGGCCCCTTTTCAATGGTCAGGGGCACCTGCACCGGTTCCGGATCGCCAAACGCGCCGGTGTTGGCCGCGTCCAGCAGCTCCATGCAGCGGTAGCTGGCTTCTCCTGTGGCCTGCACCAGCTGCCACAGGGCGTTGGTGGTCTGGCCGGGGTCGCCCACGGCCTGCAGGGCGGTACAGAAGAACCGGTCCAGCTCCGGGTCGATGCGGCCCAGCACCCGGGCGTGGTAGTTGTAGGCGGCCATGCCCCGCAGGCTGAACAGCACAAAGCATTTCAGGCTGCGCCGGTCGGCGTCCGGTTCCCGCCAGAGGGCCTGCATGTCGTAGTCCGGGCCGGTGCCGGGGCTGGCGTCGTGCACCCGGCGGGTCAGCGCGTCCACGGCGGCGGGGTCAAAGTTCACGTTGGTAATGGTGGTGAACAGCCCCTGCATCAGCAGCCGGGCCTGTTCCGGGGCCGG
>UQDV01000041.1 GCA_900539945.1 uncultured Faecalibacterium sp.
GAAACCGACTTTGACAGTTTCATGCTGCGAACTGTCCTCGGCTGCATATGCAGTCAGGGGAGAAAATATCATACACACGCATATAAAAACCAGTAACGCTGCCACATATTTCTTTGCGCTCAAAATCATATGAAATCTCCTGTCTGGCAAATATATTTCTCCAATATAAGTATATCCTTTTCGTCTCAAAATGCAATGTTTTCTTAAGCAGCAACGAAAATCTCAACTTCCACCCGCCACCCTGCGCAACGCGCAGCTGGCAGGCATTGGCGAGGTGACCGGCTCTATCGCGCCCGGCAAAAGCGCAGACTTCATCGTGACGCGCGAAAACCCGCTGGAGGATCTGTGGACCTTGCAGCATCTGGAGCTGGTGGTCTGCTGCGGCCGCGCCGTGAAGAACCCCTCCCCCAAGCGCAGAAAAGAGGTAGACGCCCTGCTGGACCCGTATCTGGTCTGATAGCAGAGCGGGCTGCTGCATTTTGAACTGAGCCGTAAAAGCAGATAACAGACAAACGCCTCCCCGTATAGAGCAGAAGAACTACACCGGGAGGCGTTGCTATATCCAGAAAATCGGGTACATATCATTTTCAAAATCGAGCGGCTGTATGTCAGGTATTCAATTCAATGGATTTATGCTTGCGATTGACCAGATAAAATCGTTGGCATTGTGGTCAAACCCAAATGAGGTCAGCCCACAAACAAAAAAATCCAACGATTTCTAACGTGAAATCGTTGGATTTATGGTCCGAGTGGCGAGAATCGAACTCACGGCCTCTTGAACCCCATTCAAGCGCGCTACCAAAACTGCGCTACACCCGGATATCGCGCTCCGCTTCCCTACCGAAGCGTGGCGACAAGAGATATTATACGCAGATTGGGGTCGTTTGTCAACCATTTTTTGCAATTTTTTCGAGCATTTTTGCAAAAAGTCCGATTTTTACGCATCGGCGCTCTTTTTATTGTTGTGCTGCCTGCCGCAGTGCCTTGTCCTTTTCCAGCAGGGGCTTGAGGTACTGGCCGGTAAAGCTGCCGGGCACTTCGGCCACCTGCTCCGGGGTACCCTCGGCGATGACCAGACCACCGGCACTGCCGCCCTCCGGGCCCAGATCAATGATGTGGTCGGCGCACTTGATCAGATCCAGATTGTGCTCGATGACGATGACCGTGTTGCCGGCATCCACCAGCTTCTGCAGCACCTCGATCAGACGGTGCACATCTGCGATGTGCAGGCCGGTGGTGGGCTCGTCGAGGATATACACCGTTTTGCCGGTGCCGCGGCGGGCCAGCTCGTTGGCCAGCTTCACACGCTGAGCCTCGCCGCCGGACAGGGTGGTGGCGCTCTGGCCCAGCGTTACATACCCCAGACCCACATCCAGCAGGGTCTGCAGCTTGCGGGCGATCTTGGGCTGGTTGGCAAAGAACACCACCGCTTCTTCCACAGTCATGTTCAGCACGTCGGAAATGGTCTTTTCCTTATATTTCACTTCCAGCGTTTCGCGGTTGTAGCGGGTGCCCTTGCACACCTCGCAGGGCACATACACGTCCGGCAAAAAGTGCATTTCGATCTGCAGGATGCCGTTGCCCTCGCAGGCCTCGCACCGGCCGCCCTTGACGTTGAAGCTGAACCGTCCCGGCCCGTAGCCCCGCATTTTGGCGTCCTGCGTCTGGGAGAACACCGTGCGGATATCGTTGAACACCCCGGTATAGGTGGCGGGGTTGGAGCGGGGCGTGCGGCCGATGGGCTGCTGGTCGATGCCGATGACCTTATCCACAAACCCCAGTCCCTCTATCCCGTCGCATTTGCCTGCGCGGGAGCGGGCACCGTTCAGCTCACAGGCCAGCGTTTTGTACAGGATCTCATTGATCAGGCTGGACTTGCCGGAACCGGAAATTCCGGTCACGCAGATGAACTCACCCAGCGGGAATTTTACGTCGAGGTTGCGCAGGTTATTTTCCCGTGCGCCCTTCACGGTGAGGAAGTTGCCGTTGCCGGAGCGGCGGGTCTGGGGCACTTCGATGCGCTTGCGGCCCGAGAGATAGTCGCCGGTGATGCTGCGTTTGGCCTTGCAGATATCCTTCACACTGCCGGCCGCCACGATCTCACCGCCGTGCACACCGGCACCGGGGCCGACGTCCACGATATAGTCCGCATTGCGCATGGTGTCCTCGTCGTGCTCCACCACGATGACCGTATTGCCAAGGTCGCGCAGATTTTTGAGCGTAGCAATCAGCTTGTCGTTGTCGCGCTGGTGCAGGCCGATGCTGGGCTCATCCAGCACATACAGCACACCGGAAAGGGCGCTGCCGATCTGGGTGGTCAGGCGGATGCGCTGGCTCTCGCCGCCGGACAGCGTGCCCGCCGACCGGGCCAGCGTGAGATAATCCAGACCCACGCTCTGCAAAAATTGCAGACGGTTTTTGATTTCCTTCATAATCTGGCCGCCGATCTGCTTTTGTTTTTCGGTCAGGTTCGGCTCGTTTTCCCGGATGAATTCCAGCTCTTCCCGGATGGACATCTCGCAGAATTCGCTGATGTTCTTGTCCCCGACCGTTACGGCCAGCACCACCGGTTTCAGGCGTCGGCCGTGGCAGTCCGGGCACTCCACACCGGACATGAAGCTGCCGATTTCTTCCTTCATCCACTCGCTGTTGGTCTCGCGGAAGCGGCGCTCCAGATTCTCCACGATGCCCTCAAACGTATTATAGTAGACACCGCTGCCGAACTCGTTGGTGCGGTGCATCTCGATCTTTTCGCCGTTGGTACCGTAGAGCAGGGCGTTGACCGCCTCGGTGCTCATATCCTTGATGGGCGTGTCCAGCGTAAAACCGTACTTTTTGCCAAGGCCCAGATAGTACATCTCGCTCACCGAGCCCTCAGCGTAGTACCAGCCGCTGGCCTTGATGGCACCCTCCCGGATGGAAAGGTTCCGGTTGGGCAGGATGCGTTCCTCGTCCACCCGCATGAAGGTGCCAAGACCGGTGCACTTTTCGCAGGCACCCAGCGGGTTATTGAAGGAGAATAGCCGGGGAGACAGGTCGCTGATGGAGATGCCGTGTTCCGGGCAGGCAAAATTCTGGCTGAAGGTCATCACTTCGCCGCCGACCACTTCCACCTCGGCCACACCGCCGGTCAGGGCCAGTGCCGTTTCCAGCGAATCGGCCAGGCGGCCCCGGATGCCCTTGCGCAGGGCAAGGCGGTCCACCACCACCTCCACGGTGTGCTTGATGTTCTTTTCCAGCGTGATCTCCTCATCCAGATCGTACAGATTGCCGTCGATCTTCACGCGAGCGTAACCAGCACGGCGGGCGGCATCCAGCTCCTTCTGCTGGGTGCCCTTGCGCTGACGCACCACCGGAGCCAGCACCATGAACTTGGTCCCCTCTTCCAGCTTCAGGACGGCGTCCACCATCTCGTCCACGGTCTGCTGACTGATGACCCGGCCGCACACCGGACAGTGGGGCACGCCCACGCGGGCGTACAGCAGGCGCAGGTAATCGTAGATCTCGGTCACGGTGCCCACGGTGGAGCGGGGGTTGTGGCTGGTGGTTTTCTGGTCGATGGAAATGGCCGGCGACAGGCCGGTGATCTCGTCCACATCGGGCTTGTCCATCCGGCCCAGGAACATGCGGGCGTAGCTGGACAGGCTTTCCACATAGCGGCGCTGGCCGTCGGCGTAGATGGTGTCAAAGGCAAGGCTCGACTTGCCCGAACCGGACAGGCCGGTCATGACGATGAGCTTCTCCCGCGGGAGGGTCAGGTTTACATTTTTCAGGTTGTGCTCGCGGGCACCCTTGATGATGATCTTATCGTTTGCCAAGGTATTTTCTCCCTTTTCGTTGTGTCTGTGCATGGTTCTGTTTGCGCTCGGTCTCGGCGGCAGAATCCACGGTGGGGTTCTCGCCCCGGCGCAGGCGGTCGATCTGGTCGCGCAGGAAGGCCGCGTGCTCGAACTCCAGCAGCTTGGCGGCTTCCTTCATCTCGCGGGTCAGACGCTCAATGGCGGCTTCCCGCTCCATCTTCCCCATGCGGCGGGTGTTGCGTTTGGCGTTCTCGGCCTTATCGCTGATCTCGATGCTGTCTGCAATGGCCTTGACGATGGTCCTGGGCACGATGCCATGTTCCTGATTGTAGGCCATCTGGATGGCGCGGCGGCGCTCCGTCTCAGTGATGGCACGGTCCATGCTGTCGGTGACCACATCGGCGTACATGATGACCATGCCTTCTGCGTTTCGGGCAGCACGGCCGATGGTCTGGATGAGACTGGTCTCGCTGCGCAGAAAACCTTCCTTGTCGGCATCCAGAATGGCCACCAAGCTCACCTCCGGCAGGTCCAGACCCTCGCGCAGCAGGTTGATACCCACCACCACGTCGATGCTGCCCAGGCGCAGGTCCTTGATGATCTCCATGCGCTCGAAGGTGTCCACCTCGTGGTGCATATACTTGACCTTGATGCCCTGTTCGGTGAGGTAGTCGGTGAGGTCCTCGGCCATTTTCTTGGTCAGGGTGGTCACCAGCACCCGCTCCTGCCGGGCAATGCGGGTGTTGATTTCGCCCAGAAGGTCCACCACCTGCCCTTCCACCGGGCGCACCGAGATGACCGGGTCCAGCAATCCGGTGGGACGGATTACCTGCTGGGCCACTTGGGTGCTGTTCTGGCGCTCATATTCTCCGGGCGTAGCCGAAACAAAGATCATCTGGTTGAGCTTGGACTCCACTTCCTCAAATTTGAGGGGGCGGTTATCAAAGGCCGACGGCAGACGGAACCCGTACTCCACCAGCGTTTTCTTGCGGGCGTAGTCGCCGCCGTACATGGCACGCACCTGCGGCAGGGTGACGTGACTTTCGTCCACAAAGAGCAGAAAATCCTCCGGGAAATAATCCAGCAGGGTCGTGGGCATGCTGCCCGGCGCACGGCCCGACAGCACCGCCGAGTAGTTTTCGATGCCCTTGCACACGCCCACCTCGTTGAGCATCTCAATGTCGTAATTGGTGCGCTGGGCAATGCGCTGGGCCTCGATGAGCTTGCCCTCTGCGGTGAACTGCTTCACCTGCGCGTCGCACTCGGCGCGGATCTTTTCCAGCGCGGCGGCCTTTTTCTCGGCGCTGACAATGTAGTGGCTGGCCGGGAAGATGGCCACATGCTTGACCACGTTCTGCTTGGTGCCGGTGAGGGGGTTGAACTCGGTGATGCGGTCGATCTCGTCCCCAAAAAACTCCACCCGGATGGCCAGCTCACTCATATAGGCCAGGTAGATGTCCACCGTGTCCCCGTGGACCCGGAACTTGTTGCGGACAAAATTTACGTCGTTGCGCTCGTATTGCAGGGTAACCAGCTTTTGGCACAGTTCATCCCGCTCCATCAGCATGCCGGGCCGCAGACTGATGACCATGCTGCGGTAGTCAATGGGGTCGCCCAGTGAGTAGATGCAGGACACCGACGCCACGATGATCACATCCCGCCGTTCCGAAAGCGCCGCCGTAGCCGAGTGGCGCAGACGGTCGATCTCGTCGTTGATGGCGCTGTCCTTTTCAATATAGGTATCGGTGCTGGGGATGTAGGCTTCCGGCTGGTAGTAGTCGTAGTAGCTGACAAAATACTCCACCGCATTGTTGGGGAAAAACGAGCGGAACTCGGTGCACAGCTGGGCTGCCAGCGTTTTGTTGTGGGCCAGCACCAGCGTGGGCCGGTTGCACCGGGCGATGACGTTGGCCATGGTAAAAGTCTTGCCGCTGCCGGTAACGCCCAGCAGGGTCTGGCAGCGGTCACCCCGCTGCACCCCCTCCACCAGCGTTTCAATGGCCTGGGGCTGGTCGCCGGTGGGCTGATACGAGGACACCAGTTCAAATTTTTCGTCTGCCACTGCAGCTCTCCTCTCCGGCTCTCCGCCGGGCGAAGAACCACAATTGGTTGTATCTTTCAATGTGATTATAGCACAGTAGTTTTATAATGTAAACAGGTATTCTGCACTCAGGGCCAGAAAAGTGTGCCGGTCTTGAAGTCGTAGATGGGCAGCCGCCCGGCATCCCGCATGGAAAAGCACTCCGTGTCGGTCAGGATAAAGTGGTCCAGCAGATGGATGTTCACCAGCCCCAGCGCCCGGGCAATGCTGCCAGTGGCCTCCATATCCTCCATGGAGGGCAGAGCCACTCCGTTGGGGTGATTATGACAGAGCACTACAGCGTCGGTGCCGCCCTTGATGGCAGTGGCCACCACATCCTTCACGTCCAGGCTCACCCGGTCGGAGGTGCCCTCCCGCAGCCAGACCGCTGCTTTGATGTGGCGGCGGGTGCTCAGCGAGACCAGCATGGCGCGCTCGTAGTCAGACCAGGCAAACTTGGCCATCAGGTAGCTGCCCAGCTGTTCCGTGGTGTTGAAGCAGCGCTTTCCATCGGTGCGGCAGCGCCCGTAATACCGGCTGACCTGCGGCAGCATGTGCAGCAGCCTTGCCGAGGTGGGGCCGATGCCCTCCACGGTGCACAGTTCTTCCTCGCTGGCCTCCAGCACAGAGGCAAAGTCCCCGAACCGCTCCAGCAGGTTGTACGCGATCTCGTTGGTATCCCTCTGAGCATTGGTCGTATACAGGATATATTCCAGCACTTCATGGTCGGCCAGACTGTCCAGCCCGTAGTTCTGCACCCGCTCCCGCATGCGCTGGCGGTGCCCCTGATGCCGTTTGTATTCTGCCATGGCGGTTCTCCTTTTCAGCGTTCTTTCTTTATAGTACCCATTTCCGGCACGGAACTCAAGCCCCCGGGCAAAATATTCAGGGCTGGATGCGTTGACTTGGCTGGTTTTGTGTATTAGTATAGTATCAGTTATTTTTTCTGAGAAGCAAGGAGTATTGCATGAAACAATATACCGCCACCACCAACGACGACGGCGTGCGCCTGTCGCGCTTTGTGCAGAGCGTGACCCGCGATTTTCCCACCAGCCTTTTGTACAAGAGTTTCCGCAACAAGCGGGTGAAGGTGAACGGCAAAAAGGCCGCGCCGGAGTACCGTCTGCAGGCCGGGGACCTGATCGAGCTGTACATCAACGATGAGTTTTTCCCGCCGGAGGGCGCAAAACCCGAGCCGAAGGCTGCGCCCAAAAAGCAGCCGAAGCAGCCCAAAGTCACCGTGATTTATGAGGACGACAACATTGCCGTGCTGTACAAGCCCACCCACCTGCTGTGCCACAGCGACCGCACTGGTGACGCGAACCTTGTGGATGCCTTTACCCAGTATCTGGCCGAAAAAGGTGAATACGACCCCCACGGCGAAAACCGCTTCAAGCCCGGCATCTGCAACCGGCTGGACCGCGGCACCGAGGGGTTGGTGATTGCCGCCAAGAGCTACGCCGCCCTGCGGGACATGAACGAGATCATCCGCACCGACCTGCTCAAGAAGGAGTACTATACCATCACGGTGGGCATCCCACAGAGCGGGCGTTTCACCGCATGGTGGGAGCACGACGAAAAGAACAACAAGGTGAGCATCCACGCCCATCAGGCGCAGGACGAACACCGCAAACAGATCATCACGGATGTGGATGTGCTGCGCACGGCCGGGCCTTTTGCGCTGTGCAAGATCGGCCTGGTCACCGGCCGCACCCACCAGATCCGTGCCCATCTGGCCTATCTGGGCAAACCCGTGCTGGGCGACATCAAATACGGCAACCGCAAAATGAACGAGCGCACCGGCACAAAAACGCAGGCCCTGTGCGCCGTGCGCATCACCTTCCGGGAAATTCCGGAGGAAAACACCCTGCACGATCTTTCCGGCAAGGTCATCAAACTGAAGGACCCGCAGATCGTAAAGCAGTTTGACGCACTGGACAAAACCAAACCGGACCCTGCCAAAGGAGAATGAATCATGGAGCTGAATGCCTATTTCAAAAGTCTCGTGGATCAGGACCGTGCAGCGGTCGTGATCTGCGACCTGGAACACACCATCATCTATATGAACCCCGCCGCCATTGCCAGCTATGCAAAGCATGGCGGTGTTGCCCTGCTGGGCAAAAGCGTACTGACCTGCCACAATCCGCAGTCCCGCCAGACCATCCAGCGGGTCATCGACTGGTTTGCCGCCGACAAAAATCATAACCTTGTTTACACCTACCACAACGTCAAACAGAACAAGGACGTCTACATGGTCGCCCTGCGGGACGCCGACGGCACCCTGATCGGCTATTACGAAAAGCACGAATACCGCAGCCCGGAAACCATGAAGCTGTACGATATGGAGTGACCTCTCATGCAGAAAATTGACCTTGCCGTCTGGCCGCGGGCGGAGCTGTTCCGGTTTTTCTCGGTGGTGTCCCAGCCGTTTTACAGCGTCACCTTCCGAGTGGATGTGACCAATCTCCATGCTTACGCAAGGGCCCATGGCGTTTCCTTTTACTATGCACTGGGGTATCTGGTGACCGATGCGGTCAACGCCGTGGAGAACTTCCGCTATACCATCCGCAGCGGGGAGGTCTGGCTGCTGGACAAGCGCGTGCCCAGCTTCACCGACCTGAAGCCCGGCAGCCAGCAGTTCCACATCGTCACGCTGCCGAAGGAGGGCGATCTGGACAGCTTCTGCCGCACCACCCGTGCCAAAAGCGAAGCCCAGCAGACCTTTCTGGACCAGAGCGGAGAGTTGGATGATCTGATCTATTTTTCCTGTACACCGTGGTTCGACCTGACCGGCTGCACCAACGAGCGGGACTTTGATAAGGACGACAACATTCCCCGCATCACCTGGGGCAAATATGTCCCGGCAGATGGCCGTGAGACGCTGGGCATGTGCCTGGAAGTGAACCACCGTTTTGTGGACGGCTGGCATCTGGGGCAGTTTTACCAGCACCTGCAGCAGGCCATTGATGCACTGAAAATTTGATGCTCTATAAAAAAGCGGATGCTTCCCGTCAAGGGATGCATCCGCTTTTGGTTTGTCTCAGGCCTGCACCGCGTACTTTGCCCGGTGCTTTTTGAGGTAGTACCCAATGCCGATGGCATCGGCCAGTGGCCAGCCGATGGGCACACTGAGCCAGATGCCGGTGACGCTCAGCGGGGTCGCCGACAGCAGATAGGCCAGCGCCACACGGGTGCCGAGAGATGTGATCGTGAGCACTACCGACATCTGGGGCTGATTGACGGCCCGGTAGTAGCCGTAGAGCAGGAACAGAATGCCGATGCCGAGATAGCACGCACCCTCAATGTGCAGATAGTGCACACCGGCAGCAAGGATGGCGGTTTCCTCCGGGTCAATGAAAATGCCCATGAGCGGCGCTGCAAAGGCGCACACCAGCACACTGATGACGATGCAGAACGCCGCACTGCACCCCCCTGCACTGCGGATGCCCTTGCGGATGCGGTCGGTCTGGCCCGCGCCGTAGTTCTGCGCCACATAGGTGGAAAAGGCATTGCCGAAGTCCTGCACCGGCATGTAGGCAAAGGAGTCGATCTTGACTGCCGCTGCAAAAGCCGCCATGATCACGGTGCCGAAGCTGTTGACCAGCCCCTGTACCATGAGGATGCCGAAATTCATGATGGACTGCTGCACGCTGGTCATCACCGAAAGGTTCAGGATGGTGGCAAGGTTCTGTTTGTCCCACCGGCAGTCCTCTTTTTTCGGGCAGAGCTGCGGGAACTTTTTCAGGGTGTACAGTCCGATGCCGATGCCAGACACGAACTGCGAGAAGGTGGTGGCGGCCGCGGCCCCCCGCACGCCCCAGTGCCACACCAGCACGCACACCAGGTCCAGGATCACATTGAGCACTGCCGACACAGCCAAGAACAGCAGCGGGACCACGGAGTTGCCGATGGCCCGCAGAAGGTTTGCAAAGTAGTTATACAAAAAGGTGGCCGTGATACCCAGAAAAATGATGCGGAGATATTCCTTCATCAGAAGGATGAGCTCTTCCGGCACACGCAACACCCACAGGATGCCATCCAGCCCCAGGTACACCAGCACATTGAGCGCCACCGCCATGCCCGCGATGAGCACGAAGGACTGGAACACGCTCTGCCGCATGCGGGCCTCTTCCCCGCTGCCGTACTGCATGGAAATGGCTGCGCCGCTGCCCATGCACAGCCCCATCAGGATGGAGGTGAGAAAGGTCATGAGGGTGTAGGACGAGCCCACCGCCGCCAGCGCATCCGCGCCGAGGAAGCGCCCCACCACCCAGGTATCGGCGATGTTGTACATCTGCTGCAGCAGGTTGCCGAACATCAGCGGCAAAGCAAACAGCAGGATGCCCTTTGTAATGGGGCCTTTGGTAAGACTGCGCTGCATGGTTCTGCGATTCTCCTTTTTGTTGATCGTATAATGCGTCTGATGCGTCAAATAGGGTTGACAGCCGGGCCGGAAGTTTTTCCGAGCATGATCCGGCGGGTGGATCCCTGCTGCCGCAGGCAGTAGGGCGGGCAATGGAATGGCCCGTTGCATTCGAGGAAAAAACTCCCGGCGCACCCGTCGGTCAGCCCTGCACCGCAAACCGCTGCCGGTATTCCCGGGGCGTGCAGTGCTTGATCTCGCGGAAGGTCTTTGTAAAATAGCTCAGGTCGGTAAAGCCGCACTCGGCCCCGATCTCGCCGGTGCGCAGGCGGGTGGTCAGCAGCAGCCCGGCGGCTTTTTCAATGCGGTACTGTTTCACATACTGGATGGGCGTGGTTCCCAGCAGCTGCCGGAAACTGCGCAGGCAAGCACTTTCGCTCAAGGCCACACTGTCCGCAATGCGTTCCACGGTCAGTTCCTCGGCATAGTGTTCCTCCACAAAACGCAGCATCTGTTTCATGCGCTGGGCCGCCACCTGCTCCTGCCGGGAGCTGCGGCACTCGCCCACCGGGCAGTGGGCCGCGAGGGTGTGCAGCGCCGCCGAAAGCAGATACCGAACCCGGTTCTCATAGTCGTCCGGTTCTTCGTCCACAGCGTGCCAGGCCTCCCACAGCCGGGCCAGAACTTCCGCCTGCCAGGGCTCCCCCTTGCTCAGCAGAAAATAGAACGGTACACCGGGCTGCAGCAGCGGCCGGATGAGCTTTTGCCAGTAGATGGTGTCCATCCCGCCCACGAGCCGCGGGTGGAACACCCCGCTGCGCAGCACCGAGGGATCTTCTGCCGCAAATTCCACCGCATGGAGCACGCCGGAGTTGATGAACACGCCCTCGCCTTCTGCCAGACAGATGCGCTTTTTGTCCACGCCCACGGTCACGGTGCCCTCGTAGGCGAGGATATACTCAAAATCCTCATGCCAGTGCCACGGCACCGAATAGCAGGTAAGCCGTTCTTCGTAGCACGCAATCGGGAACAGTGCGCTGCCGTGCTGCACCAGCTCCCGCCCCTGCGGTGTGGATGGGATGCCGCAATTCAATGCCAGAGCCATCTACGGGTTCCTTTCCGGGTTTTCAACATTGCCGGGCCCTCTGCGCCGGTTTTGTCATAAAAAACGACCGTTTTTCTTCTAACACCCTGTGACATTGTGTGATATTATGATAACAGCAACGCACAAGAGGCATTGCAAGTATAGCATGCTTGTGGGAGGAACTCAAGCCTATGGTCTCGCTTCTTTTGCCCATCATTTACATTGCTTTTATCAGTCTGGGCCTGCCGGATTCCCTGCTGGGGTCGGCCTGGCCTACCATGTACCCGGAGCTGGGGGTCCCGGTTTCCTGCGCGGGTATCCTTTCCATGATCATCTCGCTGGGCACCATCCTTTCCAGCCTGCAGAGCGACCGGCTGACCCGGACCCTCGGCACCGGCAGGGTCACGGCCATCAGCGTGGGTATGACCGCCGCAGCGCTGTTCGGGTTTTCCATCTCCACACAGTTCTGGATGCTCTGCCTGTGGGCCATCCCCTACGGGCTGGGTGCCGGCAGCGTGGACGCAGCCCTGAACAACTACGTTGCCCTGCACTACAAGAGCCGTCATATGAGCTGGCTGCACTGCATGTGGGGCATCGGCACCATGGTGAGCCCCATGGTCATGGGCGCGGCGCTGACCCATGGAATGCACTGGACGGTCGGCTACCGGGCCATTGCCCTGTTCCAGGTCCTGCTCACCGTGGTGCTGGTGGTCAGCCTGCCCCTGTGGAAGGAGCGTCGCACGGAGAGCGGCACCGAAGAAACCGCCCCGCAGGCACTGAGCTTGCGGCAGGTGTTTGCCCTGCCGGGTGCCCGGGAAGTGATGCTCTGTTTCTTCTGCTACTGTGCTCTGGAAACCACCGCCGGGCTGTGGGCCAGCAGCTATCTGACCCTGAGCCGCGGAGTGGCTGGCGAGACTGCCGCCAGCTTTGCCAGCCTGTTCTATTTTGGCATCACCGCCGGACGAGCAGCCTGTGGCTTCATCACCATGAAATTCAACGACACCCAGATGATCCGCATGGGTCAGATCATTCTGGCCGTGGGCGTAGCTGCCCTGCTGATCCCCGGCCCGCAGGCCCTTGCACTGGCCGGTCTTGTGCTGGTGGGGCTGGGCTGCGCGCCCATCTACCCCAGCATCATCCACTCCACACCGGACCACTTCGGGGCAGACAAGTCACAGGCCGTCATCGGCATCCAGATGGCCAGCGCCTATGTGGGCAACCTGACCATGCCGCCGCTGTTCGGCCTGCTGGCCAACAACATCACCCCGGCCCTGTTCCCCTTCTACCTGCTGGCGCTGCTGGTGCTCATGGTTTGCATGCACGAGCAGCTGGTGCGCAAGACCCGCCGCAGCTGATTTTTTGCCATTCTCCTTTTCGTATACAGCAAAAGGCTCCCTGTCCGGTTTCCCGGGCGGGGAGCCTGCTGTTTTCGGGCCAATTACAGGATGCGGCGGCTGATGGCATTGGCCACGGCAAACAGGTCGTCCTGTCCAATGAAGCCGAACTTTGCCTCGTGCTCATCCGCAAAGCATACGGTCAGCTGTGAGGCCTGCAGCGGGTCACCGAAGCCGGCGGTCTGGATGCCGAAGTGCAGCACCTTGCGGTAAGGCAGTACGAAGATCTCCTGCCGGGTGCCGGTCACGCCCTGCATATCCACCAGGATGATGCGGTGAGTGGTAAAAACCACCTGATCCCGCACCGTCTTGTAGGCTCCCACAACGGTCTCGCCGTCCAGCAGCAGCTTCTGTGCATTTTTGCAGATGTCCTTTTCCGGAATGCGGACAAGGTTCTGCATGGGTTTGTCCCGAAATTCCATGGTCAACGCCCCTTTCTGGTTGCTTCATTGTAGCACGCGCCGCCCGGCTTTACAATACGCCCTCTCGCCTTTTGACACCGGATGTGATATACTGACACCCGGAAGAACGACATCAAATGGAAATGAGGCCCGACTTATGGAGATCATCATTCATCAGGCGATCCTGCATGTGCTGGACACCACGCTGGACGCCCCTGTGCTCAGCGGCAGCGGCATGGAAATGACCGCCGAAAAAACCGCCTACCTGCAAAACCACATCGAAAAGCTGCTGGCCAGCGACGAGATCCGCCAGTGCCGCCCACTGCCGGACTCCGCCTTCCGCAACGAGCTGGAACACAACGGCGACTTTGTGGACCTGTCCTGCCGCATTGCGGGGGTGCTGTTTGACTACATGCATGCCCACACCACCATCCCCGGGGCAGACCTTGCGGTGGTGGATTTCACCCGCGACGGCGAACCCTGGCTGGGCATCCTGAAGCTGAACTACAAGAACGGCTACACCCACTACACCGAGACGGTGGAGGGTGCCCCGGTCAACTCCATCATCCAGCAGCGGGCCTGCCTGCCCACCCAGAGCGGCAAGGTGGAGGAGGGCGCTCTGGTCAACCTGACCGACTATTCCATGCGCCTGTTGGAAAAGAAGTACGACATCGACGGCCACAAGGAGTTCTATCTCTCCACGGTGGTGTTCCAGTACACCACCGCCCAGCCGGAAAAGAAAAAGCTGCAGGCCATTCAGGAAGCCGCCGTGCAGGCCGTGCAGGAAAACTACACCGACCAGCCCCATGTGGAAGCACAGGTAGCCATGATGATCGCCAATCAGGCCGCCGACAACGACAATCAGGTGTCGGTGGAGCAGGTGCGCCGCCAGCTGGAAGAGGACTATCCGCTGGCCGCCGTGCCCTTCGACGACTATGTGGAGAAGAGTGATGTGCTGGACTACGCCCAGCAGCCGGTGACTGTGACCCCCGCCCGCATCCGCCGCATGGAGAGCCGCAGCATCCACACCGCCAACGGCATCGAAGTGAAGATCCCCACCGAGCTGCTGAACGAAGAATCCGAGGTGGAATTCCTGCACGACGCCGATGGCAGCGTATCGCTGCTGATCAAAAATGTGATCCTGTAATTTTATCGGTCAGACCCCGTGTTCCCTCTTGCGGAGCGTGGGGTTTTGTGCTATACCCATGTTGTATTTATCGTTAAATGCAACATAGATGGAGGAACCCGCAATGGAACTCGCACAGATCACGGCCGGTCAGGTCGTCATGTTGTTTCTGCTCATGGGCACCGGCATCGCCGCTGTGAAAACCGGCGTGCTCAAACCGGAGGGCAAGCAGACCCTTTCCAACCTGCTGGTCTATCTGGTGGTGCCCGCCATGATCGTGAACTCCTACCGTATGGAGTTCAGTATGGAGATCCTGCACAACCTGCTGGCCGCTTTCGGCATGAGCCTGCTGGCCCTGCTCATCGGTACCGGCATCACGCTGGCCCTCACCGCCCGCCGCAAGGACAGCCGTACCCCCATCTTCCGGTTCGCCTGCATTTTTTCCAATGCGGCGTACATGGGTTTTCCGCTCATCTCGGCGCTGTTCGGGTCCGAGGGTCTGCTCTATGCCAGCGCCTATGTGACCGTGTTCAACATTCTGCTGTGGACCATGGGCTACGGCTTTGTGAGCGGGAGTTCCGACCCCAAAGAGGTCCTGCACAGCCTGCTGCACACACCGGTGCTGTACGCCATGGTGATCGGCCTTTGCATCTACCTGCTGCAGATCCCGGTGCCGCAGCTCATCGCCCAGCCGCTGGAGCTGATGGCCAACATGACCACACCCCTTTCCATGGTCATCACCGGCATGCTCCTTGCCGCCGGGGACCTGGGCTGCATCGTGCGCAGCAAGCCGGTGTGGAAGCTGGCCGCCGTGCGCATGCTGCTGATCCCCGCCGTCTGCCTGGCGGTGTTCGGGCTGCTGGGCTTCCGCAGCATGACCGCACAGGTCGTTCTGCTGCTGGAGTGCTGTCCGTCGGCCGCCATCACCTCGGTATTTGCGGTGCAGTTTGGCCACGACGAGAGCTTTGCCGCCGGCAGCGTGGTCCTGACCACCCTGCTCAGCATCGTGGCGCTGCCGCTGTGCGCACTGGTGGTCACTCTGCTGTAACGTTTTCACCTCCTGCATTTTTTATGGCCTGTTCCGGCAGACGCAAATCTCCATTTGCACGAATTCTGCCCGTTTTGCCGTCTTTCGGGCCATTTGTGGGCAGTTTTGCCAATCGTTTTTCATTTTACAATGAAATTTTATTTCATCCATGCGTTTCCATCCTGAATGCCGCCCGGCGGTCTCTGCAACTTTTTATCGAAATGCAACAATAACACATGGTTTTTTGCGTTTGGATTTACTATTATAGAAGCAGACAGGTGCCCCGCTTCGCTGCGGGCATGGCACCGCTTATCCCGTGACCATCACAAGAGGAGGATTTCTCATGATGAAGCCCATTTCCATCTGGAAGCAGGAGCTGTCTGATGGCGTGCACACTGCGCGTCTGGCATCGCTCTACTGCTGTGCTCCTGAACAGACCCCCGCACAGGCTGCCCGCTATGAGGCAGTGCTGAACGGACTGGAAGCCACCTTTGGCACCCACGCTGAGGCTGGCTTATACAGCGCCCCCGGCCGCACCGAGATCGGCGGCAATCATACCGACCACCAGCACGGCCGCGTGCTGGCCGGCAGCGTGAACATTGACATGATCGCTGCTGCCGCCCCCAACAGCCTGAACCAGCTGCGGGTACAGAGCGAGGGCTATGATCTGTGCGTCATCGACTTGGCTGACCTTGCTGCCCGCAAGGAGGAAGAAAACACCACCATGTCCCTGCTGCGCGGCGAGTGTGAAGCGTTCCGCCAGCGGGGTGCAGCCCTCTCCGGTCTGGACGTATACGTTGCTTCCAACGTGCCCAAGGGCAGCGGCGTTTCGTCCTCGGCCGCCTTTGAGGTGCTGATCGGCGTGATCCTGAACGACTGCTTCATGACCAAAAAGGTCTCCCCCATCGAGATCGCACAGATCGGCCAGTGGGCGGAGAATGTCTACTTTGGCAAGCCCTGCGGTTTGATGGACCAGATGGCTTCCAGCGTGGGCAACATCATCACCATTGATTTTGCTGACCCCGCCCACCCGGATGTGGAACCGGTGCAGGTGGACTTTTCCAAGGCAGGCCTGGCCCTGTGCATCCTGGATTCCTGTGCCGACCATGCCGACCTGACCGACGAGTACGCTGCCGTGCCCGCCGAGTGCCGCGCCGTGGCTGCCGTGTGCGGCGGTGAAGTTCTGCGGGACGTGCCCTTTGACACCTTCCTCGCAAAGCTCCCGGAGTGCCGCAGACAGTGCGGTGACCGCGCCGTGCTGCGCGCCTTCCACTTCTATGCCGACAACGACCGCGTGGCCCAGCAGGTGGCTGCCCTGCGCGGCGGTGACTTTGACGCCTTCCTGCAGCTGGTCACCGCTTCCGGCGACAGCAGCTGGGAGTACCTGCAGAACGTGATCCCCGCCGGGTACAAAGAGCATCAGGAAATGGGCGTGACCATTGCGGCCGCCAAGCATTACCTGCAGGGCAAGGGTGCCGTGCGTGTGCACGGCGGCGGCTTTGCCGGTACGGCACAGGCCTTTGTGCCGGTGGACATGCTGGCCGACTTCAAAGCACACATGGAAGCCATCCTCGGTGAGGGCCGCTGCCATGTGCTGAGCATCCGTCCGGAAGGAGGTGCTGTGCTGTGATCTCCACTGCCATTCAGCAGCTCGTCAACTATGGTCTGGACACCGGTCTGATCCTGCCCGATGACGAGATCTACATCCGCAATCAGCTGCTCATGACCATGCAGCTGGACGACTTTACCGCCCCCGAGGGTGAGGTGTGCTACACCGACCTGGAAAGCATCCTGAAAACGCTGGTGGACGATGCCGTGGCCCGCGGCGTGTGTGCCGACAACAGCACCGCACGCGACCTGTTCGACACCAAACTCATGGGCGTGCTGACGCCGCGTCCCAGCATTGTGCGCGCCAACTTTGAGGAGCGCTACGAGAACGAGGGCCCGCAGGCCGCCACCGACTGGTTCTATAAGTTCAGCCAGGACACGGATTATATCCGCCGCTACCGCATCAAGCGGGACCTGAAGTGGGTGACCAAGACGCCTTACGGTGATCTGGACATCACCATCAACCTTTCCAAGCCGGAAAAGGACCCCAAGGCCATCGCCGCTGCCAAGCTGGCCCCCCAGAGCGCCTACCCCAAGTGCCAGCTGTGCGCCGAGAACGAGGGCTATGCGGGCCGCATGAACCATCCCGCCCGCGAGAACCACCGCATCATCCCGCTGACCATCAACGACAGCGCCTGGAACCTGCAGTACAGCCCCTATGTGTACTACAACGAACACTGCATCGTGTTCAACAACCAGCACACACCCATGAAGATCGAGCGGGCCACCTTCCGCAAGCTGCTGGATTTTGTGGGCCTGTTCCCCCACTATTTCGTGGGCAGCAACGCTGACCTGCCCATCGTGGGCGGCAGCATCCTGAGCCACGACCACTTCCAGGGCGGCCACTATGAATTTGCCATGGCCAAGGCCCCCATCGAAAAGGCATGGGCGTTCCCCGGCTTTGAGGACGTGGAGGCCGGCATCGTACACTGGCCCATGAGCTGCATCCGCCTGACCTGCGAGGATGATGAGCGTCTGGTGGAGCTGGCCGACAAGATCCTGACCGCCTGGCGCGGCTACACGGATGAGAGCTGCTTCCTCTTTGCCGAGACCGACGGCGAGCCCCACAACACCATTACCCCCATTGCCCGCATGCGGGATGGCAAATACCAGCTGGATCTGGTGTTGCGCAACAACATCACCACACCGGAACACCCGCTGGGCGTGTTCCACCCCCATGCCAAGCTGCACCACATCAAAAAGGAGAACATTGGCCTTATCGAGGTCATGGGTCTGGCCGTGCTGCCCAGCCGCCTGAAGCAGGAACTGTTTGATCTGGCAGACGTGCTGGTGGCCCGCACCCCCGTCAGCGAGTACCCCGAAACGCTGCAGAAGCACGCGGAGTGGGCGCAGGACATTCTGGCCCGTCACCCGGAGCTGAACGGCGACACCGTGCACCTCATCCTGCAGGATGAGGTGGGCCAGGTGTTCGCACAGGTGCTGGCCGATGCCGGTGTGTACAAGCTGGACGAAGCCGGTCGCGCCGGGTTCGTGCGGTTCCTTGCCAGCGTAAAATAACCTCAAAACATCACAGGCCCCGCCGCAGATCTCATCGGCGGGGCCTTGCCATACAAGGAGGAAACGTTTATGCCTTATACTCTGGAAGTCTGCGTGGACAGCACGGCCAGTGCTCTGGCCGCAAAGCGCGGCGGAGCCGACCGACTGGAACTGTGTGCCGACCTGGTGATCGGCGGCACCACCCCCAGCCTTGCCCTGCTGCGGCAGGTCAAAGCCGAGACCGGACTGCCGGTGCGGGCACTGCTGCGTCCCCGCTTTGGTGATTTCTGCTACGACCGCTACGAGCTGGCCCAGATGGAGCAGTCGGCCGCAGAGCTGGTGGAAGCCGGGGCGGACGGCATCGTCACCGGCGTGCTCACCCCGGACGGCGCACTGGATGTGGACGCCCTGCGTCCCATCTACGCTGCTGCCCGCCGG
>UQDV01000042.1 GCA_900539945.1 uncultured Faecalibacterium sp.
CCGGCTGGTGCAGAACGATTTCCGCTTCACGGTCAGCGAACGAGCCGCGGCCAACGTGGACACCATCAAGCGCAGCAGCAACAATGTCATCGACTTCATGGAGTCCGAGGGTTATTTCCGCTTCAAGGCGGACTACTCTATCAGTTCCAAGGAGTTCTACGACATTTACAAGCAGTGGTGCGAGGACAACGCCTGCCACAGCGTATCGGCGATCCGTTTCAGCGCAGAGCTGCGCCAGAATGACCGCCGCTACAACCTTGAAGCCACCAACAATATCTATCTGCCCGGTGGTCGCAGGGTGCGAGGATTCGTGGGCATCGAGCCGCTTGTCCATCCCTGCCCGTAAAAAGTGCATTTTTTCACGGAAGAAGTTCGTACAACCTGTACGGTCTGTACTTGTACGCACCTGTACGGCGAATTGAAGCAAATTAAAACGTGGTATCGTTTATATTTCGTGTTCCAGTACGCCGTACAGACCGTACGGGTTATTTGAAGTCCGTACGCAATTTTTTCAGATGCGTACGGAGCAATCAAGTTCGCATTGTGCGAACTTGATTGTAGCTTTCCCGCAGGAGACGTTCCCCCTCGGAGAGTCCTCGAAGAGCCCACTACACTTTGCAGCCCATAGGGATGAAAGTGTTATAGTGGGTTATTACACTTCCGAAGAAGTGCATCTTCGTTCCCCGTCACCTCTCGATGAACCTTGAAAGGAGGGATGCCCTTTGGCAAGAAATGATGGTATTGACCGCACCAGTGTCCGAAATCTCGTCGTTTCGGACAAGGCCGTTGGCAACACTCAGCAGCACAATGAGCGTGAAAAGGACAGCTATCGGAACCCCGATATTATCCCCCAGCGCGCTGCATGGAACGTCCACTTCAAGAAGCCAACCGCCAGCTACACCGACCTGTTCGCCCAACTGGAAGCCGCTGGTACGATTTCAACGCGCGGCTTGAAGCCGGATGCTACCCACTACTGTGAACTTGTCTTTGATGTCAACTCTGCCTACTTTGACAATCACGGCGGCTACGAGTTCGCCAAGCAGTTCTATGCGGATGCCTACAAAGCTGCTGTGCAAATCGTAGGCGGTGAACAGTATATCCTCTCGGCTGTCATGCATGCCGATGAGATCAACCGTGCCATGACAGAAGCATTAGGCCGGGAGGTCTACCACTACCATCTCCATGTGGTCTATGTGCCTGTGGTGGAAAAGCAGATCCTCTGGTCGAAACGCTGCAAGGATAAGGCACTGGTCGGCACAGTCAAGGAGACCGTCATGCAGGTCAGCCGGAGCAAGAAGTGGGCATCCAAGCCCCTGCTGGACGATGCCGGAAAGCCCGTGCTGCAAAAGAACGGCAAGCCAGTCCTGAAGAAGTCGTACAGCGTCCTGCAAGACGATTTCTTCAACTATATGCGTACTGCCGGGTACACCGATGTGGAGCGCGGCGAGCGTGGCAGCACCGAAGAACACCTGACTGTCACTCAGTTCAAAGTCCAGCGGGAGCAGGAACGTCTGGACAGCCTGACCGCCCAAGCCGACCAAAAGGCGCAGTCGCTTGCCAAAACCAGTCAGACCCTCTCCAAAAAGGAGAAGGAACTTGCCGCTGTGCAGAAAAAGGCCACGCTCACAAAAGAAGCCCTCATTCATGCGCGTGATCTGGATTATATCGGCAAGCGCACCTTCCTCGGCAACTACTCGCTGACCGAAGAAGAGTTTTCCAAGCTGAAAAAGCAAGCCGACCACGGCTATATGATGGATGTGGAGAACCGCCGCCTGAAAGAAGAACTTTCCACCGCCAAGAAAGAGGCCGTTCGTTGGAGCAACAAATACCACGACCTGTGGTACGACGTGAAACCCTATCTGGATGCTCTCCACCGTGCGCCCGAACTGGTGCGTGGCTTTCTGGAAAAGATTCTTGCCCCCAAGCAGGAGCACACCATGAATGTGCCGCAGCAAAACCGTAAGCGTGGGCAGGATATGGAACTTTGAGTTTCGGAGGATACCATTTGAACAAAAAGAAGAAGTCAAACAAATCCGGCTACCCGGATGAAGCAATCAAGACCCTTGCACGTTGCTTTTATCCCTCCATGGTTGAGTTTTTCAACAGCGAGGAAGGCCAGCGTGAATATGAGGAATGGCTGAAAGAGCAAGAGGCACTACAAAGCTTGCCTGTTGCCGCATAAAAACAGCAGGACGCTCCCAGTAAAGGGAACGCCCTGCCTTATATAGATGTATCTTACCGAGGTGTGTCCAGTTGGGCACACCTCTTATTTTTTTGCCCTCAATCTTCTAACCCATGGCTCCCGGCTGCATTTTTCAAATATTCCTCTGGGTCACCGTTCAAAATCAACTCGGCATAGCCCAGCGGGTCATTGTAGATGAGATAGTCCAGTTCCGTTCGCTGTGCCATGGTAACATCCAGAGCCTCTTCGACCCCGGTGCAGTCAATGGAAATTTTTCTCCCATCTTGGAGAGTCAACTCCACGCACCCGGTATCCATGTTGAACGAACAGGCTCTTGCATCGTACTTCATCATCGTGTCCTCCAAACGCTTATTGTGTGGTTACGGTCTATGACAAGGCATCGGAGTTTTGCGCCGTCCACGGGAGCCTTCATTGTTGTACCCGAAGAAAACGAAAAATCCGAACCCTTCTCCAATCGGAAACAGGTTCGGATTTTTCTTGTTTGGTGGGCGCGGGTGGATTCGAACCACTATTCTTTCGGCCTGTCCATTCCTGCCGTGTCAGAAAATGCAGCATTCAAGCCACTTTTCGAGCACGGCACGGAACGCGCGATGCACCGCCGGAACGGCTCGAACATTAAAAGTGGGTTGCAAAGTGGGTTATTTTTCGGGGCACGGCGCGTACTCGGACAGCACGCCGGAGACGGCCTGCGCGGTGGCGTCATCGCGGCCGGTGACGGCGTGGGAGTACCAGCCGTAGGTGTCCATGCTCTTGCTGTGGCCCACGATGCGGCGCAGCTGGGCGGGCGGCACGGCGTCCTCGATCATGCTCACAAAGGTGTGCCGCAGCTCGTACAGGCTGACCGGCGGGTCGATGCCGTTGCAACGCTGGTAGACCTTCCAGTAATTGTACAGGCTTTGCTGGTTGGACAGCAGAAACAACGGGTCATCATCCCGCAAGGGGCGTTCCTCTTCCTGCGTGCGCTGCTGCATCTGGGCGCGGATCTCGGCCACAGCCAGAGGGTGCAGCACCACCGTTCGGATGGCATTCTCGTTCTTGCCGCTGGTCTCTTCGTTCTGGCGGTTGATGGCCCGCCCGATGTGCACTCGGTCACCATCCAGATCGCCCACGCGCAGGCCCAGCAGTTCACCAGGGCGCAAGCCGGTCATGACCGCGATGCGGTAGGCGTGCACATTCTCATCCTGCTCCACTTTTCCACGCACAACGCGGGTGTCGGTGGACAAAAGCACCCGCAGGCTGTCCGGCTGCAGGATCTTCCGGCCCTTCAGGCGGGCACCCTTCGGCACGGTCAGGTCCTCGTCCTCCGGGCGCAGGGCTGTGTACTTGTGCTGGCGTGCCCACTTGACAAAAGCCACCTCCACGCCACGGATGCCCTGCAGCGTTTTGCGGGACAGGTTGCCCCGGCTCTTGCGTTTGCTGTCCGGATTCAGACAGCCCTCTTTATAGGAGCGGTTCAGCACGTCCTGCAGCATGCCGGTGGTCAGGTCGCCGATCCGGCGCTGTCCAATCACCGGCAAAATGTAGTTGCGCCCAAACTTCTCCACCTGCTCAATGTTGCTGGTGCCGCCCGTGGCTTTGACCGAGACCATGTACTCGGCCCACACGTCCACGCAGCGCTTTGTGGTGCTGCTGATACCCTCATCCAGCCAGGCGTCCGCCTTGCGGTTCGCTTCCCGCTGGCCGGTGCGGCCGGCCTTTGTGCTGGTAAAGGTGCGGCGCACGCCGTCCTTCTGCACCTTGATCTGCCAGCGCTGCTGATTCGGCAGCCAGACCGCCGTATTGGTTCGCAATCCCATAAAAATACACCTCCATGGGTACACTTTGACAAGCCTGCCCGGAGGTGGTACAATAACAATTGGTTGGTTTGGTATTGTTCCTCGTGAGCAAGCCATTCTTTCGCGCCCTGCCGGTTGCCGCCGGTGGGGCGTTTTTTGTTTATGCATCTTCTAGAGTATCGCTTTCGGCAAGGGCAAAAAGCTCTGCGCTCGCCTCGCCGAGTTCTGTTTTTTGAGCATCGCTCATGTATTGCAGGTACGGCACAAATGCCTGATGATATTTTTCCGCCCAGCCTTTCTTTGCCTTTGCAGTTTTCAGGCTCCTGATTTTAACGCTGTACTTCTCCGCAGTGCGGTGGATGATCTCATTCACCGCCGTATCCCGGAATGCAGGATTCTGATATTTCTTCAAATCAGCAGTTGCGCTCACTGGTGCACCATACCTTTTGCATTTTTCCAGTTCCATCAGTCGCCCAACACAAAAATCATATCGCATGAAGAATGTGGCCGGGTCTGTTGTTGTTTCAAGGATCCTTGCACTCTCTCTCGCCTGTTTCAGGAACTGCGGAGCCAGAATCTTTGCGTTTTTCCGAGAATCAACCAGATCCATCTCACCCACCCATTCAGGGTTGGGCGTATAAATTTGCTCTGCATCATCAGAATCTTCGGCATCGCCTTGCTGATACCCATCTTTGATGCCCTTTGCAGTTCCGTGAATCATGCTGAAAATCAAGAGTGTAACCCAAAAGGCGACAACACCGCAAACGAAAGACATCCCGAGTCCACAAGATGCTGATGCGATAAAGAACCCAAGACATCCAATCGCAAGACTGATAAAAACAAACTTTATCGGAACGTTCAGACCAGTCTTTCCGGAGGGCATCTTTGATGCAGCTCCTCCAATCGCTCCTGCTCCACGGAAAGCGGCATCAATGCTCTTGTGTACTGTTTTATTGCCAGAATGCTTCCGGTGCCATTCTTTGCGGCCATAGGGTGAAAGTTTTTTACCCATACAATTCCTCCTCGGTTAAGTCTTCATTTTCCTTGTAATAATAGTAAGCACGCCGGACATATTCCTCCGTGGTGTCCAGGAGCTCCGCAATTTCATCGGCATCACGCCCTTGCTTCAGCAGGTCGAACAAGACTTGTTTTGGAATCGCGTGCCGGATATACCAGTGATCTGCCCGCACCTCATGCCGCTCTACAATATCAAACGGAGTGGCCATAGAATAAAATCCGCCATACAGGCAATGGCCGAGCTCATGCCCGATGCGTGCCTGCTCTTCTGCATAGGTGCAGGGTTTGGAGTTGTCCAGCCCGATATAACACGCCCCATTGACTTCCGTTGACATGCTGCCAATGATCGGCATTGGGTAGCGCAGGACTTCCACATGATTTTCGGCCGCAACTTTATAAAAGTCAGCCCTTGTTCCCATTTGCATCCCGCTCCTTTATGAACCGGACAAACTGCTTGACCTCTTCATACTGGGCATCCGTCACGGGGCCGCCGCCAAAGAGAGCAAACTTAATATCATCCTCCGAAACCCCACCGGCACGCCCGGCGGGGCTTTTTTGTTCGCCGATCAGGTCATTCACCGACACTCCGAAGTAGGCCGCAACCTTCGCGAGGGTATCGCCAGAAGGAACAGCCCCTGTATTCTTCCATTTCGTGACGGTCGAGTTGCTCAGACCAATTTCTTTTGCGGCACGGCTGCAGCTCACGCCCTTTTCTTGGCACAGTTCACTGTATACGTCATAAAACACAATTTTCAACGCCCCTTTTTGTGCAGAGCGCCAAATCTAACCAAATTCAGAAAATTCCATTGACTTTCTAACCAAATTCAGATATCATGGTGTCACAGTTGAATCCGGTTAGCAAACAAGCCCGGAATCAACCGAATGGCTCAGGCTAGAATTTGCGCTGGATAATTGTTAGCACCATCATCTTATCGCAAATTCTAACCAAAGTCAAGTTTTTAAGCTGAAGGAGGTTAGAATTGTATGCCTGCACAATGGACAGGTGAGCTTGTTGGAAAAATGCACAACGCCGGTGTCACCGGCAAAGAGCTGGCCGCACAGCTGGGAAAGAATCCGAAATACATTTCCCAAGTGCTGAACGGTCACTACGAGCCCAAGAAAGCAGAGCGCGAATTCAACGCTGCACTCTCCGCCATCATTGAAGGCCGTCAGGAAAAGGAGGACTGACCCATGGCAAAGAAACAGTTTCTGAAACTCCGGCGGCTGGCCGAAGATCAGGACATCACCACGGATGAGCTGGCCGCAAAGGCGGGCATCGTGCCCCGCACGCTGCGCAAGCGCTTTGCCGCGCCGGAGAGCTGCGGCACATGGAACTGGGAAGAGATCGACGGCATCTGCCGCGCGCTTCACATCCCGCAGGAGCAGATCGGAGAGTATTTCTTCCCGAAGGTTGAGAAAGGAGCATGAACATGAAGGCAAAACTTTACATCGACAGTGAGGACTCGACCATCAAGATCGAAGGTGGTCCCAGCGACGTGCTGCATCTTCTGGTGTGCGCAATCGCGCAGATTCTGAAGAGCTATTTCCCGGACGATTTTGAGCGGCAGCTGGGCTGGGTGTCTGGACTGCTCTACAACACGATCCGCGAGCTGAAAGAGGAGGACGACGATGAAGATTAAGTCACGCGTATGGCACTGGCTGGCCGTGGCCTGCGGCAGTGTGGGTCTGGTGCTGGGCATGGGTGCCGAGGGCACCGCACAGACGGGCGGCGCGATCAATGGCAACACCTTCACCACAGCGGTAATTTTGGTACTGCTTGCAGCGCTGTTCATGAAGCTGGGCTTCCTGGCACAGGACCGCGAGGAGCGGGAAGCAAAACGCCGCCGCTATGGCAAGATCACCCGCAACCACGCACGCAATGATGACTACCCGCATGACAAGGAGATGGGCGCATGAACCGGATGTAGCACACCCGCCCTTGTGCCAGCTGCGGCAAGATATTGTACAACGTTGGCAACCGGCGCAAATACTGCCCGGAGTGCTCCCGGAACAGCCACAACGCCAGCAACCGCAAGTGGCGGGCGTCTGGCACCAGGACCGAGCAGAGGCACCGGGCGCTGTGGAAGGCGACCGCAGAAGGCCGCCATGACGCGCTGCTGGCAGATGTCCGGGCCGCAGAACAGGCCGGGCTGAGCTATGGCAAGTACATGCTGACCAAAAACAAAAAGCCCGCCGGTGCTGGAACACCGACGAGCTGCAAGGGATGATGGATTCGCCAATCACATCACCCCGATAATATCACAAAATCGGAGGTTTTACAATGAAAGGGATTCTGATCGAGCCGGGCAAGGCCCCGGTGGTCACCGCCCTGCCGGACACACTGCAGGGCATCGAAGCCATGCTGGGCTGCGACTGCATGCAGGAGGTGCTGCCTCGCACCCCGGCGGTACTGCTGTTCGGCGTTCTCGGCAAAGGGCTGAACCGCATCTATCGCGGCCATAACATCTACGGCACCATCCTCTGCTACGGCTGGAAGAACAACAGCCTCGTGCCCATGAGCAAAGACCTGCAGGCCGAGATGCTCGACCGGCTCAAGGACGCGGAGGTGAAGGGATGAGCACCTATATCTGTAAGTGTGGGCAGAGAGTTCAGAAATCCAGCAGCGCTGACAATACCGGCAACCGTCTGAAAGGGTACGGCCCGGGCCATGAATGCTATGGCTGTCCCTACGCTATGCCGTGGGGCGGTAACGAGTGGAACGAGACTGCCAAACGTTTCGTGCAGGATATTAAGGGCTACGAGTGCCGGATGAGTAGAACGCTCTCATATGGCTCCCTCTTCATCGGCTCGACCAAAGACAAATGCACCTGCTCTGTGTTCAGCCTGGATTTCGACTTTCTGGAACAGATCAGTACATGGGTCAAAGATACTTTCTCTCAGGGCGAACTCACGGGCGGCTTTTCTCGAGACGAGATTCGCCCCACTGATTACTCCCACAATGGCCGCTACTGCTGTACATTCGTCTGCGCTGCCAACAAAAAGGGAATTTCTGCCAAAGCAGCTCTATTGGCCCGGTTTTTCAATCCGGATGGCAACCGCAAAGGCATGACCCCACAGCAGGAGATGGAAAAGATTCTTGCCGACATCAAAAAAGCAAAGGAGATTCTCTCATGTGCACCTGCCCAGAATGCGGATGCTGCTGTGACTACGGCAGAGAATGCTGTCCCGACTGCCACAGCGGCAACGCCGACCATCTCGGAGAGCGGGGCGGATGCAAGCGCATCGACCCCCGCGACATCCCTGCAGAACTGCGAATCGGCCCCTGCCGCATCGGCGGGCGGTTCTTCTGTATCAACAGCTGGTGCCATGCAGGACAAACCCCTGACCACCGTGCCGGATGAGATGCGCCCGGCGTTCGACTATTCCGGGCTGACCGACCAGACCGTGGAGGACCTGCACTTTGCCGAGGACGAATACCACCACGGCAAGCAGATGGCCGAGCGTGGCCTTGTGCACATGGGCAATGCCATCGCCGCCGCCCATGATGCACTGTGCGGCACCGTTGTCCAACAATTGGACAACGGCCAGTTCGCAAAAAAAGAGGATACATTCCGGGCATGGTGCTGCTCTATCGGCATCACCAAGTCAACCGCCTACAACCTGCTGCAGGTCTCTGCCCTGATGGACGGTAGCAGCCCACGCCAGCGGGCCATTCTGGAAGCCCTGCCGCCCACCCTGCTGTACGCCGTGGCAAAGCCCAGCGCCCCGCAGGAGCTAGTGGAGAAGGTCAAGAACGGTGAGGTCACCACGAACAAAGCCTATCAGGATCTGCTCAAGGAAAACCAGCAGCTCCGCACCGAGCGGGACAAGGCCCGCGCCGACCAGCTGAGCACCGCCAAAGACTGCAACCGGCTGGGTCTGAAGGTCTCGCAGGAAAAAGACCGTGCAGACAAGGCCGAGGCCCGGGCGCAGGAGGCCGAGAAGCAACTGGAGGGCTCCCGGCAGGTGGCAGAAGCGGCCAGGCTCCGGGGCGACAAGCTCAAGGCCGAGAACGACGCGCTGAAAAGTCAGCCCATCACCGCCGTGGTGGACAAAGAGGAGACCCGGCGGCAGGCAAAAGAAATGGCCGACGCCATGAATGCCGAGTTGCAGGCAAAGCTGGACGCCGTCACCGGAGACGCAGAGCAGGACGTCCGGAACGCTTACGACAGCGTCCTGCTGGCCAGCCGGGCCATGCTGAACACCTGGCAGATGGTAAAGCCGCAGTTCCGCAAACTGCCGGAAGAGCAGCGGGAGGCGCTTGCCAACCAGATTGTCCACACCATCGGCAGCATTCAAGGGGAGGTAACGAAATGTCTGTAAAGATCACGGCTCTGGAAGCCGAAAATGTCAAGCGCATCAAGGCGGTGGCCTTTGCGCCGTCGCCCACCGGGCTCACCCTCGTGGGCGGCAACAACAATCAGGGCAAGACCAGCGTGCTGGACGCGCTGGCGTGGGCGCTGGGCGGGGAGCGTTTCCGTCCGGACGCCGCCCAGCGGGACGGTGCTATCGCTCCTGCTCACCTCAAGGTCACACTGTCCAACGGCGTGGTGGTGGAGCGCAAGGGCAAAAATGCCAGCCTGACCGTCACCGACCCCACGGGCCGCCGCAGCGGCCAGCAGCTGCTCAACGCCTTTGTGGAGCCGCTGGCCCTCGACCTGCCCCGCTTCATGGACGCCAGCGACAAGGAAAAGGCTGACATCCTGCTGCGCATCATCGGCATTGGGGCCGAGCTGCACACCCGGGATCTGGAGATCAAGGGCCTGTACGACAAGCGCACCTTCACCGGTCAGCTGGCCGCCCAGAAAAAGCACTTTGCCGAAGGGCTGATCTCCTACCCGGAAGCTCCGGATGAGCCGGTCAGTGCGTCCGACCTCATCCGCCAGCAGCAGGACATCCTTGCCCGCAACGGCGAGAACCAGCGCAAGCGCCGGCAGGCGCAGGAGCTGACCCGACAGCGGGAGGAGGCCATGGCCGAGATGCAGCGGCTGGATGAGCGCATCGCCGAGCTGACCGCCCGGCGGGAGGAAGTGAGCAAGAAGCACACGGCATTGTTCGTGCAGGCGATGGAAGCCAGTAAATCCGCCGAGCAGCTGCAGGATGAATCCACCGCCGAACTGGAAGCGTCCATCCGGGACATCGAGGAGACCAACCGCAAGGTGCGTGCCAACCTCGAAAAGGCCCGCGCCGAGGACGAGGCCGCCCAGTACGCCAGCGACTACGACAAGCTGACCGGCCAGATCGAGGACAAGCGTGCCGAGCGCATGGCCCTGCTGAACGGGGCCGACCTGCCCCTGCCGGGCCTCAGCGTGGAGGACGGCGTCCTTACTTACAACGGCAAGCGCTGGCGGGACATGTCCGGCAGCGACCAGCTGCGGGTGGCCACGGCCATCGTGCGGCGGCTGAACCCGGACTGCGGTTTCGTGCTGCTGGACAAGCTGGAGCAGATGGACCTGACCACCCTGACCGAGTTTGCGGCCTGGCTGGAAGCCGAGGGCCTGCAGGCCATTGCCACCCGCGTGTCCACCGGCAGTGAGTGCCAGATCATCATCGAGGACGGCATGGTCAAGGGCACCGAGCCGCCCGCCGAAAAGCCCCAGCCCGCCCCAATTCGCAAAGGCTGGACGAAAGGAGCGTTTTAAATGAGCAAGTATGCAGTGACAAGCGGCGTGCAGGCTGCGCCGGTCAAGACCGTGCTGTATGGGCCGGAGGGCATTGGCAAGAGCACCTTCGCGTCCCACTTCCCGGATCCGGTGTTCATCGACACCGAGGGCGGCACCAAGCGGCTGAATGTGGCCCGCCTGCCCCAGCCCACCAGCTGGGCCATGCTGCTGGACGAGGTGGCCGAGGTGCGCAAGGGCAATGTGCCCTGCGGTACGCTGGTGCTCGACACCGCCGACTGGGCAGAGCGCCTGTGCATTCAGGCCGTGTGCGCCCGCGCCAAGGTGAACGGCATCGAAGATTTCGGTTACGGCAAGGGTTACACCTACGCCAAGGAAGAGTTCGCAAAGCTGCTGGACGCGCTGGAAGAGGTGCTCAACGCCGGGCACAACGTGGTGATGCTGGCCCACGCGGCCATCACCAAATTCGAGCAGCCGGACGCCGTGGGCAACTATGACCGCTGGAGCATGAAAACCTCCAAGCAGGTGGCCCCGCTGCTGCGGGAATGGTGCGACATGCTGCTGTTCGCCAACTACAAGACCGTGGTGGAAAAGGCCGGCAACGGCCCCAACGCCAAGAACAAGGCCAGCGGCGGACGCCGGGTGCTGTACACCACCCATCACCCCTGCTGGGACGCCAAAAACCGCTTTGGCCTGCCGGAGGAGCTGCCCCTTGACTACGCATCCATTGCAGCCTGCATCCCCGGAAGCAGTGCCCCAAAGGCTCCCTCTCAGAGGGAGCTGGCGCCGCAGGTGACTGAGGGAGTTCCCGCCCCGAGCGCCGAGGCCGACATCCTGCCCACCCCGCAGGCACAGCCGGAACCGCCCCGTGAAGAGGTTCCTAAGGCCCTGCTCACGCCGGATCTGGTCGCCCTGGGCGTGCCGGAAAAACTGGCTCCGCTCATGAGCGCCAACAACGTGACTCCGGAAGAGCTGCAGCATGTAGTGGGCGAGCGGGGCTACTTCCCGGAGGATATGCCCATCAAGGACTACCCCATGGATTTTGTGGAGGGCTGCCTGATCGCCGCATGGCCGCAGGTGCTGCAGATGGTTCTGGACAGCCGTGACCTGCCGTTTTAACCCTCTCACCGCTTCGGTCTGGCCTTGCCAGCGCCTTGCGGAGCTCCCCCGAAGGGGGAGCCAAGAATCAAGGAAATAAAGGAGAATTTACTTATGAATGACATGCACACGGAAGGCCGCGCATTCGGCTGGGATGACGAATTTACCAACGAACAGCAGGAGTTCGTCCTGCTGCCGGAGGGGGATTACCCCTTTGAGGTCACCGGCATGGAGCGTGCCCGCTACGAGGGCGGGGCCAAGCTGCCGCCCTGCTCCATGGCAAAACTGACCCTGCGCATTTATGGCGGGGCCAAGGGCGACGCCACCGTGACCCACCGCCTGTACCTGCATACCAAGACCCAGGGTCTGCTGGGCGCGTTCTTTGAGAGCATCGGCCAGTGCAAGCGGGGCGAAACCTTCCGCCCCCGCTGGAACGAGGTGGTAGGTGCCAAGGGCATCTGCAAGCTGGGCGTCCGGGAGTACACCAAACAGAGCGGCCCTCACGCCGGTGAGACCGGCCAGAGCAACGAGGTGCAGCGCTTCCTGCCGCCCCCGGCACCCAAGGCGGCACCCTCGCAGGGCTGGACGCAGGGGGCATTCTGATGGGGCAGGAACTGAGACCCTACCAGCAGCAGGCCCGTGACCGCATCCACGCCGAGTGGGACGCCGGCCACACCCGCACCCTGCTGGTGCTGCCCACCGGCACCGGCAAAACCATTGTGTTTGCGTCGGTGGCTGCCGATCAGGTGCGTGCCGGCGACCGGGTGCTCATTCTGGCGCACCGGGGCGAGCTGCTGGAACAGGCTGCCGACAAGCTGCAGCATTCCACCGGCCTTGTCAGCGCCGTGGAAAAGGCCGAATCCACCTGCCTGGACAGCTGGTTCCGGGTGGTGGTGGGCAGCGTGCAGACCCTGCAGCGCACCGCCCGGCTGGAACGCTTCCCGCAGGATTATTTCGGCACCATCATCATCGACGAGGCCCACCACGCCATCACCGACGGTTACCGCCGCATCCTGGACTACTTCAGCGGGGCCAAGGTGCTTGGCGTCACCGCCACGCCGGACCGCGGCGACATGCGCAATCTGGGCGAGGTGTTCGACAGCCTGGCCTTTGAGTACAAGCTGACCGACGCCATCAAGGAGGGCTATCTGTGCAAGATCATGGCCCAGACCATCCCGCTGCAGCTGGATATTACATCCGTGACCATGAGCGGCGGCGACTACGCCGTGGGCGACCTGGGCACAGCCCTTGATCCGTATTTGGAGCAGATCGCCGCCGAAATGGCTCGGCGCTGCAAGAGCCGCAAAACGGTGGTGTTCCTGCCGCTGATCAAGACCAGCCAGAAGTTCCGGGACCTGCTGAACACCTACGGCTTCCGGGCTGCCGAGGTCAACGGCCAGAGCGACGACCGCAGGCAGGTGCTGGCCGACTTCGACGCCGGCAAATACAATGTGCTGTGCAACTCCATGCTGCTCACCGAGGGCTGGGACTGCCCCTCCGTGGACTGCGTGGTGGTGCTGCGGCCCACCAAGGTGCGCAGCCTGTACAGCCAGATGGTGGGGCGCGGCACCCGCCTTTCCCCGGGCAAGACCGACCTGCTGTTGCTGGATTTCCTGTGGATGACCGACAAGCACGAGCTGTGCCGCCCGGCAGACCTGGTCTGTGAGGACCGCACTGTGGCCCGCCAGATGACCGAGCATCTGGCCGAGACCGGCTGCCCGGAGGACATCGAGGAGGCCGCCGCCCAGGCCAGCGAGGACGTGGTGGCCCAGCGGGAAGAAGCCCTTGCCAAGCAGTTGGAAGAGCAGCGCCGTAAAAAGGCAAAACTGGTGGACCCGCTGCAGTACGAAATGAGCATTCAGGCCGAAGATCTGGCCGGGTATGTGCCCGCCTTTGGCTGGGAGGCCGGTCCGCCCAGCGAGCAACAGACCGCCGCGCTGGAAAAGCTGGGCATCCTGCCGGACGCAGTGGAATCCGCCGGCAAGGCCGCCCTGCTGCTGGACCGCCTGAACAAGCGCCGGGACGATGGCCTGACCACGCCCAAACAGATCCGCTGTCTGGAAAAGTACGGGTTCCAGCATGTGGGCACCTGGAGCTTTGAGGCCGCCCGCCACATGATCGATCGCATAGCGGCTCAAGGCTGGCGCGGCGTGCCCAAGGGCGTGAACCCCCGCACCTATACCCCCGCTGCGGAGCCGCCTGCTGCAGACAGTCCTTTTGATTTTGGATGGTAACGTGAATGGACAATGCGAATGAACTCAAAGAAGCGCTGGATTTTCTCAGCCCGTCCGCCCTGACCTACGACGAATGGATCCTGGTGGGCATGGGCCTGAAGGAAGCCGGCCTGCCCGTGGAAGCATGGGAACAGTGGAGCGCCCGGGACGGGGGCCGCTACCACAAAGGCGAGTGCGCCAAGAAGTGGGCCAGTTTCCACGGCGGCGGGGGCAGCCCCGTCACGGCCAGCAGTATCTTTCAGCTGGCCTATTCCAGCGGATGGAGAGGCCCTGCCGGCCATGCACTGGACTGGAACGACGACATCTCCGCCGGGACGAACCACACAGACGGCCAGCTGGTAGACCCCCGTTGGGTGGAAGCCCACGATCTCGCCCTGCCGGAACAGTGGGACCCTGTGGACCAGCTCAGGCGCTACCTGCAGGCCCTGTTTGAAGAGGACGAGTATGTGGCCTATGTCACCGAGAGTTTCATGGCCGACGACAAACGCCGCCCGGCCAAGGGCAGCTGGACCCGCACCGCCGGGCAGCTCCTTGCCGAACTGGGCACCTGCGGCGGGGATCTCGGCAAGGTGCTGGGCGACTGGGACCCGGAGGTGGGTGCCTGGATCTGCTTCAACCCCGTGGACGGCACAGGCCGCAAGGACGCCAACGTCACCGCCTACCGCTACGCCCTTGTGGAGTGCGATAACATGGAGCTGGGCAAGCAGCAGGCCATCATCAAGCAGCTGGAGCTGCCCTGCGCCGCGCTGGTGTACTCCGGCGGCAAGAGCGTCCACGCCATCGTCAAGGTGGACGCCCCGGACTATGCCGAGTACCGCAAGCGGGTGGATTACCTCTACGCTGCCTGCCAGAAAAACGGCCTGACCCTCGACCAGCAGAACCGCAACCCCAGCCGCCTGAGCCGGATGCCCGGCATCCTGCGCGGCGACAAGCGGCAGGTGCTTCTGGAGACCAATTTCGGCAAGAGCTGCTGGGACGAGTGGGTGGACTGGCTGGAAGCCGAGACCGACGACCTACCGGACACCGAGAACCTCGCCGCCGACTGGGAGCACCTGCCCCCGCTGGCAGACCCGCTCATCTTCGGGGTGCTGCGCAAAGGGCACAAGATGCTTCTGGCGGGCCCCAGCAAGGCCGGCAAGAGCTTTGCCCTCATCGAGCTGTGCATCGCCATTGCCGAGGGCAAGCCGTGGCTGGGCCAGTTCTCCTGCGCCCAGGGCAAGGTGCTGTACATCAATCTGGAGCTGGATCGGGCCTCCTGCCTGCACCGCTTCAAGGATGTGTACACCGCCATGGGCCTGCCGCCGGAGCACCTGAAAAACATTGACATCTGGAACCTGCGCGGTGCGTCCGTGCCCATGGACAAGCTGGCCCCCAAGCTCATCCGCCGGGCCCAGAAAAAGGGCTACATGGCCGTGGTGCTGGACCCCATTTATAAGGTAATCACCGGCGACGAGAACAGCGCCGACCAGATGGCCAAGTTCTGCAACCAGTTTGACCTTGTGTGCCGCGCACTGGACTGCGCTGTGATCTACTGCCATCACCACAGCAAAGGTGCCCAGGGCGGCAAGCGCAGCATGGACCGTGCGTCCGGTTCCGGCGTGTTCGCCCGTGACCCGGACGCCATGCTGGACATGACCGAGCTGACGCCCACCGACGCCATCCGGGAGCAGCTGCGCAACAAGGCAGCTTGTCGGGTCATCAAGGCCATGCTGGACAAGCGCGGCCATGCGGACGCCTACGGCCCGGACGATACCCTCAGCAAGAGCCGGATGCTGGCCGTGGCCAAGGAGTGCCTGGGCCTGGCCGACCTGCGGGCCATCGACGCCGAAGTCGCCGCCGCCCAGAAGCAGGCCGACGGCATGACTGCCTGGCGCATCGAGGGCACGCTCCGCGAGTTCGCCCGCTTTGACCCGGTGAACCTCTGGTTTGACTACCCGGTGCACAAGCCGGACAGCGGTCTGCTGGAGGATCTGCAGCCGGACGGAGACGTCAAGGGCTTTGCCGCACGCGGCGCGGAAAAGCGCTGGGGCAGCCGGGAGAAGCTGGCCAAGAACAAGTCCGTGGAGCTGTCCACCGCCTACGAATCCTGCACGATGGATGGCAAGGTCACTGTCTACGCCATGGCCGAGTATATGGGCCTGAAGCCGGACACCGTGCGCCGCCGCCTGAAAGCCGACGGCGGTTACTGGATCGACGGCACCGACGTGGGCCGCAAAGAACCCGGTTCGGATGGATGATTACAGATTGCAATATTTTGCTTTACAGAAAGTACAAAAACGGTAAAATGCCCGGATAATCCGCATCCGCATTTTTTACGGATTTCGGAAAATGCCGCATTTTCCTACGGATCCGGGACGGAAAATGCCTATATATAATAGCATAATCCGTCCGTGTGTGATGGGGATCCCGGAGGATGGGGCGTGCACAGCCCCCATCCATCCGGGAAACCCTCCCCATCACGTTGGCCTGCATCAAAAAAAAGAAAAACGAGGTGAACCCCATGTACATGCAATTCTTTATCCCCATGCAGCCGCCCACCACCACCCACAACGCAAAGCAGCTGCACGCCTACATGAAGGGCGGCCAGCCCCACGCAGTGCTCCACGACAGCCCGGAGCTGAAAGCCGCCCGCGCCAAGCTCCACGCATATCTCGCGCCCCATGCGCCCAAAGCGCCCATCCCGGCAGGCCAGCCGGTGCGGCTTCTGGTCAAGTGGTGCTTCCCTACCGAGGGCAAGCGCCGCAGCGGCGAGTGGCGCACCAGCAAACCCGACACCGACAACCTGGAAAAGGCCCTCAAGGACGAGATGACCCGCCTGCACTTCTGGGCGGATGACGCGCAGGTGTGCAGCGAGATCGTGGAGAAGTTCTGGTCGGACCCCTGCGGGGTGTTCGTCCGGGTGGAGGAAGTTTGATGACCTACGAAGAGAAAAAGGCCTGGCTCTGGCGGTACCGGTCGGCCAAGCGGTTCGAGCGGCTGCGGCTGGACGAGCTGGCCACGCTGGAGGCCGAAGCCATGCACACCACCCAGCGCTATTCCGCCATGCCGGGCGGCGGCGGGGACGGTCAGGCACTGCCCCGCGCGGTGGAGCGCATCGAGGAAGCCCGGCAGGCTGCCGAAGCACAATCCGCCGTGTGCGACGCCATCCGCGCCGAGCTGATGGACGTGTTCAGCCAGTTGGACAACGAGGTGGATTTCATGATCCTGTTCCGCCGGTACGTCCTGCTGGAGGACTGGGACAAGATCGCCGTTTACGTCCGGTTGTCCCGCAGCCAGATGTTCCAGCATCACAGCGCCGCCGTCCGTCAGCTGGACATCAAAAGTCCGGACTGAACCGGAGCAGACCGGACTTGATAATACGGTCAACCCCTGCTAAAATTTAAACTGCCGAAGCCCGCAGGAAAGGTCCCTTACTCCCTTCCCCCTGCGGGCTTTGTGCTGCCCGGCTGCGACAGGGGAACACCTTACCGACCAACAGCCTGAATGTACCAGCC
>UQDV01000043.1 GCA_900539945.1 uncultured Faecalibacterium sp.
GTTTTCGGATTTGAATCTATGCCCAATTAACAACCGTCAGGGAATTGTAATTGATGGTGAAGATTCAAAGGTTATTTGCAAAGACTAATTTGAAAATTCGCGTTTGTGGAGCGAAGCAGAACAATGAAAGCCCCAGTGGGGCTTTTAAGCGACAGAACGGTCTTGCATAGCAAGATGGAGGGGCTTTGCCCCGACAAGTTCCTGTTTGCCATACTCCTTCCCAGCAGGGTTTGGGGCAGGCACGCCCCAACAAGACCGCGTTTGCGAAGCAACGAACGCCCCAGCGGGGCGTTTGAGTGGCAGCCCGGTCTTGCGCAAGCAAGATGGAGGGGCTTTGCCCCGACAAGGGCTACTTCAAAATGCGGGAGTGTTGCAGAAGTGCAGTCCCGGAGGAACGCAACATTTTCAAGAATTGAAAATTTGTGGTCACGGGACGGTTCTTGCTCTTTACATTTTTGGCATTTTGGGGAAAGGTGTTTTACTATGGATATTGAAATCAAACGGATGTCAAGCGATACGATTGAACTGTTTGACCGGCTTAACATTGTTTGTAAACGCTTCCATATGGATTATCCGCACGCTTCCGAAAAAGACAGGTTCTTCGTAGAAGCTGTTGCCCTGCATGAGTATCAACTCAAAAGGCTCATGAGCAGGGGTTGAAACGCGCTGATGTCCCGCCGTTTCTTGGCTTGAAGCGTACCGAACGCAGCAACGAGATGCCTGCATAAAGGTTCGAGTGCTGTGGAGAATGCTCCACCACGATCCCCGGACCATTCGGTCTGGGGATTTTTTTGTGGTGGACGGTACAGGACGAGAACAGGGCGGCGCATAGCGCCCACCAGCTTTCCTGGGCTGTGTTGCCCAAAACCCCGGCGGGCACTGGACATCCTCTGCCGGGTGGTTTATACTGGGAGCAGCAAAAAAACAGAGGAACAGGGGAGTGCGGAATGGTGCAGGAAAACGGGATGATGCTGGAGGTTCTGCCGCTGGAAGCAGGCGGTGCGCGGCTGGTGCGGGTGTACGGCCAGGACCCCTGCGTTGTACTGCCGGGCAGCGTTCCGGCCCCGGCGGGAGGCAGCTGGCCCATCACCGAGTTGGGGGACTACTGCTTCTCCGAAAAGCCCCGCAGTCTGCCGGCATCGGATGCCGTCTGCCGCTATCAGGTGGATGATACCGGTGCAGTCCGGCTGACCCGGGCCTTCGGGCAGGCGGTGGGCGGCAGTGCCCGCCGGTACGATTTTGACTTTGACGCCCCGGCGGCGGACCCTGACGACCTGCACCCCGTGTGCGGCAGCTTTGTGGAAGAGGTGACCCTGCCGGACCGCCTGCAGGTCATTGGCAGCTGTGCCTTTTACAACTGCCGGAAGCTGCGCCTGCTTACGGTGGGAGCCGAGGGCCTGACGCTGGGCAGTGATGTGTTCCTGAACTGCTTTGCACTGGAGACCATCCGGGTGCAGGCAGAGGCGGACGCGGCCACCGGCCTGTTTGCGCTGGTCAACAACATCACCGAGGCGGTGCGGGCGGAGTTCCGGCCCGCTGGTGCGGCGGCCCCGTTGGCGGCCCTGTGGTACCCCGCCTACTGGGAGGACATTGAGGAGACCCCGGCCCACATCCTGCTGCACACCTTTTCCGGGCAGGGATATCATTACCGGCAGTGTTTTTTGAACAATAAATTCCTCCCAGCAGAATACGACGCCATTTTCCCGCAGGGGCACGACGCCGACGATGCCAACATCATGGCCATGCTCTGCTTCGACCGTCTGCGCTGCCCATGGCAGCTGAGTGAAACGGCGGCCGGGCATTACCGGGCCTTTCTTTCCGCCAACACCGGTCGGGTGCTCGCCCGTCTTTTAAAGGCGCAGGACACCGACAGCATCCGCGCTCTGCTGGCACTGGACGTGCTGGACAAAGCTGCCTTTGCCGAGGGGGCTGCCCTTGCCGCAAAGGCGGAAAATGCCGCTGCCGCTGCCCTGCTAGCCGACGCGGAACACAAAAAATTCGCCGCGGCAAAACCGAAGCGGCGGTATGATTTTGATTTTTAAGGGGGTGAATCCGGTTGCCAAAGGAAAAATTTGTGGACCCGCGCAAGGAATTCCGCTCCCAGCGGCCGGAGACCCATGAGGAGTGGCAGGCCCGCATGGGCGGCGAGGTGCTGGCCGTGGTGCGCAGCGGGCTGTATCTGGACTTCCGCTTTCTGGATATGGCCCTCTCGGCCCTCACGCCTGCCCCGGATGAGCGCTGCCGGGTGCTGGCCACCGACGGTCAGATGCTGTACTACCAGCCCGCCCGGCTGCTGCAGCTTTACCAGCAGAACCCGAAGTATCTCAACCGGTTGTATTTGCATGTGGTATTCCACTGTGTATTCCGTCATCTGTGGCTCAAAGGCCGCAGGGAGCCGCAGCTGTGGAGCCTGGCCTGTGACATCGCGGTGGAAAACGTGATCGACAGTCTGAACCGTGCCAGTATCAAGCGGCCCCTGACCTATGTGCGGCAGAATGCGTATCAGCAGATCACCGCCGAAGAAAAGGTAGTGGCGGCGGCCCCGGCGTACCGGTGGCTCACCCGCCAGACGCCCGGCGTGCTGCGCCAGCTGGAACGGGAATTCGTGGCCGATGACCACCGCCTGTGGCCGAAGGATGCCCCGGAACAGCCCCAGCAGATGCCCACCCCGCTGCCCCAAAAGACCTGGCAGAAGATCGGGGAACGGATGCAGACCGAGCTGGACCTGCGGGACAAAGAAGCCGGGGAAGGGGCCGACGCCCTGAAACAGCAGGTGAAGGCCGCCAACCGCAGCCGCCGCAGCTACAAGGATTTTCTGCGCCGGTTCTGTGTCATGCGGGAGGAAGTCAAGCTGGACCCGGACGAGTTCGACCTGAACTTCTACACCTACGGCCTGTCGGTGTACGGCAACCTGCCCCTCATCGAGCCGCTGGAAACGCGGGAAAGCAAAAAGATCGAGGAACTGGCCCTGGTCATCGACACCAGCTATTCCACCTCCGGTGCGCTGGTGCGGGCCTTTCTGGCCGAGACCTACACCCTGCTGAAGGGGCAGGAGAACTTTTTCCACCGCATGAACCTGCACCTGATCCAGGCTGACAATGCCATCCGGCAGGACCTGCTCATCCGAAACGAGGACGAGCTGATCCACGCCATGAACCACTTTGAGCTGCGGGGCGGCGGCGGCACCGACTTCCGGCCCGCCTTTGCCTATGTGGACCGGCTCTGCGCCGAGAAAAAGTTCTCGAACCTGCGGGGACTGCTCTACTTTACCGATGGCATGGGCACCTACCCGGCAAAGCGCCCGGCCTACGACACGGCCTTCCTGTTTTTAGGAGAGCGGTTCGACGACGCCAATGTGCCGCCCTGGGCTATGAAAGTGGTGCTGGACGAAGAAGAATTTACCGGTGCGGCGGCCCGCCCGGCCAGCGCTCTTGCCGACGCGCTGGCCGAAGAGGACGACCTGTACCGTGACCTGAACAACTCCTGACACGAGGGGGAAGCTGTTATGAACATCAAACGCGCTAAAGAAGAGATCGAACACACCGTCAAGGCCTACCTTGCCAAGGATGCCCTGGGCGAATACGCCATTCCGGCCATCCGACAGCGGCCCATCCTGCTCATGGGGCCTCCGGGCATCGGTAAGACCCAGGTGATGGAGCAGGTGGCCAGAGAGTGCGGGGTGGCACTGGTGGCCTATACCATCACCCACCACACCCGCCAGAGCGCCGTGGGCCTGCCCTTTATCCGGCAGCGCCACTACGGCGACAAGGACGTTTCGGTGACCGAGTACACCATGAGCGAGATCATCGCCAGCATCTACGCCAAAATGGAGGCAACCGGCCTTTCGGAGGGCATCCTGTTCATCGACGAGATCAACTGTGTGTCCGAGACGCTGGCGCCCACCATGCTGCAGTTTTTGCAGTGCAAGACCTTCGGCAACCAGGCGGTGCCTGCGGGCTGGGTCATCGTGGCGGCAGGCAACCCGCCGGAGTACAACAAATCCGTCCGGGACTTTGACATCGTCACCCTCGACCGTGTGCGCCGCATGGACATTGAGCCCGACCTGCCGGTGTGGAAGGACTACGCCCGGGCGGCCCACATCCACAGCGCCATCCTGAGCTATCTGGAATTGCACCCTCAGAACTTCTACCAGATCAACGCCGACGTGGACGGCACCCAGTTCGTCACCGCCCGCGGCTGGGAGGACCTGTCTAATCTGCTGGACACCTACGAGCAGTTGGGCCTGCAGGCCGATGAGGACCTCATCAAGGAATACATCCAGCACCCGAAGATCGCTGAGGACTTCTCGGCCTATCTGGACCTTTACTATAAGTACCGCGATGACTACGGCGTGGAGGAGATCCTGGCCGGGCAGGCAAAGCCCGCCGTGTTCGCCCGGCTGCTGCAGGCCCCGTTTGACGAGCGACTGTCGCTGGTCAGCCTGCTTCTGGCGGGCCTGAACACCCGGTTTGCTGCGTCCCGGCAGGCAGATGCGGTGGCCGATGCCTGTTATGCCTTCCTGCGGGAGACGAAAAAGGCCCTTGCCACCCTGCCGGACGATCTGCCGGACGGCTCTGCAGAGCTGTTCAGCCAGCAGATCGCAGACTACGATGCCGAGACCCAGCATCAGCGGGACGCGGGCCTGCTGAGCCACGACGCCCTGACCACTCGCCTGCAGGTGCAGGCCGTGCTGCGCCGGTGGGAAGGCGAACTGCGCCGCGCCAACGCCGCCGGGACTCAGGAGGCCTTTGAGCTGCTGCGTGGGCAGTTCCAGACGCTGGCCGATGACCGCGAAAAAGCTCAGCAGACCGCCAGTGCCGCCCTGGAAGCAGCCTTTGATTTTATGGAGCAGGCCTTTGCCGAGAGCCAGGAAATGGTGGTGTTCGTCACCGAGCTCACCGTGAACCCGGTGTCCCATGCTTTCCTCACCGAGAACGGCTGCGAGCGCTATTTCCAGTACAACAAGGATCTGCTGCTGGACCACCGCAAAGCTGCCCTGCAGCAGGAGCTGGCCGCTGAGCAGCGCCGCCACGGGGGCGTGTGAGCCATGTGGGAAAATGTCCGGTTCAGCGCATTCAGCCTGACTTTCTGGCTGTTTTTGCTGCGGAGCGTGGGCTGCATCGCCTGAACGAAACCTGAAAAAGCTGAGCACCTGCCAGACGGCGGATGCTCAGCTTTTTGTTTTTGCGGTATTTTGAGGTCGGCTCAGTCCAGCCACAGCTTCCCTTCGCAGGCCAGCACCTGGTCCAGGATCATGCGAGACACCCGTGCTCCGTACACGATGGCGGGGTGGTCGTTGTACTCAATGATGTCGTGGAAGTCCTTGTTCATCAGCACGATGACATACTCCCCATAGGGCGTGTGCACGATGCCGCCGTCGTTGCGGCAGGCGTTCATGCTGCCGCTTTTGCTGGCCACCCAGAGCAGCTCCGGGGCCCCGGTCTCCTCGCAGTCCAGATAATACTGCGGGAAGTCCTTGGTCAGCATGGTGTTGTAGTGCTGCTGACGCAGGATGGCCAGCATCTCGACGCTGGCGGCTTTGCTCACCAGGGTGCCCCGAGCCATCTGGGCCAGCAGGGAAGCGTAGTCCCGGGGCGTGGTGGTGCCCAGCTGCCGGTACCGGTCAAAGTGCAGGGCGTTGTGCAGTACGGTGTGGGCAAAGCCCAGCTCCCGGATGCAGGCGTTGATGGTGTCCAGCCCCAGGTAGTCGATGAGCATGTTCGTGGCGATGTTGTCTGAGCAGATGATCATCATGGTGGCGGTGTCCTTCACCTTGAGGCGGGCCCCCACGCCCAGGGCACGCAGCATGCCGCTGCCGTCCACGAACTGGCTGGCCTCGTATTCGATCTCGGCGGAAAGATCCGCCTTGCCGCGCTCGGCCTGCAGGTAGAGCGCCGCCAGCAGAAAGGCCTTGATGACCGAGGCCGTCTCAAATTCCTCGTCAGCCCCGCGCTCCACGGTGTGGCCCTGTAGGTCGTCCACAAAAACGCTCATCCTGCCCTGATAGGAATATAGTTCGGCGTCGATGCGCTTTTCCAGTGTCATGTTCTTGTCCATTGCGGCATTCTCCCGTCTGTTTTACAGGTTGTGCTCAAAGAAATCCCGGGCATTGCGCCAGAAGATGCGCTCCACCTCGTCCTCGGTAAAGCCAGCCCTGCGCAGGGCGTCGGCCAGCAGCGGCATGTCCGCCGCTGTTTCCAGCTGGTGGTGGCCGTCGATGCCGTCAAAGTCGCTGCCCAGGGCCAGCACCCCGATACCGCCCACCTGCTTGTAGTGGGCCGCGTGCTCTGCGATGCGCTCCACCGTGCTGCGGCAGGCTTCCGGGTGAACGGGGTCGGTGTCCAGGAAAGCAGCATAGTAGTTCAGCCCCGCGATGCCGCCTTTTTCGGCCAGGGCGCGGATCATCGCGTCCGTCAGGTTGCGGGTGTGGGGGCACAGGGCGCGGCAATTGGAGTGGCTGGCCGCAAAGGGGCGGGTGCCGTGTTCCACGATGTCCCAGAAGCCCCGGTCAGAAAGATGGCTCACATCCACGATCATGTGCAGGCGCTCCATCTCGGCCAGAAAGGCAAAGCCCGTCTCGGTCAGGCCGCGCTGGGTCTGAGCCGCCAGCGGCCCGCCGGGGTTTGCCTGCGGGGCGGCCAGCTCGTTGTTGTGGTTCCAGGTCAGGGTCATCATGCGCACGCCCAGCTCATACATCCGGCGCAGCACGCCCAGGCTGCCCTTGCAGCAGCCGCCCTCCTCCACGGTGAGCAGGCCGCTGATCTTTCCGGCTTCGGCGTTTTTGCGGATGTCGGCCGCCGTGTACACCGGGGCAATGCGGTCCGGGTATTTTGCCATGATCCGCTTGAACACGTCGATCTCTTCCAGCGCCGTCACCAGCGGGTCGGCACCGGGGGTGGGGTCGGCCAGGTTCACAAACGCGGCCAGACATTGCAGCATGTAGTCTCCGGCCTGCAATTTTTCCAGGTCGATGTGCAGATCATTGTGGGCAAAGCTTGCGGGGGTGCCATTCTTTTCGGCACGGCGCAGCTCGCTGAGGGTATCACAGTGCAGATCCCAGACCTTCATAATGCTTTCTCCTTATGCTTCTTCGCCCAGCAGCTGCAGCAGCTCCTCGGGCTTCATGGACAGGATCGCGCCGTCGGCCGAGCCAGTGACGGTGTCCGCCAGCGACTGCTTGGCCTGCTGCAGCTCCACGATCTTTTCTTCAATGGTGTCCTGTGCAATGAGCTTATACACCTGCACAGGGTTCTTCTGACCGATGCGGTAGGCGCGGTCGGTGGCCTGATTCTGGGCCGCCACGTTCCACCACGGGTCGTAGTGGATGACGATGTCGGCCGCGGTCAGGTTCAGGCCGGTGCCGCCGGCCCGCAGCGAGATCAGGAATACGCTGGCTTCCCCGGCATTGAAGCGGCGCACCCGCTCGGCACGCACCGGCTTGGGGGTGGAGCCCTGCAGGGTGAAGTGGCTCACCCCGGCCTCGTCCAGCCGCTGGGCCAGCAGGTCCAGCATGGAGGTGAACTGACTGAACAGCAGGATGCGGTGGCCGCCCTCCACGGCGGCGGTGACCAGCTCCATGCAGGCGTCCAGCTTGGCGCTGCCGCCGGACCAGTTGTCAGCCACAAGGCGGGGGTCGCAGCAGATCTGCCGCAGCCGCATGAGCACCGCAAACACCGCCATTTTGTCCTCGGGCTTGGCGGCGCGCAGCTTCTCGCGGGCGTCCACCACGGCGGCAAGGTACAGCTTGCGCTGTTCGGTGTCCAGCTCGATGCGGTGGACATTTTCGGTCTTGGGCGGCAGCTCCCGCAGCACATCCGCCTTCATGCGGCGCAGGATGAACGGCCCGGTGAGCTGATTCAGCCGCCGCACGGCGTTGGCATCTTCCTCCTGCACGATGGGCTTTTCAAACCGGGCACAGAAGTTCTTGTACGGCGGCAGATAGCCTGGCATGAGGAAGGAGAAGATGCTCCACAGCTCGCCCAGCCGGTTCTCCACCGGGGTGCCGGTCAGGGCAAAGCGTACCTGACTGCGGACCTGGCACACGGCCTTGTATTTCTGGGTGGTATGGTTCTTGATGGCCTGCGCTTCGTCCAGGATGCAGGCATAGAAGGGCTGTTCGGCGTAGCGGTCCTCATCGCGGCGCAGCAGGTCGTAGCTGGTCACCACAAGATCGGCCTCTGCCCACCGGCGGGCCAGCACAGCGCGGTGGGCGGCGTCGCCGTCCATCGCCACACAGGTGAGCTGCGGGGTGAACTTTTTGCACTCTTCCTCCCAGTTCAGCACCAGTGACGCCGGGCACACGATGAGGCTGGGCAGGGGCTGCCCGCCCTCCTTGAGGGCCAGCAGGTAGCTCAGCACCTGCAGGGTCTTACCCAGGCCCATATCGTCGGCCAGGATGCCGCCCATGCCGTAGCCGTCCAGCGTGCGCAGCCAGCGGTAACCGTCCCGCTGATACTTGCGCAGCACGCTGTGCAGGGACTGGGGCGGGGTATACTCGCTGTCCTTCACGGCATGGAAGCTGCGGCTGATGCGGCGGAATGCGTCGTCGCGGCTGAAGCGCAGGCCGTTCTGGCCCGAAAGTGCCCAGTCCAGCGTGGGGGCGCGGTAAAGCGGCAGTTCCGCATGTCCATCTTTGAGCTTTGCGCCGGACAGCTCCAGCGTTTCGTTCAGCTCGTCCAGCCCTTCCAGATTGTCGTCCAGCCGCAGCAGGCGGCCGTCGCGCAGGCGGTGGTAGCGTTTTTTCTGGTGCAGGGACTGCAGCAGCTCCCGCAGCTCTGCAGTCGGGAACTCGCCGGTGTCCACCTCCAGGTCCAGTACGCTGCCGTGCACCGACACGCCCACCGAAATTTTGGGCGGGGCAGCCTGCAGATTGCGGAAGGCGTCGCTCAGGTACACTTCACCTTCGTCCATCAGGGCGGGCACGCCCTCTTCCAGCAGGCGGTACAGCGGCTCTTCGTCCGTGACCATGTACTGTCCCGGCTCGGTGGGGTCCGGCTCCAGCCAAGTGGCCAGCAGCCGGTCGGCCCGGCGCTCGGCGCGGGTGTCCCGCAGCAGGCCCGCCGGGGCCGGGCCGGAGGGGGTGATCCGGTCCTCTCCGTACAGGAATTCGGCGTGGGCGGTCACGGTCATACCACGGTCGCGGGGCGCATCCAGATAGAACTGCACCACGGGTTCCAGCGGGATCTGGTTCAGCAGCAGGCGTTCCGGGTCCACGATGGTCAGCTTGCTGCCCAGCTCCGGCAGCACATAGCTGCAGAATTCGGTGGCGTCGGCACTGGTGAAAAACAGGCTTTTGCCGCACAGCGCCTGCAAAGCCGGAAGGATGCGGGCACTGGAAGCCCGCTGCAGCCGCCACAGGGTGTCGGCGCTGTAAAGATAATCATAGTCCAGCCCGTGCACGGCGTTCAGGGCCGGGAGGGTGTCGATCTGCACACCGCCCCGGCGGCGCTGCACCGTCATGGTGATGACGGGCAGGCCCTCCTGCAGGGCGTAGCCGCCCAGCGTGCCGGTGGGCGCATACAGCTGCACCAGCGCGTCAAAGATCTCACCGGTCAGCGGCAGGCCGCCTGCCGGGGCATCCGACGCAGCATAGCTGTAGCTGCGCACCACGTTGGTCTCCATGCTCTGCTTGGCGTTCACCTGCCGACGCAGCAGCTGCAGCAGCTGACGGCTCTCTTCGTCAAAGGCGTCCCAGCGGTGCACAAAGGTCAGAAAGCGGCCATAGCCGGCACTGCGGCCGTGCTCCACATCGTCCAGCAGAGCAGGGATGCTCTTGACCACATACTGCCGCCCCCGCTCCCGGTTGGCGATGCGCAGCCGCAGCCACGGCTGCCCGCCGGACAGCATGGTCAGCTCCGGTTCCAGTTCCACAAAGCCGGTGTCCTGAGGGGGATCTCCGGCCTCGCCCAGGTCCTGCAGGGCGCTCTGCTGGTAGGTCTCCAGCAGCTTGCGGGCCTCCTGGTCGGTGACGGGGGCGTCGCCCCGCCACTTGCGGCCGAACAGCATTTCCAGCCCGGAAGCATAGCTGTCCTTCCGGGAAGCGGCGGGGTTCAGCCCATCGGTGCCCCGCACCACGCCCGGGATGGATTCCGGGGCGGCCGGTGCTTTGGGGGCGGGGTGCTTGGCCGCATCCTCCAGCAGCAGCGCGCCGATGTGCTTGCAGTAGGTGCCGTCGCCGTTCTGGTTGTAGGGGCAGTCGCAGGAGGCACTGACAAAGCTGCCGTTCTCCCGCAGCCAGACCTGTGTATAAAAACAGTCGGCTCCATTGCCCTGCACCAGCGCCGAGACATGGCGTACGCCATCCTCGTTGGTGGTGCAGCTGCTCTGCAGGATGCGGCGGCGGTATTTCTGGGCACGCTCAAATACCATTTCGCCCAGCAGTGTGCGGATCTCGTCTGCGTCCATGGTCGTTTTCCCTCCCCGGTCGATTCGTAAAACGGTTCTTATCTTCTAAGGATACCGCACCCGGTGCCCGGATGCAAGAGGTCAGGAACGAAAAAAGCTCCACATCCTGCCGGTCAGGCAGTACATGGAGCTTTCGGTCCGAAGGATCGTTTCCTTTCCGGAACCATTATTTCAGGCGGGTCAATCTGTTCAGGAGCATCACCGCAAGCACAATGATGCCAATGACCAGAATGATCCCAACCATTCCAATGATCATAATCGGAAGCGTGGTCATCCACGAAGAAAGATAAATCATCACGGCACCTCCTTCAGGCCATCAGGGTCAGGATCAGTCCACCCGCGATCACGGAGGCGATCTGACCCGAAACATTGACGCTGATGGAATACATCAGCAGAAAATTCTGGTTGTCTTCTTCCAGTCCCATCTTATTGACTACTCGGCCGCTCATGGGAAATGCGGAGATCCCCGCAGCACCGATCATGGGATTCAGTTTCCTTCCCTCTGGCAGGAACAGATTGATCAGCTTTGCAAACAGCACTCCGCCGGCCGTGTCAAAAACAAAAGCCACCAGACCCAACGCAAGGATCAGCAGGGTGTCCGGCCGGACAAACTGATCTGCCGTCATCTGCCCGGCCACTGTAAGGCCCAGCACAAGAGTGATCAGATTTGCCAGCACATTCTGTGCCGTTTCGCTCAGCGTATTCAGCACACCGCACTCCCGCAGCAGGTTGCCGAACATCAGGAAACCTACCAGTGCCACACTGGCAGGTGCGACCATGCCCGCAATGACCGTGACCACGACCGGGAACAGGATCCGGGTCAGGCGGCTGACACTGCCCTTTTCATAGGGCATTCGGATACTGCGTTCCTTCCGGGTAGTCAGCAGACGGATCACGGGCGGCTGAACAATGGGGACCATCGCCATATAGCTGTAGGCAGCTACCATGATCGCGCCCAGATAGCGGGAGCCAAGCGTGTTGGCCACAAAGATGGCTGTGGGACCATCTGCTGCACCGATGACTGCAATCGAAGCAGCATCCTTCAGGTCGAAGAAGAAACCTGCCAGGAACAGCGTAAAAAAAATGCCGAACTGAGCCGCTGCTCCAAAAAGCATCAGCCACGGTTTTTCCAGCAGCGGCCCGAAGTCGATCATGGCACCAATGCCGATGAAGAGCAACAGCGGAAACAGCTCGTTGGACATTCCCGCTTCAAACAGAGCCGAGATGGGGCCTTCCGTATCGCCCTGTGTGATTGCACCGGAAAGCGGCAGGTTCACCAGTACTGCGCCAAAGCCCATGGGCAGAAGCAGGCTCGGTTCCATCTTCTTTGCGATTGCAAGGTAGATGAGCAGCGCACCGATCCCCCACATCACGACCATCTGCCAGGTCAGATTTCCAAAATTGGAAAAGAAACTGTCGAATGCATTCCAGAAATTCATGTTCGTTCATTGCCTCCTTACGATCCTGTCGCTGCGGCAAGAAAAAAAGACCCCTGCCACAGCACCATGTCTGTGACAAAAGTCTCAAGCGAACACATAGCATCGGGTATTTCTACCGTGTTGACGCTGCCATGCAGCAGCCTGCAGGGTCCCGGACCCGACGACTGCCCTTTACTCCCTTTTATCGTAGCGAGTATAGCAGAAGTTCCCGGCCCCGTAAATCGTTTTTCCGGATTCTTTTCCGCATCTTTTCCAGTATTCTCAGGACATCTGCGCCGCATCAGAGCTTTCTGCGCAAAACAAAGCCCATCGTCTTTTCCACAAAGACGATGGGAGCATTCCAGTGTTCCGTTCCGGGGTGTCGCTTACTCATCCTCCTGAGCTGCCGCATCCGTGCGCAGGGCACTTTCGCGGATCTTTTCCAGCGTTTGCTCGCTGAGGATGTGCTCTGCCTTGCAGGCATCCTCAGCGGCAGTCTTTTCGTCCACGCCCAGCTGCATGAAGAAGTGGGTGAGCAGACGATGGCGGCTGTAGATGCGTTCTGCGATCTCACGGCCCGGCTCCAACAGGGTCAGGTTGCCTTCGCCGTCCACCGCGATATAGCCGTTTTCCCGCAGCTTTTTCATGGCGATGCTCACGCTCGCCTTGGTAAAGCCCAGCTCATTGACCACGTCAATGGAGCGCACCTTGCCCATGCGCTGGGTCAGCATCAGGATCGTTTCAAGATAATCTTCTGCGGATTGGTGGATCTGCATGGTTTGTTTGCCTCCTGCCTTGCCCCGCCCCACGGCGGGAAGTTCTCTGCCGGGATGCAAAGCACCACGGTTTGTATGTTACAGGATATCACACTTTTGCCGTTGATGCAAGCAATTCGCAGGAAGTTTGTAAAAACAAACCAACTTTCTTCTGCACAAAACAGCGGGTTTGCCAATTCCAGGCCGGTTTTGTTTTGTGCAAAGGGGACAAAACCCCGTTAGTTTTCGCTTTCCAGATACGCCGCCGGGCCGGACTGGTACAGATCGCCGCCGTGGGCGTCCAGGATCACGGTCAGGGGCATATCCCGCACGGTCAGGCGGCGCACCGCCTCACAGCCCAGGTCCGGCCAGGCGATGACCTCCAGCGTCTCGACACTTTTTGCCATCAGGGCACCGGCACCGCCGAGAGCCGCCAGATACACGGCCCCGTTGCGCACCACGGCTTCCTTGACGGCGGCGTCCCGCTTGCCTTTGCCGATCATGATCTTGTTGCCCAGATCCAGCAGGCGGGGGCTCATGGCGTCCATGCGGCCGCTGGTGGTGGGCCCGGCCGAGCCGATCACCTCACCCGGACGCTCCGGGGTGGGGCCGACGTAGTAAATGGCGCTGCCGGTCAGATCAAAAGGCAGCGCTTCGCCCTTGTCCAGCGCCTCGATCATCCGCTTGTGGGCCTGATCGCGGGCGGTGTACACCACACCGGACAGCAGCACGGTGTCGCCCGCCTTCAGCGGGGCAAGGTCCTGCGCGGTGCAGGGAGTGGTCAGTCTGTATTCCATGCTTCTCCCTCCTTACAGTTCCGCGCTGGCGCGGCGGGTGACGTGGCAGGAAACGTTCACGGCCACCGGCAGGCCCGCCACATGGGTGGGCATCTGCTCGATGGCAAGGCCCAGGCAGGTGGTCCGGCCGCCAAAGCCCTGGGGCCCGATGCCCAAGCCGTTGATGGCGGTGAGCAGTTCCTGTTCCAGCTGTGCGTAGTAGGGGTCGGGGTTGGGTACATCCAGCGGGCGCAGCAGGGCCTTTTTGGCCAGATACGCCACCTTATCAAAGCTGCCGCCCACGCCGATGCCCAGCACGACGGGCGGGCAGGGGTTGGAACCGGCCAGCTTCACGGTCTCCACCACGAACTTCTTGAAGCCCTCTACGCCGTCGGCGGGTTTGAGCATCTGGATGCGGCTCATGTTCTCGCTGCCAAAGCCCTTGGGGGCCACCGTGATGCGGCAGCCCTCGCCGTCCACCAGATGCACCGTGATGGCGGCGGGGGTGTTGTCGCCGGTGTTGCCCCGGCGCAGCGGGTCGGTCACGATGCTCTTGCGCAGATAGCCGTCGGTGTAGCCACGGCGCACGCCCTCATGGATGGCGGTTTCAAAGCTGCCGTCAATGTGCACATCGGTGCCCAGCTCCACGAACACGCAGGCCATGCCGGTATCCTGACAGATGGGCAGGTCCTTCTCTTTGGCGGCGCTCAGGTTCGACCACAGCAGGTCGAGGGTGTTCTTGGCCAGCGGCCAAGGCTCTTCCTGCCGGGCCTTGTCCAGTGCGGCCTGCACATCCTGCGGCAGGCGGGTGTTGGCCTCGATGCACAGCCGTGCAACGGTATCTGTGATCTCCTGTGCAGAAATCGTTCTCATGGGCAGTTCCTCCGGTTACAGGCGGGCCACGCCGGTGTCCCGAGCAGCCTGGGCCACAGCGTCGGCCACAGCCTGGGCCACACGGGGGTCGAAGGCACCGGGGATGATGTTCTCCTCGCTGCGGTCATCGTCGGTGATCAGGTCCGCAATGGCGTAGGCGGCAGCCAGCTTCATCTGGTCGTTGATGTCGCGGGCACGCACGCTCAGGGCACCCTTGAACAGGCCGGGGAAGCACAGCACGTTGTTGACCTGGTTCGGGAAGTCGCTGCGGCCGGTGGCCATCACCCGCACGCCGCCGGCCTTGGCCTCGTCCGGCATGATCTCCGGGGTGGGGTTGGCCATGGCAAAGACGATGGCGTCCTTGTTCATGGTCTTGCACAGCTCAGTGGTCAGGATGCCGGGCTTGGAAACGCCGATGAACACATCGGCACCTTCCAGTGCCTCCTTCAGGCCGCCCTTGACCTGACGGGGGTTGGTCACCTCACCCAGCCAGTTCTTGTGGGCCTCGGCGCTGTTGCAGCCCTTGTACAGGGTGCCGAACTGATCCACGGCGATGATGTCCTTTGCACCGGCGGTCATAAGCATCTTGATGATGGCGGTGCCGGCGGCGCCGGGGCCGTTCAGCACGATGTGCACATCTTCCATCTTCTTGCCCACCACGCGCAGGGCGTTGATGAGGGCAGCGGTGACCACGATGGCGGTGCCGTGCTGGTCATCGTGGAACACAGGGATGTCCAGCTCTTTTTCCAGCGTCTGCTCGATCTCAAAGCACTCGGGGCTCTTGATATCCTCCAGATTGATGCCGCCGAAGGTAGGCGCAATGGCCTTGCAGGCTGCGATCACTTCTTCGGCACTGTGGGCGTTGATGCAGATGGGGAAGGCATCCACCCCGCCGAACTCCTTGAACAGCACAGCCTTGCCTTCCATGACCGGCAGGCCGGCCTCCGGGCCGATGTCGCCCAGGCCCAGCACGGCAGTGCCGTTGGAGACAACGGCCACCATGTTGCCTTTGAAGGTGTACTTGTACACGTCCTCCGGGTTTGCCTTGATCTTGCGGCAGGGCTCGGCCACGCCGGGGGTGTAAGCGGTGGACAGGTCATCGCGGGTGGCGACCTCCACCTTACTCACGATGCCCACCTTGCCCTTGTGGCTCTCGTGCATTTCCAGAGCGGCTTTGTTGTAATCCATGGGTTTTTCCTCCATTTTTATCAGGCTCCCCCTGAGAGGGAAACGGTTCAGGTCACATAATTTTATTGTAGCAGAACCGCCGGGGCATTTCCACCGGTTTTGCACCTTTTGCAGGGGGCAGGCGGGCAAAAGTGCGGCGCTGCGGCGGACCGGATTTGTGGAAATTTGGCAAAAAACTTTCCTTTTGGCGTTTTATCCGATATAATAGGAAAGCACACGATCCGATCCGGCCGTGCAAACGGTCTTTTTATTTAGGAGGTCTATTCTTGAAACATTCAACCAAAACCCTGCTCTGCGTGCTGTGTGCGGCAGCCGCCGCCCTGTGCGTGATCTTTGCCATCTTCACGCTGACCAAAAAGCAGAGTGCTTCGTCCGCATCTTCTGCGGCCGCTTCTTCCAGTGCGGCTTCTTCCGCTCCTGCCGTCTCGGAGTACGGCACGGTGGACAGCTTTGACTACCAGAATTTCACCTACAGCGACGGTCTGGATGCAAACGGTTACCGCACCGGCATCACTGCACAGGACTATGTCACCCTGCCGGACAATGTGGCCGCTCTGCCCATCAAGAAGGCAGACATCACCCCCAGCGACTCGGACGTCCAGGCCCGCATCGACAGCCTGCTGAGCCAGTACAGCACCACCCAGGCCGTGACCGACCGCGCCGCGCAGAACGGCGACGTCGTGAACATTGATTATTCCGGCACCGTGGACGGTGTGGCGTTCAACGGCGGCACCTACCAGGGCTACGACCTCACGCTGGGCAGCGGCAGCTTCATCACCGGCTTTGAAGACCAGATCGTCGGCCACAACACCGGCGACACCTTTGACGTGACCGTCACCTTCCCTGACGGCTACGACGCCTCCACCGACGCCGACGGCAACACCGTTGAGCTCAGCGGTAAGGAGGCCGTGTTCCGCGTGACCGTGAACTCCATCTCCGAGCCGGTGACGCCGGAGCTGACCGACGAGTGGGTGGACAGCACCTTCGGCACCGGCGACGACGTGCACACCGTGGAGGCGCTGCGCACCTACTTCTCCGATGCGCTGTATGACCAGAATCTGGAGGATGCCATCATGGACAGCCTGCTGGACAACGCCGCCTTTAAGGATCTGCCCAGCGAGGTGCCCGGCTACTACGCCTGCATGTTCCTGAATTACTACTACCAGCTGGCCAGCTACTATAGCAGCGATCTGGACACCATCGCCCAGGCACAGGGCTATACCGACGCCAACGCCATGCTGGGCGCTTCGGACAGCGTGATCACTCACCTGGCCAAACAGGACCTGCTGTATCAGGCCATTGCCGAGAGCCAGGGCATCGAGCCCACCCAGGAGCAGCTGGATGCCGCTGCCGCTTCCTACTCCGGCAGCTCCTACGGCGACAACTTCGTCCATCAGACCGCCCTGCAGACGGCTGTGATGGAGTGGCTGAAAACCAACGCCGTGGTCTCCTGATCCCGTTTCCCAATACGCAGCAAAGCCCCGCTCTGTGCGACTGAACTGCACCCCATTTGTTAGACAGTATGGTATACTGTTTAGGAAATGGGGTGT
>UQDV01000044.1 GCA_900539945.1 uncultured Faecalibacterium sp.
AGCCGTTTTTATTCCACCAGCGGAGCTGGTGGTTGTCGCTCGCTCAAGCTACCCAACGCAGACAGGCCCCCGCACAAAACCGTGCGGGGGCCTGTTTTTTACTTCGTCATCAAATGGTGAACTGCACCACGCAGAAAGCAGCGTAGATGCACAGCAGCGCAATGCCCTGCGGGCGGCTGAGCTTGCCCTTGAGCAGGGCGGGCACCGTCAGCAACAGCATGACCGCAAACATCACCGGAATATCCATCACCAGCGAGGCGTTCATGCCAGCAATGGTGGAGTTCTGCGGGATGGTAAAGGGGGCCAGCGTCACGCTGACGCCACTCACCAGCACCAGATTGAACACGTTGGCACCGATGACGTTGCCCAGCGACAGCGCCCCGTGGCCCTTGGCCAGCGAGGTGATGGCCGTGACCAGTTCCGGCAGCGAGGTACCCAGTGCCACAAAGGTCAGAGCAATGACCGACTCCGGCACGCCCAGTGCCTGTGCAATGAGGGTGCCGTTGTCCACCAGCAGGTCCGCGCCCACCGCGATGAGCACCGCGCCCACCGCCAGCAGGCCCAGTTCCTTGGCAAAGGAAGCGTTTTCTTCCGGCTCTTCCTCTTCTTCCGGGGCGGGGGCATTCTTCATGGCCATCACGTTGCAGACGATGTAGGCCACGAACATGGCCAGCAGGATGATGCCCACCGGCCGGGTGAAGGAACCGGTGGTGTAGGCCACACCGGCGTAGAAGGCTGCCGCCACAAAGAAGAACAGCACCGGGGTGCGCAGGCTCTTGGGGTCCACCTTGCCCGGCTTGGCCACAATGGGAATGGCCGCAATGAGGGCGGAATTGCAGATGACCGAACCAATGGCGTTGCCGTAGGCGATCTCGCCGTGACCGGTGAGAGCCGAGGTGGTAGACACCATCACCTCCGGCAGGGTGGTGCCGATGGACACCACCGTAGCACCGATGAGCAGCTCCGGCACATGGAAGCGGCGGGCAATGCCGGTGGCACCGTCCACAAACCAGTCACCGCCCTTGATCAGGCACAACAGGCCCACGATGAACAGCAAAACAGGTATAAGCATGTTTTTTCTCCTTTTTGATCGTTCCTTGGCCCGGCTCCGGGAACGGGAGTCTCTCAGCCGGGCAAAAAAGAAAAGACTCCTATTACAGGGTACGCATACTACGTCCTTGTAATAAAAGTCTCAAGCATCCGGTGCTGCATCGGGCATTTCTGCCGGGTTGTCGCTGCAGCACAGCGCATCATCTCTTGCGGGATATACGCCCTTTACTCCCTTTTATCTTTGCATATTATACCTGTTTCAACGGCAAAGCGCAAGGGGAAACCTGCAAATTTCACCCTGCCTTTTCCACTTTTTTCGCATTGGGATAGATGCGTTCCATGCGGGCATTGTCGAAATGGGCGTCCAGATAGGTCTCCACGGCATTGGCAGCTGGCACCCCGCTGGTGCGGGCGTCGTAACGGGCCAGCGCCAGCGAGCTGGTGACCATGTTCACCGCCATGAACACCGCCAGCAGCACGGTCATCCACGGCCGCACCCGGCTGCGCAGACGGGTCATGCACTTCATGACCACCGGGTAGCCGTAGCGCATCCACACCACGGCCGCCATGCCCCAGAAGAAGCAGTACAGCAGGTTGATGCGCCCGCCCAGATTGAATTTGAATTTGCTGTAATCCCAGAACACCGTGCCAAACAACAGCTCGGTCACGGCGCTGCACACATACTCGTACACGCCGCCCATCACCGTGCCGAACACAAACAGGTAGCGGTCGCTCTTGTCCTGATTCTGGCGCAGCAGCACGGTGGTCAGGGCCAGAGCCAGGCCCCACACCACGCTAAACGGCCCCCACACCAGACTGGAACGGCTCATCCAGACGCCTGCCGTCAGGCGGCAGAACACTGTTTCCACCAGGTCACCCAGAAACGCGCCCACCACGAACAGCCACAGCAGGTCGGCGGCGCTCAGGGGCGTTTCGCCGTTCTGGGCAATGGTCGGTTCCTGCCGGGCCGCCGCCGGGTAGGCCCGCTGGATGCGCTTTTCCACATACAGGGCAATGCGGCGGCGCAGGCCGTCGGAGCTTTCACCCAGCCGCTGGTTCAGCTGTTCCAGCACCGGGTGTTTGGCCGCATAGTGCCCCACCAGCACGGCCGAACCGATCTGGTCCAGCGCTGCCACGATGACCGCCGCCCACACCAGCGGGTGCAGCAGCCAGCTCGGGATGGCCTGGCACAGCCGCAGCAGCAGGCCATTGAGCCACAGCACGCTGGCAGTGCCCAGTACGCCCCACAGCAGCGAATACTGCAGGCAGACATAGCCGTTCAGGTTGAAGCGCTTACCGGAGTAGTCCCACCATTTGCGGCGGTGCAGCCGTTCCAGCAGCTTAGCCGTCAGCCACTCCATGACCGTGGAGGCCAGCGTACAGGCAAAGAAGAGGTACACCGGGTCGCTGCGCAGATCCGTGAAGCCCACGGCCAGCAGTACCGCCGTGGAGCCGTACACAAAGCAGAAGGGCCCGGCTGCTGCGCCGCGGTTGGCAAAATGCTTGCCCCGCACCGTAGCTACTACCGTCTCCCCTACCCAGCCCGCAAACGAGTAGACCAGGTAAAGGACGCCCAGCGTATAAAAATCGTATTCCATAGCAGTCCTTTCTTCCAAAAGCGTTGGTTTTCCAGCAGTTGTATTGTACCCTTTTTGCCTGCAGAACGCAAGCATGGCAAAGGGGCCGCCCGCAGCGGGTGGCCCCTTTTAGATTTCGTTGTACGATCAGAATTTGCGCCAGGTGTCGGGCAGGAACAGCACCAGCATGGGGAAGATCTCCAACCGGCCTGCCAGCATGTCAAAGATCAGCACCAGCTTGGCCGGGTCTGCAAAACCGCTAAAGTTCTGCATGGGGCCCACCAGCTCCAGGCCCGGGCCGATGTTGTTCAGCGTGGCGGCCACGGCAGTGAAATTGGTCACCATGTCAAAGCCGTTCAGACTGATGAGCAGGAAGGACCCCACAAAGATGAAGCTGTAGGCCGCCATGAACACGTTGGTGGTACGGATGGTCTCATGGTTCAGCAGCTTGCCGTCCATACGCGCCGGAGCCACCACCTGCGGGTGCAGAGCCTGCTTGAGTTCCTTGCCCAGCGTCTTGCCCAAAATGAGGATGCGGCTCACCTTGATGCCGCCGCCGGTGCTTCCGGCACAGGCACCAATGAACATCAGCACCACCAGCACTTCCTTGGACAGGGTGGGCCACAGGTCAAAATCGCAGCTGGAAAAGCCCGTGGTGGTGATGATGGAACCCACCTGGAACGCCGCTTGCCGCAGCGCCTCGCCAAAGCTGTTGTAGAGGCTGTAGATGTTGGCCGTGATGATGGCAATGGCGGCTGCAATGACCACAAAGTAGCCGCGCACCTCTTCGCTGGCCGCCGCCCGGCGGAACCGACGCATCAGCAGCAGGAAGTAGGCGTTGAAGTTGACGCCGAACAGGATCATGAACACGGTCACGACCCACTGGATGTAGGGCGAAAAGCTGGCAAAGCTGTCGTTCCGGAAGCCGAAGCCGCCGGTGCCCGCCGTGCCAAAGGCGGTAAGCAGGGCCTCAAACAGCGGCATGTGCCCCGCCATCAGGAACAGCAGTTCCAGCACGGTCAAGGCCAGGTAGATGCCGTACAGGATCTTGGCAGTGGACTGCACCTTGGGCACCAGCTTGTCCACCTGCGGGCCGGGGCTCTCCGCCTTCATCAGGTTGACGTGGGAGCCGCCGGTCAGCGGCAGCAGCGAAAGCAGGAACACCAGCACGCCCATGCCGCCGATCCAGTGGGTAAAGCTGCGCCAGAACAAAATGCCCTTGGGCAGGCCCTCCACGGCGGGCAGAATGCTGGCACCGGTGGTGGTAAAGCCGGACACGGTTTCAAACAGGGCATCCACCGGGTTGGGGATGCAGCCGGTGAGCACGAAAGGCGCGGCACCAACCACCGAGATGACGATCCAGCTCAGTGCGGTGGCAGTAAAGCCCTCCCGCATATAGAATACCTTGCTGCGGGGCTTGATGGCCCGCAGCGCAAAGCCGATGCCTGCGCTCACGGCAGCCGTGAGCAGGAACACTGCCAGTACCATCCACTCGCCGTAGATCAGGCTGGCAGCGGCGGGCAGAAGCAGCAGGGCGCCCTCGATCATCAGGATATAGCCCAGCAGACGGAAAACGATCGCATAATTCATAGCCCGCCTCCGTCAGCTCTCCACGATGTCCCGCAGGTCATGCAGGCCATGCTCCAGCGTGACCACGATCACGTTGTCGCCCACCTGGATCTGGTCGCCGCCGCGGGGGATCAGGATGCGGTCGCCGCGGGTGATGCAGCACAGCAGCAGGTTCTTTTTCAGATGCAGCTGGCTCAGGGGCACACCGGTGGCCCGGCTCTCCTCGTGCACCGTGAATTCCAACGCTTCCACGCGGTCGTCCAGGATGCGGTACAGGGTCTTGATGTTGCTGCCCGCCTCATTCTGCAGGGCACGCACATACTGCACAATGTAATCGCAGGTCATGTACTTGGGGTACACCACGCTGCCCAGGTCCAGCCCGGCCAGAATGTCATCGAACTCCAGACGGTTCACCTTGGTCACCAGCTTGCCGTGGGAATGCTTTTTGGCAAACAGGGTCAGCAGCACGTTTTCTTCGTCGATGTTGGTCAGAGCCACAAAGGACTCTGCGGACTCCAGGCCCTCCGACAGCAGGAAGTCCCGGTTGGAGCCGTCCTCGTTCAGGACCTGGGCACCGGGCAGCTGCTCGGCCAGCTCCTGGGCGCGGGCGGCATCCCGCTCCACGATGCGCACCCGCACATGGTTGTCTATCAGCTCTTGGCTCAGGTAGAACGCGATGGCGCCGCCGCCCACGATCAGGGCGTTGCGCACCGGCCGCACCGGCATGTGGATCTGCCGGAAGAAGGCATGCGCGTTTTCCTGGGTGGCCAGGAAGGTGACCTGATCGCCGTTCTGCAGCACAAAGTTGCCGTTGGGGATGATCACCCCGCCGTCACGCTCCACGGCACACACCAGAATGTCGCTCTTGAGCCGACTGGGGATCTCGCGGATGGCTACGCCGTCCAGCCCCTGTGCCTCGGTGAGCGCAAACTTGATCAGCCGCACGCGGCCGCCCGCAAAGGTGTCGATCTTGCTGGCCCCCGGGAACCGCAGCAGATGGGAGATCTCCTTGGCTGCCGCCATTTCCGGGTTGATGATGGCCGAAATGCCGATCTGTTTTTTGATAAAGTCCAGCTCGTGGCTGTAGGACGGGTTGCGCACGCGGGCAATGGCGTGGCAGTGGCCCGCCTTTTTGGCAAACATACAGCACAGCAGGTTCAGCTCGTCCGAACCGGTCACGGCAATGAACACGTCCGCATCCTCAATGCCGGCTTCGGACAGGGTGGTGATGGAGGAGCCGTTGCCCACGATGCCCAGCACGTCGTACGTCTCGATCAGGTGCTCCACCCGCGCCTTGTTCGTGTCCACAACGGTCACGTTGTGGCCCTCCTCGCTGAGCTGCCGCGCAAGGGCGGTACCGACCTTGCCGCTGCCCACCAGAATGATCTTCATAACAAGTCCTTTCTCCTTTGGCAGCCCCTTTCCCGGGGTATACAAATACAGCTTAGTATATCATATCCAGCCGCAAAGTTCCACTGCTTGCCCCACAAATACATCGAATTGCTTAAAAAGCGACGGTTCTTTTGTGCAGGATTACCTGTTTTCAGCGTGAAAGCGCAAAAAAGGGGCTGCCGCACAGCTTTTGTGCAGCAGCCCCTTGGGTCGAAATGATTCAGAATGCCCTCCGCGTGCGCTTTGGGCGTCATCAGCGGAAAAGTATCGTTATAAGAGCAAGGTCTCCCCTGCTGTCAGGTCTCAGTACCGCTCTACGCCGTCCTTGGTGACAAGGGCGTATACCAGCGGGGCTTCCTCCGGCTTTTCCGCGCCGTACACAAGGCCGCTGCGGTACTCGGCGGCAGCGGCTTCAAACTTGTCCGCTGCACCGTAAAAGGTCGCCAGGCTCTCGCCCTTGTGGACGTAGTCGCCGCGCTTTTTGTGCAGGGTGATGCCGGCGGCAAAGTCCAGCGGGTCGCCCTTTTTCTGGCGGCCGGCACCCAGCAGCACACTGGCCGAGCCGATCTTTTCGGCATCGTTGGCCACGATGTACCCATCCTGCTCGGCCAGCAGCTCATAGCGGGCAGCAGGCTGCTCAAACAAGCTGTAGTCATCCAGCACGCGGGTATCACCGCCCTGGGCGGCAAACATCTCCTTGCACTTGGCAAAGGCAGAGCCGTCCGCGATCACCGCCTGTGCCATGGCGCGGCATTCGGCGGGGGTGCCCTTCCCTGCCAGCACCAGCATATTGGCGGCCAGCTGCAGGCACACCTCGGTCAGGTCGGCGGGACCGTGGCCCTTGAGCACATCCATGCTCTCCATGACCTCCAGGCTGTTGCCGATGTTGTGGCCCAGCGGGGTGTCCATGTCGGTGATCATGGCGGCCACCCGGCGGCCATGGTGGGTGCCGATGGACACCATGAGCTTTGCCAGCTCAATGCTCTGGTCCACGGTTTTCATAAAGGCACCGGTGCCGGTGGTCACATCCAGCAGAATGGCGTCCGAGCCGGAAGCCAGCTTCTTGGACATGATGCTGGACGCAATGAGCGGGATGCAGCTCACGGTGGCGGTCACATCCCGCAGGGCGTACATCTTTTTGTCTGCCACGGCGATGCCCTCGCTCTGGCCGATGACCGACAGACCGATGCGGTTGACCTGTGCAAAGAACTCTTCCTGCGTCAGGGCCGTCTTGGTGCCAGGCACGCTCTCCATCTTGTCGATGGTGCCGCCGGTGTGGCCCAGACCGCGGCCGCTCATCTTGGCGATCTTGACCCCGCAGGCTGCCACGATGGGGGCGATCACCAGCGTGGTCTTGTCGCCCACGCCACCGGTGGAGTGTTTGTCCACCTTGATGCCCGGAATGGGCGAAAGGTCCACCATGACGCCGCTGTGGGCCATCACATCGGTAAGCTCTGCCGTCTCTTCGTCGGTCATGCCGCGCAGGTACACAGCCATCATCCAGGCAGCCATCTGATAATCGGCCACCTCACCGGACACATAACCGTTGACGATGCTCTCCAGCTCTTCACGGCTGTGGGTGCCGCCGTCGCGTTTTTTGGCGATCAGATCATAAATGCGCATAACTTCACGCTCCTGTCGAAATAGTATGACATTGTAGTCTCAGTATAGCAAAATTCCAGTCAAAAGCAAGGTTTTTTCTGTAACTTTTGCCCATTTTTAAGCAAAAAGGCGCAGCTGCCCGAAAAAGCAACTGCGCCTGTGAGGTTTGCGGAGAAACGCCCCGGATCAGCGGGAACCCTTGTCGTAGGGGATGCCCTCTGCCTTGGGGGCCATGCTGTTCTTGGACGTGAAGGCCAGGATGACCATGGACGCCACGAACGGCATCATGTTGTAGATGTTGCTGGACCAGTGCAGCTGTGCCAGGAAGGTGGAATCTGCAATGTTGGCCAGGCTCTTGAACACGGCAAAGAACATGGCCGCGCCAAAGATGTTGAAGGGCTTCCACTGGCCAAAGATCATAACGGCCAGGGCCAGGAAGCCTGCACCGGCCACGCCCACCTCAAAGTTCCAGGTCTGCACCGGGGGCACGATGTAAGCCATGCCGCCAATGGCACCCAGGGCACCGGAGAGCAGCACACCAGCGTAGCGCATCTTGTAGACATTGATGCCCACCGAGTCGGCTGCCTGGGGATGCTCGCCGCAGGCCCGCAGACGCAGGCCGAAGCGGGTCTTGTACAGCACCACATAGCTGATGATCAGCAGGATGATGCCCAGCGGAACAAAGACGCTGAGCTCCAGCCCGCCGATGCTGAACAGGAAGGGCTTATTGGAATAGTTCAGCTTGGCGCTGCCGCTGTCGCTGAAGTATTTGGCGATGACCACGGCAATGGCGGTGGCCAGCAGGTTCAGGGCTGTGCCGCCGATGGTCTGGTCCGCCTTCAGGTTGATGGAGGCAAAGGCCAGCAGCAGGCTGTACACCATGCCAGCCAGGGCCGCCGCCAGAATGGTGAGCAGCACCACCAGGAAGGGAGACATGTCGGCGGGCAGCATGGTCAGGGTAAGCACACCTGCCACACCGCCGATGACCATGATGCCTTCCAGCGCAATGTTGATGATGCCGGAGTGCTCACTGAACATACCGCCCAGAGCCACCAGCATCAGCACGATGCCATACAGCAGCGTATATTTGATCAGAAGCAGCATATCACTTGCCCTCCTTCTTGGTTTCGGTCTTGGCCGGAGCGGGCTCTGCGTTCACATTGGTCTTGTCGGCATTCTTGAACAGCAGGCCGTGGATCTTGCCGCGGAACAGCATGGAGAACGCGCACAGATAGATGATGATGCCGCTGATCAGGTCCGAGATCTCCGTGGGGTAATACTTGGTGGACAGGAACGAGCCGCCCACCGAGATGTGCGAGATGAACAGTGCCGAGAAGATGGTGCCGATGGGGTTGGAGCTTGCCAGCAGAGCAACGGAAATGCCGTTGAAGCCCATGGCCGGCAGGCTGGTGGAGTTCAGCGGGTTCCACTGGGACACGTTGGACAGGTAGTACAGGCCGGCACCAAAGCCTGCCAGCGCACCGGCAATGGCCATGGAGAGGATGATGTTCTTCTTCTCGTTGATGCCGGCATAGCGGGCAGCGCTCTTGTTCAGGCCGACGGCCTTGAGCTCATAGCCGAAGGTGGTCTTGTTCAGCACCACCCAGATCAGGATGGCCACCGCCGCTGCCAGGAAGATGGCAATGGTGGTGCTGTTGGTCTGGAACATCTTGTTCAGGCCGAAATCCGGGATGATGGACTGGGCAAAGGCCGGGTTCTTACTCAGGTTCAGGGTACGGGTGTTCCGCACGTCGTACATGGGGCCGGTGCCGTTCTGGTAGACCAGTTCGTTTACCAGATACAGGCCGATCCAGTTGAACATAATGGAGGTGATGACCTCGTTGATGTTGAAGTAGGCCTTGAAGAAGCCGGGGATCGCGCCCCAGATGCCGCCCAGCAGGGTGGCTGCCAGCAGGCAGACGAACCAGGGCATCTTGAGCATAATGGCGCAGTACAGGGCACCGTAGGCACCCAGCGTGTACTGACCGGCAGCACCGATGTTGAACAGGCCGGTCTTGAAGGCAAATGCCACCGACAGGCCGGTCATGACCAGGGGTGCTGCGTTGGCCAGCTCCTTGCCGACGCCGTAGGGAGCGTCGTGGAAGCCGCCTTTCAGGATGCGCACAAAGCCGTCGCCCCAAGCGTGTGCCGGGTTGATGGCCAGCAGCACCAGAAAGCCCACGATCAGACCGATGAGGATGCACAGCAGAGCCGCCAGCACACTGGTGACCGAGCTTTGCAGACTGCTGTGGGAAAGTTTTTTCTTGTCCATTTGTTACTTAGTCTCCTTTCCCTGCTTGCGTGCACCGGCCATATACAGGCCCAGTTCCTGCACGGTGGTGGTCTTGGGGTCAAACTCGCCCACGACCTCGCCCTCGTACATGACCAGGATGCGGTCGGCCAGGTTCATGACCTCGTCCAGCTCCAGGCTCACCAGCAGCACGGCAGTGCCCTTGTCACGCTCTGCCACGATCTGGCTGTGGATATATTCAATAGCACCCACGTCCAGGCCGCGGGTGGGCTGCACGGCAATGAGCAGCTTGGGATCCCTGTCGATCTCACGGGCAATGATCGCCTTCTGCTGGTTGCCGCCGGACATGCTGCGCACGATGGTGGAGCTGCCCTGGCCGCTGCGCACGTCGTACTGTGCGATCAGCCGGTCGGAGTACTCACGCACCTTATCCGAGCGGATGAAGCCGCCCTTCTGGAACTCCGGCTGCCAGTAGCGCTGCAGCACCATGTTGTTTTCCAGGCTGTAATCCAGCACCAGACCGTGCTTGTGGCGGTCCTCCGGGATATGGCTCATGCCGTCCTTGGAACGCTGGCGGATGGTGGCATGGGTGATGTCCTTGCCATCCAGCGTGATCTTGCCGTTGGTCAGCTTTTCCAGACCGGTCAGGCCGTAGACAAACTCGGTCTGGCCGTTGCCCTCAATGCCCGCCAGGCAGACGATCTCACCGGCGTGCACCTGGAAGGTGACATCCTTGACAGAATCCTTCTTGCGCTGGTCGTTGTGCATGGTCACGTTCTGCACGTCCAGCACCACGGCACCGGGATTTGCAGGCTGCTTTTCCACCTGCAGCTGCACATCACGGCCCACCATCATGCGGGAAAGTTCTTCCTTGGTGGTGTCCTTGATGTCTACGGTGCCCATGTACTTGCCCTTGCGCAGCACCGTGCAGCGGTCGGCCACGGCCATGATCTCGTTCAGCTTGTGAGTAATGAACAGGATGGACTTGCCTTCCTTCTTGAACCCGCGCATGATCTCCATCAGCTCGTCGATCTCCTGCGGGGTCAGCACAGCGGTGGGCTCATCGAAGATCAGGATCTCGTTGTCGCGGTACAGCATCTTCAGGATCTCCACGCGCTGCTGCATGCCCACCGAGATATCGCTGACAAGGGCATCCGGGTCCACGCGCAGGCCGTACTTTTCGCTCAGGGCCATGACCTTCTTGCGGGCCTCGGCTTTCTGCAAAAAGCCCATTTTATTGGGCTCCACGCCCAGAATGATGTTGTCCAGAACGCTGAAGCATTCCACCAGCTTGAAGTGCTGGTGCACCATGCCGATGCCCAGTGCATTTGCATCGTTGGGGTTGCGGATGGCGACCTCCTTGCCGTTCTTGCGGATCTGACCAGCCTCCGGCTGGTACAGGCCGAACAGCACGCTCATCAGCGTACTTTTGCCGGCGCCATTTTCGCCCAGCAGAGCGTGTACCTCGCCTTTGCGCAGCTGCAGGGTGATATCATCGTTTGCCTTGATCCCAGGGAATTCCTTGGTGATGTGGAGCATCTCGATCACAAAATCCTCTGCCAATCTGCTCACTCTCCTTTCGTGCCGTATCGACACCTATACTATTCTATCTTTCATTATACCTGATTTCCGACAATTTGCACACGGCTTTTTTCGTTTTTGGCAGAAAGTACAGATAAAAGTATTACTTTTGAGGCATCCTGCACAGTTTCCGCCGGGTCTGCCCTGCCCGGACACACAAAAACAGGGTGCCCGCCTGCAATGGGCACCCTGTTTTTGCATTGAGTAATTCATAAAAGCGGCCTGCCGGTTTGCGGCCCGCAGGCTGCGGGAAACGCCGGGTTACTGGATATAGTTGACGGTGATGAACTCGCTGACGGTGGGCTTGACCCCATCATCCGAGCTGTTGTCCACGGTGATCTCGCCGGAAGCGGTCACGGTCAGGAATTTGCGGCGGGAAATTTTTATCCTGGGTTCTCCTTGAAATAGTATGACTTCTGGCTTTTGATACAACAAAAGACGGGGTGTCCCTTTCGGAACATCCCGCCTGGGGAAGCTCTTTACTGGATGTAGTTGACGGTAGTGAACTCGCTGACGGTGGGCTTGGTAGCATCGTCGGAGTTGTTGTCCACAGTGATCTCGCCGCTCTTGATCTTGTCCTTGACGGTCTCGTACTCGTCCTTGGTGAAGGTCTCGAAGTTCCAGCTGTCGTCTGCGGTGGGCAGGCCGATGTAATCGCCATCCTCCAGACCGAAGTTGCCGTTGGAAGCAGCAATCTCGCTCCAGTCACCGGCCTCGATGTCGGACAGAGCGGTGTTGACAGCCTCAGACAGACCCTTCATGGCAGAGGTGATGAACGGGTTGTAGGCATAGGTGCCGTCAGCCACGCCGTTTGCGCCGATGTAGTTCTGGTCAACATCCACGCCGATGACGTAGCCGTTGTTCTTCAGAGCAGCCTCCACAGCGGAGGTGTAGATGCCGCCGCCGCAGGCAAACACGACCTGAGTGCCGTTGGAGTACCAGCCCTCCATACGGGAGGTGATGTTGGCATCGCCGTAGAACTGGCCGCCGTAGAAGTAGTTGATCTCGACGTTCTGGCCCAGCTCCTGTGCGGCAGCATCAGCGCCCTGCACGAAGCCGTAGCCGTAACGGATGACAGCGGGCACAGCCATACCGCCCAGGAAGCCCAACTTGGTCTTGCCGTCCTTGGCGATCGCGTAACCGGCCAGGTAACCTGCCTGCTCCTCCTTGAAGGTGATGCAGTAGCAGTTTGCGGGGATGGTATCCGTGCCGATATCGCCCTGGGTCACGTCAACAGCGATGAACTTGACATCCGGGTACTGATCAGCAGCCCAAGCCAGAGAAGCACCGTACAGGTAGCCGACGCAGACGATCACGTCTGCACCGTCGTTGACAGCCTGACGGATCATGGTCTCACGATCCTCATCAGAAGCGTCAGCCTCGGGGATGTAGTACTGGCAGTTGTCGCCCATGTAGCCGGAAACAGCAGTCCAGCAAGCCTGGTTGAAGCTCTCATCGTCGATCGTGCCGGTGTCGCAGGTCAGAGCGACCTTGACGATCTTCTCGCCGCCCTCAGCAGCGGAGGAAGCAGCAGCGGAAGAAGCGGTGCTGGTGGAAGAAGCGGAAGAACCGCCACAAGCGGTCAGAGCAGCGGCGGCGGCAGCGGCACCAGCCACAGCCAGGAAATTACGACGAGAAATCTTCATAAGAAAGTCTCCTTTATTTTCAATCCATCGCGTGCCGGCCTGCAAATGCAGGCACTTGCACATTTACTGGTTCAAGTATAGCGAGAAGATGTGTGAGATGCAAGCACTTTTCGATTACAAAATATTTACAAAATCTTTGTAAATATGTCCAAAAAGTATTACTTTTGCACAGCTCCCTGTCGTTCCGGTTTTGTGCCGGGAAGCGATTTATTTTTCCACAGCGGCATTTCCGGCCACATTGGAAGGCCCGAACCCAAAGGGCAGCAGTTCGTCCATGCTGCGCTCGATGAAATCCTCCGGCGTTTTGGCCATGATCACGTTCAGCTCCGGCCCGCCGAACTCGAACAGTGCCTGACGGCACACACCGCAGGGCGAGGTGATCTGTTCGTTCACCTCGCCGCGGCGGCTGCCCACCACTGCAATATCCGTGAACTCGGTCACGCCGTCGGCCACGGCCTTGAACAGGGCCGTGCGCTCTGCGCAGCTGGTGGGGGTAAAGGACGCATTTTCCACGTTGCAGCCGGTGTAGATGCGTCCGTCCTTTGCGCGCAGGGCAGCACCCACCATAAAATTGGAATACGGTGCATAAGCCTTTTCGCGGGCAGCCAGTGCCATGCGGATCAGTTCCTGCTTTTCTTCCAGGGTCAGGTTCGTCATAAAATGTTCCTCCTTTTGGGGGCGAAAACAGCGCGGCCGGCCTTTTTGCAGGCAGACCGCGCTGGATCTTCGGTTGGGTTTCTCAGTACTCTGCGCCCAGAGCCACCTTCATCATGTTGGTAAAGCTCGTCTGGCGCTGCTCGGCCGTGGTGATCTCCGGTGCCACAAAGCTGTCGGAAATGGTCAGCAGGCAGGCCGCATGCTTGCCCAGCACCTGTGCGTTGGCAAACAGGGCAAAGCTCTCCATCTCCACGCACAGGCAGCCGCGCTCATCCCGCAGCTTTTCCCAGTAGGTGGGCTTTTCGTCGGAGGGCTGGCGGTAGAACACATCCGAAGAGTGGATGTTGCCCTCAATGAGGGGAATGCCCTGCTTGGCGGCAGAAGCGCGCAGCTTGTCGTTCAGGCTCTGGCTGGGCAGGGTGATGTCCCCCTCGAAGCCGCTCTGTACCCGGGCGTAGTTGGACTCGCTCACCGCACCGGTGGACAGCACCACGTCGAACAGCTTGGCCTTTTCGGTGTAGCTGCCGGCGGAGCCGATGCGGATGATGTTGTCCACATCGTAGAACTTGAACAGCTCATAAGAATAGATGCCGATGGACGGCATGCCCATGCCGCTGCCCATCACGCTGATGGGGCGGCCCTGATAGGTGCCGGTAAAGCCCAGCATGCCGCGCACACCGGTCACCTGACGCACATCCTGCAGGAAGGTGTCGGCAATGAACTTGGCGCGCAGAGGGTCACCGGGCATGAGGACCGTCTTGGCGAAATCGCCCTTTTCGGCGCTGTTGTGAGGGGTAGACATAGAACATCTCTCCTTTTTCTTTATGATCGGCAGGCAGGCCCTTCCCGGTGGAAAGGCCCGCTCTGCATGCTTACCTGTATTTTCTGCGGTTGAACACGTTCTGCGGGGCAATGTAAGAGCCGTTGCGGCGGATCTCGAAGTGGCAGTGGTTGCCGCTGGAACGTCCGGTGCTGCCCACATAGCCGATCAGCTGGCCCTGCTTGACGGTCTGGCCTGCATGGACCACCAGCGACAGGCAGTGTGCATACACGGTGGTGTAGCCGTTGCCATGGTTGATGATGATGGAGTAGCCATAGCCCGTACCTGCACCAGCCTTGTTGTAACCGGCCTTGGTGACGGTGCCGCCTGCCGAAGCGTAAATGGGCGTACCGGCGGCGGCGCAGATATCCACGCCCTTGTGGCTGG
>UQDV01000045.1 GCA_900539945.1 uncultured Faecalibacterium sp.
AGAAAATTCAGAGCGGCAGCTAGGGTGGAACCACCAGCCGCCGCAGGTAAAGGGTTCTCATGGGTGGACGCTCCTTTCGGTCAGTTGTTGGGCGGGCGGCCCCAATCAGGCTGCGCCATATCGTGCGCCACAAGGGACGCATAGTAGCTGTTGATGGTGCTGGGCGCGTTAAAAAGCATGGCCCGCAGGTATTGCTTGATGTTGCGGACTTTGGTAGTGTTATCTCGCAGGCAGTCCATGACGAACTCGATGTGATGGCTGTCCAGCTTCAAGAATTTCGCCTTGACCAGCTCTGCCGGGTAATCGTCCCCGGCCACCCGGATGGACTTGCGGTTGGTGCAGACGGTTTCCAGCAGGATGTCCACGATCTCGTCCAGCTGCTCCCGGTCTATCCGGGGATTCCGGATGAGGGTGTCATACTCGATGTTCTCCAAAATCAGGTCCCGGTAGATTTGATAGGCCGCTTCCTTTCGGCTTCCTGTCCGTTCCGGCGGCGGTGCCGCTGTCTCGTCCTCGTCCAAAGGCAAGGGGTTTGGGGAATGGATAGGAATGGAATCGGTATTTAATCCCTCTTTCTTTTGTTTTTCTGTAATTAGTTTATCTTTATTTAATTGCATTGGATTTTCCAATGTAGGGTTTTCCTGCGTGGGATTCTCCAACGTTGGATTTTCCAATGTAGGTGAAACCGATGCAGGAATGGGCTGCGGCAGCTCAAAGATTACATAGTCTGCGCCGCGCAGCCGCCCTTTCTCATCCCGTTCTCTGGAACGCTGGATGTAGCCCGTCTGTTCCAGTTCCCGGATGGCCTGCCGTATCGCGTCTATGCTTTCCCGGTTGATACGGGCCAGCCCTTGCAGGGTGTAATCCCAATCTTCCGGCAGGGAGAGCATTTGGGAGAGTAAGCCCTTGGCTTTCAGGGACAAGGCCCGGTTCCGCAGGTGGTGGTTTGACATGACCGTGTAGCCGCTGTTCTTTTCTACCCGAAAAACTGCCATTTCACGGATGCCTCCTTTCTGTTTTTGGGCAAAGAAAAAGCCGCAGGCTTTTTGTGAAAGTCTGCGGCTATGCCGATTGTTAGATATTCAATTCTTTGTGTTTCCGCACTCCATATCAATTACCACCGAAACGGTGATGTGATTTTCAATGCGTTTATTGCGGAGTTTATCGCCCTCGCCATCGAACACAACATGACGAGAAAACAACGTAAAACGGATGATTTCCACTAGATTTCTCTTTGTAGCGAAACTATCGCTTCGACATGCTCGCTGTGCGGGAACATATCCACCGGGGTGCTGCTCTCCACGCAGTAACCCTTTTTCGTCAGCAGGGCGAGGTCACGGGCCAGCGTTTCCGGGTTGCAGCTGACATAGACCACCCGCTTCGGGGCCATGCGGGCCACGCTCTCGATGAACTGCGGGGTGGAACCTTCCCGCGGCGGGTCCATGAAGATCACATCCGCACGCTCCCCGGCTGCGGCGGCTTCACTGATCCAGCGGGTAGCGTCGGCGGCAAAGAAGCGGGCATTCTTCACGCCGTTGTGCTTTGCGTTGCCGATGGCATCCTGCACAGCGTCGCGGTTCAGCTCCACACCCACCACCTGCTTTGCGTGGTCGGCAGCCGTCAGGCCGATAGTACCGATGCCGCAGTAGGCGTCCAGCACCACTTCTTTCCCGGTGAGATGCGCCGCTTCCACAGCCAGACCGTACAGCACCTCGGTCTGGCTGTGGTTGATCTGGTAAAAGCTCCGGGGGCTGAGGGCATAGGTCTTGCCGCAGAGGGTATCCAGAATATACCCCTTGCCATACAGCACCTTTTCCGCATCACCCAGCACGACGCTGGTCTTGCGGGGGTTCACGTTCTGCACCACGGTGGTCACGGTCACGCCCCGCTTCTCGGCTTCTGCCAGCAGGGCCCGCACGAAGTTCTTGGCTCCGGGCAGCACGGCCTGCGCAGTGACCAGCACCACCATCACCTGCCCGGTGGCCACGCCCCGGCGCAGCAGGCAGTGGCGCACAAGGCCGGTGCCCTTGTCCTCATTGTAGGGCTGGTAGCGGCAGGCGATGGCCGCCGCCCGCACGGCCTCCATGGTCTTGTCCAGCACTTCGTCCTGCAGCAGGCAGCGTTCCACCGGCAGCACCTTGTGACTGTTCGCTGCGTAGATGCCGGAGGTGAGTTTTCCACCCCAGCCGGTGGTGAAGGTGGAGATCACCTTGTTGCGGTAATGATAAGGGTTTTCCATGCCCCGGATGGCGTTCACCGGGCCGTACTTGCCCAGCAGCTTTTTCACGGTGGCTTCCTTCTGCTTCAGCTGCTCGGCATAGTCCAGCCCCAGCAGCGGGCAGCCGCCGCAGTTCTTGGCTCTCAGCTTGCAATCCATCTTTCTCTCTCCTTTTACCCGTAGGGGTCATACAGATCGTATTCTTCCGCTTCCAGGTGCTTTTCCTCCAGCACCTTCATGGCCTGTTCCAGTTCGCTCTGCCCGCAGCCGCTCTCGCTGACCAGCGCCCGCACGGCTGCGGCAAGGTCCCCGCCAAAGAGGGTGTCCAGCCGCTGGCGCATGCTCCACACACCGTAGGCACGCTGGGTGACCGTGGCCGCATAAATGTTGTGGTTGCCCTGCTTTCCGCTCTTCACCCAGCCTTTTTCTTCCAGCCGGTACAGAAAATTGAGCACCGTGGCCGGGGCCCAGCCCTTACCGCGGAGTTTTTCGTCAATATCCCGCCGGGTGGCGGGTTCCCGGCAGGCCCACACCGCCAGCATCACCTGTTCCTCTGCTGCCGAAAGCGGCCGCAGCCGGTCCGGGAGTCCGTACATCTGCGCAGCCCCTCCTTTCGCGTTTTTCTTTTACATTTGTCTCTGTTGTTCCATTATACCGGGTTTTGTCAGAAAAGGCAAGAGGCAGAAATCCCGATGGAATCAGGCTATTTCAGCTTGTTTTTACAGTTGTCTCTGTTTTTGTCTTTGCTCGGCGTACATTTGTGTGCTTTGTGCCTGCACAGGGGCTTTTCCGGCAGTATCTTTGTGCAAAGATGCTCTTGTTTTCGTGCCCGCAAAACCGGTATACTACGGCTACGGAAATGATCCAGAAAGCATCGCAAAACAGTCGATGCTTCGTGATACAGGAAAGGGAGAGTTCATTATGGCACGAGTATACAACTTCAGCGCAGGCCCCAGCATGCTGCCCGAGAAGGTCCTCCGGCAGGCACAGGCAGAGCTGCTGGAATACGGCGACAGCGGCCAGAGCGTGATGGAGATGAGCCACCGCAGCAAGTGGTTCGACGCCATCATCAAGGACACTGAGGCCACCCTGCGCCGCGTGATGAACATCCCCGACAACTACAAGGTGGGCTTCTTCCAGGGCGGTGCCACCCAGCAGTTTGCCATGGTGCCGCTGAACTTCATGACCACCGGCAAGGCGGACTACATCGTCACCGGCAACTTCTCCAATCTGGCCGCCAAGGAAGCCGCCAAGTTCGGCGAGGCCAACATCGTGGCATCCAGCAAGGACAAGAACTTCACCTACATCCCGGATGTGAACACCATCCCTTACAATAAGGATGCCAGCTATATCCACATCTGCCAGAACAACACCATCTTCGGCACCCAGTACGTCGAGGTGCCCCAGGTGGAGGGCGTGCCGCTGGTGGCGGACATGAGCTCCATGATCCTCTCGAAGCCCGTGGATGTGACCAAGTACGGCTGCATCTACTTCGGTGTGCAGAAGAACGTGGCCCCCGCCGGCATGGCCATTGCCATCGTCCGGGAGGACCTGCTGGGCCATGCCGCCGACACCGTGCCCACCATGATGAACTACACCACCCTGCTGAACAAGGACAGCATGTACAACACCCCGCCGTGCTGGTGCATCTACATGACCGGTCTGGTGCTCAAGTATCTGGAAAACGACATCGGCGGTCTGGCCAACATGCAGAAGATCAACGAAGCCAAGGCCAAGGTGCTGTATGATTATCTGGACGGGCAGGAATTCTTCACGAACCCCGTGGAGCACCGTTACCGCAGCACCATGAACGTGACCTTCACCAGCCCCACCCCCGACCTGGACAAGAAGTTCTGCGCCGAGGCCGCCGAGGCCGGGTTCGTGAACCTGAAGGGCCACCGCCTGGTGGGCGGCATGCGCGCTTCCATCTATAACGCCATGCCAGCCGAGGGTGTGGACAAGCTGGTGGACTTCATGGAGAAGTTCCGCAAGGAGAACGCATAACAGAGGGGATTCAAGATATGTATACCATCAAAACTTTGAACGCCATCAGCCCGGTGGGCCTGGCTAAGCTGAACAAGAACCTGTTTGACGTGGCGGTGGACGCCGATGCCCCGGACGGCATTCTGGTGCGCAGCGCCGACCTGCTGAACACCACCTTCCACGACAATCTGCTGGCCATTGCCCGTGCCGGTGCCGGGGTCAACAACATCCCCCTGGACCGTTGCAGTGAGCAGGGCATCGTGGTGTTCAACACCCCCGGTGCCAACGCCAACGCCGTGGCTGAACTGGTGATCGGGATGCTGATCGCCGGCAGCCGCAATGTGGCCGACGCCGCCCAGTGGTGCCAGGGCCTTGCCGGAGACCCGGCCATGGCCAAGACCGTGGAAAAGGGCAAGAAGAAGTTCGTGGGCAACGAGATCAAGGGCAAGACGCTGGGCGTCATCGGTCTGGGCGCCATCGGCTCCCGCGTGGCCAACTGCGCCATTGAGCTGGGCATGGAAGTGTACGGCTACGACCCCTACATCTCCATTGAGGCAGCCTGGAACCTGAGCAGCCAGGTACACCACTGTGTGAACCTGAACGACATGCTGCCCCTGTGCGACTACATCACCATCCATGTGCCCTACCTGCCCACCACCAAGGACACCATCAATGCCCAGACCCTGGCCCTGTGCAAGGACGGGGTCAAGATCCTGAACTATGCCCGCGGTGAGCTGGTGAACACTGCCGCCCTGCTGGAGGCCATGGATACCGGCAAGGTGTCCGGCTACATGACCGACTTCCCGTCGGAAGCCATCCTGGGCAAGCCCGGCATCGTGTGCACCCCTCACCTGGGCGCTTCCACCCCGGAAGCCGAGGACAACTGCGCCGTGATGGCCGCGCAGGAGATCAGTGACTACCTGAAAAACGGCAACATCACCCACTCGGTGAACATGCCGGAGGTGCACCAGCCCCGTGCCGGCGGCAAGCGCATCTGCATCATCCACAAAAACGAGCCCGGCATGATCAGCCAGATCACCGCCCTGACCACCGAGGCCGGCCTGAACATCGAAAACATGGTGAACAAGAGCAAAAAGAATATGGCCTACACCATGCTGGACGCCACCGGTGCCGTGGATGCCCGCCTGAGCGAAAAGCTGAGCGCAATCCCCGCCGTGATCCGGGTCCGGATCCTGTAAATCCTCCCCTGCCAAAGGAGCCGCCGTGCAGCTGCACGGCGGCTCCTTTTTTCACAGCATGATGCCGTCCATCTGGGATTGCTCCGGGAAGGAGCGGCTGTATTTCCGCTTGGCGATCTCGATAAAAGACTGCACCTCCAGCCGGGGCGTGTGGCGCATGGCAGCGATCTCCACCGTCACCGGGGGGTAATCCAGCAAAGGCACCTTGGTGATGCCCGGGATCACTGCATCGTCCAGACAGGGCACGATGGACATGGCGGTGCCCATGGTGATCATGATCAAAGCCCCCTCAAAGCTGGGGGTGATCTTGCTGCAATCCACCCCCACCTGGGCCAGCTCCTCCAGGGAGGGGCCCTGGCAGGCAGAAAGAAAGCTGTCAAAGGCTCCGGAGGACACCACGCTCTGGCCCTTCAGGTCCGCCAGGTGCAGGGCCTTGCGGTCTGCCAGGGGGCAGTTGGGGTTCATAAGCACATAATAGGCCAGGGAGAACAGGGGCGTAAAGGAGACATCCCGGTCGCTGGAATGCTCAGTGGCGTAAAAAAAGCCGATATCCAGCTGGCCGGACCGCAGTTCCTCCAGAGGGCGGCGGTTGCTCTGGGGGATCACTTCCACCTGGGCATTGGGGTACTGCCGCTGGTACTCTGCCAGGATGCTGGCAAAGGTGCCGTAATCAAAGAGCTGCCGCAGCCCCACCACCAGATGGGACCGGTCTGCGGCCTGGATATCCTGGGCCTTTTTCAGAGCCTGGCGGCCAAAACTGGTCATCTGCACCATGTCCAGGTAAAAGGACTGGCCGGCGGCGGTGAGCTTGGTGCGCCGGGTGGTGCGGTCGAACAGGTGGAGCCCCGTCTCCTTTTCCAGGGTGTTGATCTGGTAGGTGATGGCAGGCTGGGTGGTGAACAGCCGCTGGGCCGCCGCGCTGAAATTCAGCTCCTCTGCTACGGCAATAAAGCACTCCAACTGGTAAATGGTCATAGAAACAGCCCCCCTCCCTGCAAAACTTGTACTTCTTTTATTATAGCGGATTTCTTTTCTGTGGTAAAGTGGCCATGGATTTATAAACGTTTTTGATAAATCCGGGATTTTTTTCAATTTTACAGCAGAGCGAAACTTTGCTATAATCATGTCAATGTTCAAAACATACGATGGAACAGAAGAAAACGAAGAAGAACCTATTAGAAGAACAAGAAGAAAGAAAGGTAAACTGCTATGGCTAAGATCTCTCGCCGCAACTTTATGCGCGGTGCCGCTATGGGCACCATGGGCGCAGCTGCTGCCGGTCTGCTGACCGCTTGCGGCAACACCGCTTCCAGCACCCCCAGTGCTCCCGCTTCCAGCGCAGCATCCTCTGAGGCTGCTTCTGTTGTTACCAAGCCCTCCACCCCCGTGGACGGCAAGTACGTCACCAAGGCTATGGGCCACGAGAGCTGGGTCCATGTGGCTACCACCTTCTTTGAGGGCAAGATCACCGCTTGTGAGGTGCTGTCCCACGAGGAGACCATCGGCATCGGCAACTATGCCTGCTCCCGCATCCCCGCCGCCATCGTCGAGCACCAGAGCATCAACGTGCCCAACCTGCGTGGTTCCTCCATCACCTCCATGGCTGTGAAAGCTGCCGTGAAGGAGGCCATCGAGCTGGCTGGCTACAACGTGGACGACTTCTCCAAGGAAGTCACCCTGGAGACCTCCAACGAGGTCATCGAGGAAGAGGCTGATGTGGTCATCATGGGTGCCGGCACCTCCGGCCTGACCTGCGCCTGCCGCCTGCTGGAGGCTGGCTACAGCGTCATCCTGGTGGAGAAGCGGGATATCCCCGGCGGCTCCATGTCCATGACCTACGGCGGCGTGGCCACCGCAGGCTCCCAGCTGCAGTACAACTACGACGTGGACGGCAGCTTCCGCAGCTCTGCCATGGGCACCCTGGAAGGCATGATGAACTTCTGGCAGACCATGGAGCAGTACCACCGCACCGAGTTCTTCAACGGTGAGATGCCCTACATGACCAAGCAGTACACTGTTGCTGGCGATCTGGTGGACTGGATGTCCAGCATCGGCATCGGCTTCAACACCATGGGCAACTACGAGAGTGCTACCCAGTACGGCGCTTCTACCCCCTACCTGGCTCCCGGCTGCTACGAGGGCGGCGCAGGCTACGCTATGATGTTCATGGCACAGCGTGTGGAGAAGTACGAGAAGGGCAAGATCATCTACTCCACCAGCGTCACCGACCTGATCAAGGACGAAAGCGGCCGTGTGGTGGGCTTCCACGCTAAGGGCGACAACGGCGCAAGCTACACCCTCCGTGGTAAGGCTGTGTGCCTGGCATCCGGCGGCTTTGCTAAGAACCCCGAGATGCTGAAGAAGTACAACCCCGACTACGCTGACTTCTTCTTCAACTGCGCTTCCAGCATGACTGGTGAGGGCATCCAGATGGGTATCGACGCAGGCGGCTATGTGGAGTGCGAAAACCGTGCTCTGCCCGCCTTCCTGTCCAGCTACAAGAGCAAGTTTGAGCTGGCCTTCATCCACCAGTCTGCCCCTGGCATCATGGTCAACGTCCGTGGTGACAACATCGGCAACATCATCTCCGACAACCACTACACCATGGCTAAGGCTAAGCTGAACAAGGACAACGGCGACACCTTCTACTATGTGTTCGACGAGGCTTCTGCTGTGAAGCTGCGTGACAGCGAGTCCTACGGCTTCAACGGCTATGTGGCTATGTTCGAGAAGGGCGAGGCTGTCCACTACGACAGCGTGGAGAAGGCCTCTGAGGAGCTGAACCTGCCCAACCTGGCAGACTCCATCGAGGCCAACAACGCCGCTGCTCTGGCTGGTGAGCCCGACGAGTTCGGCCGCCGCAACTGCCCCTACATCGAGACCCGTGACGGCCTGTGGGCTATCCGCGTGGACCCCACCTTCTACCTGACCACCGCTGGTCTGGCCATCGACACCGATTGCCATGTGCTGAACGAGGAGAAGAAGGCGATCCCCGGCCTGTACGCTGCCGGCGACGTCTGCGGCTCCATCGAGGAGAAGGACGCCAAGCAGTACGGCATGGGCTTTGACGCCGCTCTGACCTACGGCTACATCATGGGCGAGACCCTGAAGAAGGAGATCTGATCTTCCCTTCCGGCACCCTGACACAACGCAAGAAGGCTGCTGCACACACTGTGCAGCAGCCTTCTTTTTTGTTTGTTCTAAAAGGAGAGAGCTTATTCCAGGCCCTTCTGCTGGGCGTACTCCTCCAGCAGTTCCCGCTCCAGGAAGGGGGTCTTGACGCCCTCGCGGTCGCGGTAGGTCTCGTGGCCCTTGCCGATGACAGCGATCAGGTCCCCCTCCTGGGCATGGTCCACGGCATAGTGCAGGGCATCCAGACGGTCCGGGATCTCCACGAACTTGGCATCCGGGTTGCCCTTGTTCATGCCCACGCGGATATCCGCAAGGATGTCCTCCACCTTCTCAAAGCGGTTGTTGTCCTCGGTGAGGATGGAGAAATCGGCCATCTTGGCGCAGATCTCGCCCATGCCGTAGCGGCGCAGCTTGGAGCGGTTGCCGCCGCAGCCGAACACCACCACCAGACGGTGGGGGTTGTAGGCCCGCAGGGTGGTGAGCAGGCTCTCGGTGGACACCTCGTTGTGGGCGTAGTCCAGCAGGATGGTGAACTTTTTGCTGATGGGCACCAGCTCCACCCGGCCCTTGACCACGCACTTGCCCAGACCGTCGTGGATGGCCTGATCCGGCAGGCCCAGCACCTTGCCCACGGCCAGCGCAGCCAGTGCGTTGTACACGCTGAACTCGCCGGGCATATTCACCTTCACGTCCATCTCGTCCTTGCCGGTGACGTGGAACTTCACGCCCAGGAAATCGTGGGTGCGCAGCAGCTCGTAGCCGCTGGCGCGGTAATCGGCCTGCTTGCTGCGGCCATAGGTCACCAGCTTGCAGGTGTGTCCCTCCAGCAGGGCTTCGGTGTTCTCGTCGTCGATGTTCACCACACCCACATCACAGCGCCGGAACAGCTGACCCTTCCAGCTGCGGTATTCCTCAAAGGTCTTGTGCTCACCGGGGCCGATGTGGTCCGGCGAAAGGTTGGTGAACACGCCCACATCGTAGTGCACACCGGCCACGCGGTCCATCATCAGGCCCTGGCTGGACACCTCCATCAGGGCCGTGTCGCAGCCGGCATCCAGGAACTCCCGGAAGGTCTTTTGCAGCTCGTAGCTCTCCGGGGTGGTGTTGGCGGTGTCCTTGTGGCGGCCCATGTAGTAGATGCCGTTGGTGCCGATCATGCCCACCTTGCGGCCGGCAGCTTCCAGCACGCTCTTGATCATGTGGGTGGTGGTGGTCTTGCCCTTGGTGCCGGTCACGCCGATCATGGTCATCTGCCGGGCCGGGTTGCCAAAGAGGTTGGCGCTCATCAGAGCCATGGCATAGCGGCTGCTCTCCACCTTCACCACGGTCACGCCCGGCACGGCGGTCAGGTCGATGTCGTGCTGGATGACCAGTGCGCTGACGCCCTTGGCGGCACAGTCGGCGGCAAACTCGTGGCTGTCGCGCTGGGTGCCCACGATGCACACGAACAGCAGGCCCGGGGCCGCCTTGCGGCTGTCATAAATGATGTCGTTGATCTCGGTCTCCGGGCTGCCCTGCACCAGCGTGTAAGGCACACCCTCCATCAGTTGTTCCAATTTCATACAGTCTACGCTCCTCCAAAACATTGATGTGGGGTCACATGGGGTTCTCGTCCTCGTTGGCGGTCATGCGGGCGGGGTCGGTCAATGCAGGCTCCTCCTGGGCGGTGTCCGCCGCCGGGGCGGCCTGCGGGGCCTCTTCGTCGGTCAGGCTGCTGTCCGCAGTCTCCTCCGGCGTTTCCGGCTCCACCTTTTCCGGCACTACATAGCCGGAGGGCAGGACCGGGTCGCCCTGTGCGAAATAGATCTTGCGGGTGCTGCCGGCACTGACATGGCTGAAGTCCAGCCGCCCGGTGTCGGTGGCCGCGCAGCCCTTGCCGTCCTCGTTGTTCAGCATGTAGCGGGCGCGGTCCAGCTTATAATCCAGATCGTTCAGCGTCCCCAGCAGCACGCTGATGCGGTCCTGATACAAAAAGGCGATCTGCTCGGTGTCCGCAAATTCAATGCGGGTCACGTCGCTCCGCATGCCGTACTCGTCCAGCTTGGTCTGCAAGGTCGTCAGCGCGCTCATCTTTGCGTCAGCCTCGTCCACCACGCCGGATGCACTGCTGTCGGATGCGGCACTGGTGCTGGCCGTGCTGTCGGCCTCCGGTGCGGCAAAGCTCAGCTGCTCGCCCGGGGCGGCGGTGGTCGCTTCACCGCCGTACAGGGTGCACAGCCCGTCCGGCTGCGCGGGGTCTGCGGACAGGATCTTGAACTTGTCCGAAAGGGTCAGCCAGCTGCTGCCCGCCTGCACTGCATAGGTGGGGGTGGCTTCGGTCACCTGCACCACCACGGTGTTGGGGTAGTCGCGCACCACGCGGATGGATTCCAGCAGCGGGTACTGGCGTTCCAGCTCTGCAGCCTTCGCACCGGAGTCAAAGCTGAAGATGTTTTCCTCCACCTGCACCCCCAGTGTCTGCAGGATGCTGTCGGCGGAGTACCCGGCGATCTCGGTCACCTGGGTGCCGTCCGCCGTCTGCACCTGAATGGCGCTGATGCGGAACAGCATGGTCACCGTGAGGTACATCCCGATCCCGATGACGCACAGCAGCAGCCCAAATGTTGCCAGACGGCGGAGCATCCGCCGCCGACGGATGGCGGCACGGGTCAGGCGGCGCTTTTTGCGGCCTTCCCGGCGCTGTGCGTCCCGCTGCGGAGCGGGGCGCAGCTTCTGGTTTTTGTTGTACCCCTGTCCCTGCTGTTGCAGGCGGGCGGCAGACCGGCTGTTCTGCGCAGGCCGACCGTTCCGGTTCGCAGGACGCTGGGCCGGGCGGCGGTTCTGCCC
>UQDV01000046.1 GCA_900539945.1 uncultured Faecalibacterium sp.
CAGGGGTGAGATTCCCGTGGGCTGCTGCCAGCAGCCATCCGTTGGCTCATTTTTTATTTTGTGAAAGGGGGATATTTTTGAAAGAACAAAATTTGATACGTTATAGCATTCAGCTTGCTTTTTTGAAGCAGCTGTTAGAAAGAAAGCTCATAACCGATAGAGAGTATTCCCTTATCAAGCAGCGCTTAATGAAAGATTATCGTGTGGTTTCCGAACTATCCTCTTGATTTTGTGTTGCATTGGCGTTATGATTAACGCAATGAAAGGAACACATTCAATAAGGAGGTCAAGCATGAAAGATGTTGAAGTCATTAAAGCGCACAACACGCTCTCGCCACGAGCGCGTACAAACTTTGAAAAAAGGCTACGCGTAGCTGCCTATTGTCGTGTCAGCACTGATACCGAAGATCAGCTGAACAGCTACAAATCGCAGGTCAAATACTATACCGAACTTATAAAAAGTAAGCCGGAATGGTCTTTGGCCGGCATCTATGCTGATGAAGCTATCACGGGTACGCAGGTAAAAAAGCGCGAGGATTTCCAGCGTTTAATCAACGACTGTATGAACGGTGACGTGGATATGGTGATTACCAAATCCATTTCGCGTTTTGCCCGAAATACGCTTGACACTCTGAAATATGTTCGGATGCTCAAAGATAAAGGCGTGGCTGTGTTTTTTGAGGAAGAAAACATCAACACCCTTACTATGGACGGTGAACTGCTCCTTGTAATTTTAAGCTCTGTTGCACAGCAGGAAGTCGAAAATATTTCTGCAAATGTCAAAAAGGGCTTGAAGATGAAGATGCAGCGCGGTGAGCTGGTCGGATTTCAGGGCTGTTTAGGCTATGACTACAATCCAGCGGACAAAACCATCACCATCAACGAAGAAGAAGCGGCTGTTGTCCGTTACATTTTTCAGCGATACACGGAGGGTGCCGGTGGTTCGGTTATTGCCAAAGAACTTGAAAACTTAGGCTATAAAACCAAACGCGGCAGTCCCAAATGGGCGGACAGTACCGTAATCGGCATTATCAAAAACGAAAAATACAAAGGCGACATTTTGTTAGGAAAGACATTCACCGTTGACCCTATTTCAAAACGGCGTCTGTACAACTTCGGCGAGGAAGATCAATTTTATATTCGTGAGCACCACGAGCCCATTATTTCGGAAGAAGTCTTTAAAGCCGCCCAAGAAATTTTGCGGCGGCGTGCAAAGCCCCGCAGCCTTAATGTAGACGGCAAACGTGAAAAGTTCAGCCGGAAATACGCTTTTAGCTGCATGATAGAATGTGGTTTCTGTGGTGGCACCCTGACAAGGAGGAGTTGGCATAGCAGTTCACAATATAATAAAGCAATCTGGCAATGTGTCGTTTCCACCAAAAAAGGAAAAAAGTTCTGCCCGGAGAGCAAGGGTGTTGACGAAAGAACGATTGAACGGGCTTTTGTAGAATCCTATCGCCTCTTGTGCCAGAACAACAAGGATGTTCTGGACGAGTTTATGAAACGGACGGAAGAAGCCCTTTCCGAAAGCAACGCGGGCAAGCGTCTTGCAAAAGCTGAAAAGGACATTCACGCTCTGGAAGTCAAGAAAAACAAGCTGGTTGATATGCGTCTTGAAGATACCATTGACAAGGAGACCTACGACCGAAAGTATTTAGACCTGTCCAGCCAGATTGAGCAGTTGCAGAAAGAGTGTGAAAGCCTGCAAGATGCAGCCGAAACCGAAACTACCATGCGCAAGCGTGTCGCCATGTTCCGACAGACACTTGAACAGAATGAGGTTCTGGACACCTTTGACCGACATATTTTTGAAAGTATAGTTGAAAAAGTAATCGTGGGCGGTTATGATAGTGATGGGAACAAAGACCCCTACATGATTGTCTTTGTCTACAAGACCGGGTTCAAGAACAGCGTGGACGGCAAGAATTTCAAGCCGCTTCGCAAGAATAGCAAGGAGAACCACTCCCCTGCTGTTTTGTGTTCCCATGCTTCTAACGAGGCTGAATCCATGTGTTCCGATTCTAGCGACGACACATATCGAGGTGGTATGTGCGCTGAGCAGACGGCACAAAGCATAAGACGCGAAAAATACAGATTCCTTTATGAAGAGACAACCAGATAAAAACAAACAAAGCGAAAGGAATCCGACAATGAAAAATTTAAAAGTCACAATCAACCGTTCCGCAGGGGTAAAAAAGTATGAAGTACTGCCTCGGCAGGAAAAAGATATGCGCGGATGTTGCTTTTGCATGAAAAACGCAAACTGCCAGAAAAAACGAAAATACACAGCTCCCGGTTGAGAAAAGTGCTGCGGAGTGATACAATAATATTGTATCTGCCCTGTCCGGGGCGTCAGTTCACAGAACGGTATCGATTGCAATGGATAGCTATTTTTTTATTTTAACGACCATTGATCTTTTTGTGCTTGGCTTTATGAGCCTTCTTACAAAGCTGAGCGAATCTTTGAACAAAAAGCAGAAGCGCGGGTTCCTTCTGGCTTTTGCGCTCATTGCGTGCATCTCGGTGCTGGAAGTCATCACCATCGTGGTGGACGGCGCACCGACGGGCTGCCGCTGGCTGAACATTTTGTCCAACTATCTGGGCTTTGGGCTGACACCGGCGGTGGCACTGTGTCTGGTATATGTGCTGGACAAAAAATCCATTATCCGGCGCGGGTTCAAGGCGGCGGTCTGCTGCGAGGGTGCGTATCTGCTTTTTCTGGCGGCAACACTGCCCTATGGGCTGGTATTCTCGGTGAGCAGGGAGAACCTCTACGCCCGGGGAGAATACTTCTATATTTATGTGGCGATGTACTATGCCGCCATGTTGTACCTTATGGTGGCTACGGTGCGCACGGCAGCGGCTTTTCAGAACCGCAGCCGCACGCTGATCTGCCCGCTGACCCTGTTTCTGGGTGCGGCGACCGTGATCCAAATCGCGCTGCCATCGCTGCACGTCACATGGCTGTGCGTCACCCTGCTGTCGGTGTTGTATTATATCTATTGCAGCGAGATGTGGAACCAATTGGACGCCCTGACCGGACTTTTGAACCAGAACAGCTACCTGAACCGCACCGCCGAGATGCGCCGCAGCGGCGGGGTGCTGGTGGTGTTCGATGTGGACAGCTTCAAACAGATCAACGACCGCTACGGCCATTTGCGGGGAGATGTCTGCCTTGCCGAGATCGCAGACTGCATCAAAAAAGCCTATGCCCGCTGCGGGTACTGTTACCGTATCGGCGGCGATGAGTTCTGCGTGCTGCTGAGGGATGCGGCAGATGAAGCCTGCTGCGCAGCGGCGCTGCAATCTCTGCTGGCAGAGCGGCGCAAAGAAATCACCCTTTTGCCGACGGTCTCCCATGGCTCTGCTGTCTTTTCCGGGGAGGACGTGGTTACGGTGAAAGACCGCGCCGACCGTGCGCTCTACTGTGCCAAAAACGAGCTGAAAGCCCGCGCCGCAGCGGCAATGCCCGCAGGCGGCAGTGGGGAAAAGTATTGAACGGATCATTCGGCGGGAAAAAACGCCCGCACACTTTACAAATGGAGGAACACCGATGATCACCGATTGGAACAGCCCGCAGGGCGATTTTGACCCCACCGAAAAGCAGGGGGAGCTGCTGATGCTGCTGAGCGGCCAGCAGGTGACCGTGCACACCAGCGCGGAAGATGATTTTGACTATATGGAAAACGAGGATGTCGCTTTTGTGGTGAAGAACCCGCACAGCGAGGAGGATCTGCTCATCGAACTGTGCGGCGAGTTTTCCGTCTTTTTTGAAAAGTGGCATGGGGAGTACCCGGCCACCGAGGAGGGTTATGCGCAGATGACCCGGGACGTGCAGGCTGTTCTGGCAGGCAGCGCCGGGGCACTGAGCCTGTACACCGAGGACGGCTGGCAGGGCACGGCCCTCTGCACGGAAAAGCCCGGCCCGGATGCCGACGCAGCCGGTCTGCTGGAGCGCTGCTGGAGCGCCGAAAAGCCCCACAAGCCTCTGGAGAAGGGCAGCCGGGTGGAGCTGGTGTACTGGGACCCGGCACAGGATCGGACCCTGACCGTATAAACCGCCGGACGGCAGAAACAAAGAACGTCCCCGTACTCTTCGGAGCACGGGGACGTTCTGTATAACAGGGCGGGGACTTATAGCTGGTACAGGGCCACCATCAGCGGCATGGTGAAGATACACAGCAGGGTGGTCACCACGTTGATGGCGCTGGCGTAGTCGGCATCCTTGCCGTAGATCTGCGCCATCTGGGTGATGGTGGAAGCCGAGGGGGTGCAGGTGGCCAGCAGGCTCACCAGCAGGATGGTCTGGCCGTCCGGCACCAGATGGGCCAGGCCGCTGAGCTTGAGCAGGGCCACAGCTGCCAGCGGGATGCCCACCAGCCGCAGGGCCGTGACCAGCCACAGCCGACGGTAGCCCAGGATCTTTTTGAAGTTCATGCCCGCCATCAGCATGCCCAGGATGATCATGGAGATGGGGCCGATGGCACTGCCCACCATGTCCAGCGAATCCTCGATGACAGCCGGCAGCTGGATGTGCAGCAGAAACAGGGCGGCACCCGCCAGAATGGCGATCATGTTGATGTTGGTGAGCACCTTTTTCAACTCAAAGCTCTTTTCGCCGCAGAGCATGCTCTTGGCGTGGCTCCACAGCAAAAACAGCTGTACCGACAGAAAGGCACTGGAGTAGATCACCCATTCCTTGCCCAGCACCGCCGTCACGATGGGAATGATCAGGTTGCCGGCGTTGGAGTAGATCATGGAGGCTTTTTCCACGGCGTCCAGATGCAGTGCGTGACCCAGCAGGTTCACCACCACGATGATGCCGACGTGCAGCAGAACCGCCGCCGCCAGCGCCAGCAGCAGCCCGTGCAGCACATCCGGGGTGTACTGTACCTGAAAGGCCGAGATGATCACACAGGGCGAGATCAGGTACAGCGAGATCAGCGAGAGGGTCTTGCTGTCCTCGGCGTGCAGCAGGCCCCAGTGCACCACCGCATAGCCCATAAACATCATCAGAAAAAGCGAGAAGATCTTTTCTGCAAGGATCAGACTGATCATACGAGTCACGTTCCGTTTCTGCTGCTGCAAATTTCGCCCGCCGGGGCCGTTCTGCAGACCACTATAATACGCAGGCTGCGAAAAAGCAAGAGAAAATGCGGTTTCCAAAATGATATATATAAACCGCAAAATACTGTTTGTTGATAAAAACGCTGCGTCTGCCCACTCGTTCATAAAATGTTCAAAATAAATTCATATTCAGTCCACCAAATTTCGGTATAAGTGTGGCAGCAAAGGCGCAAACGGCGCCGAACCCACGCAGGTCTGGGCAAAAAAGGCAGCGGGCAAAAAGGCTGCGGCACATTTTTGCACCAAGCAGGGCTGCACACCCACACCGGCACAGGAAAGGAATTGGATCATTATGAAAATTGGTTTTTGGGAACTTGTCGTGATCGTCATCGTGGCGTTCGTGTTCATCGGCCCGGATCAGCTGCCCGTCTACGCAAAGAAGATCGGCAAGATGCTGCGTGAGCTGAAGAAGTACACCGGCGCTGCATCCGAAGAGATCCAGAAGAACGTGGTGGAGCCGCTGAACGAGATCCAGGCTCCCCTCAAGGAGGCCGTTGCTCCGCTGACCGATATCAAGAAGGACATCGACAACAGCGTGAAGGACGTGACCAAGGGCTTTGCCGGCATCGGCAAGACCAGCAAGGAAGAAGCCGCCAAGAAGGCTGCGGAGGAAGAGGTCACCGACCTGACCGCCGAGGAGCCGGTGGAGGAGCTGCCGGAAGAGAATGCAGCCCCCGCCGCCGAGCCTGCCGCCGAAAAGGCTGAGGCCCTGGCCGAAGAGAAGCCCGAGACTGCCCCTGTGCAGGAAGAAACCGCACCCGAAGCTCCGGCTGCGGAAGCAGCCCCGGAAGCTGCCGAGGCAGCCCCGGCAGAGGAAACCACCGTTTAAGTTTGGATACACCGCGCCCGCGGTTGTCATACATCAAGCAATAAGCCCGCCACGCGGCGCGGCAAAGTAAAAAGGAGATTTTTTATTATGCGTATTGGTACCAACGAACTGCTGATCATCCTGGCTGTTGCACTGCTGATCTTTGGACCCAAGAACCTGCCGAAGCTGGGCAAGATGTTCGGCAAGACCATCAACGGCTTCAAGAAGGGCATGGAGGAGCCGGAGGATTCCGACGATTCCGAGGAGAAGGCTGAGAAGAAGGCCGCTAAGAAGGACGAAGACGAGGAGTAATTGTGGCTACGAACGTTAAGCGCAAAAAGAAAGCCGAGGTCATGGAAGATGACGGCAGTATGACGCTGACCGGCCATCTGAAGGAACTGCGGAACCGGCTCATCATCTGCGCGGTGGTGTTTGTGGCAGGCGTGGTGGTCTCGCTGGCCTACGCCGACCGCCTGATCGATGTGCTGACGGCAATGGGCCGGGACTACTACCAGTTCGTGTCCATTGCCCCCCAGGAAAAGCTGATGCAGTATTTCCGGGTCTCCATCCTGGCTGGCGTGGTGGTCACGGTGCCGGTGGCATTCTACCACATCTACGCCTTTGCAAAGCCGGGCCTGAAAAAGAGCGAGAGCACCTTTTTCAAGCTGGTCATGCTGCTGGGCCTGATCCTGTTCTGCGTGGGCGTGCTGTTTGCTTACAAGCTCATGATGCCCTTTATGCTGCGGTTCCTCAGCACTGGCATCGAGGGTGCTGAGTACATCCAGACCACCACCAGTATCGAGAGCTATGTGAACCTGTGCCTGACCATGTTCATCATCTTTGGCTGTGTGTTTGAGATGCCCCTGATCACGATCATCCTGTCCAAGATGGGCATCATCAACCCCACGCTCCTCAAGCAGGTGCGCGGTGTGGCCATCGTGATCATCTTCTTCATCGCGGCTGTTGTCACCCCGCCGGACATCGTGTCCCAGTGCATGGTGGCAGGCCCCATGGTGCTGCTGTACTTCATCAGCATCTTCCTGAGCGGCATCTTCTACAAGCCGAAGTCGGACGATGACGATGAGGACGACGAAGAAGAGGACGAGGACGACGAGTAATTCTGGGTCCCCGGTTTTCGGATCCTTGCAAAATAAGACTGCTGTGCCGCAGGGCATGGCAGCCTTTTTGCGTATGCGGCGCGGCGGCCTCGATTTTAAATCATCCCGGCTATACAAACCACCCGCCCTGTGCTAGAATGGAGCCAACAAACAAAAGGCGGTGAGCGGATGCATCCTCTTGCAGAATATCCCCGCCCGGCCATGCGCCGGGACAGCTGTGAGATCCTGAACGGCCCGTGGCAGTATGCCATCACCCAGACGGCCGAATACCCTGCGGCCTGGCAGGGCAGCATTCTGGTGCCCTATTCGCCGGAGGCCCCGGCCTCCGGGGTGGGGCGCACCCTGCAGCCGGGGCAGTGGCTGCACTACCACCGCCTGTTCGCCCCGCCGGCGGGGGAGGGCGGCCGGGTGCTGCTGCACTTCGGGGCCGTGGATTATGCCTGCGCCGTGCAGGTCAATGGGCATCTGGTAGGCGGCCACCGGGGCGGCTACTGGCCCTTCACACTGGACATTACCGACCTGCTCAACGGCACCGGCCGCAACAGCCTGTGGGTGGCTGTGCAGGACCCCACCGGCCACGGCACCCAGGCCCGGGGCAAACAGACGTTGAAACCCGGCGGGATGTTCTACCCGGCCCAGAGCGGCATCTGGCAGACCGTCTGGCTGGAGCGGGTGCCGGACAACTACATCCAGACCCTGACCGTCACCCCGGACTACGACGCCCGCACGGTGACGGTGCGGGTGCACACGGCAAAGCCCGGCGGTGCGGTCAACCTGTGGGCCATGGTGCGGGCCGGGGGCGTGACCATCGCCGAGGACTGGGGCAGCGACGAGGCCGACCAGGACGGCGAAGTGACCCTGAACATCCCGGAAGAGCATTTCTTCCCCTGGAGCCCGGACACGCCCTTCCTTTACGACCTGACGGTGGGCACCAACCAGGGGGAGGAAGCCGAGTTCGACACGGTGCACAGTTACTTTGCCCTGCGCAAGTGGAGCTGTGCACCGGACGCCCACGGGGTGCTGCGCTTCTGCCTGAACGGCAAGCCCATCCTGCTCAACGGCCTGCTGGATCAGGGCTACTGGCCGGAGGGCCTGTATACGCCGCCCTCGGACGCAGCCGTGGAGCGGGAGCTCAGCGAGGTGAAAGCGCTGGGCTTCAACCTGCTGCGCAAGCACGCCAAGATCGAGCCGCAGCGCTGGTATTACCACTGCGACCGGCTGGGCCTGATCGTCTGGCAGGACATCGTCAACGGCGGCAGCACCTATAATTTGTGGTTCGTCACCTACCTGACCAATGTGCTGCAGCCGCTGCTGCGCCGCTTCCCGGACGGCAAAGCCTGCCGCCGCCTGCTGAGCCGGGCAAAACCGGTCAGCCGGGAGGAGTACGCCCACGAGCTGGCCGACACGGTACAGGCGCTGCGGTGCCACCCCTGCATTGCCTGCTGGGTGCCCTTCAACGAAGGGTGGGGGCAGTTCGATGCCGGAAAAGCCGTGCAGGCCCTCCGGACGCTGGACGGCACCCGTCTGGTGGACGAGGCCAGCGGCTGGTTCGACCAGGGCGGGGGCGATGTGCACTCCCTGCACAATTATTTCTATCCGCTGCGCATCCGCCCGCAGAAGCGCACGGTGGCCCTCAGCGAATACGGCGGCATTGCCTGGCCCATGCCCGGCCACGAGCCGCCCCACAAGACCTACGGCTACGGCACGGCCAAAGACCGGCAGGAGCTGACTGCCCGCTACAAGAAGCTGCAGCTGAAAACTGTGCTGCCCCAGCTGGAAAAAGGCCTTTCGGCGCTGGTGTACACCCAGCTCACCGATGTGGAGGACGAGGTGAATGGGCTGTTCACCTACGACCGTGCCGCCGTCAAGCCGGACGCCAACGCGGTGCGCTCGGTGAATGCGGCACTGGCCGCCGAGTTTGCAAGAGCGACAAATCCCGCGAAAAAATGAGCAAGATCCCCGGTGCAGGAAACAGAGAACTGCACCGGGGATTTTTTACCGGACAAGATTTTGTTTTTTGTTTACAAATGGTTGCTTGACATGGAAATATCCATCTTGTAATCTGAAAGGGTATTCAATTTACATGAAATGCCGCTGGAAACGCGGGCCGGTGCACCGGCTGCGTCTGCCAGCCTCCGGGGAAAGGAGCAACACACCATGGACTACCTGCAGAACGTGATGGGATATTTTAACCAGCAGCAGCCGCTGTGTGCACAGCATGATAAGATCAGCAAGGATCTGTATCAGGAATATGGCGTCAAGGCCGGTCTGCGCGACGAGAACGGAAAGGGCGTGCTGGCGGGCCTGACCAACATTTCGGACATCCGCGCCTTTGAGTATGTGGACGGCGTCAAGCGCCCCGCCGACGGCCAGCTGCTCTACCGCGGCTACGACGTCAAAGATCTGATCAATGGCAGCCGGGGCGGCCGCTTTGCCTTTGAGGAAGCGGGCTACCTGCTGCTGTTCGGTGAGCTGCCCACCCCGGAAAAGCTGGAAGAATTCTGCCGGGTGCTGGGCGAGTGCCGTACCATGCCCACCAATTTTACCCGTGACGTGATCATGAAGGCCCCCAGCCACGATATCATGAACGCCATGGCCCGCAGTGTGCTGACCCTGGCCTCCTATGACCCCAAGGCCGGGGACCTGGACACCTCCAACGTGCTGCGCCAGAGCATCCAGCTGGCCAGCATCTTCCCCATGCTGGCGGTGTACGCCTACCATGCCTACAACCACTACGAAAAGGACGGCAGCATGTACATCCACCGGCCCGACCCGCAGCTGTCCACCGCCGAGAATTTCCTGCGGATGCTGCGGCCGGACATGCAGTACACCCCGCTGGAAGCCCGTGTGCTGGATGTGGCACTGCTGCTGCACGCCGAGCACGGCGGCGGCAACAACTCCACCTTTACCACCCGCGTGGTCACCTCCTCCGGCACCGATACCTACTCGGCCATGGCGGCGGCGCTGTGCTCCCTCAAGGGCCCGCGCCACGGCGGTGCCAACCTGATGGTGATGCAGATGATGCAGAACATCCGCGAGAATCTGCACGACCAGGAGGACGAAGAAGAGCTGGAAACCTACCTGAAAAAGCTGCTGCACGGCGAAGCCTTTGACCACAAGGGCCTGATCTACGGCATGGGCCACGCGGTCTACTCCCTCAGCGACCCCCGTGAGGTGGTGTTCAAGGCCTATGTGGAGCAGCTGGCCCACGAGAAGGGCCGGGACAAGGACCTGGCCCTGTACGCCAAGATCGAGCGCATGGCCCCGCAGCTCATCGCCGAAGAACGGAAGATCTTCAAGGGCGTCAGCCCCAACGTGGATTTCTACAGCGGCTTTGTGTACGATATGCTGGGCATCCCCATGGAGCTGTACACCCCGCTGTTTGCCGTGGCCCGCATCATGGGCTGGAGCGCCCACCGCATCGAAGAGCTGCTCAGCGCCAACAAGATCATCCGTCCGGCCTACAAGAGCCTGGGCGGCACCCACGACTACATCCCGCGGGATGCACGATAACAGGAGGGCTGTGCCATGAAACAGGAAGCCATGCAGAAGCACCCGGAAGAATGGTTCTTCTTGCACAATTTTGACGTGGACCGGGTGTTCAGCACCATCCGGCGCACGGATTATCTGGTGCTGTTCTACATCAAGATGCGGCAGGAGAGCCACCCGGACGAGAAACTCTATCTGGCCGACCTTGCCGCCGAGATGGGCGTGAAGGTGACCGAGCTGTCCAAAGGCATCGAGAAGCTGCAGGACCAGGGCTATGTGCGCTGGCTCACCGACCGGGAGGCCGGCCGCACCTATGTGGAGCTGACCAGCAAGGCCGTGGAGCTGATGGCCGAGGAACGCGATTTCATGAAGCGCTGCTATGCCAGCCTGCGCACCGAGCTGGGGGACGAAGAGCTGCGCCGCACCGTGGACACCCTGCAGCACATGCGGGACATCCTGAAGGATGAGCGGGAGCGCGGCGCGTAAGCTCCGCCCCAAAATACAACGCCGAAAAAGGCCCCGCTTCCGGGTGTGAACTGCACCCCATTTGTTAGACAGTATGGTATACTGTTTAGGAAATGGGGTGT
>UQDV01000047.1 GCA_900539945.1 uncultured Faecalibacterium sp.
CAGCCGGGCCAGCACCCCGTCCCCCAGCACCGGGGCCGGGATGGTGTTCACCACCGTGTCAAAGGCCGGGGCCAGCCCGGCCAGAGCCGTCAGCGGGGCAGCCCGCAGGCCAAGGCTCTCGGCCAGAGCACGCTGCTCCGGCCGTCGGGCGCAAACGGTCACCCCGGCCCCCAGCGCCGACAGCCGCACGGCCAGTGCCTGCCCCACCGGCCCGAACCCCAGCACCAGCACCTCCGCACCCCACAGGGTACGGGTGCGCTGCTGCAGCAGGATGCCGATGCAGCCCTCTGCCGTGGGGATGGCGTTGTACACCGCCAGTTCCGGCCGGGCAAAGTAGTCTGCCAGCTCCACCCCGGCCTGCCGGGCGATCTCCACCGCCTGCGCCGACAGCCGCCCGCCCAGCGCAAAAGCCCCCGGTTTGGCCGCCCGCAGCAGCTGTGCCAGCGGGGTGCGGCTCTCATCCAGCGGCAGCGGAAGCAGAATCACGTCTGCCCGGGCCACCTGCTCGGCCCCGGCCACCGCATAGCCTGCCCGGGCCAGCGCGCGGCCTGCTGCCGCCTGCCGGGCATCACTGCCCACCACCGCGATCCGTTTTCTGCCCTCCATGCCGCCGTTCCTCCCCCGCTGTGTTGTGCGCCATCCTATGCCATTGTGCTCTTTATGGTGACTGAACAATTTGAAATGCCCTCCGCTCACGCTCTGGGCATAAACAGCGGAAAAATATTTTATCATTGCAAGCTCCGGCAGTCCGCAGCCTGCCGGAGCTTGCCTTTTCACGGGTGGGGCTGTGCCGGGCAGCAAAAAAGGGACTGCCATGCAGTCTCCTGCACAGCAGTCCCTTGAAAGCTCTATTCTTTTTTCGGATGCGCCGCCCTGACTGCCGCACATTCCGTTTTATTTTACGAACTTTGCCACAGCACGGGCCACGATGCCGCCCAGGATGCCGGACACCAGGAACTCCGCCACGCCCTGGACGCCCACCAGGAGCACCACGAACATGAAGGGGTTGGCTGCGCCCTTGACCGACACCAGATTCTGCACATAGTCGCAGCCGTAGAAGGCCAGCACGATGTAGCCCATGAAGAACAGGGTGTTGAGGGCCGGGGCACACATGGCGCTGAGGATGTAGCTCCAGGTGCCGGGCTTGTCGAACCGCTTGAGGCCGCTGAAGATCAGGCCCACGCACAGGCCCATGAGCACACGCATGCCCACGCACAGGATAAAGGTGTTCAGCGGGCTGACCTGGAACAAGGCACCGGTCATGGCAGATGCACCGGTGATGGCGTCATAGAAGCTCACTGCGCCAAAAACGCCGCCCAGGATGGCACCCACGGCAGGGCCCATGGTGATGGCACCCACGGCGATGGGAAGGGTCAGAAAGCTCATGTACAGAGGGCCCATGGGCACACTGCCCAGGCCAACAGCTTTCATGACCAGCTCGATGGCCACCAGAAGGGCCACACGGGTCAGCGTACGGGTATTCATGTTTTTCATATTCAATTGTCCTCCTGCTGCCGTTCCGCCCTTAGCGTCGGATACGGCGCAAACCTGCCCGCTCTGTGCGGGTTTTGTTGTAAATTTTCAAACCAGTGGAAGCTCGTTGTGTCAGGGCGTGCTCCAATGGGGAAAGCGTTATTTTTCGCCGGGGAAGCGGATGCCGGCCGACCGGCGTGCCACCGTGAGCACCCGGCTCACCGCAATGGAGGTGTCCTGCATGCGGGTGCACAGCTCCTGGTCGCCGCTTTCCATCGCCCGGGCAAATGTCTCGAACTCTGCGGCCTCCCGGGGGCGGCCCCCATTCAGGTTGTAGTGCTCTTCCTTGCCCTCGTTGGGGTGGAAGGTGATGCCGCCGCAGCAGTTGGCGGTGGATTTCTGCTGGATGTAGCCCTTCGTGCCCTGAATGATGCACCGGGCCGGAGCGGCGCAGTCCTTGGCAGCCATGCTCACGGCCTTGAAGCCGGTGTAGTCCATGGTCAGGATGCCGCTGGTGTCGATGCCGCGCTCCACGTTGGCGGTGTAGTGCACCTGATTCGGCTCGCCGAACAGGCCCACGATGTAGCTGACGTTGTACACGCCCAGATCCATCAGGGCACCGCCCGCACAGGCCGGGTCGAACACCGGGGGCGTTTCTCCGGCGCAGAAGGCGTCGTACCGGCTGGAATACTGGCTGAAATTGCACTGCACCAGCCTGACCGTGCCCACCCGGGGCAGCAGCTCCCGAATCTTGGCGTAATTTTCCAGATACTGGGTGGTGACGGCCTCAAACAGGAACACCTTTTTGTGGCGTGCCAGTGCCACCAGCTCTTCCGTCTGTGCCGCGCTGGGAGCCAACGGCTTTTCCACAATGACGTGTTTCCCGGCCTCCAGCGCCACCCGCGCAAAACGGACGTGCTGCAGGTTGGGCACGGCAATGTACACCACATCCACCCACTGCAGCAGCTCCAGATAGTTGGTGGTGTGCTGCGGCACGCCATACTGTCGGCACAGCTCCTGTGCCTTTTCGGCGCTGCGGGGCGTGCTGCACAGTGCCTGCACCGTAAACGGCGCGTGTTCCACGAGCCACGGCAAAAATTCCTGCACGATCTTGCCCGTGCCAAGAATGCCCACTTTCATGTTGTTCTCCCTATCCTATCCTTGATCGTAAGTCAGCCCACCAGCGCTTCCGGCTCGCGGCGGGTGCGCTTTTTGGGGTACGGACGCTTTGCGTGGGGGTGCCCCGGCTGGCCCGGCCTGCGGCCGCCCGCCGCAGTGTGGCGGGGTGCGGGCTGGGGTGCATTGAGCTGGTACAGCAAGGCCAAGCCCTTCATGAGCAGCTCCGGGTCATAGGTGAGCGGGTGGCGGCACAGCGGAGCAACGTATTTTGCCAACCCGCCGGTGACCACCAGCGTGGCCGGCTGGCCCAGTTCTTCTTCGATGCGCTGCACCATGCCGTCGATGAGCACCGCCGTGCCCATCACCGAGCCGGAAAGCATACACTTTTCGGTATTGGTGCCGATGGCGCTTTTGGGCGAGCCCAGATGCACCTGCGGCAGCTGGGCGCAGCGTTCGCCCAGGGCCCGCAGCCCGGTGGAAAGCCCCGGGCAGATCACACCGCCCCGGAACACCCGATCCTTATCCACCACATTAAAAGTAGTGGCGGTGCCCAGGTCCACCGTGATCACCGGCAGCGGAAAATTTGCCGCCGCATAGGCAGCATCCACCAGCCGGTCCTTGCCCACGGCATGGGGCTCGTCCACGGCCATGGTCAGGCCGGTGCGGATCTCCGGCGAAACAATGACCGGCTTTTTGCCGGTGTAATAACGGGCGCACTCAGCCAGCGCCCCGGTGATCTGGGGCACCACGCTGGTGAGCACAGCGCCCTCAAACCGCACGGGCCGCTCCGGGTGGCGGCGGTGCGCAAATACTTTGTCCATTTCGGCACGATATTCTGCAGCCGTGCGGGTGCGCACCGTGTCCATGCGCGCCACAAAGCATACACGTCCGTCCCGAATGCCCCCCAGGGCGACGGTGGTGTTGCCTATATCAATGGCTAAGATCATAGTTCAGTTTTCCTTTTTTCTGCGGAACGGGCCGGTACGCCGGCCGGAAAGTTGTCCGTTCCGCTTGAACGGCGGCTTCCTCTATTCTTTGTCAAGCTGTATTTTACCGCATTTTGCCCTGCGATACAAGCCCGCGCAAAGATTTTGTTGTGCTGGCGGAACTTTTGCATTATACTATAGAAAGAAATGTGGAAACAGTCTGTTTTTGCAGGAGGTCTATACATGGATTTAAAGGGCAAATGCGTCCTTCTGGGCGTCACCGGCGGCATTGCCGCCTATAAGATGGCCAATGTGGCCAGCGCACTGCGCAAGCTGGGGGCCGATGTGGAGGTCATCATGACCAAAAACGCCACCCAATTCATCACTCCCATCACCTTTGAGACCCTGACCGGTCACAAGTGCATGGTGGACACCTTTGACCGCGACTTCAAATTCGAGGTCACCCACATCTCGCTGGCCAAAAAGGCCGACGTGATCCTAGTGGCCCCCGCCACGGCCAACGTGATCGCCAAAATGGCCCACGGCATCGCCGACGATATGCTCACCACCGTGGTGCTGGCGGCCAAATGCCCCAAGCTGGTCTCCCCCGCCATGAACACCGGCATGCTGGAAAACCCCATCACGCAGGACAACCTCGCCACGCTGGAACGGTATGGCTTCACGGTCATCCCCTCCGAGAGCGGTGTGCTGGCCTGCAAGGATGTGGGCAGCGGCCGCCTGCCGAAGGAAGATGTGCTCATCGAGTACATCCTGCACACCATCGCCCGGCCCAAGGACCTGGCCGGAGTGCGTGTCACCGTGACCGCCGGGCCCACCCAGGAGGCACTGGACCCCGTGCGCTACCTGACCAACCATTCCACCGGCAAGATGGGCTACGCACTGGCCCGCGCCGCCGCCATGCGGGGCGCGGACGTGACTCTCATCCACGGCGAGACCGCTCTGCCGCCGGTCAAATTCACCACGGATGTTCCGGTGACCACCGCACAGGATCTGTACGAAGCCGTCACCGACCGCTTTGACACCACCGATGTGCTGATCATGGCCGCCGCCGTGGCGGACTACCGCCCGGTGACCGTGGCCAGCGACAAGATCAAGAAAAAGGACGGCGACCTGTCCATCCCGGTGGAGCGCACGCCGGACATTCTGGGCACCATCGGCCCTCAAAAGACCCACCAGTTCCTGTGTGGTTTTTCCATGGAGACGAAAGATCTTGTGGAAAACTCCTCCGCCAAGCTGACAAAAAAGAATCTGGACATGGTGGTGGCCAATAACCTCAAGGTGGCCGGGGCCGGTTTTGGCGTGGACACCAACGTGGTCACCTTCATCACCCCGGACGGCACCCGGGAACTGCCTCTGATGAGCAAGGCCGACGTAGCCGACGCCATTCTGGATGAGATCTTAAAGCGGCGTTCTCTGTGAGAAAAACGGGAGGCTGTTGCCCCGCAACAGCCTCCCGTTTTTACTTCTCTTTCCGTGCAAACACGATGCCGATGGTACCGGGGCCGGAGTAACCGCCGATGGTGGTGCCGATGTCTGTTTCCCAGCATTCCTTGAAGTGGCCGTATTTCTTCAGGCCCGCTTTCACGGCCTCCATGCAGCCGGGCTTCGGCTGGCAGGAGGAAATGAACACCAGCCCATCCTCGATGTCATCCCGGTCGGCCAGACGGTCGGTGATGTACTTGCCCACGCAGATGGGCAGGCTGCCGCGGTATTTTTTGACCACTTTCAGCTCGCCGTTGATCACTTCCAGTGCCGGTTTGATGCCCAGCAGATTGGCCCCGAAGGCCAGCACACCGGAGCAGCGGCCGCTTTTGGCCATGAAGTCCAACCGGTCCAGCACGAAGCTCAGCTCCACCCGCTTGGCAAGGCTCTGCAGCTTCATCTGGATGGCGCGGGCCGTCAGTCCGTCGGCGGCCCACTTTGCTGCCTTCAGAACCAGATAGCCCTGCCCGGTGCAGATGTTCTGGCTGTCCACGACGCAGACATTCTCGAATTCGCCGGCAGCCAGCCGTGCATTCTGGAAGCAGGACGACAGTTTGCTGCTGACCGAAATATGGATCACAGCATCGTACTCTTTGGCAAACGGGGCAAAGAATTCCGTATATTCCACCAGATTGGCGGCGGCGGATTTGGGCATCTTGCCGCCCTGGTTCACATAAGCGAACACATCCGCCGGGTGGACGGTCACACCGTCCAGATAGCTGTCCTCTCCCATCAGGATGTGCATGGGCATCAGGGCGATGTCCCACTTCTTCAAAAGCTCTTCGGACAGGTCACAGGTGCTGTCCGCGGTGATCTTGATCTTCACGTCTTTTCTCCTTTTTGTTCGGTTCCTTTCAAAGCTGTTCTGTTTTATTGTATCACAAACGGTTCAAAGTTGTTAAGTATCTTGCGCCGATAAATGTAAATCTTTTATGAAGCCGCCCTGTGCTTCGGGTTTCTTGTACACATCTCACAAATCTGCACAGGGATTTATAGTTCTTTCCGAAAATTCGGCTTTACCTGTTTATTTTATTCGCCAAAAATTATATAATAAGATGTATTCAAATGGTTTGGGATCGGTCTGCTCTGCGGCCGTTTATTTATTGGAGGTTGCCTTACTATGTTCATGTACACCGACTACAACCAGCATCTGCTGGACAATGTAAAAAAGATCCACTTCATCGGCTGCGGCGGCAGCGGCATGTATCCTCTGATCCAGATCCTGGCCGCCAAGGGCTACGAGATCTCCGGCAGTGATGTGCTGGACGGCAGCATCATCCGCTACGAGCGGGAGATGGGCGTGAAGGTCAGCCTGGGCCACAGCGCCGACAACATCATCGGTGTGGACATGGTGGTGTATTCCGCAGCCATCTCCAAGGACAACGTGGAGCTGTGTGCCGCTTCCTCCTACGGCATCCCCACCATCGAGCGCAGCGTGCTGCTGGGCTATGTGAGCCGTCTGTACAGGCAGAGCATCTGCGTGTCCGGCACCCATGGCAAGACCACCACTACTTCTATGATCACCACCGCACTGGAGCTGGCCGGCCGCGATCCCTCTGCCGTCATCGGCGGCAAGCTGCCCCTGATCAACGGCTACGGCAAGGCCGGCAAGGGCGATGACATCGTCATTGAGGCCTGCGAGTTCGCCGAGACCTTCCTCAAGCTCACCCCGTACCTGTCGGTGGTGCTGAACATCGACAACGACCATCTGGACTACTACGGCAGCATGGGCGAGCTGAAGTTTGCCTTCAAGCGCTTTGCCCTGATGACCCAGTTCATGATCTTTGCCAACGTCGACGACAAGAATACCATGGACGTCATGTATACGCTGGACCGCCGCGTGCGCACATTCGGCATCGAGAACGACGGCGACTATCAGGCTGTCAACGTGCAGGAATATAAGCCTGGCTTCTTCGAGTTCGACCTCAAGGAGTGGAGCAAGATCACCGGCCACATCCGCCTGTCCGTGCCGGGCCGCCACAACATCTACAACGCCCTGGCCATGTGCGCCGTAGGCCGCTTTGTGGGCCTGACCGTGGAGCAGTGTGCCGAGGCCGCCCTGAACTTCAAGGGTGCCGGCCGCCGCTTTGAGGTGTACGGCGAGTGCAACGGTGCACTGGTCATCGACGACTACGCCCACCACCCCACCGAGCTGCGCGCTACCCTGAACACCGCCAAGGAAATGGGCTACAAGCGCCTGATCGCCGTGCACCAGCCGTTTACATACAGCCGCACCAAGATGCTGTTCAACGACTTCGTGGACGTGCTGAAGATCCCCGACATCACCGTGCTGACCCCCATCATGGGCAGCCGTGAACCCAACGACCCCACCATCACCAGCGCCAAGCTGGCCGCCCAGATCCCCGGCTCCGTGCTGGTGGACAGCCTGCAGGCCGCTGCCGACTGGGTCAAGCAGAACGCACAGCCGGGTGACCTTGTCATCACCCTGGGCTGCGGCGACATCTACAAGGCCAGCAAGATGATGGTGGCCGACAACCAGTAAAGAATCTGCTATACAAAAAGAGGAACGACAGCTGTCGTTCCTCTTTTTTTCGTTGATCCGGGTCAGTTCCGCGAGCACTTTTCCGCGTCGATGGCCAGCACGAACATCAGCACATAAAGCGCATCCTTCGGGTCGGTGATGTCCAGAACGTAGGTGTCCGTCCAGCGGAACGGTTCCTTGGACACGGCGGCCACCGTGCCGCCGTCCGGGCCGGTGATGGTATAGTCCCACTCGAACACATCGCCCTCCACATGCCAGCCGTTGAAGTCGATGTTGTACTTCGGCTTGAAGAAGGTCAGCTCCTTTTTCAGGGTGCCGATGCAGGTCTCGCCCTCGTACAGCTCAAACTTGGGCAGCCAGGTCAGGATCTCCTCCTTGACGGTGCCCAGCTCCTGCTGTTCTTCCGGGTCGTAGATCTTCAGGCAGTGCCCCCAGGACAGCTGCCCCTTGACCACATACACGGTGTTTTCGTTTTCGTCGTAGATGTCGTAGCTGTCAAACCAGCTGAATGCACGCTGTCTAAAAAGCAGTTTCATCTTCCTCACCTCACTCGGAATACGATTTGGGACGTCCTTTTCGTGCGGTTCTTCCGCTTTTTTCCATCATACCAGATTCTGCCTCATCGTGCAATCCCGAAGCAGCCCCGCCCGGAACATTCTCCGGGCGGGGCTGCCGTTTGCCGTTCAGTTTTCTACGATTCGGCATGTTTTGTCATTCTTTTTCGTTTTGTATTTCAGTGGCGTCTGCACTTCGGCACGGATCCTGCCCAGATAGGTGCGGGTCTGCTCCACACCGCCCAGAATGGCCTGCACCTGCTCCCGCTGTTCCGGCGTCAGGGCATCCTCTGCCAGCAGCTCCGCGTTGCCCTCCACGATGGTCAACGGTGTTTTCAGCTTGTGGGAAAGCTGCAAAATCTGCTCCCGCTGCTGCTGTTCCATCTGCCACTGCCGCTGCAGGCTGCCGGTCAGTGCATCGCCCATGGTTTGCAGCGCCTGTAAAGCACTCTCGTACTCCCGCACCTTTGCGCCGGAAAACACGGCACTGTCCAGCTCCTTCCGTGCCACCGCCTGCGCGGCGGCAGTCAGCTTTTCGGTCTCCTGGGTCAGAAAACGCCCGGTTCTGTGGGTACTCCACACCACCGCCCCCACCAGCAGCAGAATGCCCAGAATGCAGTGCACGGTCTGCATATCCGGCAGCACGCCCCGCAGCGCAGGGTCGGCATAGGGCACGGCATAGTCAAATTGCAGCAGACAAACCGTTCCGTCCTGCAATTTCGACGTCATGTAATACTGTGTGTAGCCAAAATGCCAGCGGGTTTTCCCCTGCCGATTCTCCATTGCCCGCTGCAAATGCCCGGCGTCCATGTTGGTGGCCAGCACCTCGTTGCTGTCCGGCGCGGCAAACAGGGCGTACCGGCACAAGGAGTCCAGCTGGGTCTCATCAAAGGTGGCGGCGGTCATGCCCGGTAAAACGTCCTGTGCGGCTTTCTGACAGGCCTGTGCAGCTTGATTCGCGGGAAGAAACAGCCCGCCGTTCTGGATCCACAGCATCAGCGCCAGCAGCCACCCCACCGCGACCAGCAGGCAGGCCAGCGCCGTGCGCACCAGATATTGCAGCAGCACGCTGCGCAGAGAAATCAGTCTTCGCTTTTCCATCGGTACCCCACGCCCCATACGGTATTGAGCAGCTTTTCCGGCTCCGACACGCCTGCCGCCCGCAGCTTTGCCCGGATGTTCTTGATGTGCTGGGTCACGGCGGTGTCGTCCGCTGTGCCGTCAATGCCAAAAACGGCCTCGTAAATTTGCTCCTTGGTAAAGGTCTGCCCGGCGTGCAGCGCCAGATGCTCGCAGATGGCATACTCCGAGCGGGTCAAGGGCAGCACCGCCCCCTCCACCGCCGCGCTCCGGGCGGTCAGGTCAAAGGCTACGCCGCTGCGCACCATCCGGTGTGCCGGAGTGCGGCTCTGCCGCCGCAGATGTGCCGCTACCCGCGCCCGCAGCTCTGCCACCCGGAAGGGCTTGGACAAAAAGTCGTCTGCCCCGATGCCCAAGCCTTCCAGCACAGCCGCCTCGTCGGTGCGGGCACTCAGAAAGAGGATGGGCACTTCGGTCAGGCTGCGGATACGACGGCACACCGCAAAGCCGTCCTCTCCGGGCATCATCACATCCAGCAGGATGCAGTCTGCCCAGCGGCAAAGCGCCTCGGTCAGTTCCCCGCCCGCCTGCCGCGTTTCTACCCGGTGTCCGTCCCGCTCCAGGGCGGTGCGGATCAGCTTGCAGAGCTCCAGATTGTCATCCAATGCCAGAATATTTGCCACAAGATCACCTCAGCACGTTATAAAGCAGGCAGGAAGCACCGTAAAGCAGATACACATGGGCCGGGTAGAACCAGTAGAACAGCTGCTTGTGACCCTTGCCGCGCTGGCCGTTGTACAGCAGCATCAGCAGCACCGCCGCCACCCCGAACCACTCGTAGTAGGCGGTAAACATCTGCGTCCATACAAAGCCCGCCTGCCGGCAAGCCATCCCAAAGGGCAGGGCAAAATCACACAGGAAAATCACCAGTGCCCATACCGTCAGCTGCACTTTGCGCCGTCCACGCAATGCATACAGCAGCACACCGCCCAGCAAAAAGCTCCAGCCGCCGTCCGTAATGCCGCTCCACATGGGCAGCGGGCTGGTGATGACAAATGCCACGACTGTCGAAGCGATGGGCATCTCCTGCACCCCGGGGAAAAGCAGCAGAAATACGACCACCACATAAGGCCAGCACAGCACAGCGGCTATCGCAGCAATGCCCTTTGCCAGCTTCTTCTCCCGCAGCCAGTCGATACCCTGCCAGACGATGCACAGCAGCGCAAGATCCTGAAAAATAGCGTTCAGCGGGTAGAAGCCGTCTCCACGCCGGAAGGCCTTGGCGTAGATCATAAAAAATTCCAGGGCCGCCATGGCAGTACCAATGGCCCAGATGCGGATAAAATACCGTTTGCGGTCATGGGTATGGGCAAAGCCCTCCACCGTGCAGAACAGAAACAGCGGCGCACTGAGCCGCCCCAGCATATTGAACACCGTCGGGATGCAGCCGGTGAACTCGAAGAAATAATGAATGTGGTCCAGCACCATCAGCACCAAGGCAATCATCTTGAGCTGGGTGCTGTCCAGCCCTTTTTTCGTCAGTTTATCCATACAGATTCTCCTTTCTTTGTACACATTCAGTGTAACAGGAAAATCTGTAGAAAATATAAGGTTCTGCCTTTATGATACTATTTTCTTTCCCAAAACGCAACAAAAAAGCCCTGAGAGAAATCTCTCAGGACTTTCCATTCAAGTCGGCGACTACCTATTTTCACAAGCCGTT
>UQDV01000048.1 GCA_900539945.1 uncultured Faecalibacterium sp.
AGTCGGCGGCGGTGGCGGTCAGGTTCAGGCCGATGCCCACCACCAGCCACTCCAGCCGCCCGCTCTCCAGGTCGGTGCCGGCTTCGGTGAGGATGCCGCACACCTTTTTGCCCTGATAATACAGGTCGTTGACCCACTTGATGCCCAGTTCCAGCCCGCACAGCTCCTGTACCGCCCGGCACACCGCCACGGCGGCCCCGATGGTGGCCGTCTGGGCGCTGGCCGCCGGGACCACCGGGCGCAGCAGCACCGAGAGGTACACGCCCTTCCCGGCCGGGCTTTCAAATACACGGCCCAACCGTCCCCGGCCGGCGCTCTGGTGGGCTGTGAGCACCAGCGTGCCGTGGGGCGCACCGTCCAGCGCCAGCAGCTTGGCCGTCCGGTTGGAGCTTTCCAGCGTGTCGTACACCTGCACCGGGGCGGGGTAGGGGCCCACGGCCTCGGCACAGAAGGGGTCGCCGCCCAGCAGCCGATACCCCCGGCGGGAGACGGCTTCCAGTGCGTAACCCTGTGCGGTGAGGGCGGCAGCCGCCTTGTGGACGGCGGCGCGGCTCACGCCCAGCTGTCCGGCCAGCTGCTGGCCGGAGATATAGGCACCCCCGGCGGCACTCAGTGCCTGCAGAAGGGCCTGACGGGTGGTAGAAGGCATGGCGGTAAGGCTCCTTTCGTGCTATACTATAACCACATTGTAGCATGGAACGGGCAAAACACAATGTTTTTGAAAAAAATCTGCGGTTTGTGCAGGGAATGCGGCGGCTGTCTCGTTTGAATCAACAGAAGGGCCGTGCAGAGCACCGCCCTCCACAGCCGGAAAGGAGGATGAGCAGGTCGTTGACAACACTGGAATTCAGCGCGATGGTGCAACAATATCAGTCTCTGGTCTACACGGTCTGCCATCAGCTGGTGCCGGACGTGGGGGATGCGCAGGATCTGACCCAGGAGACCTTTCTGGCGGCATGGCGGGCCATCGACCGCTGTCCGCCCGGCTTTGAAAAGCAATGGCTGGCCCGCATTGCGGCCAACAAAGCCAAGGATTACTTACGCAGCGCATGGGTGCGCCGGGTGAACACGCCGGGCGACGAGGTGCTGGCGCTGGAGGGGGCACCGCCCGGCCTGGAGCCGGAACAGCAGGTGCTGGACACGCTGGGAGCGGAAGAACTCACCCGCATGATCCTGGACCTGCGGGAGCCCTACAAGACACCCTGTCGTCTGGTGCTGCTGGAACAGCACACCATGGCCGAGGCGGCACGTCTGTGCGGCCGCCCGGAAAAAACCGTGAACGCGCAGATCTACCGGGCCAAAAAGATGCTGGTACAGCAGATCCGGGAACAACAGGAAGGGAGGAGCGTACATGGAACTGTTTGATCAGAACGGATGCCTGACCGAGGAAGGGCTGCACGCCGTCATCGGCGGGCAGCTGGACGAGCTGGGCAGGCTGGAAGCCGCCGAGCACCTGTCCTACTGCGACAAGTGCATGGACCGGTACACAGCCCTGCTCACCGCCGATGTGCTGGAAGAACCGCCGCGCTCCGCCCGCGGGGCGGTGATGGGCACCATCTGGGTGCGGCTGATGCAGAACACCTGGGGCCGGGCCGCCGTAGCCGCTGTGGCGGCGGTGCTGGCGCTGACCCTGTGGCGCAGCGGCACTGTGACCCAGATCCTGGAAGGCACCCGGGACCTTAAGACCTGGATGCCCTCCACCAGCCAGACCCAGCCGGACCAGCTGCCGATGCTGGGCCAGCCGGTGCAGGATGACCAGCGGACCCCTACCCAGCCGGAACAGCTGGGCGAGCCGGTGCAGGACAAAGAGCCTGTGCCCACCTTGTCCCAGAAGCTGACCGGCACGCTGGACAGCCTGCTGTTCGGCAAGAACGAATCTGCGGCAGAGCCTGACGCTGCCGTTTCCAACCAGAAGAAATGAGGGAATCGACTATGAAGAAAAACGGAATCCTGACCCTGCTGTTTGCCTGCATCCCCGGCGCGGGCCAGATGTATCAGGGCTATATGAAGCGGGGACTCTCGCTCATCACCATGTTCTGCCTGTTTATTATCGTAGGCAGCGCCACGGGGCTGGATGCGCTGGTAGTCGGCTGCATCGTGGTGTATATGTACAGCTTTTTCGATACCTTCAACCTCCGCGCCCAGATCATCGCGGAGAATGCTCCGGCAGACGACTATCTGGTGCACATCAACTGGAAAGACAAGCGGATGCAGGACTTCATGATGGACAGCCACAAGCTGCTGGGCTGGGGCCTCATTGCCCTGGGCGGCCTGGTGGCCTACGAGAACATCATCATGCGGGTGTTCGGCGATGTGATGTGGCGCTGGGGCCAGAACAACCCTGTGTTCCGCGCCTTCTATCTGATGCTGGATGAACTGCCGGAAGTGGTGGTGTGCGTGGCACTCATCGTGTGCGGCGTGTGGCTGGTGCGCGGCCCCAAGGGCAAAAAGGTGCACCGCAAAAAGGCAGAGGAACCGGAGGACGAGGACTTCCGCGAGTACACCGCAGCCGAAGCCGATGCACCGGAAGCCCCGGAGGAAACCGCAGACTTTGCCATGCCGAAGCTCAGCGCTCTGCTGGGCGACCCGGTGACCCCGGAGGACCCCGAAGAGCCGGAACAGCCGGAGAATGCGGAGGGCGACGATGGACGAACTGAATAAGACGGCAGCGACGGAGCCGGAAACCCGGCCGGAAGCTGCAAAGCTGCAGGACGCCCCCCGCCGCCGGGTGGGCAGCCTGACGCTGGGCGCCTGCCTGATCGCAGCGGGCATCTTCTTCCTGTGTTATTACTTTGTGCCGGGCTTTGACTGGCAGCTGGTGGTGCGTATCGCCCCGGCGGCAGCCCTGGTGCTGCTGGGATGTGAGGTGCTGTTCTTCGCCGCCCGGCCGGGCCGCTGGAAGTATGATTTTGTCTCGGTGCTGGTCTGTCTGGGGCTCATCGCAGTTTGTATGTGCCTGAGCTTTCTGCCCATGGTGTGGAGCGAGATCGACCCTGCCCGCGGACAGAACGAGATGAAGCTGAGCAAGGCGTACACCACACAGGTGTATGAGGCCCTCCGGAAGGAAAACCCGGACCTCCGCCTGCGGGATGTGTACACCGACCTGTATCTTTACTCCAACGATGTGAATGCCCTGCAGGAGATGCAGCCGGGTGATGGACACCTGAGCCTGACCGTGATGCTGTATGGCCCCTACGACAGCACCGGAGCCTTTGCGCAGGACTGCCGCAGCGTGGCCGGTACGGTGCGGGCTGGCACCCTGCAGCCGGATGAACTGCGCATCACATGGTCGCCGGACAATGACCCGGGCCAGAGCCTGGATTCCGGTACCCTGCAGCGTGTGGAACAGTACACGCTGGAACTGGACGGCACGGTGCAGCTGGACTGGACCGCGGATGAGATGGAACGGCAGGTCGAAGTGCAGTATCTGCTGGACGAAGAAAATGAGCCGGAAGAGGACACTGCGCCCAGCGAAGAGGCCGAGCCAGAGGCGGCTGTATAAAAACTGAAAAAGCGCCCGCTGTGGAGTTTTCCACAGCGGGCGCGTTGCTTGTTGAAAAAGAGCTTACAGCTTCTTGCCGGTGAGCAGCTCGTAGGCCTCCAGATACTTGGCAATGGTCTTGTCGATCACGTCCTGGGGCAGGTCGTAGTTGCTGTCCGGATGGGCCTTCAGCCAGTCGCGGACGAACTGCTTATCAAACGAAGGCTGACCGTGGCCCGGCTCGTAGCCTTCCAGCGGCCAGAAGCGGGAGGAATCCGGGGTGAGCATCTCGTCGCCCAGCACCACGTTGCCATCCTCGTCCAGACCAAACTCGAACTTGGTGTCGGCAATGATGATGCCGCGGGTCAGGGCGTACTCGGCGCACTTCTTGTACAGGGCGATGGTGTAGTCCCGCAGCTTGGTGGCGTACTCTTCGCCGTGGCCGGGGAACTGCTTTTCCAGCACTTCAATGCTGCGCTCGTAGGAGATGTTCTCGTCGTGGTCGCCGATCTCTGCCTTGGTGGAGGGGGTGTAGATGGGCTCCGGCAGCTTCTGGGACTCCTGCAGGCCCTCGGGCAGCTGGATGCCGCACACCTTGCCGGTCTTTTGGTAGCTGGCCCAGCCGCTGCCGGTGATGTAGCCGCGCACGATGCACTCGATGGGCAGCATGGTCAGCTTGCGGCACAGCATGCTGTTGCCGTCGAACTGGGGCTGCCGGAAGAACTCCGGCATATCCTTCACGTCCACGCTCAGCATATGGTTGGGCAGCAGATCCTTGGTATAGTCGAACCAGAACTTGCTCATCTGGGTGAGCACAGTGCCCTTTTTGGTCACCTTGTTTTTCAGGATGACATCAAACGCAGAAATGCGGTCGGTGGCAACCATGATCAGGCTGTCGCCATTGTCGTAAATTTCACGGACTTTGCCTTCTTTGATGGGCTTGAATGCAGTCATAGTCAAACACTCCATTTCCCTTTTTCCGGCCGCCGGGCGCGGCACATCCTTACAGCACTATTGTACCATGCCCGCTGCCGGTTTGAAAGAAACAGATGGGAGAGATTTGCCCCGGGTTTTGCAAATTTCTCGTGAAAAATGTGCAAAAATCATCGGATGAATTCGTCGTTTTGACGATAAAAGTCGTACTTTCAGCGCGAATGAGACAAAAAACGACCCGCTTTTTTGTGGAATGCGCAGATGGACACAGCCCGGCGGATAGGGTATGCTGAAAGGCGGCAGCTTTGCTGTACAGAAAGGAAAATTCTGCTTATGATACCTCAGATCATTGCGCACCGTGGTGCATCCTACCTGGCACCGGAAAACACGCTGGCGGCTTTCCGCAAGGCGATGGAGATCGGGGCCGACGGTGTGGAAATGGACGTACAAAAGACGCTGGACGGCGGCCTTGTGATCCACCACGACTATATCATCGACCTGCACACCGATATTTCCGGCCGTATCTACGATATGACCGAGGGCGAACTGAAAGACCTGGACTTCGGCAGCTGGAAGGACGCTGCCTATAAAGATGAGAAGATCGCCACCCTGGCCGAGGCACTGGCTCTGTGCAGGAGCATGGAGGGCTGCGCGGTCCAGCTGGAAATGAAATCCACCATGGACAACGACCCGGCTTTTGTGTCCGGTGTGGTGGATGCTATCCGCGCGGCAGACATCGCCGACCGACTGGTCCTTATTTCGTTCAACCACGACTTGCTGCGGCAGGCCAAGGCGCTGATGCCGGAACTGCGGGTGGGCGTGCTGCTGTACGGCGCATTCGAGAGCATGGTGCTGCCGCCGCCGGTCATCTGGAAGGACCTGGGCCTGGTGAACGGCATGGAGGATGAGGAAGCGGCGCTGGACGAAGAGCTGGCCGCCCTGCCGGTGGATGCGGGCATGGACCCGGATGAGGAAAACGGCTGGATGACCCGCTGGGTGAACGACAAGGTGAGCATGCTGCGGGCAAACTTCCCCGGGGAGAGCCTGCAGGCGGTGGCAAAGCATCTGGCCGACCAGCACAACCCGGTGGCCTATGTCAAAAGCCTGGACTTTGCGCCGGAGTACGTCAGCTGCGAATACCACACCGCCTACAGCAACCCGGGCTTCATCGCCAAGCTGCAGGCCATGGGGGTCAAGGTGGCCCTGTGGACCGTGGACACGGAAAAGGCTGTCCGGAGCCTGCTGCCCCTGGGGCCGGACTGCCTTGTGACCAACCGCCCTGACCGCGTGCGGGAATGGGTGGAAGAAAATCAGTGACACAGAGATCGGAAAGGCTTCTCCTTTGGGAGAAGTCTTTTTTGCTGCCCTTGACAAACAGGGACAGTGGGATTACAATAGTCTCATATCGAACAGTTTTATAGAAAACAGTTTGAGCAAAAAACAATTCAGAAGGAACCGATCGTATGTGTGACGAAAAACAGAACGAATGCAGAGACCACGGGGATCCGCCCTGGGAGGGGCCGCAGGTCATCCCGGCCCAGATCCGCCGGGTGGACAACCTGATCTTCCGCAAGATCAACCAGTTTGCCCGCGCCAACGGTGTGGAGCAGGCCACCCCGATGCACGGTTGGATCATCGGGTATCTTTACCGGCACCGGGAGGAGCAGGTGTTCCAGCGGGACATTGAGCGGGAGTTTTCCATTACCCGCTCCACCGTGACCAACATCCTGCAGCTGATGGAGCGCAAGGGCTACATCCAGCGCCAGAGCGTGCCGCAGGATGCCCGGCTGAAACAGCTGGTGCTGACGGAAGAGGGCGTCCGCTTCCATGAAAACACCATCCTCTCCTTCCACCAGACGGACGACTATGTGGCCGGGCTGCTGACGGAAGAGGAAAACGCCGAGCTGCTCCGGCTGCTGAACAAGCTGCGGGACGCGCTGAAGTAAACCCTCTCAGCTTCGCTGCGCTCAGCAGCTCCCCCGAGGGGGGAGCTTTTTGGGCGATATTTTTGGATTTTCTTTTCCGGTGAAAAGCTGCTTTCCCGGAACAGACAAAAGCTCTCCCTTTCGGGAGAGCTGGCACGGCGCGAGCCGTGACGGAGAGGGTTCGACTCTTGTCAAAACGCCGAAAAGATGTTTGTGAAAATGTTAATTATGAACAATTTCCGAAAGTTTTGCAAACACCTTGACATTAAATCTGTTTTGTATAGAATTGTTTTGTACCAAACAAATAAAATTAACAGGAGGTAACTCAGATGATCAAAAAGCTCGTGTCACATCTGGGCGAGTACAAACGCGCCGCAGTCCTGACACCGCTCTTTGCAGCCCTGGAAGCCGTGATGGATGTGCTGCTGCCCACCATCATGGCCTTTATCATTGACCTGGGCATTGAAAAGGGCGATATGCACGCCATCGTCAAGTATGGTCTGCTCACCTTTCTTGTGGCAGCCATTGCGCTGCTGCTGGGCGTTCTGGCCGGTAAATATGCCGCCGAGGCATCCACCGGCTTTGCCGGCAATCTGCGCGATGCCATGTATGAGAACATCCAGCACTATTCCTTCTCCAACATCGACAAGTTCTCCACGGCGGGCCTTGTCACCCGTATGACCACCGACGTGACCAACGTGCAGAATGCGTTCCAGATGATCGAGCGCATGTGCGTGCGTGCCCCGGTGCATCTGGTGTTCGCGCTGTTCATGGCTGTGGTCATCGGCGGCCCGTTGTCGCTGGTGTTCGTGGTGGCGGTAGTCTTTCTGGTGGCGGTGCTGGCCAGCATCATGATCCCCACCTTCCACATCTTTGACCGCGTGTTCAAGAACTACGACAACCTGAACGCCTCCGTGCAGGAGAATGTGTCCGCCATCCGCGTGGTCAAGAGCTTTGTGCGTGAGGGCTTTGAGAACGAGAAGTACACCAAGGCCTGCGAGAGCCTGTACAACCAGTTCGTCAAGGCTGAGAGCCGCCTGAGCTTCAACAACCCCGCCATGCTCACCGCCGTTTACGGCTGCAACATCGCCCTGAGCTGGCTGGGTGCCAAATATGTGCTGCATGGTGCCATCACCACCGGTCAGCTCAACGCCCTGTTCGGATACATCATGAACATCCTCATGGCTCTGATGATGCTGAGCATGGTCTTTGTGATGATCGCCATGTCGGCCGCTTCCGCCAAGCGTATCGTGGAAGTGCTGGACGAGACCACCGACCTGCCCCCGGCCAAGCAGCCGGTGCAGCAGGTGAAGGACGGCAGCATCGAGTTCGACCATGTTTCCTTTCAATATAAGCATGGTTCGGGCCGTCCGGTGCTGAACGATATCACCTTTTCCATCAAGCCCGGCGAGACGCTGGGCATCATCGGCGGCACCGGCAGTGCAAAGTCCAGCCTGGTGCAGCTGATCCCCCGCCTGTACGACGCCGAGACCGGCACCGTGAAGGTGGGCGGCGTGGATGTGCGGGATTACAACCTGGACGTCCTGCGCCACGAAGTGTCCATGGTGCTGCAGAAGAATGTGCTGTTCAGCGGTACCATCCTCGACAACCTGCGCTGGGGCGACGCGAACGCCAGCGAGGAAGAGTGCATCCGCATGGCAAAGCTGGCCTGTGCGGATGAATTCATCGAGCGCTTCCCGGATAAGTACAATACCTGGATCGAGCAGGGCGGCTCCAACGTGTCCGGCGGCCAGAAGCAGCGCCTGACCATTGCCCGCGCTCTGCTGCGCAAGCCCAAGGTGCTGATCCTGGACGACTCCACCAGCGCGGTGGACACCGCCACCGACGCCAAGATCCGCAAGGCCTTCCGGGAAGAGATCCCCGGCACCACCAAGATCATCATTGCACAGCGCATCTCCTCGGTGCAGGATGCTGACCGCATCCTGGTGCTGGACAATGGCCAGATCAACGGCCTGGGCACCCACGAGGAGCTGCTCAGGACCAACGCCATTTATCAGGAAGTTTACAACAGCCAGACCCAGGGCGGCGGCGACTTCGACAAGCAGGGAGGTGCGCAGTAATGGCCGTAAAAGAAGTACATGGCCCCGGCCCGCGGGGCGCACGGGGCCCGCGCCCCAAGGTGGAAAACCCGGGCAAGCTGCTCAAGCGCATCATGGATGAAGTGTTCCGCAACTACCTGCCCCACTGCATCCTTGTGCTTATCTGCATCGTGGTCAGTGCGCTGGCCAATGTGCAGGCCAGCCTGTTTTTGCAGACTTTGATGGACGATTACATCGTGCCCATGACCCACCAGCAGAACCCCAGCTTTGCACCGCTGGCCGGGGCACTGCTGCGGGTGGGCTGCATCTACCTTGTGGGTATTCTGGCCGCATGGCTCAATGCCCGCGTTATGGTCAACGTAACGCAGGGCACGCTGCGCAACCTGCGCACCAAGCTGTTCACCCACATGGAAAGCCTGCCCATCTCCTATTTTGACACCAATCCCCACGGCGATATCATGTCCGTGTACACCAACGACGTGGATACCCTGCGCCAGATGATCAGCCAGAGCATCCCGCAGCTGGTGTCCAGCGCCATCACGGTGGTATCGGTATTCTTCAGCATGTGTATGCTCAGCTGGCAGCTGACCATCGTTACCATGCTCATGGTGTCGCTGATGCTCTTCTGCTCCAAAAAGATCGCGGCAAGCTCCGGTAAGTACTTCGTGCAGCAGCAGCGGGATCTGGGCAAGGTGAACGGCTACATCGAGGAGATGATGGAGGGCCAGAAGGTGGTCAAGGTGTTCACCCACGAGCAGCAGACCCTTGACGGCTTCCGCCAGCTGAACGACCAGCTGAAGGAAAGCTCCAAGCAGGCCAACGCCTTCTCCAACATCATGATGCCGGTCAACGCCCAGCTGGGCAACATCAGCTACGCCGTGTGCGCGCTGGTGGGTGCCGCCATGGCTGTGGGCGGTGTCAGCGGCATGACCCTTGGCACGGTGGTGGCCTTCCTCAGTCTGAACAAGGGCTTCAATATGCCCATCAGTCAGGTGTCCATGCAGGCCAACAGCGTCATCATGGCACTGGCCGGTGCAGAGCGCATCTTTAAGATGATGGACGAGCCCAGCGAGACCGATGAGGGCTATGTGACCCTCGTGAACGCCAAGTACGACCGCGAGGACAACCTCGTGGAGACCGAGGAGCGCACCGGCATCTGGGCCTGGAAGCACCCCCACCACGACGGCACCACCACCTACCACAAGCTGGAAGGCGACATCACCTTCACGGATGTGGATTTCGGATATGTGCCGGAAAAGACGGTGCTGCACGACATCAACCTGTATGGCCGTCCGGGCCAGAAGATCGCCTTTGTGGGATCCACCGGTGCCGGCAAGACCACCATCACCAACCTGATCAACCGCTTCTACGATATTCAGGATGGCAAGATCCGCTACGACGGCATCAACATCCACAAGATCAAAAAGTCCGATCTGCGCCGTTCGCTGGGCATCGTGCTGCAGGACACCCACCTGTTCACCGGTACGGTCATGGAGAACATCCGCTATGGCCGTCTGGATGCCAGCGATGAAGAGTGCATGGCCGCCGCCAAGCTGGCCAACGCGGACGGTTTCATCCAGCGTCTGCCGGATGGCTACAACACCATGCTGACCGGCGACGGTGCGAACCTGTCGCAGGGCCAGCGCCAGCTGCTGGCCATCGCCCGCGCCGCCGTGGCCGACCCGCCGGTGCTGATCCTCGATGAGGCAACTTCCTCCATCGACACCCGTACCGAGGCACTGGTGCAGCGCGGCATGGACGGCCTGATGTACGGCCGCACCAGCTTCGTCATCGCCCACCGCCTGTCCACCGTCCGCAATGCAGACTGCATCGTGGTGCTGGAGCAGGGCCGCATCATCGAGCGCGGCAGTCACGACGAGCTGATCGCCAAGAAAGGCAAGTATTACCAGCTCTACACCGGCAACCTCGCCGAAAACTGATCAAGACATCTCTCCTCAATAACACAGCGCCCCCGCCGGGATCTCTCCCGGCGGGGGC
>UQDV01000049.1 GCA_900539945.1 uncultured Faecalibacterium sp.
TGTTATGCCCTTCTAGGGCTTACTCAAGCCACCGGCTCAGCCGGTGGTTTTGACTGCAGATCAGAGCATCTTGGACAAAAATGCCTTCAGGCGCGGATGCTTGGGGTTGGAGAACAGCTCCTGCGGGGGCTCGTCCTCCTGGATTTGACCGCCGTCGATGAAGATCACGCGGTTGGACACCTCGCGGGCAAAGCCCATTTCGTGGGTGACCACCAGCATGGTGATGCCGGTGTGGGCCAGCTCCTTCATCAGCTCCAGTACCTCGCCCACCATCTCCGGGTCCAGGGCGCTGGTGGGCTCATCGAACAGGATCACGTCCGGGTCCATGGCCAGAGCGCGGGCAATGGCAATGCGCTGCTGCTGGCCGCCGGACAGGCTCTTGGGGTAGACGTTGGCCTTGTCGGCCAGACCCACACGGGCCAGCAGCTCGTCGGCGCGCTGGGAAATGGCTTCCTTGTCCTTCAGCTTGAGCAGGCTGGGGGCCAACTCCAGGTTCTTCTTCACGGTCAGGTGGGGGAACAGGTTAAAGTGCTGGAACACCATGCCCATCTTCTGGCGCACAGCGTCGATGTGGGCATCGTCCACCTCCACGCCTTCAAACTTGATGGAGCCGGAGGTGGGGATCTCCAAACGGTTCAGGCAGCGCAGGAAGGTGGACTTGCCGCAGCCGGAAGGGCCGATCAGACACACCACGTCGCCGCGGTAGATGTCGATGTCGATGCCCTTGAGCACGTCCAGGGTGGGGGTGGGCTGCTTTGCGCCCTTTTTCTTCACGCCGCCGTAGGTCTTGGTCAGACCACGGACTTCCAGGATCTTTTCGTGGGTGTTAGCGGTCACTTTGTGCCAGCCTCCTCTCAAACTTGCCCAGCAGCCAGGTAAGCAGCATCACCAGTACCAGGTAGATGGCTGCAACGCCCAGCAGGGGGAACATGGCGTCGTAGGTGCGGTTCATAATGCCCTGTGCGGCGTACAGCAGCTCCTTGCCGCCAATGACCGTGATCAGGGAGGTATCCTTCAGCAGAACGATGAATTCGTTGCCCAGGGCAGGCAGCACCGCACGGATGGCCTGGGGGATGATGATCACCACCATGGTGGTCATGTAGTTCAGGCCCAGGCTGCGGCCGGCCTCCATCTGGCCGGGGTCCACGGCCATCAGGCCGCCCCGGATGATCTCGGACACATAGGCACCGGAGTTGATGCCCAGGGTCAGGGCACCTACCATGGTAAAGTTGCGGCTGTTGGAAAAGATGACCATGCTCATGATCAGCAGCTGCACCATCATGGGGGTGCCACGGATGATGGTGGCGTACACCTGGCACACTGCGTTGAAGAAGCCCAGCACCGGGTTCTTGTGGCTGGGACGCTGCTGGTCGTGGGTCACACGGACCATGGCCACCACACTGCCCAGCACCACGCCCAGGGCCAATGCAATGGCGGTGACCAGCAGGGTGGTGCCCACGCCATCAATGTACTGGAGCCAGCGGTCTTTCAGGAGAAAGGCCTGATAAAATTTGTAAAAGACCTCCTGCCCGAAGGTCAGGCTCGTGCCGCTGTTCAGCAGCTCTTTGAGCAGTTCGTATTGAGCAGCCATTCACATCCTCGCTTTCTGTCTGTGGGATCTTGTTGGAGGGTTGATGGGGACCCAAGTCCCCGAAAAAAGGGAGGAGCCCCCTGAAAAGGGCCGCCTCCCGATGTTGCACTCGTGGCAGCTGCTTACTCTGCAGTGATGTACTTGTCCACGATGGACTGCAGGGTGCCGTCAGCCTTCAGCTCCTCCAGAGCAGCGTTGATGGCATCCTCTAGGGCAGAGCCCTTGGCCAGGCCGATGGCGTAGTCCTCCTCGGCGTAGCTGGTGTCCAGCACCTTCAGGCCGGGGTTGGCGGCCACATATTCCTTGGCAGGGGCGTTGTCGATGACTACAGCGTCCACCTGGCCGTTGTTCAGGGCCTGCACGGCGGTCAGGCCGCTGTCGTAGGCCACCACGGCGTCATCGCCGAAGTCGTCGGAGCAGTAGATGTAGCCAGTGGTGCCACGCTGGGTGCCGATCTTTTTGCCGGCCAGGTCATCGGGAGAAGCAATGTCGGAGCCATTGGGCACGATGATGGACTGGATGCCGGTGGCGTAGCTGTCGGAGAAGTCCATCACAGCCTTGCGCTCGTCGGTGACGGTAACGCCAGCCATGACCATATCAGCCTTGCCCTGCTGCACGCTGAGCAGTGCGGCGTCAAACTCCATGTCGTCCACCTGCAGCTCCAGGCCCAGCTTTTCAGCAATGGCCTTGGCGGTGTCGATGTCGATGCCCGCGATGTCACCGGAGTCGGTGGTCATCTCGTAGGGAGGGAAGGTGGCGTTGGTGGCCATGGTCAGCTTGCCAGCCACCACGGTGGCCAGGCTGCCAGAAGCAGAGCTGGAAGCAGCTGCGCTGCTGGCTGCAGAAGAAGCTACGCTGGAAGAAGCACCACCGCAGGCGGTCAGGGCCAGGGCAGCAGCGGAAACGGCGGCAGCAGCCAGGAAGCTGCGACGAGAGATCTTTTTCATATTCAAACACTCCTCTATGCACTGTATAATCTTACAACCGCCGGAAGGATGCGAATCATCGATGTTCCGGTCAATGCACTTAGTATAGTTTGAACAAAATGAAAAGTCAATAGTTGTGCATAATAATTCGTAAAATAAAAATTATTTTCCTGAAAATATGCAAGAATCCATTGAATATCTGAATATATGCAAGAAAATCCAGCTTTTTACCGGGGCGTTACAGCCAGCGGGCGATCTCATCCCTGCTGCGCTTGGGCACGCAGTAGTCCCGGTTTTCATCCAGGTAGTATTTTACCCCGGTCTCCGGGGTCATGGGCACCACCCGGGCAGCGTGGGTGGGGTAGCCAAAGGCCACCATGCAGGCCAGCTTCAGCGGCTCTTCGATGCCCAATAGCTCTGTGAGGGCAGGCTTGTTGATGGCACCCATGATGCAGCTGCCCACCTCCTTGTCCCAGGCGGCCAGGGTCATGTTGGCCAAGGCAATGCCGGTGTCGGTGGAGAGGTCGCCGGGAGCGGAGCTGTCCTGCAGGACGGCCACATACAGGGTGGGCGTCTCGTCGGCCTTGGGCATGCCCTGTTCCGGGGGCAGATAGGCCGCCCACTTGACCAGCGGCTGCACTTTGGCCACCATTTCCGGGCTCTGCACCACCACAAGGCGCAGAGCCTGCCGGTTGGCCCCGCAGGAGGACAGCCGCACAGCTTCCACGATGTCATCCACCACATCCTGCGGCACGGGCTTCTGCGCAAAGCGGCGGTAAGTGCGGCGGGTGACCAGAGACTCCATAACAGACATGACAAAACACTCCTTTTCCGGCGGGCGGTGCCCGGCGGTTTATTTGCAGTTTACTACCATATAAAGTATAGCAGTCCGGCCGGGGATGCGCAAGCCGGAGAAAAAACGGTGGCTCTTGACAAAAATATGCGGGGGGGGGGGGGTATAATTGACAGAGAATACCGGCCCGGGCGGAAGGAGGCGGCCATGGTGGAAGAGGAACCGTCCTGCGTGCAGGAGGAACAGACCGAGACGCTGGACCCGGCAAAGTGTACACCGGAACAGCATGCTTATACCGTGCAGTGCACCGAGGACGGCCATGTTCTGCACTGGATCCGGGTGGAAAAGCACCAGTGGTCAGACTGGCAGGTGGAGAAGGAACCGGACTGTGAGGACCCCGGAGAGCTCCGCAGCACCTGTGCGGTCTGCGGCATGGTGCGCTGGCAGCGGCTGGCCCCGCTGGGCCATCTGCTGCAGTTCAAACCCGAGGATGAGAGGCATATCATTGCGGTGTGCCGGGTGTGCGGCCGCACCCTGTGGCGAGGCCCTGCAAGAGATGCCGCCCAGAAGAAAAAAGCGGCCAGAAGATCTCGGCCCTCGACACAGAACGCCGCGAAGTGACAACGAAAATATGGTAAAATGTGGAAAATAATAGAAGGGGGTATCAGAATGGTCGTGTGGGTAGGTCTTGTGTGCTTTGTGCTGGGTGCCAATCTGGGATTTCTGGTGGCAGGCCTGATGCGGATGGCAAAGGACGAAAAGGACACCTCGGAGAAACCATAAAAATTTAGACGTGTTAACATTGAAAATTAACAATTCCTAACATGTACGGAACCTCTTGACAAAGTGGAACGGGTAGGGTATCTTTGGTTTGCTAATACAAACCTAGGCGTACACGCCTACACGAAGATCAGGAGGAAAAACCAATGTCTCAGATTTCTCGTCGTAATTTTATGAAGTGCGCCGGTGCTGCCGCACTGGCCATTGCAGCCAGCGGCATTCTGACCGGCTGTGACAATACGCTGGATGTTGAAGTGACCTTTGTCTACAATGGCCAGACCCTGCCTCTGCGCGGCACCGGCAAGGTGGTCACCGGTGAGCAGTACATGGACACTGCGACCATCGTGCTTCCCGCAGAATATCAGGAACAGTACAAGGTCCGCGCAGAAAAAGTGAAAGTCATCCGCGAAAACGGCACCCGCAAGGCAGTGGTGGAGCTGGTGGTAAAAACTGCGGTCTGGACGGTCAGCTATCGTCTGGGTGAGAAAGAAGTACTGTCCGGCTCTGTTGAGGCGGCAGTGGTGAACCCCACCGTCACGGTGAAGGACCTGAGCAAGGACGAGCTGAAAGCGCTGGACAAGATGTTCTACAAGCTCCCGGAGGATGCCAAGGTCACCATCGGCAACGGCGTTGTGATCGTTCCGGTGGAGAAGATCATGGGTCAGGTGAAAGTGGACTACTATTATAAAATCACGGAAACGGTTGAGAGATGCCTTGGCTACCCGGAAGTAGTCGATGTCTGGAAGGGCACTAACATTATCAAGAAGTCGCAGTTGACCCGTCTGGAAAAAGCATGTGCTGATATGTCTTATGACGCCAGCAGCGTGGCACAGGAGATTCTCTTTGACTGGGCGGATAACGTAGTCAAGATTTATGTAAAGAGCTACTGAGCCTGATAACAGAACGCACTTTATAAAACGCAAAACAGGGGAGCTGCCCATGCCGGGCGGCTCCCCTTGCTTTTTGTGTTCAGGAGATTTTTGCCGGGTCGAGGTACTGGCCGTTCTGCAGCACTTCCAGATGGATGTGCGCTTCCTCGGCACATTCACAGCTGATGGTGCCCACGGTGCCCAGCTTCTGCCCAGCGGTCACGGTGTCGCCGGGTTTCACGGCGGGGCTGTTCACCCCGCACACCCGCCACAGGCGGCCGGAAGCATCTTCCAGCGTGACCACGCTGCTCCACCGGCCGTCGGTGCCGGTCTCGGTCACCTTGCCGGAGCAGGGGGCACTCACCTCACTGCCCTCGGCACAGGCGTAATCCACACCGTTGTGGGTGCGCCAGTCGCCCAGCGTCTTGCTGTAGACCAGCTCGTCACCACTGTAGGCGTTGAGCACCCGGCCAGAGAACGGCTGCGTGGAGGCAGGCGCGGCTGAGCTTGCGGCAGGTGCAGAGTCGGTGCGCAAGGCAGAGGGTTCGTGCACCGAACCAGAGCCAGATGCCGCACCAGACGAGGCACTCGAGCTGCCCGGCACGGGCTGCGGTACCCCGGCTACGCTGTTGGCGGCCTGCTCGGCCGTATCGGGAAGGTCCAACCATAATTCTTCCTCCTCAAGCCCCACATCGGGGTCAGGTTCCGGCTCCGGAATGGTCTGCCGGGCGGTGCTGCTCGGGTTTGTCAGGTCGGTCAGGTTCTGCCTGAGCTCGTCGCGGACGGTGCGCACCGCCCACACCCCGGCGGCTGCCGCGGCCAGCAGACAGGCTGCCAGCACCAGCGCAAAGCCCTTGCCGTGCAAAAACTTTTTGATCTGCTCCATCTTGCGTTACTCCTATCTGTCCCGTGGAAACGGTTCGCTTCTGGGGTTAGTGTGGGAGGGCGGCGCAGGTTTTATGCATCAAAAAAGAGCCTTCCCGGTGCGGGAAGGCTCTTTGCGGTTTACGGGTTCCGGTTCAGCTGCGGCTGTTGCGGCTGTTCAGGCCCAGCAGGCGCACCACATACAGGAAGATGTTGATGAAGTCCAGGTACAGGGTCAACGCACCGTAGATGGAAGCCTTTTCGGCCAGCTCGCTGTCCCCGGCGTAGTAGGAGTACAGCTGGCTCAGCTTCTGGGTGTCATAAGCAGTCAGCAGCATGAACACCACCAGACCGATGCCGCTGTACAGCACCGTGGAGCCGAAGCCCATGCCGAACAGCATGCCGACAAAGCCAGTGATGAGCAGGGCCACCAGAGCCATCATCAGCTTGGGACCCCAGCCGGACAGGTCCTTGTGGGTGGTGGCACCATAGGCAGCCATCAGGCCAAAGTACACCGACGTAGCCAGGAAGGCCAGCACCAGCGTGCTCACCGAGAACGCAATGAAGTAGTAGCTCAGCACCATGCCGTTGAGCAGTGCATAAACAAGGAACACGCCGCGGGCTGCGCCTACCGACATGTTCTGCACGCGGGAGCTCAGCACGAGCACCAGTGCCAGCTCTGCAATGGTGAACAGCAGGTACAGGGAGTTGACCACATACAGCAGGGGTGTGGTGGCCGTGACGAACGCGGCGGCAAAGGTCACCAGCAGACCGCAGGCCATCCAGCGGTAGGTGCGGGACATATAGTCCGCCGAAGTCATGGCGGGCTCTGCATAACCGCGATCATAATTGTTGTAATCCATGTGGAAGTTCCTCCATTCTTGTTCCGCCGGGGCTGTGGGGGCCTTGCCGCCCTTGCTCCGGTCTACGGAATATAGTATACTGCATAGAAATGAACGTTTCATGAAAAAGGCTGTGATGTTTTATGTCCCTCGGACTTTATCTGCATATCCCCTACTGCTTTTCCAAATGCCGGTATTGCGATTTCTACTCCCACCCCGGGGAGCGGGGCGTGCCGGACGCCTATGTGGACGCTTTGCTGCGGGAGCTGGCACGCTTTGCGCCGGACGCACCCCTGCGGCCCGATACCGTGTATTTCGGCGGCGGCACCCCCAGCCTGCTCAGCCCGGCTCAGGTCGGGCGGCTCATCCGTGCCGCCTGCCCGGTGTCCGGGGCTGAGGTGACCCTGGAGGCCAACCCGGAGACCGTCACCGAGGAAAGCCTGCGGGGCTTCCGGGAGGCAGGGGTCAACCGCATCTCCTTTGGGGTGCAGTCGGCCCGGGACACTCAGCTGCGCACGCTGGGCCGCCCCCACACGGCCCGGCAGGCCCGCGCGGCCTTTGCGGCGGCCCGCCGGGCAGGGTTTGAGAACATCAGCGGCGACATCATGCTGGCCCTGCCCCATTATACGCAGGCAGAGTTCGACGAGACGCTGGAACTCATCGAAGAGGGCGGCGCCACCCATATTTCGGCTTACCTGCTGAAGATCGAGCCGGATTCCGCCTTTGGCCGCACGCCCCCGGAGGGCCTGCCCACCGGTGACGAGGCGGCGGACTTCTATCTTTACGCCGTGGAGCAGCTGGAGCACCACGGCTACCGGCAGTACGAGATCTCCAACTTTGCAAAGCCCGGCTATGAGGGCCGCCACAACCTGATTTACTGGGACTGCGGCGACTATCTGGGCCTTGGCCCGGCGGCCCATTCCTGCATGGGCGGCAAGCGGTTTTATTACCCCGCCGACACGGCGGCTTTCCTGCAGGACAACGCCGCCCCGGTGATGGACGG
>UQDV01000050.1 GCA_900539945.1 uncultured Faecalibacterium sp.
ACCGCCAGCACCACCGTTACCGTGCTGGCCATCCCCACCGACACCACTGGCACCGTCAGTTCCGGCACCACCTCCGCCAACAGCGGTCAGGTCATTACGGTAACCCCCTCCTATGTGGTGCTCAAGCCGGGCGCCACCCGCACCCTGTCGGCCAAGGCCACCCCGGCTTCGGCCTCCCAGAGCTTCACCTACAAGTCCGGCAACAGCAGTGTGGCCACCGTGAGCCCCAGCGGCGTGATCACCGCCGTGGGCACCGGCTCCACCTCCATTACGGTTTCCAACGGCAAAGCCACGGCGCTGGTCACCGTCATCGTGAACCGCTCTGCTTCCGCTTCCTCGGGCAGCGACAGCAGCAACGGCGATGACGCTTCCAACGGCGACGATGACAAGATCACGCTGGACCCCACCGTGCAGACCATTCAGGACAGCACCGACCATGAGGTCGTTTTTGCTCAGTCGGAAGTCCCGGTGATCACCGGCGACATCCTCAACTCTCTGCGCACCACCGGCAAGACCCTGTGCGTGGTGGGCGACGGCTACACCCTGCAGGTGTCCGGCAAGGACGTGCGCAACACCACCGGCGAGCTGAACACCTCGCTGGAACTGCAGCAGGTGGAGCAGGGCCTGGAGTTCGTGGTGAACGACGGCAAGACGGTCCCCTGCTCGGCCCGCATTGATCTGGACAAGTGTGATTACTCCCGTCTGTACCTCTACAACGAGACCACCGGAAAGTGGCAGTACCTGAACAGCTACAAAGACGGCGTGATCACGCTGGACACCGCCGGTCGTTATCTGCTGACCAACGAAAATCTCCGCTTCGCCAACATCAACTGGACCTTCTTCATCGCTGGCGGCGCGGTGCTGGTGGTCATTGCGGTGGCCTACATCGCGTTCAAGAAGCGTTACTGGTTCTGGTAAGCCGCTCTTCCTCATCTGAAACAAAGATACAGCGAGGCCCCTCTGAAACGCTCAGAGGGGCCTCGCTTTTGTTGTAATTATATTCTGGTTGCCGTACTGTCAAAAGGCTCCATCCCTGAGGGAGCTGGCTTTGCGCAGCAAAGACTGAGGGAGTTCCCGTAATTCCCGTAAGCAGCAGCTTATTCCACGGTCACGCTCTTGGCGAGGTTGCGGGGTTTATCCACGTCGCAGCCGCGCAGCACCGCCATATAGTAGGCGAACAGCTGCAGCGGCACGATCAGCTGCAGGGGCATCAGGATGTCCTCATATTCGTCCAACCGGATCACGGCATCGGCCACGCCCTCCGGCACCACGGCATCCTTTGTGGTGAACAGCAGCACCCGTGCACCGCGGCTGCGGGTCTCCTTGGCGTTGGAGATGGTCTTTTCGTACACCTGTTTCTGGGTGGCCAGCGCGATCACCGGCACACCGTCGGTGATCAGGCTGATGGTTCCATGCTTCAGCTCACCGGCGGCATAGGCATCCGAGTGCACATAGCTGATCTCCTTCAGCTTCAGGCTGCCCTCCAGTGAGAGGGAGTAGTCGAACCCGCGTCCGATGAAGAAGCAGCTCTGGGTGTTCATATAGCGGCTGGCAAGGTATTTGATCTGCTCGCAGTCCGCCAGACGGGCCTTGATGATCTCCGGTGCCTGCAGCAGCTGGGCCGTATAGCGGCGGGTCTCTGCCGCGCTCAGGCGGCCCCGGGCGTAGGCCAGACGCAGCGCGAACAGATACAGCACGCACAGCTGCACCATATAGGCCTTGGTGGAGGCCACGGCGATCTCCGGCCCGGCGTAGGTGTACAGCACATAGTCTGCCGCGCGGGCGATGGAGCTGCCCACCACGTTCACGATGGCCAGCACCGGCACGCCCCGGCTCTTTGCCAGCTTGAGGGCGGCCAGCGTATCACTGGTCTCGCCGGACTGGCTGATGATGATCACCAGATCGTTGGGGTTCAGGATGGGGTCCCGGTAGCGGAACTCGCTGGCGATGTCCACCTCGGCGGGCACCCGGGCCAGTGTCTCAATGGCTGCCTTGCCCACCATACCGGCATGCATGGCCGTGCCGCAGCCCACCAGATGCACCGTACCGATGCTGCGCAGCACCTCATCGGTGAGCTGCGGGATGCGCAGGTCCGGCATGCCCTCCTCCACGCGGGGACTGACCGTAGCCGTGATGGCCGTCGGCTGCTCGTTGATCTCCTTGAGCATGAAGTGCGGGTAGCCGCCCTTTTCGGCTGCCTCCATATCCCAGTCCGCCGTCAGCGCCGGGCGCTGCACCGGCTCGGCAAATTCATTGTAGAAGCGGATGCCCTCGGCCGTGCACACGGCCATGTCGCCCTCTTCCAGCACACTGTAGCGACGGGTATACTTGAGCAGGGCCGGGATATCCGACGCCACGAAGTTTTCGCCCTCGCCCCAGCCCACGATGAGCGGGCTTTCGCGCTTGACTGCAAAGATGGTGTCCGGGCGGTCCCGGAACAGCACAGCCAGCGCATAGCTGCCCCGCACCTTGGCCAGTGCTTCCTGCAGCGCCCGCAGCGGGTCGCCGGTGTAGCAGCTGTCGATGAGCTTGACCAGCACCTCGGTGTCCGTTTCGCTCTCAAAGGTATAGCCTTTGGCAATCAGACGCTCCTTGAGGATGCCGTAATTTTCAATGATGCCGTTGTGCACGATGCTCACCCGCGGGGTGGAATGCGGGTGGCTGTTCACGTCACTGGGCTCACCGTGGGTAGCCCACCGGGTGTGCCCGATGCCGCAGAAGCTCTGTGCCAGAGCCTGCGCGGCCAGTTTCTGGCGCAGCTGTGTCAGCCGCCCCTTGCTCTTTACCACGCGGATGCCGCCGTCCAGAGCCAGCGCAACCCCCGCCGAATCGTACCCGCGGTACTCCAGTTTTTCCAGACCGTCCAGCAGCACATCCTGTGCGCTGCGCTTGCCGACATAACCAACAATGCCACACATACAAAACACCTCCATGCCGGCGTCCCCCGCGCAGAAAAAACGCACAGCCGGGGCCGTCAGCTTCCCTATCAGTTTATGTTCTTGTATGGCTTTCTTTGAAGGGATCTGTTGCGGTATCACTGCCGTTTTTTGCCCTTCTCTGCGGCTGGTCTAGCCTTCAACCGGAGAAACATCCGCCGAAATTTTCGATGATTCCTCTCCTCGTCACCCTCGCGGCTGTCACCCGCGTGGCCCGGCGCTTTGCGTCAACTGGTGGTTTTGCATTCCCTCTTTCTGCGGCCCCTATGGGCTGCTGGTGGTTCAGTATACCACACTTTCCTATTCTGTGCAACTGCTGTGCAACAACCGTTCTCAGTGCATGCCCAGCATCCGGTGCAGCTTGGGCTGCCACACCAGCCGGTACAGCATGAGCAGGTTGTGCAGGGCCCGGTCGTACAGCAAAAAGGCCACGTTGCCCATGGCCAGCGTGGACAGGGTAACTATCCACGCCGTGGTGCGCAGCTCCTGTGAGATGCTGCCCGCCGGGATGAGCACCAGCAGCAGGCCGTACATAGCCAGCACGGCGGCGTTGCACAGCAGCAGCTTGCACACGCACCGCAGCACGGCCGGGCGGATGCGGTCGAACCGGGGTTTTGCCAGCGGGTAATACCCCAGCAGGAACACGAAGATCAGGGCCACTTCCTTGTCCGGCACAAACAAAAGCGCCAGCAGGCTGACCGCCGCGTAGGCTGTGAGCGCCATGGTGCGCCCGCACTCCACACACACTGTCGCAATCAGAAACCCTGCCAGCGCAGGCGCAATGAACATGGCAATGGGGATCACGGCCCCCAGCAGCATCAGCGCGACGCACAGCGCCGCCGCCATGCCGCAATAGGCCATGGCCCAGCTTTTTCGGTTTTGTTTTTTCATGGGATCTCCCAGTTTTCCTGCTCTGCGCCCACTTCCAGCGGTTCCACCGCGTGGTGCAGGCCCAGCAGCATGATATTATCCAGCAGGCTGCGGTTGAGTTTGACATCCAGCATGCTGTACACCCGCATCAGGTCGTTGGCGGCGGCCAGCGCCTGCCGACGGGCATTTTCCACAGCCGAGGCCTGCCCCATCAGGTCATTGACCACAAACACGTTGTACCGGCCGCTGCACTTGTCGGCTTCAAAGCGCTCGGCCTTGTCCATCAGGTAAAAGATGCGCCCAATGCTGCTGCCGATGTAGCGCATGCTCTTGCGCTGGTTGGGGTCATCGGTGGCGAGGGTGGAATACAGCGCGCCGTAAACGTTGCTCATGGGCTCTGCAGCCAGGTTGTAGTTCTTGGCATTCAGGTTCATCTGCACCACGGCCTGGTCCCGCTCCTGCCCGAACAGGCGTTCCAGGGCCGGGTTCTGCTGCACGACCCGCTCGTAGGCACGGCGCAGCAGAACCCGGTCCAGCGCGCGGCGCAGCCGCTTGGCAGGCCGCAATTCATCCGGCCGTCGGTCCTGCAGGTTGTGCCAGCCCAGCAGCACTTCCACCTGTGCCGCCTGCCGGATGCCCTGCGTCTGGCACATCATCCTGCGCCAGCACAGGGTGCCCGGCACCCGCTGACGCTGGCAGGTGGCCGCACGCCCGGCAAGGCTGTCGGACAAAATGGCAAACACCACGCCATTGTACCGCAGCAGATGGCAGGAATACCAGCCAAACTCGGTGTACAGCTGCCGCCGCACGCCTCGGAGATACTGGAGGTAGATATTATAATCACGGATGGTCAACTCCGGAAGATAGGGTTTCATTCGACCCTTCATAGGGGGCACCGTTCCTTTCCGCCACAGGCTGCACAGGTCATGGTAATAAGGTAAGTATAATCTATTTTGTTCCGCTGTGCAACGGTAGGAGTGTAAATTCTCCATGAATTTGTCTCATCTTGTTTTAGCCTTGTTCATAACATTTCATAAAACTTTGTTTGCATTCGTCCTTTTCTCCGGCAGGGGTCGTGGGGTCATTCGTTCCGGAATTTCCCGGGTCTTTCCGGCAACCATGCAAAAAGCCGCACCGGGCAGTTCCGGTGCGGCTTGTAGGGCTTATTTTTCAGGCCGGGCACATTTTTTCAGGCTCAGTCCTTCTTGTCAAAACGGCGCTTGCCGTCAAAGCCGGACTTGGGCATGGGCTTTGCGGTGTGCTCGAACTTGGGGGCGTTGTAGTACATATACAGCTGGCAGGGGATCATGCCGTTGTACATCTTGCGGCGCTTGTTGGCGCGCTTGCCGTAGTGGGTTTCAAAGTCCATGTCAGCGGTGATGGCGTACACACCGGCGCAGGGGTTCGCCTCCATCTGACGGCCCAGGGTGCGGGCCAGCTTGGCCGCGCCCTCAATGGTGCTCATGCGCTCACCGTAAGGGGGGTTCGTCAGCACGATGGCCTCCTGCTTTGCGGCAAAATCCGCCACATCGGCCACCTCAAAGTGGCAGCGCTTTTCCACACCGGCCAGCTTGGCATTGGCGTTGGCCAGCGCCACGGCGGCGGGGTCGATATCATATCCAAAAGCCTCGAAGCCCACATCCAGCTTGGATTCAGTCAGGGCCTTCTGGCGCTGCTCGGCCCATACAGCGGCCGGCACAAAGCTGTAGCGTTCGGCAGCAAAGCGGCGCTTGAGGCCCGGTGCGATGTTCATGGCCTTCTGGGCGGCCTCAATGAGCAGGGTGCCGCTGCCGCAGAAGGGGTCCTCCACCAGGCTGTCCCGGCGCACACGGCCCAGGTCGGCGATGGTAGCGGCCAGCGTCTCGCGGATGGGGGCCTCCATGGCGTTGCGGCGGTAGCCGCGCTTGTGCAGGCCCTCGCCGGTGGTGTCCAGCATGATCTCGCACACGTTCTTGCGCAGCATGAAGCGGATCCTGTACTCGGTGCCGCTCTCCGGCAGCACGGAGGTGTGGTGCTTGGCCATCAGGCGCTTGACCACAGCCTTTTTGATGATGCTCTGGCAGGCGGGCACGCTGGAAAGCTGGCTGTCCAGCGAGGAGCCGGTGACCGGGAAGGCCGCATCCGTCGGCAGCAGATCCTCCCAGGGGACGCTGTACACGCCGTCGAACAGTTCGTCAAAGGTGGACGCCTTGTAGCGGGCCAGCAGCAGCAGCACGCGCTCCACGGTGCGCAGGTGCAGGTTGGCTGCCGCGATCATCTCCGCACCGCCGGAGAAGGTCAGGCGGCCGTCATCCACCCGGATGTTCTCCGCGCCGATGCGGTTCAGTTCAAATTTTGCGGTGGACTCGCACCCGAAGAAACAGGGGGCGATCAGTTCAAATTTTGCAGGCATGGTGGTTCCTTTCTTTTCCTCTTGGGCGAAAAAACAGACCCGCCCGACCAGGGGACAGGTCTGTTCTGTGCATTCTGATCGGCTGCTCAGCGGCCGCGGTGGCTGCGCGGGGCATAACCGCCGCCGCGGCGGTTGTTGGTCTCGTGGTCCAGATCCGCCATCTTTTCCTCGCTCTGGCTCTTGAAGCGGCTCATCATGTCCTCAAAGCTCAGGTTGTCGGAGCGGGCCGGAGCCTTGGGCTGCCACACGCGGGGGGCAGCATCGCGGGGCTGACGCGGGGGACGGCCTGCGCCGCGCGGGCCGCCGGAGCGTCCGCCGTCACGCGGGGC
>UQDV01000051.1 GCA_900539945.1 uncultured Faecalibacterium sp.
CAGCCCCGCAAGGCCCGCCTGTGCCGCCATGGCCAGCACCCCCAGCCCGGCCCCCAGCGCCAGCAGACGCCGCAGCATGCCCCGGGCCGACGCCGCGTCCCGGCTCAGTTCCTCGGTGAGCAGGCGGGTGGCCGCCACCGAGATGCCCGCCGTAGCCAGCGTGACGAACAGCCCGTACACCGCCAGCACCAGCTGGTACAGGCCCATGCCCTCGCCGCCCAGCGCGTTGGCCAGCCCGATGCGCAGCCCCAGCCCCGCCAGACGCAGCACCACGTCCGACCCGGTGAGCAGGGCCGCGTTCTTCCAGTAGTTTGGCCGGTCTTTCTGCCCCATGCGCACCCCTCCCGCCGGTTTTCTGCCCTGCTGCCAGCCTATGCGGCCCCGGCACAAAACATGAGCGGCGGCATGGGTTGTTTTGCCGCACTTTTTATGGTATAGTTAACAGTGGTCAGGCAGGGCACGCCCCTGCCCGCATATTGAGCAAGGAGGAAGCGCACAGCCCGGGTCCTGCCCCTGCCGTGCGCGACAAAGAGAATGAGCGAAGAATGCACCCATGACTGCTCCAATTGCAGTGCAGCCTGTTCTTCCCGCGATGCAGCGCCCCAGCACGACGCCCCCAACCCGCACAGCAGCGTCAAGAAGGTCATCGGCGTGGTGTCCGGCAAGGGCGGCGTGGGCAAGAGCATGACCAGCGCCCTGCTGGCCTGTGCCATGGCCCGCCGCGGCTACCACTGCGGCATCCTGGACGCCGACATCACCGGCCCGTCCATCCCCAAGCTGTTCGGCATCCATGGCCGCGCCATGGCCGACGACAAGGGCTGCTGGCCCATCCAGAGCCGCATGGGCATTGACGTGATGAGCATCAACCTGCTGGTGGAAAACGAAGAGGACCCCGTGGTGTGGCGCGGCCCGGTCATTGCCGGGGCGGTCAAGCAGTTCTGGACCGACGTGGTCTGGAAGGACGTGGATTTCCTGTTCGTGGACATGCCCCCGGGCACCGGTGACGTGCCCCTGACCGTGTTCCAGAGCCTGCCCGTGGACGGCATCGTGGTGGTGGCAAGCCCCCAGGAGCTGGTGAGCATGATCGTGGCCAAGGCCGTGAACATGGCCGAGATGATGAAGGTGCCCATGCTGGGCATCGTGGAGAACATGAGCTACATCGTCTGCCCGGACTGCGGCAAGCACATCAACGTGTTCGGCAACAGCCATGTGGACGAGGTGGCGGCAAAGCACCATCTGCCCGTGCTGGCCAAGTGCCCCATCGACCCGAAGCTGGCCGAGCTGTCGGACGCCGGCATGATCGAGACTTACGGCGGCGAATTTTTGGAAGGTGCCGCCGACGCCTGCGAGAAGCTGCTGAAGAAGTAACGGTTACGGCAAGGCTGACGATTTGAAATGCCTTCCGCGTTGCTCTGGGCATCTTTAGCGGAAATATTATTTTTGGAATTTTGCAAATCCGGCAGGGCTGCGGCCCCGCCGGATTTGCTTTTTCACGGGAGGGGGCGCAGAGGGGAGCAGCATCCATCCCCGCCAAAAGACATTCTTTTGCCGCTTTAAAAAACAAGGTTCTGCACCGGTTTTTGGTTTTATTTTTCGTTTTGTGAAGCGAGTTCAACTTTTCATCTGTTTTTTTGAAACATTTTCTGCTTTTTCGCTCTTGTAAATCCCCCGGCAAGGCTTTATAATAATAAAGCGTAAGCAGTCTGCACTGCGGACTGCCGGTGTAAGCGTGGAAATCCGGGGCCGCCCGGAGCCGGTGACGGTTCCCTGCACGCATTGTGGCGGGCAGAGCGGCCTCGTCTTTTTCAAAATTTATAGAGTAATTGGGAAAAAGGAGTATTCTACTATGCTGACGAATGAATACCTGAAGCGCGTGTACGACGGCCTGGCAAAGCGCAATGCCAACGAGCCGGAATTCCTGCAGGCTGTGCGTGAGGTGCTGGAGAGCATCCAGCCCGTGGTGGAAAAGCACCCCGAGTACGAGAAGGCCGCCCTCATCGAGCGTCTGGTGGAGCCCGAGCGCATCATCAGCTTCCGTGTGCCCTGGGTCGATGACCAGGGCAAGGTCCAGGTGAACCGCGGCTACCGCGTGCAGTTCAACAGCGCCATCGGCCCCTACAAGGGCGGCCTGCGCTTCCATCCCTCTGTCAACCAGGGCATCCTGAAGTTCCTGGGCTTTGAGCAGACCTTCAAGAACAGCCTCACCACCCTGCCCATGGGCGGCGGCAAGGGCGGCTCTGACTTCGACCCCCACGGCAAGAGCGACATGGAAGTCATGCGCTTCTGCCAGAGCTTCATGACCGAGCTGTACCGCCACATCGGCCAGTTCGTGGACTGCCCCGCCGGTGATATCGGTGTCGGCGGCCGCGAGGTCGGCTACATGTTCGGCCAGTACAAGCGCCTGACCAACAGCTTCCAGGGCGGCATGCTCACCGGCAAGGGCCTGACCTTCGGCGGCTCTCTGGCCCGCACCGAGGCTACCGGCTACGGCCTGTGCTACTTCACCGCCGAGGCCCTGAAGTGCATGCGCAGCGACAGCTTCCAGGGCAAGACCGTGGTGATCTCCGGTTCCGGCAACGTGGCCATCTACGCCTGCGAGAAGGCAACCCAGCTGGGTGCCAAGGTGGTTACCATGTCCGACTCCAACGGCTACGTCTACGACCCCAACGGCATCGACCTGGCCTACGTCAAGGACCTGAAGGAAGTGCGCCGCGGCCGCATCAAGGAGTACGCCGAGACCCACGCCGGTGCTACCTATGTGGCTGATTGCACCCAGGTTTGGACTGTCCCCTGCGACATCGCCCTGCCCTGCGCTACTCAGAACGAGATCAACAAGGAGTCTGCTGAGGCTCTGGTGAAGAATGGCTGCACCGTCGTGTGCGAGGGCGCCAACATGCCCAGCACCCCGGAGGCCATCGAGGTCTACCTGTCCAACGGCGTCCTGTACGGACCCGCCAAGGCTTCCAATGCCGGCGGCGTGGCCACCTCCGGCCTGGAGATGAGCCAGAACTCCGAGCGCCTGAGTTGGACCTTTGAGGAAGTCGATGCCAAGCTGAAGGGCATCATGGAGGGCATCTTCCACGCTTCCTACGACGCTTCCGTCGCTGCCGGTTCCGAGGGCAACCTGATGGTCGGTGCAAACTGCGCCGGCTTCCTGAAGGTCGCCACCGCCATGATGGCACAGGGCATCACCTACTAAGTCATCCTGCATCGTCCAAGAGCCGCGCCCGCAGGGGTGCGGCTCTTTTTTGGTATTTGACAAACCGCGTTCCATCGTTTATACTGATGCTGACAGGAGGTGTGTCTTGTGAATTATACGGTTCCCTACAATGGCACGTTCTGCAGCCGGAAAAAGATCCAGAAGAAGCGCACGCCCTCCCGCGAAGCGCTGGAGATCCGGGACTACTGCCGTACACACACGTTCTCCGTGGAAGAAAAGGCCGACGGAGAGATCGTTGACCATGTGCACGAGGTCAACCGGAAATGCTGAACGTCCGACCCTATACCCCTGCGCTTCAGAAGCTTGCAGCCAAGTTCGACTGCGGGAACTCCTATCTGAACCAGTTTCTGCGCAGTCCGGATGCGCTGGACGCCGGGGTCGGCAAGACCTTTGTGTTTCTCACCGAAAATGCCGAGAGCATCGTCGGTTACTACAATCTCAGCTGCGGCTCGCTGGACGAGATCGAGGGTGATGTCCGCTACAAGATCGGCGGCACCATCCACATCGGTTATTTTGCCATTGACGAAAAATTCCAGCATCAGCTGCAGGCAACTACTCCCAACGGCATCCACCTGTACTGGGGCGATGTCCTGTTGGAGGAATGCCTGAGCCGCATTGAAGCCATCCGCAGCCAGCAGGTGGGCGTGTCGTTCGTCACACTGGCCTCCTCCGAGGCAGGCGAACGCCTGTACCGCCACCACGACTTCGAGGACCTGGACGCCGACATCACGTTCAGCCCTTCTCACGGGGAAGATAAATGCATCTGTCTCTATCTCCCGCTGGATTATTGACCCACACGACCAGAGCCGCGCCCGCAGGGGTGCGGCTCTTTTTTGGTATAACCCCGCCCCGCTCTGCCCA
>UQDV01000052.1 GCA_900539945.1 uncultured Faecalibacterium sp.
CGAAGATAGTTAGCTGGAAACGGCTTGTGAAAATAGGTAGTCGCCGACTTGAACAAAAAGCTCTGAGAGAAATCTCAGGGCTTTTTTGTTGTGTCTGTAGAATAATGGAGAAATTCTTTGTGGAAAGTGCTGCGGGCGGGATGCTTGACAGAACGATTGCATTGGCATACATTGAGAGTGTGATAGACGGGAAAGGCAGGATGGGTGGCGTATGAATAAATCGGAAAGGAAACGGATGCTTTGCGTCTCGCTTGCGGCGGGCGCGATACTTCTATGTGGCGTGCTACTCGTTCTGCTGATGCGTTATCAGCACACTTCTACAGTCCGCCCACAAGACCAATATGTGGGGCAGATTCCGGCTTTTTACAGCACGGTGGATGCAGACGGCGATGGTGTGGATGACCAGACCGATGTGCTCGACAATGCGCTGGCCTATGTGGATACCCGTCCAAAATACAAGAGCCGTTATTATCAGACCGGATATCCGGACGATGGCTATGGCGTGTGTACCGATGTGGTGGCTTTTGCACTGAAAAATGCCGGATATGATCTGCAGGCGCTGGTGGACGCCGATATCCGGGAGCATCCGCAGTGGTACGATATCCGGCAGCCGGATGCCAACATTGATTTTCGCCGGGTGAGAAATCTGAAGGTGTTTTTTGCGCATCATGCGGTTGTACTGACCACGGATGTGTCCAGGACCGAGGAATGGCAGGGCGGGGATCTGGTGATTTTTGAAAACCATATCGGCATCGTGTCTGACCGGAGAAATAAAAACGGAGTGCCCTACATCATTCACCACAATGACCCTTGGCAGGCGGCTTACGAACAGGACATTCTGGAGAAACGCACCGACATCGTGGGCCATTACCGGATCTCGGAATAATACGCCAAAAGCGGCCCCGCCGCGTTGTGGATGCAACGTGACAGGGCCGCTTTGCGATATAATAATGGAGAAGAAACCGAAGAAAATTCCGATTATTCCAGACCGGCCATCTGCTTGATGGCCTTCATGGCGAAGGTCAGGGTGCGGCCCATGGCAACACCGGCCATCAGGCAGGGATAGTTGTTGGCGAAGAAGCTGCCGGACATATCACCAGTGATGTAGAGGCCTGCCATGGGCTGGTTGTTGGTGTCCAGGGCCTGGCCCTTTTCGTTGATGGCAATGCCCTGCTCGGTGGTCAGCAGAGAGGCACCCAGCCAATAGCCGTAGAAGGGAGCGGTGCGGATGGCGCTCAGGCGGTAAGCCGGCTTGCCGAAGTCCTCGTCGTTCTGCTTGTCGTACAGCTCGTTGTAGCGCTCCACGGTAGCCAGGAAGGTGTCCTTGGCAGCACCGGTAAAGCCCAGCTTGTCAGCCAGTTCCTCAATGGTGTCAGCACGGAAGAAGCAGCCCTTTTCCTCAGCACTTGCAAAGGTCTTTTCCAGACCCTCCATAGTGTTTTTGCGGGTACCGGCAGAGCAGCCGATGGTGTGGAAACGCTTTGCGTCCTCCAGCATATTGGCGTCACTGATCTGAGCGTAGACGCGGCCCGGCTGGTGTGCAGCAGCGTAAACGATGTCGTTGTAGGGGCAGCTCTCGTTGGCAAAACGCTCGCCGTTGCGGTTCACCTTCAGGAAGGGCTGGGTGCCGGGGTTGAACTGGCGGATCTCGCCGGGGAAGGCCTTGCCGCCAAAGGCAGAGTCGCTGTCCACATAGCCGGCATCCACACCGGGAGCCACGATGCCGCGGTCAAACAGCATGGGAGCAGCTTCCTTGTCCAGGTTAGCACCGGCCCACACAGCGGCACGGATGCCGTAGCCCTTGTCGGCAGGGGAGTAGGAGCAGGCGGTGGTGACGCTGGTGCCCAGAGGATCCAGCTGCTGCATCATGTACGGGTTGCCGGCGTAGCCGCCGCAGGCCAGCAGAACGCCCTTGGCTGCGTTGTAGCGGATGAAGTGGTCGTCATCCATGTTCTGGGCGATAACGCCGGTGATGCGGCCCTCGGCGTTCTTTTCCAGTTTAGCCAGGCTGGTCTTAAAGTCTACGCCGTAGCCCAGCTCCTGGATGTACTGCAGCAGCAGCTCGTTGCGGGCCAGACCGGATTTCCGCTCGCTGGCCATGTAGTTGTGCTCCTCTACGGGGAACAGGTAGTCGGTGTTGTGCTCAGCGTTCTCTGCGGGCCATGCAGCCTCGCTGCCGGAGGTAAAGTCGCAGACCCAGCCGTACTTGTCTTCCAGGATGCTCCGCATGAAGTCGTGCATGGCGGCAGACTCGTTGATCCAGGTCTTGACCACGCGCTGGTCGCACTTGCCGGAAGCGTAGCGGGAGATCTCGCTCAGCAGCTTGGCGCGGTCGAAAGGCTCCTCACCGGCAGCCTTGGCTGCGGCGGAGTCGATGGCGCCGTACCAGTGGCGGGTGTCCTGCACGTTGCCGTTCTGCTCGATGATGCGGAAGTTCAGGCCGTTGGCGGCTGCATAGGCAGCGGCAAACATGCCGCCGTTGCCGGCGCCCACGATGAGGATGTCGGTGTCCACCGTCTCGGTGATGGCAGCCTCGTCGATGTCGGGCTCGGTGCCCAGCCAGTCGTTCT